>JAKFCT010000083.1:0-6836 GCA_036676495.1 Candidatus Sericytochromatia bacterium
CTCGGCCTCGACCATCCAGAACTCCATGAGGTGGCGGCGGGTCTTGGACTTCTCGGCCCGGAAGGTGGGGCCGAAGCAGTAGACGTTGCCGAAGGCCATGGCGCCGGCCTCGAGGTAGAGCTGCCCCGTCTGGGCCAGGAAGGCCGGGTCGCCGAAGTAGTCGGTCTCGAAGAGGGTGGTGGTCCCCTCGGCGGCGGCCGGGGTCAGGATCGGCGTGTCGAAGCGGAGGAACTCGCGCGTCTCGAAGAACTCGTGCATCGCGGCTTCGATGGTGGAGCGGATCTTGAGGATGGCATGCGGCCGCCGCGAGCGGATCCACAGGTGCCGGTGGCTCATGAGGAAGTCGGTGCCGTGCTCCTTGAGCGAGATCGGGTACTCCTCGGTGGGGATGTCCACAGCCTCCACCGAGGTGACCGTCAGCTCCACGCCGCTGGGCGCGCGCTCGTCGGCGCGCACCGTCCCCGTGACGATGCAGGACGACTCCTGGGTCAGGCGATCGGCGGCTTCCCAGGAGGCTTCGGGGACGTCGCTCTTGACGGCGACGGCCTGCACGGTGCCCGAGCCGTCACGCACTTGCAGGAAGGCGATCTTGCCCTTGGAGCGCTTGTTGTAGAGCCAACCCTTGAGGGTGACCTCCTCGCCCACATGCTCCGTGAGGTGGGAAATCTTGGTCCAGTTCGATACAGCGGTTTCGGGCACGGCTCCTCCTCGATTGAAAGCCAAGGGGCAATCGGGTTAAAATACCCTTATATCTTACCAAAGGGTCTCTAGGTTTGTCCCCAACGGGCCTCTTTCCGCGCCGCTCGGACCGCGCGGACGGCCCGCCCGGGGCGTGATCCAGGGGGCTGTGCCCGCTGGGGCCTCCTCACGGGGGGCCGGAGTCGCCGTCGAGAATAGGAGCTGGGTCGTGAAAGCTGTTTCCCCATCGATTCGCCTTGGTGAGCGCAGCCAGTACTGCGCCACCCTGAAGCTGGACCAGGTTGGCCAGCGGGTGACGTTGTTCGGCTGGGTGGACTCCCGCCGAGACCATGGAGGGGTGATCTTCGTCGACCTGCGCGACCGGACGGGCCTCGTCCAGGTCGTCTTCCAGCCGGAACTGGCTCCCGATGCCCATGAGCTGGCGGATCGCCTGCGCAATGAGTACGTCATCGGCATCGCCGGCGTGGTTCGCCCCCGGGCCGAGGGCATGGCCAATCCCCGGCTCGCGACCGGCGAGATCGAGGTCTACGCCGACGAGCTCATCATCTACAACGCCGCCAAGCCCTTGCCCTTCCAGATGGAGGACGGCAAGCCCCAGGTCGACGAGACCACCCGCCTGCGTTATCGCTACCTCGACCTGCGCCAGCCCTGGATGCAGGAGGCCATGATCGCGCGCAGCACCATGAACCGGATCATCCGCAACACCATGGCGGAGCACGGCTTCCTCGAGATCGAGACCCCCATCCTCACCAAGAGCACGCCCGAAGGCGCCCGCGACTACCTCGTGCCCTCGCGCGTCCATGCCGGCGAGTTCTTCGCCCTGCCGCAGTCTCCCCAGATCTTCAAGCAGCTCTTGATGGTGGCCGGCTATGACCGCTACTTCCAGATTGCCCGCTGCTTCCGCGACGAGGACCTGCGCGCCGACCGCCAGCCCGAGTTCACCCAGCTCGACGTCGAGATGAGCTTCCCCAGCCAGGACCAGATCCTCGACATCCACGAGAAGCTGGTCGTCAAGCTGATCGCCGAGATTGCCGGCGGCCGGGTGGAGATGCCCATCCCCCGCATGACCTACGACGAGGCCATGCGCCGCTACGGCTCCGACAAGCCCGATACCCGCTTCGGCCTCGAACTGGTCGACCTCAGCGACACCCTCAAGGGCTCCAGCTTCAAGGTCTTCTCCGAGGCTCCGATCGTGAAGGCCCTCAACGTGCCCGAGGGCGGCAGCAAGATCTCCCGCTCGCAGATCGACGCCCTCACCGAGTTCGTCCGGGGCTTCGGCGCCAAGGGGCTCGCCTACCTCAAGGTCGGAGAGACCTCGGGCCCGGTCGCCAAGAACCTCTCCGAGGGTGAGATCGCGGCCGTCGTCTCCCAGATGGGCGCCAAGCCCGGCGACCTCATCTTCTTCGGCGCCGACCAGGAGAAGGTGGTCTACGACGTGCTCGGCCGCCTCCGCCTCAAGCTGGGCGAGGATCTCAAGCTCATTCCGGCCGGCTGCTTCAACCTGCTCTGGGTGACTGACTTCCCGATGTTCGAGTACGACGCCGAGGAAGGCCGTTACTACGCCATGCACCACCCGTTCACGTCGCCCCGCGACGAGGATCTCGACACGCTATCGTCGGATCCCCTGGCGGCGCGCGCCAAAGCCTACGATCTGGTCCTCAACGGTTCCGAGATCGGGGGCGGCAGCCTCCGTATCTATCGCCGGGACGTCCAGGAGAAGGTCTTCAAGCTCCTGGGGATGAGCGAAGAGGAGTGGACCGAGAAGTTCGGCTTCATGCTGAGCGCCTTCGACTTCGGCACCCCCCCGCACGGCGGTCTGGCCCTGGGTCTGGATCGGATCATCACGCTCCTGACGGGGCGCGATTCGATTCGCGACGTGATCGCGTTCCCCAAGACCCAGTCGGCCAAGGACCTGATGGCGGAAGCCCCGAGCCCGGTGGATGCCAAGCAGCTTCGCGAGCTGCATATCCAGGTTCGATCCTAGAGCGTTCTTCGTTGCTGCAGGACAGCTTCGCTGCCTTTCGCAACAGCCACGATTCAAAGCCAAGCACCAAACGCCCCGGGAACTCCCGGGGCGTTTGGTGTTTGCACGTCGCACATGCGCCGCCTGGCTAGCGCCTGCAGGAAGGGCGTCAGCGAGGGGGCATGCCGGCTCCGACGCCCTAGCGGATGCGGACCCTGACGGGGGCCACGGCGCGTTGCGGTTTCGCGCCCGGGAACCCGAGGGCGATCGCCGCGAGCAGCAAGGCACTGGTAACCGCTAAAAGCATCGCGACCTCCTTGTTTGCCAATCCGAGGGCCGTTTCAGGGCCGCCGGGGGGCGCATGGGGCTCCCGGCGGCGGGTGGCGTGCCGGGGCGGTCCATGGCCTCTTTGCCCATGATTAAGCGATATTAAACGCCGTTCCCGGCCCCCCCGTCAACGCTCGCTCGAACGCAGCCGGCCCGGCCATTAAGTCTTCATTAAGTCCTTAACAGGCCCGCCTTGCCATCCCCCCGTCCGGTCCCCGGCGGGGAGGGGGACGAGGGAGTTTTGCCCTCCCTTCCGGCCGGAAGTCATTGTCACCCTAGGATCGCCGTTTCATGCGGTTCTCCGGACGCGGAGGGCTTAATGCGCAAGTGTTGACGCCTGTTTCTGCCTTGTGTTACAAATCGTTACACCGCCGGGTGGCTAGGCAAATTCCCCGTCAACCGGCCGCGTGGCGGGATTTGAGGGGAGGTGGCCCGGCGCGAAGCGGAAGGCGGTTCCGTGCGGGGGCCGAGGGTCCCCGGGTGTGTGACGCGTGGGTTTCCCTAGTTCAGAGAGGTGTGTAACGATGACCAAGTTCGCGAAGAAGGCCCTTTTGGCGACGACCTTGAGCGTGATGGTGCTGGCCGGTTGCGCCCAGGCTCCGCAGTCTTCCCCCGCTCCTGCCGTGCCGGCGGCTCCGGCTCCGGCCATCGTGGTGAACAATCCGAGCGATCTCCAGCCGACCGGCAGCACGCCGTCGGTCCGTCGCTACAGCGACGACTGCCGCTTCATCGCCTTCACGGCGGAGCTGGGCTGGGAGTCGGGCCTCTTCCTGTATGACGACGAGGCGAAGGAAGTCTGGAACCTGAATCAGGCGCTGGCGGGTCTCTCGGTGAGCCGCTTCGATCTGGATCGTCTCGAGCCCTATGCCTTCGCGGACGGCAAGGTGCTCTTCCAGGTGGACGGCAGCATCTACTACTACGATCTCTACACCGAGGAGCGGGTGACGGTGGCGGTGGACGCCGAGACCGACAACGCCCAGCCGGTCGTGACGGCCAACGGGGAGATGCTCGCCTACATCAACGACGCGGGCAACGTCGTGCTCAAGTTGACCGACGGCGCCTACTTCACCAAGACCCGGGTGCTCACCAAGATCGCGGCCGAGGCGGATTTCGTGGGCCGCGACGTCTCCGACATCGACATCTCCGCCGATGGTCACTGGCTGGTCCTGAACATCAAGGGCATGCTCTACATGTACGACGTCGCCAACCCCCGCCTCTACCAGCTCCTGCCCTTGAGCAGCCTGGCCTTGATGGGAGTCGGCGGGGCCATCGGGGACGTCGCCATCAGTTCGGATGGGCGTCATGTGGCCTTCACGGCCGCGGGCCGACTCCTGGTGCTGGATCGCCAGAGCGGCTACATCGACACCGTCCCCTACACCAACATGGAAGGGGCGATCGCCAACCCGGTCTTCGTCGACAACTGCCTGCTCTTCGAGATCCGCACGGCCAACGGCTACCGGATCTGGAAGTACGACATCCAGACCGAGCAGATCCGCATGATGGTCGTCCTCAACAACGCGCTGGGCGAGCGCGGCCAGGACAACCTGATCTCCGAGCCCAACGCCACCGGACTCGGCAACTAGCGCCTCGGGATCCCGAGGCGACGAGGATCACCCTGGGAGGGGGCCTGCGGGCCCTCTCCCGTGATCATGGGATCGGAGCCAGGCCCGCCAGGAGGTCCGGCGCTCCGGCTCCCAGAGGGGGCGGGGAAGGGTTGTGTCGATTTGTAACATGATTGGAGATCGGAGTCAATGCTTGAGCCTTTGATGAACAAGGGTTGTCACGGCAAAATGAGCTTCACGAGACGTTACATGACGAGCGGAGACGCGTGCTGGAGGCGGCGGAGACCCGAGGACGAGGGGCCCTTGACATCATGGCGTCTTTGTCACGCGATAGTCATGACGCCCCGAGCGCAATTCCTGCAAGCGCCCGATTCGCCTGGCGCTAGGGCCTCCCGGGGGAGGGACGGGGAGAGGGCGCTTGATGCGATGACGCTAGAGCCTTTCAGGGGCAGCAAGGCTTTACAAATCGCAATGAAGCAAGTATTATGAAGCTCAGCAAGTCCAATCCATCGTTTGGAGAGCCACCCGGATCGGCAAGGCTCAGGCGCATACCCGATGGAGGGACGTTCGCAGGTCGCCGGAGTCCCCAGGGCTGCACCGAGAGGCGAGGGGATGGGGCCAGGCGCGGCGCAAGCCGCGTCACGGAAAAGATCCGTCGCAAGGACTAAGCAGGGCTTAGAGGGGCAAAGGAGGGCAGATGATGACCACCGCATTGGCTTTCACCCGGCAGAGCGAGACGGGACGGCGCCATCCGCGCAGCCCCTCGATCGACATCCTGCGCAGGGCGCTCGAGCTTCGAGGGATCTCACGAAAGGCGTTCGTCCAGGCCACCGGGCTCAGCTACGAGTACGTCTCGCGCATTTTCAACTCCAAGGTCCGGTTTCCGATGGTCCGCGAGACGCTCGAGCGTTTCGCCGAAGTCGCTTGCATCGACCCGATGCTCTTCCCCGAGTACCAGCAGCTCGTCGGCTCGCTTCCCGATTCCACGCGCAAGCTCTGGGACCGCATGCAAGCCTTGGGCCTCTCGCGCCAGGAGTTCGCCAACCGGGTGGAAATCTCGCGCACGTACCTCTACGAGATCCTGCGCGGAGACGTACCCTTCCCCCGCAACCCCGAGATCATCGAGACCCTCGCGCGGGCCCTGAACGTGGTCCCGGAAACCTTCGCCGAGTACCTGGCACCGGTCGAGGACTGGGCCAGCCGCAACCCGCAGGCCATCGAATCCGTCTTCATGAACATGCTGGTCGTCAAGATGCTGCATGCGCGCGGGTACTGGCAGGGAGAGCCTCCCAACGGCTTGTCCGAATCCATGCTCAGCATCTTCCCGGCCGATTCCCGCTTCGACCCGGGCATGCGCGAGATCTTCCGCGAGATGGGGCAACGCGGCCTCGGGGTCATGGCCCTGGCATCCCTGGCAGGCGTCGCGCAGAGCGAACTGCGCCTGCTCCTGCTGGGACAGGTCGATCCCGAGGACCTCGCCGATACCTATCGGCGCGTACGCCGGGCCCTCGGCCTGCGCTAGACCGCCCGTTCCACCGCCCTGGAAGCCGCTGGCTTCCAGGGCTTCGTCGTTAAAAACGCATTAACCGTTTAATCCCTTCTCCCGACCCCTCTCCCGCCAGCCCCGCTTGCCGCGGGGCTTTTGCTTGCTTTGGCCGTTCTGGCCGAGAACTCCTGTGCAGCGTGAAGGCGCATGACGAGCGGGTTTTCGCTAGCGGAACATTTTAATGCCCCAGCGTTGACACGCAGTCGACCGTGTGTTACAAAACGTAACAGATGACCGATTGATGTAACGAACTGTAAAGCATTTCGCCTCAATGGGTCGTCCGCTCGCAAGAAGCCCCTGGTGTGTGGGCGGCTTCTGAAGCCCTGAGCCCTTGGCGGCTCGAGTAAGGAGGTGAAACCAGCTCGGCAGACTGTCCGGGTGAACCCTGTCGCGACGTCTCCCACCCGGGTGTGTGACCAATGCGTTTCATGGTTCAGAGAGGTGTGAAATGACAGCGATGACCAAGAAGGCCGTGCTCGCGGCGACCGTGAGCATGCTGGCCCTGGCCGGTTGCGCCAAGGGGCCTCAGACCACCCCGAATCCGGGTACGCCCCAGGACCAGCAGCCGATCGTCATCAATGACCCCAGCAAGCTCAAACCGGCGGGTGGTGCTCCGGGGGCCGTTCCTCCGCCGGTCGATCCGGGCTACTGGAACTTCGATTGCCGCTTCATCGCCTTCGAAGCCGCCATCGACTCGGACCGGCTCAAGAGCGATGGGAAATGGACCAAGGGCGTTCCG
>JAKFCT010000084.1:0-41485 GCA_036676495.1 Candidatus Sericytochromatia bacterium
GGCTCCCCACGGCTCATGCGATCATCTCTGCTGGCCCGGCTCCCCTGGCCCCCACCAGAATCCAAGTTCCAGCCAGGGGAAGCGCTCGAGGGAAGCGTTGGACCGTACCGCCCGGACCGAGCCGCTCCTTGTTGCCAGTGGGGTACGATGAGGCAAGACAAAAGGAGGGGACGATGCCGATCATGCCAGCCGACTGGGAAGCCCGTTATCAAGACGGAGACACGCCTTGGGACCTGGGAGGGCCGACGCCGGTCTTCACGCGCCTGATTCGCGAGGGAAGGTTCTCTCCGGGCAAACTGCTCATCCCCGGGGCCGGGAGGGGCTACGACGCGATCGCCTTCGCCCAGGCGGGCTTCGCGGTCACGAGCGTGGACGTCGCGGCCTCGGCCTGCGCGGCGCTGCACGAAAGCGCCGCGGCGGCGGGGGTGACGCTGGAGGTGCGGCAGGCGGATTTCTTTGCGCTCGCGGACGCGGGGCGCTTCGATCTGGCGCTTGAGTACACGTTCTACTGCGCCATCGATCCGGCGCTCCGCCCTGCGTACCGCGACCAGATGGCACGTCTGCTCAAGCCGGGCGGGTTGCTCTTCGGGCTCTTCTTCCCCTTGAACAAGCCCCCGGAGGCCGAAGGGCCTCCCTTCGGGGTGAAACGCGACGAGGTCGAAGCCTCCTTGACGGAGCGCTTCGACCTCGTGGAGGCCGAGATTCCCGCGGATTCGGTCAAGCCGCGCCGCGGCAACGAGATCCTGATGACCTGGCGCCGGCGCTAGAGGGCGTCAATCTTGGCGGCCAGGATGAAGTCGTTCTCGGTGAGCCCTTCGGCCGCATGGGTCCAGAGGGTGATGTCCACCCGGTTGTAGTGCACGTAGAAGTCGGGGTGATGCCCTTCGCTCTCGGCGACCTCGGCCATGCGGTTGAGGAAGCCCATGGCTTCCATGAAGTCCTTGAACTGGAAGGTCTTGTAGAGGCGATCCTCGCGGGCCTCCCAACCCTGAACCTGCTTGAGGAATAGCTCGACGCCTTCCTCGTTAAGCTTCGGGATGCCGCCCTCGCAGGGCACGCAGCGCTTCTTGGTGAGTTCGGTCATATGTTCTCCTCGCTTAAGCATGATCGAATCGATGGGCGAGCCACTGGCCGAAGGCCTGAACGATGGCCGGCTGGTCGTGGTTGAGGGGGCCGTCGCCTCGAACGAGGGTCAGGACCCCGTGATGCGTCCCGGATTCCCCGATCAAGGGCAGGACGTAAGCAAAGCCGAGATCCGCCTGGGGGCGGCCGGCCAGGAAAGCGTCGACGAAGGCCGGCCGCAGCCCCGGCTCGCCGGGCTCGAGATCTCCCATGATCAGCATGGGGGTCCCGGCCTCCAGGGCCTTGGCCGAGAAGTGCTCGCCTAGCGGTTCGGAAGCGCCGGAAAGCGCCTTGTAAGCCTCGGCGTTGCGGCCGTAGAGGGCCTTCACCCGGAGCGACTCGCCGTCACGGAGCTCGAGCAGGGCGAGATCCGCCATGCCTTCCTCGATGAGCATGGGCATGATGGCCTCGATGTTCTGCTCGACAGGCTGACGCTGCAAGGTCTGGGTGAGCCCCACGGGCAGCGGATAGGGGGCAGGCAATTTGAACGGCACACTCATCAGCGGCATGTCGTGGAAGCTCCTTTGGTTTCAGGGGGATCGCCCTCCAGTCTCCCATACATCCGCAGCTTGCTCAAGCCCTCGACTTCCCTCCGTGCTCTCGCTATTGTAAAGTTTTACGATATAATATTACGGTCTCCGTTACGTTTGCACTTGAGGGAACTGAGAGGAGCTAGGAAAGCCCATGAGAGAGTCGAGCAAGAAGACGCCCAAGGCCCCCTCGAGCAGGGTAGCCAAGTCGACGCCCGAAGCGCGAACGCCCAAGCCTCGGGCGAAGGCCGCGACGGGGACGAGCAAGGACGTGAAGGCCGCCACCAAGACCACGGTCTCCGAGAAGGCGAAGCCCAAGGCGGCCGCCACTTCCACGGCCAAGGCGTCTTCCACCAAGGCGACGACCCGACAGTCGACCTCCTCGAAGGCCTCGCCCATCAAGGAGAGCCCCGCCACGGCTGGCATGCGCAAGTCCACGGCGACGACCGCCGCTCAGAAGGGCCGGACGATCCTCTGCGTGACCCGTGTGAAGGCCGGCCGAGCCTTCATGGAAGAAGCCGCCCGGCTCGGCTGCCGGGTGCTGGTGCTCACCGAGGACGCGGCGCGCAAGGACCTCTTCCCGGAGTGCGTCTCCCGGATCGTGACGGTGCATAGCCTTCAGGACTGGAACGCGGTCGCCAGCGTGGTCAGCCGCCTCGAGCGCGAGGAGCGTCTCGACCGGGTGGTGCCGATGCTGGAAGCCCAGGTCGAGCTGGCGGCGCGCATTCGGCAGTTGCTGGGCATTCCGGGGCAGACCATGGAGCAGGCGCGCCTCTTCCGCGACAAGCTCGCCATGCGCCTGACGGCCCTGGGAGCGAACATCCCGGTGCCGTACTTCGCTCCAGCGCTCGACCGCGAGCGGGTGGTGGCGATGGTCGAGTCCGTGGCCCCTCCCTACATGCTCAAGCTTCGCGACGGCCTCGGCTCTCAGAACGTGACGCGCATCGATTCGCGCGCGCAGCTGCTGCCGGCGATCGTCTCCAAGGGCCCGCGCATCGATGATTACCTGGTCGAGCAGTACATCCCCGGCGAGGTCTACCACGTCGACTCGGTGGTGGAAGGCGGCAAGATCCAGTTCTCGCTGGCCTCGCGTTACGGCCTTCCCCTCTTCGACGTGCTGCAGGGCGGCAACTTCGTGACCTACACGGTTGCGCGGGGATCCCAACTCGAGGCCAAGCTGCTCAAGATCAACGCGCAGGTCATCAAGGCCTTCGGCCTGCAGCGGGGCGTGACCCATATCGAGTTCATCCGCAGCGCGGAGACCGGGGAGCTCTACTTCCTCGAGGCGGCCAACCGGATTCCCTCGGCCCGGATCCCCATGGTCATCAACGAGGCCTCCGGCGTCTGCCTCTACCACGAGCTCGCCAAGCTGGAGGCCCATGACAAGTACCAGGCCCCCAAGCCCAAGGAAGGCCACGCGGGCTTCATCACCACCGTCCCCAAGCGGGGACCGGTGAAGCTGGACGGCTTCAAGGAAAAGGAGATCGTCTGGCGCTCGGCCGATCCCTACCAGCCGGGGCTGATCGTCCGTTCGGATGACGCGACGCGGGTCTCGAAGCTGCTTCAAGAGTACGACAAGCGCTTCGCGATGTTCTAGGCTGACGGCGAAGGGTCCGGGCGATCGCCCGGACCCTTCGTCATGAGGAGGAATCGGCTCTAGAGCTTCAGGTCGCCCCAGAGGTACTCGAGCGCGCCCGGAGCACGCTTGGCCCATTCGGCTTCCGAGTGGGTGGCGTTCTTGTCCACGACGTACTTGAGGTCATGGCCCTCGCTGAAGCCCTGATGCTTCAAGAGGTCGACCATGTCGTTGGCATGGCGCAGGAACTTCGGGCTGAACAGCGAGCCGCCCTCCTTGCCGCCGCAGTCGAGGTAGATCTTGGTGTTGTAGGGCTTGGCGCAGTCGCGCAGGAAGCTGAAGATCGAGCGCTCGCCGAACCAGAAGGATCCGGACATCGACATGATCCGGCCGAAGACGTCGCGGTAGCGGTAGCCGGCGTACATGGCGGCCAGTCCACCCATCGACGAGCCGCCCACCGCGGTGTACTCGCGGTCGGGGAGGGTCCGGAACTTCTGATCGATCTGGTGCTTGAGGTCGCGGGCGACCCAGCCGATGAACTTCTCGCCCTCGGCCTTCACCTTCAGGCGGTAATCCGGCCAGGGTGCCAGCTCGCTGAGGCGGTACTGGTTGCCGTGGTAGATCGCGATGATGATGATCGGCGGGATCTTGCCGTCGGTGATCAGCTTCTCGCAGGTCTCGTCGAGGTACCACTCTCCGGAGAACGACGTCCGCTCGTCGAAGAGGTTCTGCCCGTCGAACATGTAGAGCACGGGGTAGCGGCGCGAGGTCTCGACGTCGTAGCCGGGAGGCAGGTAGGCGACGATCTCGCGGGTGCGGCCCAGGGGGGCGACGCTGAACTTCCCGAGGGACTTGACGTTGCCGACGGTGGTCTTGGGCTTGGGATCGCGCGGGTGGTTATCGCGCCAGTCCTCGACTTCGACCTCGAAGGCGCCTTCTTCGCGGATCCGCAGGATCCGGTTGTCGACGTCCTCGCCATCGGCCTTGACCTCGACGCGCTCCCAGCCGCCGCGGGTGACCTTGAACTCCATGTGGGTGTTGGGCAGGACCCGCAGGGGCAGCTCGAAGCGATCCTCGCCGGTGCGCTTGAAGGCATAGCGCTCACTCTGCGAGTTCCAGCCGTTGATGTTGGCGGCCAGGAAGAGACGGTCCTCGGGTCCCACCTTCGGAGCCTGCACCTGAAGGGTAAACGGGATAGGCTTGGGAAGTTCGAGGGTCAGGGCCCCCGTCCCGCGCCAGTTATATCGTCTCAAGGGAATCCCCTCCTAGAACGCGTTCCATCGGTGTATCACTCGCTAGCTTACCATAATCCGGCAGGCGCAAAACCGTGTCCCTGCTCACTTACGGCTGAGCAAACGCTGGAACTTCAGGCCGATGGCCCGGTACATGAGCTTGGCCACGAGGAAATCCGGTCCATGCAGCTGGGCGATGGGCGCGAGCTCGTTGATGTCCATGGCCACGACCGTGCGGGACTCGAAGAGCTGCGCGAGCACGTAGCAGACGTGCTGCCATGACAGGCCTCCCGGCTCCGGGGTGCCCGTGCTGGGCATGATCGACGGGTCCAGGCCGTCGACGTCGATCGTCAGGTAGACATGCTCGGGAAGCTGGGCGATCGCCAGGTCCACGTCCGCGCAGAACTCGTCCCAAGGCTTCAGCCAGGACCCGCCCCAGACCTCGGTGATGTTGCGCTGCGACTGCAGGTACTCCCACTCGGGCTCGGAAAGGTTGCGGATGCCGACCCCCACCAGGTGGGAGAGGTTGTGGTCCAGGGCGCGCCGCATGGCGCAGGCATGGGACTCGGGATCCTCGTCGTAGGAGTCGCGAAGATCGGCATGGGCGTCGATCTGGAGGATGCCCAGCTGGGGGTAGCGCGCCCGGATGATCTCGATCATCGGCGGGGTGACCGAGTGGTCGCCGCCGAGCATGACGGGGAACTTACCGTCGTCGAGCAGGGAAGGCAGGATGCGGGCGATCGCCTCCTTGACCGCGTCGTGCGTGTCCAGGGAGGCCTCCAGCAGCTCGGGGGCGACGGTGGCAATCCCCGCGTCGCAAGGATTGAAGCCCAGCTCGTGGTCGAAGAGCTCGACCTGCTGCGAGGCCTCCATGACGGCCACAGGGCCCTTCTCGGCGCCGCGGCCGTACGAGACCGACGCCCCGAAGGGAAGGCCGAAGACGGCCGCCCGCGAGGAGCCGTAGGCGCTGAGGTCAGGGTCGAGGCCGAAGAAGGTCGCGTTCACGATATCACCTGCGCAAAGAGCCTCCCAAGAATCCAGGCATGACGCTAAGCTTGGCTGCCTTTCCGGCAATCAGGAACCGTTCTTGAGATGCTCTTAAGTCAATCATTACCATGCCATCCCGCTAGTGTACCTCCCCGATCGCACGGGGATCCAGTGGCCTCGGAAGGCGCGAGCGCCAGCTTGTCAACAAGACATCGCCGTGGTAGCATCGGGGGTTTGACGCTCGCCCGTCGTGTTCGCAAAGAGGCTTCGTCATGTCCTCCACCGCGCCCGCCGTCCTCCTCTTCGGTTTGCTGGCCTGGACCCTGCTGACGGGTCCGAGTCAGGCCGCGCTCCTGGAAGCTCACGATCCCCTGGAGCCCGAGGTCCTGGTCTCCCTCCAGACCCAACCGGAAGACGCTCCCAGTGCCATGACCCTGCATGCGGAGTTCTGGGTCAGCCGGCCCGAGATGATCATGGTCACCCTCCATGCTCCCGACGACGCGGCCTTGCCCTCCGGGGGGCTTCAGTCGCCGCCGCTGCGCATGGACGGGGCCACGCTCTCGCCCCGTCGGTGCTACGCCTCGAAGGGGCGCTTCCAGTTTCCGATGACCCTCGCGGAATTCACGGGGCTGCTGCAGGCGAAAAAGGTTCACTGGCAAACGGAAGATAAGCCGCTCGAGCCCGCGGCCCGCGCGCCCTTGCGGGAGCTTTGGGCGCGGCTTCGCCCCATGGTGCGCGATCCGGCCTTCCGGGCGCATACCCTGCTGCGCGAAGGCAGCCCGGAGGCCATTTCCACCCTGCTGCGAGGCGGCTGGGGGGCGAATCGCCCGACCTACGTGGGGAAGCCGCCGCTCTCCGTGGTTTCGGCCCAGGGCAACCTCGATGGCGTGAACGTGCTCCTGAAGGCGGGCGCGATGCTCGACGGCGTGGACAAGCATGGCCGGACGGCCCTTCATCAGGCGATCCGCAACGGGCATACCGATCTGGCGATCGAACTGCTGGACCGGGGCGCCTCGCCCACTCTGGCAGACCGCCAGGGCCTGACTCCGCTACATGTCGCCGTGCGCGAGCGCAACGCCCTGCTCGTGCAGAATCTCCTCGAGCGTGGGGCTTCCCCCAACACGACCGATCATCGAGGGATGACGGCGCTGCATCTCAGCATCGAGGCCGGCCCCGACGTGTCGCCGGCCCTCACCAGCAGTGATCCGGCCGTCCTGCATGCCGTCCGGCGTGCCGAGCCCGTGGAGCTGGCCGAAACCCTCCTGCGTTTCCGGGCCGACCCGCGCCTCACGGTCCAGCCCTCCGCAACGGGCGAGCTTTCCGATCCCGAGCAGGATCCCGGCGGGCTCGATGCCTTCGGGCTGGCCCTCCGGCGCGACGACGAGGCCATGGTGGCCGTGCTGCGGCAATCGCCCCTGGCCGCCCCCCAGGACGTCCCCGCCTTGAGCAATGACCTGACGGAGGCGGACGCGCTCCAGGCCCTCCAGCGCCTCCAGGCGCGCATCCGGCTCTTGAGCCCCGCGCGCTTCTACGCGGAGTACCTCAGCCAGCGCTACCGGGAGGCCTTCGAGCAAACGCTCCCGCCGGGCGACGCGGTGGGCAACGCGGCGAAGGCCGCCGCGCGCGCGTCCCATGCCCGTCCCCTCCGCAGCGCCCTCGATCCCCGCTTCACTACCGCCACCCTCCTCCCCGCGCCCGAACCCGGCTCAGCGGCCTTCGACCTCTCGGTCAGGCTTTCCGAGAGCGCCGCGACCCCATGGGCCGTGACCTTGCGCCTGGTTTTCGTCCGGGAGAACGGGGCCTGGAAGATCGACCGGCTGGAGGGCGCTCCGGACGACGCGATATCGCTTGACAAGCAACCCTGAATTTTCGTATGATGGCCGGCTACGCGCTTACCATCACGCGCGAGAAAGGAGGAGATCCCATGACCCCGATTCAACCCGCCGTTTCCGTTCTCTCCGGAAGCCTGATCTCCCCCGACGGAGTGTCGTCCGCATCGTGACGCATCCGGTCGTGGGAAAAGCCAATCCCACGGCCGCAAACCACCCCTGACGTTTGCTCCAGCCGCGGGATCCGCGGCTTTCGTCTTATCCCCCCATGCCACCGAGCAGTTTGCTTGCGAAGGCGGGCCTCGGCGTGGCTGAAAGGAGCAAATCGTGAGTTACCCCTTGGCAGAATTGCGGGCCCTGTTTCGAAGCAGCCCCGCGTTCCGGCGCCTCCTCATGGCCGACGTGGCCACCCAGCTCGGAGACGGCGGCCTCCTGATCGCCTTCCCGCTGCTGATCCTGGAACAGACCGGGGACGTCACCCTCACCGGCCTGGCCTTCAGCGGCGAGATCCTGGCGTTCGGGCTCTTGAGCCCCATGGCCGGAGTCTGGGCGGATCGCTTCGATCAGAAGCGCCTGATGATCGCCGCCAACCTCGCGCGGATCGTCTTCTTCGCCCTGCTGCTGGCGGCCCTGGCCATGCGCTTGCCCGCATGGTCGTTCATCGGGCTCTCGCTGGCGCTGGGGGGGGCCGGGGCCTTCTTCATGCCGGCCCGGGCGGCCTTCATGCGGCGGCTGCTCGAAAAAGAAGAGCTGGAGCAGGCGATCGCCCTGGAAGGCACCCTCTCCTTCCTGCTGCGCCTGATCGCGCCGGCTTTGATGGGGCTGCTGCTTGCCGTCTACCCGGCGCGCATGGGCATCATCGCCGACATGGCGGCCTATGCCCTGGCCGTCATGCTGCTGCTCCCCGGCTGGGTCAAGGGCAAAATCGCCGTCACCCCGGAGGCCGAGACCAAGGGAGCATGGAAAGAAGGCTGGCGCACGCTCATGGAAACGCCGTCGCTGCGGACCCTGCTGGGACTGGACGTGGGAGTCACCCTCGCGGGCATGGCGGCCTTCTCGCTGACCTTGGCGTTTCTCCAGACGGTCCTTCACCTGCCTGCCCAGTACAACGGCTGGCTCTTGGCCTCAACGGGCCTGGCCGGGGCGGTGGGGACGCGATTCGCCGGTCGACTCCGGCGCTGGAGTGGGGTTTACCCGGGGCTGACGGGCATGATCGCGCTGACGTACCTGTTGGTGCCGATCTCAGGGTCGCTGGGGATGATGATGGGGTTCTGGATGCTGCGGGGGCTCGCGGTGGGGGCGCTCTCGGTGCTCATCAACCAAGCGATCGCCCGTGAGGTGCCCGCGCCGGTCATGGGACGGGTGCAGGCGGCCTGGGGCCTCGCGGCATGCCTCGCGGCCTTCGCCGGAAGCGCCATGACCCCCCTCATGCTCCGCGGCCTGGGCGCCTCCGCCTCCTACCTCGGCCTGGGCGCGGGAGTGGCGGTGCTGGCGCTGGGGATGGCCGTGGGCGGGTGGGTCCGCCGCCAGCGACCCCGCCTCGCGGCGTAAGCCAGGGGGGCCCGCGACGTCGCGGGCCCCATCCTCTTACCCAAAGCCAGCCTTCGCGCCCAACACCCAGCGAAAAGGGCGCGGCTTATGATATCCTGGTGGATCGTCCCCCTTTAATTCGAGAGCGAGAGCCGATGATCGCATTCACCCAAGTGGCGAAGTTCCAGGGCAAGAAGTTCCTCTTCAAGGATGCCTCCTTCCAGATCAACCCGGGCGAGCGGGTCGGGCTGGTCGGCGCCAACGGCGCCGGGAAGAGCACGATCTTCCGCCTCATCACCCGGCAGGAAACGCCGGACGAGGGAAGCATCACCATCCCGGAGCGCTTCGTGATCGGCTACTTCTCCCAGGATCCCGGCGGCGACGTCGAGGCCAGCGTCATGGAGGCCGCGCTCGCCGGCGCCGGCGAAGTGACCCAGCTCGAAGCCCTCATCACCGACCTCTCGAACCAACTGGCCGATCCCGAACTCGACTCCGACCGCATGACCGAGATCCTCGAGGAGCTGGGCGACGCCCAGACCCGCTTCGAGGCGCTGGGCGGCTACGACCTGGAATCCCGGGCCGAGACGATCCTCTCGGGCCTCGGCTTCTCGCGCGAAGACTGGCAGAAGCCGGTGAAGGCGTTCTCGGGCGGCTGGCGCATGCGCATCGAGCTCGCCAAGGTCCTGCTGCTGAAGCCCGACGCCCTGGTCCTGGACGAGCCCACCAACCACCTCGACGTGGAAACCATCATCTGGCTGGAGGAGTTCCTCAGCGGCTTCGAGGGCGCCATCTTCATGACCAGCCACGACCGCGACTTCATGAACCGCCTGGTCCGCAAGATCGTGGCCGTCGAGCACGGCGGGGTGACCGTCTACTCCGGCAACTACGACTTCTACGAGCAGGAGTCCCGGATCCGCCTGGACAACCTGGAGGCGCAAGCCGAGCGCCAGGAAGCCATGCTCGAGAAGGAAGAGAAGTTCATCGCGCGCTTCAAGGCCCGCGCCTCGCACGCCGCGCAGGTCCAGTCCCGCGTGAAGATGATCGAGAAGATGGACAAGATCGAGGTCCCCAAGGAAGCGAAGGCCGTGGACTTCCGCTGGCGCGACTGCCCGCGCTCGGGCGACATCGTGGCCACCCTCAACGGCGTCGGCAAGTCCTACGGCGAGAAGACCGTCCTCGCCGGCACCGAGTTCCAGATCAAGCGCCTGGAGCGGATCGCCGTCCTGGGCGTCAACGGCGCCGGAAAATCCACCCTCCTCAAGATCATCGCGGGCGCCCTCGACCCCGATCAGGGCGAGTGCAAGCTCGGCGCCAGCCTCCAGACCGCCTACTTCGCCCAGCACCAGACCGAGATCCTCGACCCCAAGAAGACCGTCTTCGAGTCGGTGCAAGAAGTGGCGCCCACCCTCGGACGCGGCGTCATCCAGAACATCCTGGGTTCGGTGCTTTTCAGCGGGGACGACGTCGAAAAGCAAGTGAGCGTGCTCTCCGGGGGCGAGAAGACCCGGGTGGTGCTCGCGCGGATCCTCGCGAACCCCGTGAACTTCCTGATCCTGGACGAGCCCACCAACCACCTGGACATGCGGACCCGCGAGGTGCTGCTCGAGGCGCTCAAGCAGTTCGAGGGCACCGTCGTCTTCGTCTCGCACGACCGTCACTTCCTGCGAGACCTGGCCACCAAGGTCGTGCTGATCGATCACGGCAAGACCACCGAGTACCACGGCGGCCTCGGCTACTTCCTCGAGAAGACCGGCCACAAGTTCCCGGGCTCGGAGTACAGCATCCGGATCGGCTAGCCCCGGTCCCCGGTGGGGCGGGCCTCTGCGCGCCCGCGCAGGCAGGAATGGTGGGGCGGGCCTCTGCGCCACCAACCCAACCTCCGCATCGGAGGTATAATGGCGAAATTGCTTTAGCGCCTGCGGCTAGGGCTGGGAAAGCGAAGCTGACCCGAAGCAACAAAAGACTGAGGAGTGGCGATTGGAAACCCTGGCCGGATTCACCCCAACTCAACTCAACGACTGGGCCGACGCTCAGACCGTGCGGCGCGGCGGCACCCTTTTCAAGAAGGGTGGCGTCAGCACCATGCAGGTGCGGCAGGAAAAAGGCCGGCTCATGGTCAAGGGGTTGGTGGATGACGGCGGCTACGCCCCCCTCTCGGCCACGATCGCCTGGGACGGCGCGGCGCTGAGCTCGACCTGCACATGCCCGCTCTCCGATCGCTGCAAGCACGCCGTGGCGCTCGCGCTCGCCTTCCTGGACGCCCCTCCCCCGGTCGAGGCCGAGCCCGAATCCGCGCCGTCCGGCTTCCGCCCCGGCCAGGACATCATCCTCTACGGGCTCTGGGTGGCGCCTCCCCCCAAGAAGCTCGAAAGCCTCTACACGCGGCCGCAATGCCTCTGGCTCGCCCTGGACGTCGCCAAGATCCGCGCCGACGGGACCCCGGGACCGGGGCGCCCCATGCCGATCTGGGCTCCCCAGAAGAACCCGGACTTCCGGGACGAGGACCGGGCGATCCTGGCCATCACCCAGCCGTACTACCAGGAGCATGGGCGGGACTTCTCGAGCCCCTATGCCCGCGGCATCCCCCTGCGCGAAGCCATGGTCGGCCCGGTCCTGGCCGCCCTGCGCACCAGCCCCTTCGTCTTCGGCGGAGGCCGGCAGCCCATCGCCATCCAGCCCGACCGCCCGCTGCACAGCCGGAGGCTCTCGCCCTGGGACGCCGAGGAGCTCATCTCCGAAGAGGACGGCACGCCCATTCCCCTTCCTCCGGGCCGACTGGTGGGCTCGGATCCCGCCTGGATCCTGCTGGAAGACTCCTTCCGGCCGGTCATCGAAGCCGAGATCCCGGAGCTCCCCGAACTCGAGGACGACGCGCCCGCTCCGGCCCCGGTGCCCGTGGCCGACGCCAAGACCCATCCCGCCGCGAAGCCCTCGCCTCGGCTCACGCTGAGCGAGGAGAGCGATCGCCTCCTGGTCAAGCTCACCTTCACCTATGGAACGTCCACGCCCATCGGCCCCACCGACATGCGCGAGGTGGTGGGCGGCGAATGGCAGGGGGAATGGGGCGTCTGGCAGCGCGACGGCGAGGCCGAGGCCGCCCACGTCCGGAGGCTGTCGGCCTGCGGGCTCGACTCCCGCGGCAACGGCCACTGGCTCGGCTGGGGCGACGCCGCCCTCGGCTTCCTGGTCGACGAGGTGCCCCAGCTGATCTCCGACGGCTGGCAGGTCTTCGGGGAAGAGCGCCTGAACAAGCTGCGCGTCACCCGCAGCCGCCCGCGCATCTCCCTGAGGCTGTCGAGCGGCATCGACTGGCTGGACCTCTCGACCCGCCTGGAGGTCGACGGCATCGAGCTTTCCGCCGACGCCCTGCGCGACGTGCTCAAGGGCCGCAGCCGCTTCGTGAAGCTGGGCAACGGCTCCTACGCGAAACTCCCCACCGAGTGGCTCGCCGCCCAAAGACACCTCGGCGAGGCGCTGGGCTTCGAGGTCTCGGCCGGCGAGAACGGCTTGGAGCAGCGCCTCCCGGCCTACATGGCCACCTGGGTGAGCGATCTGCTGCATGCCGCGGACGTGGCCGTGGCGGACGATCACTGGGAGTCCTTCCTTCCCCAGCTTTCGGACCTCGACGCGTTGCCCGAGCAGCCCCTTCCCGAGGGCTTCCACGGAGAGTTGAGGCCGTACCAGCGCAAGGGCGTCGATTTCCTGAGCTTCCTGGCCGATCACGGCCTTCACGGGATCCTGGCGGACGACATGGGTCTGGGTAAGACGATCCAGGCGATCGCGCTGCTGCTTCGCGACAAGGAAGCGGGCAAGCCCGGCCCGAGCCTCCTGGTGGCGCCCACTTCGGTGGTCTACAACTGGGAGCAGGAGCTCTCGCGCTTCGCTCCGGGCCTGAAGACCCTGGTGCTGCATGGTAGCGCGCGGCGGGAGCGCTTCGGCGAGATCGGGGACATGGACGTGGTCGTGACCTCGTACGCCTTGCTGCGGCGGGATCAGGAGCAGCTCTCGAAGCAGGCCTTCCACTACCTGATCCTGGACGAAGCGCAGAACATCAAGAACCCGCAGTCCCAGGCCGCGAAGGCGGCGAGCAAGATGCAGGCCCGCCACCGGCTCTGCCTCACGGGTACGCCCCTCGAGAACAACCTCATGGAACTCTGGAGCCTGTTCAACTTCCTGATGCCGGGCTTGCTGGGAACCGAGCGCCGGTTCCGGGAAAGCTACCTGGGGGCGATGCAAGGCAGCGATCCCGAGGCGATGACGGACTTGCGGCACCGGACCCGGCCCTTCATCCTGCGCCGCCTCAAGACCGAGGTGGCCCAGGACCTGCCTCCGCGCACGGAGATGGTGGCGTACTGCGAGCTGGGCAGCGATCAGCGCCGCTTCTACAACGAGACCCTGATGCGGGTGCGCGGGGAGATCTTCGCGACCGTGGACCGGGTGGGCATGGGCCGGGCGCACCTGAACATCCTGGAAGCCCTCTTGCGGTTGCGGCAGATCTGCTGCGATCCGATGCTGGTGGCCCGGGACGACCGGGAGATCCCGTCGGCCAAGATGGACCTCTTCATGGAAATGGTCAGCGAGCTGATCGCGGAGGGGCACCGGGTGCTGGTCTTCTCGCAGTTCGTCAAGGTGCTGCAGGCGCTGCGGTCGCGGCTCACCCAGGCCGGGGTCGCGACGGAGTACCTGGACGGGTCGACCAAGGATCGGCTGGAGCGGGCGCAGCGCTTCAACGCGTCGGACGTGCCGGTCTTCCTGATCAGCCTGAAGGCGGGCGGCACGGGTCTGAACCTGACGGGGGCGGACTACGTCGTGCACTTCGACCCGTGGTGGAACCCGGCGGTGGAGGACCAGGCGACGGACCGAGCCCACCGAATCGGGCAGACGCGGCATGTCTTCAGCTACAAGCTGATCGCCAAGGACACGATCGAGGAGAAGGTGCTGGCGTTGCAGGAGCGCAAGCGGCGGATGGTCCGGGACGTCTTGGGGACCGAGGAGTTCGCGACGCAGCTGAGCCGCGAGGACCTGGACTTCCTGCTGGCTCCGGTCGCTCCCTAGCCACTCGTTGCTTCCGGTCAGCTTCGGATTCCCACCCTAGCCGCAGGCGCTGCGCAACAGCCGCGGGCGCTGACCCCAGTTCACGCGAACTTGCGCCCGCAGCCGATCGCTGCGGGAAGGCAGGGGGCCCGGCAGCGGGCCTACCAGCCAACCTTGCCTTGCCGCTTCCCCTCGGAAGTGGTATCATAACGACGTACGTCATATGGCGGCAAGCCAAAAAGCTTTGAGGTCCGGGCATTCGCTTGGCAGCAAGCGGGTGCCTTTCTTGTCCGTGAAGCGGCTTGCCAACCACCAAAAGAGGAGTCTCCATGTTCACCGAGCAAATGCTCACCTGCGCCGACTGTGCATCCCAGTTCCCCTTCACCGTCGGAGAGCAGCAGTTCTACGCCGAGAAGGGCTTCACCAACGCCCCCCGGCGCTGCAAGTCCTGCCGTTCGGCAGCCAAGGCCCCTCGTGAGGGCGGTTCTTTTGGTGGTGGCAGCGCCCGTCAGATGTACGACGTGACCTGCGATCAGTGCGGTACCCAGACCCAGGTTCCGTTCAAGCCGAACGGCGCCAAGCCGGTCTACTGCCGCGACTGCTTCCGCAAGTAAGTCCTGACCCGATCTCGCCCAGGCACTGGCCGGTTCCTGGGCGACGTCGTGAACGGATTGGCAGACGCAACTTCCAGGCCCAACGGGGTCTGTTGACGAAGGAGGGACTTATGGCCGTGCTACTCGGAAAGTGGACGACGGAGGCCCGCCAGCGGATGGAAACGGCGATCGCCGAGGGGCTTCTCCCCGACGCGGAGTACACCTTGGGCCGGCAGGCCGAGGGAACTCACTACGTCATCGCCTACATGCGTCCGGCGGCCCGGAGCACCCGGTCGGGCACGACCTCGTTCTTTGCCGTCAACTGGGAGAGCGAAACGGTGAACGTGACGCCGATTGACGCCATTCCGCGCGATCTCGCCGTCGTTTAATCACCCGATTCAAAGGGGCCGCCTCACTTAAGTGAGGCGGCCCCTTTCCGTTGGCGTTACGCCTTTTCAGGCTCCGCCTCAGCCACGGCATCGCGCGCGTAAAGCACGGTCAATCCCGCCAGCCGGTTCGCCAGCCCCTCCGTCAGCACCTCGGAGCGATACCGCCAGGACCAGTTCCCCGACGCCTTGCCCGGAGTATTCAACCGAGCCTCCGAACCCAGGCTCAGCAGGTCCTGCATCGGAAATACCGCCCGATCCGCCACCGACATCATCCCCAGGCGGATCAGGTCCCAGCTCGCATCCGTCCCGTCGCAGCCGAGGTAGCGCCGCATGTAGTCGCGCTCCTGAGGAGTCGCCGCGTCGTACCAGCCCTGCGTGGTGTCGTTGTCATGGGTTCCCGTGTAGACCACGCAGTTCTGCCCGTAATGATGCGGCAGGTAGGCATTCGAGGGATCCGAGAAGGCGAACTGCAGGATCTTCATCCCCGGGAAGCCGAACTGATCCCGCAGGGCTTCCACCTCGGGCGTGATCACGCCGAGATCCTCGGCGACGATCGGCAGCTTGCCCAGCTCGCGCGAGACCGTCTCGAAGAGATCCGCGCCGGGGGCCTCGACCCAGCGGCCGTTGATGGCCGTCTCCTCGCCCGCCGGAACCTCCCAGTAGGCCTCGAAGCCCCGGAAGTGATCCACCCGAATCAGATCGTAGAGCGCCATGGCCTTGCTGAGGCGCTGGATCCACCAGCGATACCCCTGCTTCTTCATGACGTCCCAGCGATACAGGGGGTTGCCCCAGAGCTGGCCGGTCTCGCTGAAGTAATCCGGCGGGACTCCCGCCACCACCGTCGGATGCCCCTTTTCGTCGAGGTAGAAGAGCTCCGGGTTGGCCCAGACGTCGGCCGAGTCGTACGCCACGAAGATGGGGATGTCTCCCATCACCTGGATGCCCCGGGAATTGGCGTAAGACTTGACCGCTCCCCATTGCCGGAAGAAGACGTACTGGAGGAACTGGTGGAAGCGGATCTCGGCGCCAAGCTCGGCCGACAGGCTCTCGAGGGCCTGGGGGTCCCGGTTCCGGATGGCCGGATCCCATTCTCCCCATGCCTTGCCCTCGAAGTGCGACTTGAAGGCCATGAAGCGGGCGAAATCCAGCAGCCACGGAGCCTGGCGGGTGATGAAGGCCTCGAACTCCCGGCGGGACGCCTCGTTCGCGCGTTGCTCGAAGGCCTCGAAGGCGCGGCGCAGCAGGGGCTTCTTCCAGGAGAGCACCCAGCCGAAGTCGACCGCATCGGGCGAGAAGGCCGGCGCTCCGGAGAGATCCTCCTGGGAGAGCCAGCCATCTCCGACGAGCTGCGGAAGGCTGATGAGCATGGGGTTTCCCGCGAAGGCCGAGAAGGACTGGTAGGGCGAGTCCCCGTAAGAGGTGGGGCCCAGCGGGAGAACCTGCCAGATGCGCTGGCGGCTCGAGACCAGGAAGTCGATGAAGCGTGCGGCCTCTTCTCCGAGCTCGCCGATGCCGTAGCGGCCCGGCAGGGAAGTCGGATGAAGGAGCACGCCGCTCGCCCGAGAGGAGGTGAGGTGGGTCATGAGGTTTCGGTCACTCCATGTGCGACAGGGGGCAGGCGCGATCGCCGGTCGGATCACGTCATTCTAGCGCGTTACCGCCAGACCTTCCAGCGCCGCCCCATAAGGCGGCAGGGGCGACAGGCATTAGCTCGATGAGACGCCCTGCGGATTGCTTGACGGGATCCCCGCCTTGCCGTAGGGTAACGGCATGCTGAAACCGATCGTTCGCCCGCGCCGAACGGCGCTTTTGGGCTTCCTCGCCGCTCTCCTCGTGATCCCGGCTCCGGCCGCGGCGCTGCCGAGCCCTGCCCTCGTCAACGAGGTGAAGACCGCCCGAATTCGGCTCCAGGCCGAGACTCCCATGCCGGTCACTCCCGAAAGCGTGGGAGGGATCTACCAGGTCCGCGAAAACGGCCCGTCGGCCCAGGCGCTCATGACCTATGATCGCTTGCTGAAGCAGGTGGCCGAGGCCAACCGCCCGGAAGCCGGCAAGCCGGCCCCCATCGGGGCTTTCAAGCGCAAGGGGCTCTGGATCCGGCCTTACCGCGGAGACCTCAGCGGCCTCCATGTGCTGGAAGTGCTGGACAACGCGCAATCCCTGGGCATCACCGAGGTTTACGTCGAGGCCTTTCAAGCCGGGACGCTCCACTACAAGTCGCCCTCGGGGCTCTTCCCCCTGGCCACTCCCGGCAGCGCCGCGACGAACGGAAAGCCCGCCACTCCGGACGTGGAGTTGTTGAAAGTTTACTCCCGCGAGGCACGGCGGCGCGGCATGAAGATCTACGCCTGGCTTCACACCCTCAATTTCGGGCAGGCCTACGGCGAGGCTCACCCCGAGCAGCTGGTGCGCGACGGCTTCGGCCGGACTTCGGGAGCCAGCGAGAAGCAGTCATGGCGGGTCTCCCCCTCGCATCCGGAGGTGCGCCGCCGCCTGAACCTCATGGCCTGGGAGCTGGCGAGTTCGGGCATGGTGGATGGCATCCAGCTCGATTACATCCGCTATCCCGTTCGCCTCAAGGAGGGGGACATCGACCCCTCGGCGGATCCGCGCAACTTCTGGGGCTACTCCGCGGCGCAGATGCAGAGCTTCTTCGCGGAGAACCCGCCTTACGACACGGACGCCATGCGGACCTACCTCAGCACCGGGACCGCTCCGGACGGGCGGAACGCCGAGTACCTGGACGTCTGGAAGCGCTGGCTGGCCCATGAGGTCGAGGAGCTGATTGGGGGGATCCGGCAGCGGACCGAGGGAAGGGTTCGGCTCTCGATGGCCTTCTTCCCGAACTACTACTTCCACGTGAACGATACCCGGCTTCAGGAGTCGAAGCGCTGGTTCCATCTCTTCGACGACCTGAGCCCGATGTGCTACTCGTACTACCTGGACACCTATCCGGGCCCGTACGGGGACTACAACATCAACCGGGAGCTCGAGGAAGTCGAGGCGGGGCTGGCACGGCTTCCCGCCGGCAAGCGGCCCGAGCTGGTCCCGACGCTGGTCGAGGACGCTCCGGGAACGCCGGCCTCGGCCAGCCTGCATCACCGGATCTTCCGGGAGCAAATCGCCTACCTGCGGGGCCGCATGCTGGATGGGGCCTACCCGTCCATGGCGGGGCTGGCCTTCTTCACTTACGGCTGGTTATTTCCCGAGCACGAGAATCGCCGCAAGGCCAGCCCCTAGCACCAGCGCCTAGCCGAGCGCGCGCGTCACGGGCTCGCGTGCGCGATCCGGCGGAGCCATGGTCACGGCGGTCACCGTCGGCTGCGGCTTGTTGAAGCACGGCCGGCAGTAGACCGGCTTGCCGTTGGTGGGCTGGAACGGGACATGGGTCTGGACGCCGCAGCTGGCGCAGATCACCTCGGCTCCGCCCAAGGGCACGTGCGAGGAGGAGGCGCGGGGGGCGCGCTTCTTTTTCTTCTTGAACTTCTTGGCGTACTCGGCGTTGCGCAAACGTTTCTCGAGCTTCAGCTTGCTACCCATTCGCCCTCCTCTCGCTGACCGCCCGCTGGGAAAGCAGGGCGCTGGTCACCCGAGAGGTATCTTAATAGATCGTTACAATTGCCCGCAAGAGGCGCTTTGGCGCCGCTTCGTCGAGAGGTTAAGCGCCGAGCGGAATCAGCGCAAGGGACAGAGGCCCAGCTCCGAGAGCTCGCGCTCGACGAGGGGCTCCCAGCCCTGGTTGGTCAGGGGGTTGGCGGGACTGGGGTGGATGATGCGGCCGATCCGGATGCCGGAGCCGTCGAGGGCCAGGCGGGCGCGCTCCTCGGCGAAGGCTCCGATGCCGACGATCCACTCGGGGCGCAAGAGGGCCACGGCCTCGCGCAAATGCGCGTCGCAAGCGTCGAACAGGGCCTTGCGCTCGGAGACCGGCAGCTTGTCGGGGGTTCGGTTCCGGCCGGACTCCTCCATGAAGACCAGGGGACAGTAGTTGAGGATCAGGTAGCGCGAGAAGAAGGCCTCGGGCGTGCCGAAGTGCTTGGCGATCGCCCCCCAGACCCGCGAGCCGCTCACTTCCTTGCGCTGGCAGGCAAACCCCGTGATGGGGCGCTTCGGGTGCTCGGGCTCGGGCTTGCCGACGGGCACGTCGATGCCCATCCAGCCGCGGGCCCATTCCACCTGACCGAACGGGACGCCCGTCTGGGCCATGCCCCAGGGGCCGGGGTTCATCCCCAGGAAGATCGCGCGCTTGGGGCCCTCACCGGCCAACTTCAGGTAGGCGGCGTACCCCTCGCGGGCATAGACCAGCGGGTTGTAGACGTGGGTGACGGGAGCGGCGAAGCGCATGGGCGCGAGCGCGTCAGAGAGCGCGTCCGCGGAGCGCAAGAGGCGTTCAGTGGTCATGCCCCCACCCTATCACGCCCCATGGGCGGCCGCAAGCACCCGCGCGGGCCGTCCCCGCGCGCCTCGCCCCCCGGAAGGCCCGTCCGACTGTTGCAATCCTTTTGGCCCTCCCTTACCCTCGGGACATCGGTCGGGGCTGCGACACCAGGGTGCACCGGGAAAACCCGGTTTTCCCCCGGGGTCACAGCCCTGACCGCTTTCGCTAGCGCCCGCGGCTGTTTCGAAAGGCAGCGTTAGCTGACCTGTAGAAACGGCGTTAGCTCTAGGTAAGTTTCGGCGGCCCCGCGGCGATAAGTCATGCGTCCCCACCCCCCTCCATGAGGTGACGCATGCGACGGATTTGGCTCCCGATGGTCCTGGCCTCGACCCTGCTCGCCGGCTGCGGCACGGGCCTGACCGGCCCTCGCTTGAACGCCTCCGAACCCGAGCTGCTCACGGCCGAAAGCCTCACCCGCCAGGACGAGTCCCAGCTGGTCGCCACCGTCGAAGAGCTGGCCGCCCAGTTCTACGCCGACGAAAGCGCCGATCCCGACTTCGCCTCCTCCCAGGCCACCCTGAGCGGGAGCCGGGGCGGCCTCTTCTATCGCTCGCTCGTGAAGAGCCAGACCCTGCGCACGCTCGCCTACAAGCTCTCCTACCTGCCCGTGAAGATCCACTTCAGCAAGCCCGGCAAGCAGGACGACGTGCCTCCCATCTCCGCGGCGGAGCGTCAGCGCCTCATGGCGAGCCTCCAGCCCGGCGACGTGATCCAGTGCGGGAACAACGCCTCCTTCGTCCACGCCGCCTTCTACCTGGGCAACGACCGGATCGTGCATGCCCTCGCCCAGGCCGGGTTCGGCAAGTCCATGATCGGCGTCCTCGAAGAGAGCCTCACCGACTACCTCGACCGGGTCGATCGCGACAAGTTCGTGGTGCTGCGCCCGCGCTGGACCCCCGAGACCTTGGCGCAGGGGCTCTCCTACGCCCGCGCGCAGGTCGGGAAGGGCTACGACACGGTCTTCGTGACCGATGCCGAGGACCGCTTCTACTGCACCGAGCTGGTCTACCACGTGCTCACCCGCACCGGCGCCGCCAAGGTCGAGCCGCATCTCGTCAAGGCGAAGTGGCGCATCATCACCAACGAGGACCTGCGCCGCAGCCCGGATCTCTCGGTCGTCTACCGCTTCAACCACGATTAGCCCCGCGCGCCCGATCGTCCCCCCCGTGCCGTCCTTCCTGCGTCTGCGGGAAGGACGGCTTGCATGGGCCCAGGCCTCCGGGTAGAGTGGGGGCCATGGCAGAACACATCACGCTCGACGGGGTCCTGACCCTGGAGGATCTCGTGGCCGAAGGGCTCGACGTCCTCTTCGTCGGCTACAACCCGAACCCTTACGCCGTCACGCACGGCCACTACTACGCCCGCCGCGCCAACCGCTTCTGGGAGGACCTGCATGAGGCGGGCTTCGTCCCGCGGATCCTGCGCGGCCCCGGCGAAGACCGGGAGATCCTCGCGCACGGCCTGGGACTGACCGACGTCATCAAGCGACCGACACCCACGATCGACGGGCTGGGCGCGGACGAGTTCAAGCGCGGCTTCGCGCGGCTGGATGGCCTCTTGCTGCGCTACCAGCCGCGTTTCGTCTGCTTCAACGGGCTGGGCCTTCACGAGCGCTACCAGCGCTGGGGCCATCCCCCCGCGGCCCTGCGCGTCCGGGCCGTCCCCTCGACGAGCCCGCGCAACAACGGGCTACGCCTGCAACGCCTGGAGGCTTTCAAGGCGCTGAAACGCGAGGTCGATGCGCTTGCGCAAGAGGCCCGGGCGCCGAAGCGACTTGACGACCGTTCTAGCTAGAATTAAGATGCGAGCATGCCGAAAGAACCCCCTTACAGCCAAGCTCCCGAACCGTTCCTGCGAACCGCGCGGGCGCTCGTCGAAACGTACAGCCAAATCATGGCGATCGATGACCGCCATGTCGAATCACTGGGCCTGACCCCGGCGCAGTTCGACGTGCTGGCCACCCTGGGAGACACTCCCGGGATGACCTGCAAGCAGCTCGGGGAAGGCACGCTCATCACCAAGGGGACCCTCACGGGGGTCCTGGATCGCCTCGAGAGCAAGGGGTTGATCAAGCGGTGCCGGGGCGAGGCCGACTCCCGGCAAGTCTTCGTCTCGCTCACTCCGGAAGGCGAAGCCGTCTTCACCGCGACCTTCCAGCCCCACCTCGACTACTTGGCCCAGTTCTGGGATCGCATGCCCCTGGACCGCCAGCAATTGCTCGTCGAACTGCTGGGGGAACTTCAAGCCGCGTTCCGCGGTCCTTCCAAAAAGCGCTAAAAAAAGTCTTGACAGATTGTTCTCGCTAGAACTATCATCAAATTGTTCTACAACGAATGATTGATATCCGTCCCGCTTCACGCTTTCAGTCTGCCTTCCGCCTCGGCGGAAGGGCCCGATTTAAAGGAGAATCCATGAACCGCAAGCTCGCAGCCGTTTCGCTCGTCGCCGCCGGTGTTCTCTTCGCCGGTGCGGTCGATGCCCGCACGTACAAGGTCACGCCCGACGCCCACAACGTTCCCGAGGTCAGCTTCACCTCGAAGGCTTCGGTCGTCCGCATCGTCGGCCGCACCTCCGCGATCGAGGGCTTCAGCGAGATCGACATCAACAACCCCTCCAAGACCAAGAAGGGCGAGATCGTCGTCGACCTGACCACCCTCGACACCGGCATCGCCCTGCGCAACGAGCACATGGTCGACCTGATCGAGGCCAAGAAGTACCCCAAGGCCACCTTCAAGGTGAAGGAGCTCAAGGCCCCCAAGCTCATCGCCAACGAGCCCGTCGAAGGCACCGCGGTCGGCGAGTTCACCCTTCACGGCGTGACCAAGCCCATCACCGTGCCCATCAGCCTCCACTACCTCCCCGAGGACAAGCAGAATCCCGAGTACCGCCCCGGCGACTGGGTGAACTTCTCGAGCAACTTCAAGATCAAGCTCTCCGACTACAAGATTCCGCTGCCCAAGCCCATGTTCGGCGTCAAGGTCACCGACGATCTGACCATCCAGGTCGACGGCATGGCCAAGGGCATCTAATCAGCTAGCTTAGCGAGAAAGGACCACTATTATGTCTTGGCAACTCGATACTTCCCACAGCCGCATCGGCTTCGCCGTGAAGCACATGATGGTCTCGACCGTCCGCGGCGAGTTCAAGAGCTACACCGGCAGCCTTCAGCTCGACGAGACCGACTTCACCCGCTCGACCATCACCGGCGAGATCGAGGTCGCGAGCATCGACACCCGTGACGAGGGCCGCGACGGTCACCTCAAGTCGGCCGACTTCTTCGACGTGGAGAACCACCCGAAGATGACCTTCAAGAGCACCCGCATCGTGGCCAAGGGCGGCAACGAGTACACGGTCTACGGCGACCTCACCATCCGCGGCGTGACCCGCGAGATCGCCATCGACGCCGAGTACTCGGGCAAGCAGCAGAACCCCTGGGGCGTCACCATGACCGGCTTCAGCGGCAGCGCCACGATCAACCGCAAGGACTTCGGCCTCGAGTGGAACGTCGCCCTCGAGACCGGCGGCATCCTCGTCGGCGAGAAGGTCAAGCTCGAGCTCGAAGTCGAGCTCACGCATCAGGCCGCCCCGGTGGCCGAGACCGCGGCCGTCTAAATCTCCGTTCGATCGGCCCCCGAGAGCCCGTGCTCTCGGGGGCCTCGGCCGTTCTCCGAAGGGGAAGAACAGGAAAAACGGGCGTCCTGAGAAGTTTGACGGAACTTTGGCGAATCATGACCGAGCCATGACTGACACCCCCGTTGGGCCTATGGTGAGATAGGAGGGCGTCTGTAAATGAAAGGACCGCCCATGTTCCGCAACCGCCCGATCAAATGGCTGAGCGCGCTTTTCCTGGCCCTCTTCCATGGGCTGGCGATCGCCGCTTTCTTCCAACCCTTCTCGGTTTCCTACCTGCCGATCATGATCGGCCTCTACCTCTGGATGGGCTTCGGCACCACGTTCTACCTCCATCGCATGCTCACCCACAAGGCCTTCGAAACCACGGGCTGGATCAAGTTCTTCTTCTTCCTCGGCAACGCGGTCGGTCAACAAGGGGATCCCGTCGGCTGGGTGGGCCACCACCGCTGGCACCACGCCAAGTCCGACCAGGATGAGGACATCCACAGCCCGATCCACGGCTTCTTCCACGGCCACATGGGCTGGATCCTGCGGGATGCCGGCCCCGACGAGGAGCGCATCCGCTCGCTCGCCAAGGACATCCGTGAGAAGTACCCGTACACCCGTCTCGCAGAGAAGCCTTACCTCTTCTTCATCCCCCACCTCGTCACGGCCGCCCTCCTCTACGCCACGCTCGGTCTGCCCGGCATGCTCTGGGGCCTCTACGTCCCCATGGTCGCCGTCTACCACGTGACCTGGAGCGTCAACTCGCTCTGCCACATGTTCGGCTACCGCACCACCGAGACCACCGACCGGAGCCGGAACTTCTGGCCCATCGGCCTGCTGGCCCTCGGCGAAGGCTGGCACAACAACCACCACGCCTGCCAGACCCGCGCTCCCCAGGGCCTCGCCTGGTACGAGATCGACCTCACCAAGTACCTGATCTGGAGCCTGGAACGGGTCCGGCTGGTCTGGAACGTTCGCTGGACCGCCCCGGTCCGCAAGAACGCGCCGGCCCCCAGTCCGAACACCGGCACCCGGCTTCCCAACGCCTCCTAGAGCCAACGTCGTTTTCAGCGACGCGCTGCTTCAAAAGCGGCTGGCGCTCGCGCTGCTTCAAAAGCGGCTGGCGCTCGCGCGACTTCGTCGCATCATCGACCCGGCCCCCGCCATGACGCATGGCTGGGGCCTTCGCCTCGCGGCTCATTCCAGGTGGCTGAGCTCCGCCTTGACGATCCCCACCACCAGATCGTCGAGATCGCTTTCCTGGACGGGCCCTACCTCATGCGAGGTCTGCCCCCCGTAGGTCAGGAACAGGAACTTTCCCCCGGTGAACTGGGCCAGCTGGCGGAAAACGTACTCGCCCAGCGCATCGAGCCCGCTCGCGGCCAAGGGAAAGATCTTGATGCCCCGCTCGAGGGCCTTGATCATGCTGCGCGTATACGGCACGTCCTGCGGATGGCCGAGCTGGGGCGGAGCGTCCCCCACCACGAACATCAGCCTCACGGCCTCCCCGTCGTCCCATGAAAGCTGGGTCATCGCCTCGTTGAGCGCCGGGTTCAGCGCCTCGGGGTAGTCGCCTCCTCCGGCCGCCGCCAAGGATTCCAGCCGCCGCTCGAACTCCGCGAAATCGTCCGTGAAATCGTGCTTCCGGGTGAGGAAATCGTCGCCCCGGTCCCGATACGCCACCAGGCCGTAGCGGACGGCAGGCTCTCCCGGCAAGCTCTTGATCCGGGCGGAGATTTCCCCGATCGTCGCCTGAATCTGGGTAAGCTCGTCTCCCATGCTCCCCGTCACGTCCAGCACGAAGCAGAGATCCAGCTTCGGGGCGATCGCCCCGCGAGCTCCCGGCAACTCGAACGGCTCGACCGACCCGCCGTTTCGGCTCAGCCCGCGCGTCACGCTTTGCGCTCCCTTGCTCACCTCGATCGTCAGGTCCTCTTCGGAGTCCTTGAGCATGGGAAACGCCTTGGGATGGAAGTAGAGCCGGCCATCCGCGGGCGTTCTCGCGCTCAGCGCGACCTCCGAGCCCAGCTTGACGGTGACGAGGGCGTTGGGGACGGACTTCGAGGCGGCATCGACGACCCGCAGCGGGTAGCATTCGGAGACGTCGAGCCGGACGCCGGCCAGATCGAGCTCGTGATACTGTGAAAAGCTCTTGAGGTACTCCAAATAGCTGAGGAAGTGGGCATTGTCGTCGCGCTCGCCTCCCCTGAGGCCGGGGCTTTGCTCGGCAGCGCCCCCCGGCACGCCCATCGCCGCTCCGCCTCCGGGGCGGAGCCTCCCATCCGGCCCCATCATGGGGGCCGAGCGCTGATCCGGCGGCCCTAGACGCATGCCATTGAAGAGATCGGCGCAGCCGCTCAAGAGCGCCGTCGCCACTCCCGCCGCCATCAACCCCCGGATTGCGCGCATGGTCCTTTCTCCCTTCCATCGAAGCCATATCGGATGCCGCGTTCGCGCTTCATGATTCCTGAATCACGCGATCGATCCCAGGTCCGAATCGACCAAGCAAGCTCGGCAAGTCTCCGCCGCGCCGAAGCACGCAACCGGCAGATGCCCTTCACCCGGTAGAATGGAGCCATGACTCCTAACTCCGACCCGACGATCAGCTGGATCACGGACGCCGCCGGCCTCGAAGAGGCCGTCCAGACGCTCTCGCGCTGCGAGGCGATCGGGCTCGACACCGAGACCACCGGCCTCGACCCGCATCGCTCCCGCCTGCGCCTGATCCAGCTCGCCACACCGGACGTCGTCTACCTGATCGACGCCAACCGCATGCGGGACCTGGGCCCCTTGAAGCCCCTCCTGGAGGCGCCCCGTCCCTTCAAGGTGCTTCACCATGCCAAGTTCGACGCCAAGTTCCTGCGCCGTCGCTACGGGATCCGCCTGAACGGGATCTTCGACACCATGCTCGCGAGCCAGCTCCTGGGCTCCCGCGACGGGCACAGCCTCGCCGCCGTCGCCTCCCGCTGGCTATCCATCACCATGGACAAGACCATGCAGCGCAGCGACTGGTCCGGCGACCTCAGCGCGGAGCAAGTTCGCTACGCGGCCCACGACGCCACGGTGCTTTTGCCCCTGCGCGAGGCCATGCGTGCGGCCATCCTCAGCGAGCGGATGAGCCGCATCGCCGCCCTGGAGTTCTCGGCGGCCCCCGCCATCGGGGGCATCGAGCTGGCAGGCATCCGGCTCGACGGCGTGAAGTGGCTCGCGCTCGCCCGCGAGCGCGAACGCGAGCACGCGGCCCTGGCCGAGGCCCTTCACCGGGAGCTGGCCCTCGCCGATCCCCAGCTCGCGCTCTTCCCCGAGCACGCCACTTCCCCGCTCAACCTCAACTCCGTGCCCCAGGTCATGCGTGCCCTGGAGCGGCTCGGGATCCGCGTCCCCGACACCGACGACCTCACCCTCGGCCCCCTCGCCACATCCCACCCGGTGATCGCCATGCTGCTCGAATACCGCCATGCCGCGAAAGCCCTCAGCTCCTACGGCGAATCCTTCCTGAGCTACATCCATCCCGTCACCGGCCGGATTCATCCGGAGTTCCACCAGCTGGGGGCCGACACCGGCCGCATGGCGGCCTCGAACCCCAACATCCAGCAGATCCCCAACCAGGAGCGCTACCGTGCCTGCTTCGTGCCCGACCCCGGCCGCAAGCTGATCATCGCCGACTACTCGCAAATCGAGCTGAGGATCCTGGCCGAGGTCACCCAGGATGCGCAGTTGCTCCATGCTTTCGAGAGCGGGGCCGATTTACACCGCCTCACGGCCTCAATGATGTTCGGAACCCCGCTCGAGCACGTGAGCAAGGACGAACGCCAGCGGGCCAAGGCCCTGAACTTCGGCATGGTCTACGGCATGGGGCCCAGCGGGCTCGCCACCCGGCTGGGTTGCAGCCTCGACGAGGCCAAGGAGCTGATCGATCGGTACTTTGCGGCTTATCCGGGAGTGCGGGTCTGGCTGCGGCAGGCCGCCCGCAAGGCCGTGGAGACCGGGGAGTGCACGACGCTGGGAGGGCGGCGGATCCGCTTCGCCAAGCCGGATCCGGAGAACCGGCGGGCGGTGGCCGGCGTGGAGCGCTTCGGCAAGAACGCTCCCTTGCAGGGAACCAGCGCGGACATCACCAAGCGGGCGATCGCCCTCCTCGACGCGCGCCTTCCCGAGGGCGCCTGCATCGTCAACGTGGTCCACGACGAGATCGTCGTGGAGGCCCCCACGGAAACAGCCCCCTCCATGGCCGCGCGCTTGCGCGAGACCATGCAGGAGGCCGCAGAAGCTTACCTCACGCGCGTCCCCGTGACCGTCGAGGCCGACGTGGCCGACGCCTGGATCAAGTAACTAGCCGGCGACCGATGCCTCCGTCGCTTCCCGGACCCCCGGGGAGGCGGGGACCGTTCCGACCAGGGAGGCCTGCCCCCGGGGGCCGGTCTCGGGAAGCAAGAGCCCGCCCAGGGCCAGCACCCAGGAGAAGACGGCCCAGACGGCGAAGGCCGGCACGAAGGAGCCCGTCGCGTCGCGCATCAGGCCCACCAGGACCGGCGACAGGGACGAGAACAGGTATGCGAAGCTGAAGACCGTGCCCATCATCAGGCTCACGTGCTGGGGGGTCATGCCCTTGAGCTCCATCGGAGTGGTGAACAAGGGGGAGACGTACGTGAACATCGCGGCCCCCAGCAGCACGGCCGCCACGGTGATGAAGACCGGGTTGGGGGTGAGGAACATGCCGAAGCCCGCGAAGCCCATGACGACGCCCGCCCCGATGATGAACGGCCGGCGCAAGCCCAGCTGCTTGGTGAGGAGGCCCGCGACGATGGCCGTGGGGATGCCCACCAGGTTGAAGAGGCCGGTGAACTGCGAGGCCGTCGCCTTGCTCATGCCGAACGCCTGCATGTAGTACGTGGGAAGCCAGGTGTTGAAGGCCAGGTAGAGCGCCAGCGGGCCCGCGAAGGCGAGGGCGATGATCCAGGTCTCCTTCATCCTCCAGACGTCCGCGTAGCGCACCGTGGAGGCGGCTTTCTCACCGGCCGCGACCGGCTCGGCCACGTGATCCCGGCCCAGCACGGCCCAGGCGAGCATCAGGACGACGCTGAGCACGCCGTAGACGAGGAGGGCGTTACGCCAGCCGAGGGCGCCCGCGAGCGGGACCGTGGTGAAGAGGGTGACGGCGATCCCGGTGTTGACCGCGACGTTGTTGAAGGCGTTGACCAGTGGCATCTCGGACTTGGGGAACCACTGCATGACCATGGGGCCCAAGAGCGTGACGACGATGGCGCCGCCGACACCGAAGACGAAGCGGCTCGCGAGGAAGAGCGTGAAGTCGGAGGTCAAGGGGGCGATCGCCGCGAAGCAGATGCAGAGCGATCCCAGCAAGATGGTCTTCTTGAGTCCGATCCGAACGGCCAGGAGGCCGGTGAGCAAGGGAGCCACGACCTTGGCCACCGAGACCAGCGTGTTGATCATGCCGAGTTGCGCGCTGGTGATGTCGAACTCGGCCTGAAGCTCGCCGACCAGGGGGGTGATGGCGATCCACGACAGCCCGAAGACGGCGTAGGTCAGGAAGAGCAAGGTCTCGATGACGAAGCGGTAGGGCGTGTGGGGGGCGGCGTTGGCCGAGGCCATGAGGTGCTCCTTTCTAAGCAGGTGTTCTCGCGAGCCAGGCCGCTTAAAGGACCAATCCCCCATCCACGCCCAGGACCTGGCCGGTGATGAAATCGGCGTCGTCGGAAGCGAGGAAGAGGTAGGCCTTGGCGATGTCTGCAGGGGTGCCGAGACGTCCGACGGGGGTCTTCTCGCTCATCGCGGCGAGCACCTTCTCGGGCATGGCGGCAGTCATGTCGGTCTGGATGAAGCCCGGAGCCACGGCGTTGGCGGTGATGCCCTTCCGGCCCAGTTCCTTGGCCCAGGACTTGGTCATGCCGATGACTCCGGCCTTGGTCGCGGCGTAGTTGGTCTGGCCGAAGTTGCCGTGGACTCCCACGACGCTGGACGCGCTGATGATCTTGCCGCGGCCCTGGGCGACCATCTGGGGCAGGACGGCCTGCGTGCAGTTGAAGACGCCCTTGAGGTTGACGTCGATGACCGCGTCGAACTGCTCCTCGGTCATCTTGCCGAGCGTCGCATCCATGGTGATGCCGGCGTTGTTGATGAGCACGTCGATCCGGCCGAAGCGCTCCATGACCTGCTGGACCATCTCCGCGATCTCGGAGCGCCGGGTGACGTCGAGCGCGTGCGCCGACGCCTCGCCTCCGGCGCGAACGATCTGCCGGGAAACCTCCTGGACGGCCGCGGGGTCGCGATCGCAGACCGCGACCTGCGCTCCCTCACCGGCGAGGAGAAGGGCGGTTTCGCGGCCGATGCCGCGACCGGCTCCCGTGATGATGACGACTTTACCTTTGACTCTCATGGGGTTCCTTTTCTAGGGGCTAGACCGGGGCGAGCTCGGCCCCGAAGCGCTCGCGCAGGGCGGGCTTGAGGACCTTGCCGGTGGGGTTGCGGGGCAGTTCCGACGTGAAGACCACGGACTTGGGAAGCTTGTAACGGGCGACCCGTTCACTCAGATACGCGATCACCTGGGCCTCCGTGAGGCTAGCCTCCGTGAGGGCACCGGGGTGCCGAAGGACCACCACGGCGCGTCCGACCTCGCCCCACTTGGGATGGGGCACACCGATGACCGCCGCCTCCTGGATGGCGGGATGGCCGTGCAGGATCTTCTCCAGCTCCGCGGGATAGATGTTCTCTCCTCCCGAGATGATCATATCCTTCTTTCGGTCCACGATGGTGAAGTAGCCCTCGTCGTCTTGGCGCACCAGGTCCCCGGTGTGAAGCCAGCCGTCCCGGATGGCCTGGGCGGTCGCCTGGGGGTTCTTCCAGTAGCCCTTGATGACATGAGGGCCCCGGATCAAGAGCTCTCCCACCTCGCCGGGCGCGACGTCCCGATCGTCATCGTCGACCACCCGCACGTCCAGGTGGAAATTGGGGAAGCCCACCGAGCCGGCTTTGCGCACGGCGTCCTTGGCATCGAGCGTGAAGCAGTTGGGTCCGGCCTCGGTGAGCCCGTAGCCCTGCTTGAAGGTGAGGCCCCGGCGGGCGTAAGCCTCGATCAAGGAGACGGGGCAGGGTGCGCCCCCCGAGATGAAGAATCGCATGGCCGAGAGATCCGCAGCCTGGAACGCGGGGCTTTCGAGCATCATCTGGAACATGGTCGGCACCGCGAAGACCACGGTGCAGCGCTCGCGCTCGATGAGCTGCAAGGACTGCGCGGCCTCGAACTGCCGCATCAGCACCACGGTGCCGCCGCGGTGGAAGAGGGGCGTGGTGAGGACGTTCAGGCCGCCGGTATGGAAGAAGGGCGTATGCGTCAGGGTGATGTCGTCGTTGCGGAGATCCCAGCCCACCTGGGTGTTGATGGCGTTCCAGGTGATGGTCCCATGGGTCAGGACGGCGCCCTTGGGCTGGCCGGTCGTGCCCGAGGTGTAAAGGATGAGCCAGGGGTCGTCCAGATCGATCTCGGCGGGCTCGGGGACGCCCGAGGCGGCCACGGCGAGCAGCTCCTCGTACGAGGTCAGGAGGCCGTCCTCGTGGAAGGGAACGACGTACTCCAGGGAGACCTCGGGCAGGAGGGCCTTCACCGTCTCCTCGAACTCGGGGCCGAAGAAGAGGAGGCGGGATTCGGAGTTCTGGAGGATGTAGGCGATCTCCGGACCGATCAGGCGGTAGTTGAGGGGGACCATGATGGCGCCCAGCTTGCCGAGCGCGAAGAAGAGCTCAAGGGTTTCGCTGCAGTTGTAGGCGAGCACGGCGACGCGATCGCCCTTCTGGATGCCGTAGCGAAGGCGCAGGGCGGAAGCGAGCTTGTCGGCCCGCTGGTTGAAAGCCTTGTAGGTCAACCGGCGGCCGGCGGCCACGTCGATGAGGGCGGTCTTCTCGGGGGCGTAAAGGGCCCAGCGGCTCAGCCAGTCACCAAAGAACATCGGAGGTCCTCCATCACAACGAGGGGAAGCGATTGGAGGAAACTGTAACAACCTCACGTTACATCGTCGTTACATCCACCTGCTTTTCGCCCGGGCGGAGAGCAGGCGCGTCATGGGCGGTCCCTGAGGCGTGAAGATCAGGGGTTTGCGGGGGTGACGGGAACGGAGTAGGTGGACAGCTCACCGTAGTATTCGAGCGACATCGGGTCGATCCGGGGATCGCGGGTGAAATGGATCTGCTCATATTTGATCAGGCCCAGACCGGGGGCGAACCAGCGCGTGATGGTCATTCCCATCTCGACCTTCCCGAAGAACCCCTTCGAATGCTCGGCATGGTAGCTGTTGGTCAGCTGAGAGGTACGCACCTCGACGCAATCCTTGAAGGTACCGGCCGCCGTCACCACCGTCTTCCCCGTGGCCGTGGTGGCCGTCTCCGCGCCCGCCATGACGGTGATCGTATCTTGGTAGCCGTTGACGGTCTCGACGTGCGTGCTGCTGGAGGCCTCCCGGATCACTCTCACGCTGTCCTTGACGGGGAAAGGCAGCAGCAAGTGCGCCGATTCGGCCATGGACGGTTTTCGGTAGAGCCCATCGCGCTTCTTGAAGTAAAGGGTCGCGAAGGGGGTGATCGGCCCTGCGTTCAAGTTGAGCCCGCTCACCCAGATGCTGGCGGTGGCCTGCTCGTCTTGGACCTCGACCGTGGTGACCTCATGCTGGAGGAGCACCCGATCCTCCGTGCGGCCCAGGGCGCCGCCGAGATCCGAGATCTCCGTCGTCTGGTATTGCAGGGTCAACCCCTTGCGCAGGCCCAGGTAATCGTCGCTGGGGAGTTTCTCCGCGGTCTTGTCACCTGGCGATTTCGTGTCCCCGTCGGATGCGTCGCCAGAAGAGCCTGTCTTGTCGCCCGAGCGCGACTCCTCCTGACCGGGAGGGGAGACGAGGCCTTGAAGCGGGATCCGCTCGCAACCGACGAGTAGCAATGCCACAAGAAAGACGTGAAGCCGCATGGAGCCTCCTCAGAAGACGCTATGGAGGCTTTATACCCTTGCTTACTTGTGAGTATGCGCTCTGCGGGTCGGCTAGCTCAGACCCACGGCGTCCAGGGGCTGCAACTGGGTGATGCGGTCGAAGAGCAGTTGCGTCTCGGGCATGGGGTCGACGCCCAGTTCCTCATCCAGGGCGACGACACAGCGATCGTACGTGCGCAGGGCCATGGGGCGATCGCCCTGCCGGTACTGGGCCGCCATCGCGATCCGGTACGCCTCCTCGGCGCAACGATCCCGTTCGATCAGCCGCTGGGCCCAAAGCGCGGCCCCCGTATCATCCCCCTGAGCGTAGTACAGCCGAGCCAGCTTCAGGGCGCCCTCCTTGTAACGATCCGCCAGACGCTCCCGCTCCCGCTCGCACCACGCCTCGTACTGGGGAAATTCCACGAGGAACTCTCCCTCGGAGAGCTCCAGCGCCTGCTGATACAGCTCCAGGGGATTCCCTCCCAGTGCCTCCATCGCCTGGGCCTCATCCAGCAGGCGTTCGAACTCCGCCGCGTCGATCCAGACGTCAGGCCCGACCATCAGGCCGTAATTCGCGCCTTCCCTCAAGATGAAGCGGGGGATGCCTCCCTTGCGTTCGGGCTCCAGGACCTTGTTGAGGGCGTTGAGCGCCACCCGGAAGGTGCCATCCGCCGCTCCGAGCTCGAGGTCGGGCCAGAGGGTATCGATGATGCGCGGCTTGGGGATCATCTGCCCGCGTTGCGCCAGGAAGAGGTGAAAGAGCTGGCGGGCCTTCTCGCGGCCCCAGGCCCGTCCCCCGATCTCCGATTGGCCCCTCCAGACCCGAAACGCGCCCAGCGTGCGGATCCGGAGCGCGTCTTCGCGCAAGACCGGGGCCTCGACGACGAGACCCGCTTCGCTCAGCCAGGGCGAGAGGAGGGCCGGGGCGATGCCCCGGTCGAGCGCCGTTCCCAGGAAGGCCTGGGCCTGCGCGGAGTCGGCGAAACCGAGCAAGGTCGGCTTGCTCAGCAGATACCCGACGCCATGGCGCTTCAGGAGTTCGAGCACGCGCCGGATCCGGGTGAGGACCGCCTTGCCTTCCCCGAGGGCCATGGCGAGCCGCGCCGACCACAAGGCGACCAGGGTCATGCCGAAGGGATCCCCGCAGCGCTCGTATCCGGATTGCGCCTGCATCAGCCAGCGCTCGGCCCTGGGATCCCCGTGCGCCACGTAAATGCTCCCCTGAGCCAGGCTCAGCATGGCGCAGAGCCAGGCATCCCCCGTCTCCTTGGCAATTTCGAGGCCGTCCTTGGCATGGGTCTCGGCGAGGTGGAGGTCTCCTCGGCGTCCCGCGACGAAGGCGAGGCCCATCAAGCTCTCGGCCTTGAGGCGGGGGATGCCGATGGCGCGGGCGAGGGCGATCGCCTCCCGGTAAACGCCTTCCGCCTCGTCCAGCTGGCCCTCCAGCAAGGCCGCATGCCCCAGGCGAATGAGCGCAACCGCTTCGGTCCAGAGCGCCCCCTGCTCCTTGGCACGTTCCAAGCCCCGAGAGGCCAGCTCCCGTGCCGCCAGAGGCTCTCCCTGCAAGGCCTCGATCAGCGAGAGCACCAGCGACGCCTCGCGATGGGCCTTGGTCCCCGCCGTGGGATCATGGGGCTGACTCAGCGCGGCTTGAAGGACGGCCCGGGCCTCCTGGAGACGGCCGGTCCTCAGAAAGATCCGTGCCGACTGCTCGGAAAGTTCGGGCAGGCGCTCCCGGGCTTCCCGGAAGAGGGCCTCCGCCGCCTCCGAGTCTCCCTGGTTGAGCTTGTTCTCGGCGAGCATCACCAGCAGCTCCGTCCGGCGGTCGGAATCCTGGGTTTCGGCAAGGGCCTCCTCGAGATGCATCGAGGCCTTGGCAGGCTGAAGGGTATCCAGGTAGACCAGAGCCTTGGAGGCCTGGGCGCGGCTGCGGCCCTCGGCGTTTGCTCCATAGCCGCGGTAGGCGCGGTCGTACCAGTCGAGCGCCGCCTCGAAGCGTGAGGTCAACCGGCATGCATCCCCCTGGTGGATGGCCAGAGCCGGAGCCTGATCGACGAGCGCGGGCGAGAGGCGCGAAAGCCAGGATTCCAGGCGCGCGTACCGGCCCTGGTTCACGAGGCCTGGAGCCGCGGCGGCCAGGCCCTCCGCGGCCTTGCCTTCCTCGCCGGCTTCCAGGTAGTGATCGATGGCGCCTTCGAGGTCCCCGCGGCGCTTCAGGACCTCGGCCACGGCCAGATGCGCCGGCTGCAAGCGGTTTTCCGCCGCGAGGCGCTCGCGCAGGAACTCTCTAAACAAGTGATGGTAGCGATACCCGCCGTCGCCCAGGGGGACCAGGAAGACTCCGCGCTCGTTGAGCGCCGCCAGGTCGTCGGAGGCGTCTCGCCCGGCCAGTTCGCGGCAGACGTCGGGCCAGAGCTGCGGCAACGGCGCCGTCGCGAAGAGGAAGTCGCGATCGCGCTCGCTCAAGCGATCCAGGACCTCGGAAGCCAGGTAATCGAAGAGGTCCCGCAGCGAGCCCCGGGACTCCGGAATCTCGCCCCCCTGGTGCTGGGCCAAGAGCCTCAAGGCCATCGGCCAGCCCTCGGTCTCACTCATCAAGCGCGTGATTGCCTCGGCCTCCAGCGGCAAGCCCAGGATCTCAGCGAAGAGGGCTTCCACCTCGTCGGCGCGGAAGGCCAGCTCCGCTTGAACGATGAAGAGCGCATCCCCTCGCAGGCGCCACTTGGGGAGGCCGGGAAGATCGGGGCGCACGCGGGACGCCAGGACCACGTGGAGCTTGGGCAAACGCTGGCCTATCAAGTGGTTGGCCAGCAACAAGGCGGATTCCGAGCCTTGGAGATGATGGAAGTCGTCGAGCACCAGCCAGGTATCGGTGTCGAGACGATCCAGCAGCGCGTCGGCGAGGGCCTCGACGGCGGCAAGTCCCTGCTTGGCGGCGCCCCCCGGCAGCGAGAGCAAGGCCAGCATCCGATCCGCGACGCCCGGGTAGGCGCGCTGGAAGAGATGGGCGAGATGGAGCAAGAAGAGCTGAGCGTCCGCTTCGCGCTCGGAGATCTCGTACCAGAGCGCGGCATGCCGGCGGTCGTGCAGGTAGCCCGCGAGCAGCGAGCTCTTGCCGTAGCCCGTTCCTCCCAGGACCAGGGTCAGGGGGACGTCCATCGACGCATCGAGCAAACGGTGCAGCCGCTCGCGCCGCATGTGGGTTCGCTTGAGCGGGGGAACGATGAACTTCGTGCGGGTGACGAGCGCGTCTCCGAAATCGGACAAGGTTGACCTCTCATGCCCTCGAGCGTTCCTGCGCCCATCATAAGGCAGAAGGGGCGTTCCCTTCAATCTTCCGCTAATTGTCCCCCCTTGACGGGGGGACCGGCGAAGCCGAGGGGGGTGTTTGCCGGCGCAGCCATGGCGTTCCTCGTTCTAAGGAACCTGAAGCAGTAACACCCCCCTCTCGGCTACGCCGAGGTCCCCCCGTCAAGGGGGGACGAGACAAGGAAGATTAGACTGAGCGCTCGGAGAGCCAGGCGTTGAGCTTGGGGAAGAGGTTCTTCGAGGCGGAGCGGCCCGCCACGATCCCCACGTGCCCCGCCCGGATGGGCAGCTCCGTCGCATCCGAGCTGGAAACCACCGAAAGCAGCGGCTTGGACTGGCTGGGCTGGGCGATGTGATCCAGCTCCGCGTAGACGTTGAGCAACGAGCACCGGATGTTTTCCAGCAAGACCGGCCGGCCTCCCAGCCGCAACTCACCCTTGATGAGCTTGTTCTGCTGGTAGAACTCCGTGATCCACTGGCGGTAGGCGGCCCCCGCGAAGGGAATGCCATCGTTGACCCAGCGGTTCATGGCCATCCAGCCCTTCACGTACTCCCGGTCCTCGATGCGGTCTAAGAGGGCGGCGTAGGTGCCCAGGTAGTTCTGCATCGGCTTGAGCATCTTGGCTCCCCAGTCGAGCATCTCGGTGGGCACCAGCTTGCAGGTCTCGGCCACCCGGTCGGCGTTGAAGTAGCGGGGATTCAGCCAGGCCGTGTAGAGGCCGGCATCGGTGAAGTCGATCGGAGTGGCGAGCAAGACCAGGTTCTTCAGGGGGGCGTCGGGATGGCATGCGGCGTACATCGCCGAGAGCGTGCCGCCGATGCAGTAGCCGAGCATGCTCAGCTCCTTGGCACCCGAGTGGCGCAGGACCTGCTTCACGGCGCGGGGCAGGTATTCGAGGACGTAATGGTCCATCGAGAGGCCCGCATCCTCTTCGCCGGGGTGGCCCCAGTCGATCATGAACACGTCATAGCCTTCCGAGACCAGGTACTCCACCAAGCTGTTGCCCGGCATCAGATCCAGGATGTAAGGGCGGTTGATGAGGGCGTAGACCAGCAGAATAGGCACCGCATGCCGGCGCTCCGGCTGATGGTAGCGATAGAGCTTGGCCTTGTTCTTGGTCCAGACGACGTCCTTGGGCGTCATGCCCACGGGCGCCGCCACGGGCTGGGCCACGTGCTGCCAGGCGGCTTCCGCCTGGGTCCAACTCCGCTCGAACTCCCGGCGAAGCGTCTCGGTGAGAGAATCTAAGGTCTCGGATGGCTGGGTCATGGCGCGTCGGGCTCCTGTTCGCTTACGGCTTGGAGATGGAGTCGACGCGGGCCGCGAGATCCTCGACCTGGCGGCGAAGGGCGCCGACGGTCATGAGATCCCAGCCGGGAACGTGCTGGGTGGTGCTCGCCATGGTCTGCTCGGCCAGGCGGGCCATCTCCTCGGAGTGGACCTTGGCCTGCGAGACGAGGACTTCGAAGACCTTCTCGCCGTCGTGGCGCATGGTGTGGGCCTGCTTCATCCAGGTGGCGGCGAGGGTCTCGAGCTGATCCTGGCTCCAGTTGAGGGCCTTGGCGTTCGAAAGGGCGGCATCCAGCATCTCGCCGGTCAGGGTGGAAAGGATGGGGGCTGCAGTCGTCATGGACATTCTCCTCGTGAGGGGGGCGGGCTACTTGGAGGGACGCTTGGGTTTGGGGGCCTCGACGCCCCGTTCCGGGGTGACCGTGCGGACGGTCATTCCCGAATCGAGACGTTCGAGGATGAGGTCGAGCCGATTGAAGAGGGCGTCGAGCTTGCCCTCCATGGCGTCGAGGCGATCGTCGAGGGCGTCGACCTTGGCCTCCAGGTCGACCACTTGGCCCGCGAGCCGGGCGAGATCGGTCTTGGTGAGCAGACGCAGGCTGTCCCAGTGCTTTTCCAGGCTCTCCCGCGAGAGCTGATGCTGCGTGAGGGACTGCTCGCGGGTGGCGCTCATCCAGCTGACGAAGGACTCGGTACCGAGCATCTCCTGCATCGGCTTGCTCCACAGCTCCTCGGAGCGGTCGTAGAGCTCTTTCCAGGTCTTGAAGAGATCCGGGGGGGCTTGGGTGGTCATGGCGCTCATCCTCTTGCTATCCAACCTTGCTGAGGCAAGACTAGAGCGAGGACGTTACAGCCTCGTTACGAGAGGTCGTTACAAGAGCTAGCGCTGGTTGAGGATGTCCAGGAGCCAGGATTTGGCGGCCGGAGCGTAGATCAGCTCCATGTGGTTGAGGGGCAGGACGTCCTTGGCCCGGAGCTTGGCGCCGGCACGGGTCATGTCCTGGGTATGCGTGGCGCTCTTGAGGAAGACCACGCCGTCGGCGGGACCGGTCGTCTCGTTGAGGACGCCCGCGAGGTCGGGCTGATCGCCGGCCAGGACGGCGAGTTCGACGCCGGGATCCAGGGGGTTCTTGCGCAGGCGGTCGATGAAGTGTCCCCCCTGGGCGATCGCCTTGTCGATACCGGCGCTCTCGCTGACGAAGCCCCGGCCTCCGTGGTAGGTCGTGTACCAGTCCTGCTCGATCCGGGGCAGCGGGTAAACGTCGTCCCAGCGGTAGAGGAGCTGGGACTGGCCCGGGAAGAAGTTGCCCGCGTCCGTCATCAGGGTCAAGGGGGTGGTATCGATCCAGAGTCCCATGACCAGCATCTTGGTCCAGGACATCGGAGCGTTGCGGAGGCGGTCGTCCTGCTCGGGGTAGAGCCCGTAGTTGACCAGCGGGTGGCGGAAGGGGAAGTCGAGGCCGAGGTGAGGGCCACCCAGCAGGATGAGGCGGCGCACGTCCTTGGCGTAAGGGGTCATCCAGGGTTGGCGGACGCCCGAGACCAGCGCGCGGGCCGCGACGGTCCCCTTGCTGTGGGCCACGAGATCGACCTCCGCCGAGCCGGTCACTTCGCGGATCCGGGCGATCGCCCACGCAATCTGCTCGGCCCAGAGCAGGTTGTCGCCATGCCGATGCGCGAACGTCAAGGCGAAGACCCGCTTTCCCTTGCCCGAAAGGTAAGGTGCAAGGCCTTCCTTGTCGTGGGGATCGTGCCAGGAGGTGTTGGCATCGACCATGACGCCGTGAATCAAGAGCACCGGAGGGCCCTCGCCCTGATCCCAGCCGCGCGCGTAGTGAAGGAGGACGTCGCGCGAAGGGGGGACGGCCGTCCCGAAGGCCTCGATCAGCTCGGGATCGCGTTGCCGGCCGTTGGGGCGGGCCTTTTCTTGGGGAAAGTCACGCGAGGTGGCGGTGAGGCGCTCGATTCGATCCCAGTTTTTCCCCCGGACGGTCGCGCTCAGCTTGTAAGGACCAGCGGCACGCGCCGCGACGGTCGAGGCCGAGGGGCCCGAGGAGAGGTCAATAGCCCCGAGCCCGTCGGGGCGTCCGCAGCCAGCCATGGTTATAACGCTCGCACACAGGGCGATCCAGAACTGCTTCGGACGAGCCATCGGGGTCCTCATCGACTTCCCTTGCGTTTCGCTGCCACCACTCGTTCAGATATCGTTCATACACCCGATTGACTTGCTCGATCAAGTGTTCGTCGAAAACGCAAATCCCGATGCCCCGGAGCTTACTGGCCCCTGGGTCCCGCAAGCCCTGTCGCGAAGCGGATCGCCGATTTCCCTCCGGCCCAGCGCGGCCGCCGCGTCCATCCTACCTTCCGGACGGCTCGCCTCCGAGAGCCAAGAGGGAGAACTCCGAGGGACAAGAGGGAGAAACCGAGGCGCCCTTCGCGTCCGATTGAACCACGTCCCCGAAGGGTACAAATCCCCTACTCACCTCATTGCGAGCCCACCATGCCACCCAAAGCCCACCGATACCCAGCCTTCTTACCCCCCCGGATTCGCGAAGGGCTCACGCTTGGGGCGTTTGCCCTGATGCTGGCCATCCTGACGCTCATGGTCGCGGCGGCGCCCTCGGCCTGCCCCCTGCCGCTTTCTCTCGACCGTCTCGAATTCCTGCAGGCGCTCTTGGCCGTGCTGGTCACGGGCGCCGGCTTCACGGTTTACTCATGGACCCGCTGGCGAGGCAGCCAGCGCGAGCTGGAGATCGCCAAGCAAACCAACGTGGCCATCGCGGCTCGCCTTGAAGCCGAACGTGCCTTGAGAGAGAGTCAGGATCGCTTCCAGGCCCTCGCCAACGCGACGTTCGAAGGCCTGCTCATCCATGACCAGGGCATCGTCCTGGACGTCAACGAGGCCTTCACCAATCTTGCCGGCCTCACGCGCGAGGACATGCTTGGGAAATCCATCCTCACCTTCTTTCCGGAGTCGCTCCAGGGCCAGCTGAGGGAGCGGATCCGGAGGCCGCTGGCCTCGGGCACGGAGACCGCCTCCCCTTACGAGATCGAGGTGCCGACCCCGGCCGGAGAGGTGCTTCACCTGGAGGTTCGCGTCAAGGCCATGCCTTACCAGGGTCGAATCGTGCGCGTGGCCGCCTTCCAGAACATCACCGAGCGCCGCCGGCTCGAGCGGGCCAAGAGCGAGCTGATCTCGGTGGTGAGCCATGAGCTGCGCAGTCCGCTCGGCTCCCTTCACAACTCCCTCGAGCTCCTCGCGAACGGCGTTGCCGGTCCCCTGCCCGAACGGGCCCAGCGCATGGCCGAAATTGCCCTGAATTCGGCAGGCCGCTTGATTCGCCTCACGAACCAGACCTTGGAGTACGAGCAGCTCAGTAACGGCCGTCTCGCGCTGAACCTGAGCGCCTGCACCGCCGCCGGCCTGTTGCAACAGGCGGCGGACACGCTGCGCGGCCTCGCCGACTCCCGGGACATCACCTTGTCCGTCGAGGCCGAGCCCTTCCCACTGCACGCCGACGCGGATCGGATCATCCAGGTGCTCGTCAACTTCCTGAGCAACGCCCTCAAGTTCGCACCTCCCGGCAGCACGGTCCGGCTGAGGTCCCACCGGATGGAGGACGAGGACCGATTCGAGGTGCGGGACGAAGGCCCCGGCATTCCGGCGGATCAGGTGGACGCGATTTTCGAGCGCTTCGTGCAGCTCGAACCGGCGCCGCACTGTCCCCAACGCGGCATCGGGCTGGGCCTGGCCATTTCTCGCGACCTGATCGCCCTGCACGGGGGGCGCATCGGCGTGGAGAGCCCGCCGGGCGAAGGCAGCACGTTCTTCTTCACCTTGCCTCGAGACGAAAAGGGCGCCCCCTAAGCGGGGGCGCCCTGATTCAACGGTTAACTAGGCGAGGGCCTGGGCTTCTTCCTGGTTGAGGACGAGGTCGAGTTCCAGCAAGATGAGCAGCCGACCCTCGAGCTTGGCGATCCCCTTGAGGAAGGACGCGTCGATGCTGGTGGCCACCATCTCCGGGGTCGGCTCGACCGCCGAGGAATCGAGCCTCAGGACCTCGCTCACGCCGTCGACGATCATGCCGAGCGTCCGCGAGCGCACGGAGACGATGATGATCCGGGTGCTCTTGGTCGCGTCGGAGGCCGGGAGGCCGAAGCGCTTCCGGAGATCGACCACGGGGATGATCTTGCCCCGGAGGTTGACGACCCCCACGACGAACTCCGGAGAGCGAGGAACCTTGGTGATCTCCGGCATCCGGACGATCTCCTGGACCACCCCGATGTCCACCCCGAACTCCTCGGAATCCAGGTTGAAGCTGACCAGCTGAAGTTCTTCGGCCACGGCTTACCTCCGTCCGGCCATGAGGGCCGGGGCCTGAGGCACGGCGCCACCGAGGGTCCGGGCGGAGTCGTGGTTCTGACCGTCCTTGAAGAAGGCGATCGCCTCGTTGAGCAGCTGAGCCTGGCGCTGCAAGTCGAAGGCCGCCTGGGAGACCATGCCGGTGGCATTGGCCGTCTCCTGCGCCGCGCGGTTGATGCTCTCGACCGCCATGACGACCTGGTCCCCGCCCTTCTTCTGCTCGCTGGTGGCCACGGAGACCTGCTGGGTCATGCGGTTCATGGTCTCGACGGCCTTGATGATCTGCTCGGAGCCCTTTGCCTGCTCGCGCGTGGCGCCCATGACCTGGCTGGTGAGGCGGTTCATCGAGCCGACGGCCTCGTTGATCTGAGCGGCGGCGCGGTTCTGCTCGCCGGTCGCCTGGGTGATCTGAGCCATGAGGGTCGTGACGTGATCCACCGAGGTGACGATGGCTCCCAGCGACTCGCCGGCGGTCTGCGCCAGCTGGGTCCCTTCCTGGATGGCGGCGTCGCCTTGCTGGGTGCTCCGGACGGCCTGCTCCGTCTCCTTCTGGATGCCCTTGATGAGGGTCGCGATCTCGCCGGTGGCCTTGGCGGAGCGCTCGGCCAGCTTGCGGACCTCGTCGGCGACCACCGCGAAGCCGCGGCCGTGCTCGCCGGCCCGCGCCGCC
>JAKFCT010000085.1:0-27725 GCA_036676495.1 Candidatus Sericytochromatia bacterium
CTCTCATTAACGCCGGGGCCTGCAGAGTCGACGCAAACGATGCCGCTCGCCGTACCTTGAGACCAATCCAGCCCGATCCCGAAATGCTTGTCCTTTGCCCATAGACCGATCATGAATGGCTCCTTGCCTTCTGCTCGCTCTACGACAACGAGAACGTCATATTCCTCAGGCGGGCCGTATTCCAACGGCAGAACCGAAGGCGTAGCTACGGTCGAAGAAACAGCTCGGAGAATGCCAGCGGCGAATCTCCACTCTCCGCCCCTAGCGTCGCGTTTTGGATTCGCTCGGAGAAGCAGATCGATGGCTGGAAGCGGTTTTTTCGTGAACGTCGCGCCGATGAGAGGCGCGGCGGGCGGATCGACGGTGATCCGGATCACGTCCGCCTTGGGCACCTTCAGTTTCTGGCCATCGACGGAGACGATCTCCAACTGATCTCCGGCCTGCCCAAGCGACTTCCACCGGATCGACGTTCCGTTGGAGAGTACGATCTCGTCTGCGTGGACGGCAGCCACGAGAAGGAACACGAGGAGAAGGCTCTTCATCGCGGGTCTCCTGAAGAAAGAGGATCCGGGCATCGGATGCCCAAGGCGGCGCAATGGCGAAGCGCCTCGTCTTGCCACACATGTCCCCGGCGGATCGCGATCGTATAGGGGCATGGGCTGAGGCCGGAGATGACCGACAAATGGACTTGTTCCAGGTCCCCGGTCTCGCAGAGCTCGAATTCCCAGGGCGTTCTCCGCTTCTGTACCCGTTCCATCAGGTAAGTCCTTCGAACAAGCGACGCCTGTAGAGAGAACCGGTATGCGGTTCCGGGATCGTGCGGGCCCCAGGGCATCCCATCCATAGAGCGTGACGGAGGCGGTACCGGAGTCAAACGGAGGTACTGGACACGTTTGTCCGAGAAGGCCTCCTGGGCGGCCCGCATCAGGAAATCGGTATCCCAGCGGGCGAGCGCGAAGTAATCCTCCATGAGAACGAGAACGAGGTCTGACGAGATCGCCTCGAGCGCCCGTGCGGCCGCGTGTCCCCAACCGATATCGGTTCCCGTCGTGACCACCCGCAGCCCTGGAATCTCCGCCCGGGTCTCGTTGGCCACGAGGATCAGCGGCCACGGCCGATCCGGCCAGAACCGTTCGAGCAACCCGGCAAACGGCTTCCATGCGTCGTTATACCGGTCGCACGAAAAGGCGACGACGCACACGGAAGGAACGGTGGTCACGGGATCACCTGAGCTCTTGGACAAGGTCCTTGCCCTGCGCGAGCCACCAGTCGACGGTTTTCCGCAGGCCTTCTTCGAGGCCAACCGACGGCGTCCACGCAAGGATATCCTTCGCGCGGCTTCCGTCGATGGCGCGTCTTGGCTGGCCGTCGGGTTTTTGGGGGTCCCAGAAGAGAGCCCCCTGGAACCCGACCAGCGACGCAATGATCGACGCGAGGTTTTCGATCGTGATCTCCTCGGAGCCGGGGAGATTGATGGCTCCCTCGTAATCCAGGCCGCCGACCGCCCTGGCAATGGCCTCGGCCGCATCATCGACGTAGAGGAAACTCCTGGTCGCCTTGCCGGTGCCCCAGAGAGTGACGCTCTTCCGACCTGCCTGTGCCGCCTCGGAGATCCGCCGGATGAGAGCCGGGATCACATGAGACGTCCGCGCGTCGAAGTTGTCTCCGATGCCATACAGATTGCAAGGCACGAGATACGCATACTTGAGGCCGCGCCGGGCCCGGTAGGCGGCGCACATGACCAGGAGGGATCTCTTGGCCACGCCATAGGGGGCGTTCGTTTCCTCCGGATAGCCATTCCAGAGATCTTCTTCCCGAAACGGAACCGGGCAGTGCTTCGGGTAGGAACAGACTGTTCCGACAGCGACCACACGCGCGCCGGCGCTCGCGGCGGCCTCGATCACGTTCATGCCCATGCGCATGTTGTCGGTGAAGAAGTGGTCTGGATGTTCCTGATTCGCTCCGATGCCTCCGACCCGCGCGGCGAGGTGGACCGCCACTTCGGGCCTCGATTCCAGGAATGCCCGATAGGCCTCCGCCTTGTCCCTCAGGTCATAGCCGAGGCTCCGGCTGACGGGATATACCCGGGCGCCGGCCGCATCGAGAATCGCGGTCAGCCGTTTTCCGAGAAACCCGGTCGCGCCGGTCACGAGAACCTTGAAGTCCTTGATCGTCACACATCTAGCCCCTGAGAAATCCGTTCCGCCGAAACATGGAGCAACCATGTCGCTCCCGCCGCCACAAAGGCATCGACGCCCCATGCGATTCCAGGAATGACGTTCGGCCAGACGAGAAGGCACGGAGACAAGCCCTTGATCGACAAGGCCAGACCCGCCCACAAAGCGATGCACGGAGGACAGCGTACGAGGGCGGCCAGAGGTTTCAAAAAGACCAACCAGCGCAATCGCGACAGCCGATCCAGGGGGCGCTGAAGAAGAAACTGGCCGGCCTTCAGAACGCCGACCACGGTGCCAATGCCATAGGTGGCCAGGATGAAGACGGAAAGACCGGCGGCGATTTCCATCTTATTTCTGCTGCTGCCCTTCACGAAGCTTAGAAAAATAGTCCGCGAGATCGAACTTCTCGTCGCCCTTGGGTCGGACGATGGTCGCCGCATTGAGCGGCATGGGAACGCCGACCCATTCGGCGAGTTTTTTCGTGGTCGAGGCGACGGCCAAGCCTATCGGGATCTTCGCCACCAGAACCTGTTCTTCGCGGTCGTAGATCTCGTATGCCGTGATCTGGGGGTAGAGGAGCTGGACGAGGTGCGCCACGGTCACGACGGCCGATAGCGCATTCGGGACTTCGATGTCGAAAAGGAACGGCTTCGGCGCCGCGGTGGACCAGAGAACGACGCGGTAAGGCCGCACGGGGATGTTATGGGCTTCGTCCGCGCCGTCCATCTCAGACCCCGAGATTCTTCAGCGCCTCGGAAAGCTGACGGGCAAAACCGCCGGTCACCTGGAAGGGAAAGCCGAACATCCGGAGCGTCATCACCGGAGGCCCGTTATCCTGGTAGTAGTCCATGTCGAGGATTGGGCCCCAGGGCGTATCGATCCGGGTGATCTGATCGCTCTGTTTCGGGACACGCTCGGTCGAAAGGACCTCGAAATATTCTGCCGGATGCGCCTTGCAGAGATACTTTCCGGTCCTTCGATTCATCATCCAGAAACAGCACGGCCAGAGCGATAGATGAGGCTTTCCCTCGTGTTCGATCACCTCATGGACCATGAACTGGTTTGGCCAGCCCAGCGCGATCAGCCGGATCGGGGTGACGTGACTGAGCTTCCTGTTTTTCACCGCGTCGAGACGGACGCCTACTTTCATCCTGGCGCGGAACGGGCCCTCCGATTCGGCGGGCGCCGGCCCCTGAGTCGCCGGGACAGGGTCACCGGGATGATCCATTGCCCCCACCTCCACGTCCGATGCCCGCCAGTCTCCGGATGCAGTGCTCGGGAGTCTCGTAGCCCCGGATCCTTCCCACGATCCAGGCTTTCAGGAATTTGGATATCCGGATGGTCGTCTTTTTGCCGCGACGGGCCAAAAGCATGCGGCCGGCGCGGATCGGATGTCCGATCTCTCCGTGACCGCGTTCCCGGAAGAGCCTGCGGAGCGTCGCATCGACGATTTCCCCCGGGCGCGCATGGCGGTTGATGAGCCGCCTCATCTCCTTCGTTACGGCGATCGTGGTATCTGGCCTCTCTAGACGCCGCCGCATCTCTTTTGTTGGCATCAGCGCATATCCAATCTACACGAGGCTATGGGTGTTGTCAAGCGTCCGATCAGCTTGACGACCAGGCGACGAGGGCCATGGCGGCAAGGCCCGCCACGACCAAAAGCGCATAATCCTGAGCCGTCGGGATGCTTTCCCCGATCTCCTTGGCAAGAGCGCTCATAAAGGCTGCGCTCGGAGAACGGAGGCCCACGCCGGCATCCGAGAGAATGATCCAACGCCGGCGGATCTCGTCCTCTTCCTCCTGGAGCCTGCCGAGTTCACCTGCAGTAAGATCCGGCATGGCCTTGACGCGATCGATGGCCGCGAGCCATTTTCCGGCATCCGCGCGCCAGGATTCCGCCTGTGGAAGGACAAAGAGGGGAAGCGTTAGATCGTAGAGGGACGGGTTCTCGATCAGGCGTCCAACATCCATATCCGAAAGTACGGGACCGGAGCCGGACAAACGCAGTTTGAGTTCGGACCATCGCCCTGCCAAACTGTCGTTGGCCAGCCGGCGAAGCCCTCGAGACATTTCATCGGCCGACGCAAGTTCCTGGAGCGCCCCATCGGCCGTGGTGTCGGAAGGCCTGAGAAGCGAGAGGATGCCGCCCGCGGCAAGCCCAAAACCCGAGACGAGCCCGACGATGTTCCATTTTGGAGGAAGGAAACCCGTCGCCACGAAGGAAAGGCCGCTGGCGGCGAAAAAACCGACCGCTTTCGCCACATTCCCGGTATCGGTCCCGATCTTGGAATCCTGTGACTGGCCCAGATGAGGCCGGAGACCCATCGTCCGTGAAACGGAGCCTGTAGGAAGAACCCGGCTATAGGGTCGACTTCCTAGAGTGAAGCCGCTTGCGGCCCAGATAAGTCCGTCGGCGGCCACGCCAGGCCAATTCCAGAGCCTGCCATCGGCCAGTCTACGGAGCTTTCCAGAAACAGGATGACCGATGCCTTGAGCGCCTTCGCTCTCCGGCAGGATGGTCATTCGGAGGACTCGTGAGGAGCCCCCCTTTCGTCGTAGACGACGTAACCGCCGTCCTCGCCAGGCGCGCGCGTCCCCCCATCATCGAGCGCGTGCTGGACCGCGTCCCCGGTTCAGCCGAAGGGACCTGCGGTTCTGCATGCCCCCCCGGTCGCCGGCCCCCAGTAGTCGACCCAGAAGGATTCTGCAAAACCGCTCGACGGAGGCGTTCCAGGAGGCGGAGGCGATCCGCAAGGTTCCCATACGACGATCGTTTTCGTCGGGCGATCGCAGTCGGACGGATCCAGGATCTGCCATCCCGAAGCGAGATCGACCGCGAGGCCCTCACGGCCTTCGACCTCTACCCGAAATGTCTCCTTTCCAAGGCAGAGATTCGCCCGAGCGCCGCGTCCCGGATCGACGACGGCTCCCCACCAATACCGTCCTGCCCTAGGAAGGCCAGGGACGACGACGCGCTCCACGATCTTCCCTTTCGCCGTGTGATCTCCAAGCCTGGCACCGCAGCCGATCTTGAAAGGCTCCGGCCTCTCGCCCTGCAGCCTCATGAGGAGAGGTTTGCCGAAGATGATCCCGAGGCTCACGATATAGGCGGGAATCGAAAGCCAAGGGAGCGCGAGAAAGGTTCCGGCGATGGCCGCGCCGGCGGAGACGACGAGCGTCGTTTTTACCGCCGAAAGCTTTTCGTCACGCGCCCCGATCAAGCATTCCTGGAGATCGAAGAGAGCCAAAAGCCCATCCCTCGGGATCGAAATGGACCCGGCCCCCCGGTGTCGCTCGATGGCCTGGGTCATCGCGCCGACCCGATCAAGGATCGGTTGCCAGTCCCCAGGAGGGCAATAGGCGTGGAACTCTATCGGGTTGTCATTGGCGAACCCGATGACATCCTCGACCGCACGGACGACGAGCTCGCCCTCTTCGGCGGAAATCTGGATCGTCTGTCCAGGCGCCGGAGACGGCGCGAGAACCGGGCCCTGTCCAAGGAACGCGACTGCCATCCTACCGCTTCTTCCGTTTCCCCTGGAAGACGCAGGTGCCCTTGACCCGTTTGCCCGAACGCATGTGGCTTTTCCGCCAGAATCGTCCCGGCCGGCACTTCCGGCCGCCGAGCTCAAGGAGCGCGTCGGCCATCGTTCACCTCCTCCTCGTGGGGCTCCGTGAACCGACCTCGATCACCGTCTCCGGATGGTGCCTTTGTCCGATACCGAGGTATTTCAGGGGACACGAGATCGGCTCGACGAGCGGATCCCCGCGCTCCTTTCGGAACTTGACTCTGCGATCGGTTCCGACCTCGGCGATCCGTCCGTCGCCGAGCTTCTTCCTGAGGACGGCTCCGCGCCCGGGTTTGCGGTAGCAATGCCCGGGCGAAAGCTCGCTCAGCCGCGCGAGCTGTCTCACGTTTACTGCCTCGTGAGCGCCGAAAAATCGTTCCAGGCCCGGATGCCCGCCATAAGCGCGACCAGCCATCCGACGGTCCGCCAGCCCCCCCGGAAGCTGAGTCCGGCCGTGACGCCGAGGGCGGTAGCGAATCCGTTCGAGATCAGTCCGACGACGCGGTTGTCGAGCACGCTCGACTGCCCGAGGATCGGTCCGCGGTATCCGAGATTCGGCCGTCTCTGGATGATCGGCATGCCCATCCGCGTAACCATGTTCATCGCTTCTTCCTCCTCGCCGAGTCCCGGGTTCCGAGATCGGCAACCGACGCGTTCATGCAGTCCGTCAAAGAACAAGCCGGCGTTTCCCGGATCACCAGGCGGCGCTTCTTTCCAGCTCCAGCCAGGGCACCGGGAGCTACGAAGTAGAAACGGTTGCCCCGCCTCACCGCCGCGACCGAGGCGCGGGAGGCGCCCGCAAGATCCGCGACGATGATCCGGTCCCCCACAAGTTCGCTCCTGGCGATCCGGAGCGGCCCGTCCGGCCGCTTCATTCCCTCCAGGGCTCAGGCATCGACCTTGATTTTCATGCCCATCGGCCTCCTTCCAGCGCGCGACCCGTTTCCCGGGCGATCCTCAAACTTGACAGCATCGCCTCGGCCGCGACGTACGTCTCCTCGGCGCGCTCGATGGCAAGGGCCGCCTCATCGAAGACCGCGGCCGTCTTTTCCGCGCCCAGGAGGTCGACCAGCGCCTCGGCTTGTCTGGCGATCCCCTCGGCCCTTTTCCTGGCGCCAACAAGCTTTGCGTGGGCCCGTTCCCGTTGGGCCAGGACGGTTTCCGACGGGTGATCGACGGGAGGCGGTTGGGGCGTGAACGGGAGCCTCACGACCTCTTCCTGACCGAGAAGAACTCTCGGCCCGGAGAGCCGCGAAAGCCCTGTCCACCGTCTGGATGCCATCCGGCCTCCTAAAACGCAATCCCGACGACGATCACTCCTACCGCAAGCGCGGCGATCCCTATCAGCGCGAACGATTTACGCCGCTTCGACGAGAGACCATCCGCGCATGCCGTCACGAGATCGGTCGCATGGATGTCTCGGACCGTGGCCTGGACCAGATCGGTCTCGGGCCGCGCAAGCTCGTCGGCGAGTCTGGCCCGGAAGGAACGCGCATCGGCAAGGACGAGGGGATCGATCGCGAGTCCGCAGGCCTCTTTTCGTTCTAGGTCGCTTGCCTCGGCAACCTTGGCGATGGATGAATCCAGAGCCTCGAGTACGGCCTCGGCTTCGGGCCTGGCGAAATCGACGGAGGGACCCGGGGCGGGGCCGGCCTGAGTTCCGCCAGGGGGCGGCGGCATCTCTTCTCTCGGCGGTTCTGCAGGCCCTTCGTCCTGGCCCAGATGATAGGCTCCGTAAGAGCCCATCCGGAGCGGAACCCAGGCGCGGCTGGACGCGTCAAAAGCCGTTCCGGCGCGGAGGGCCGCGTCGCCTCCCCTCAACTGACTTGACATCCGAAGCACTTGAGCGGGTGCCTGGGTTTCGCGGCCGGAGATGCCCTTGCGGGTTGCCTTGGGCCTTCCGAGCCTGACCTCTTCCGGATTCCTATCCATCTCGTTCCACGCCGCCGGCCTGGAGCGCGTCACGCGCGGCATCATGCCCGCGCCGCCTCAACCCAGTCCGGGTTCTTCTTTCTCCGCGCCCTCCGGGCGCGGACCGAGCGGCATCGACTTTCCTCAACCCAGGGCGCTCATCGGGCCTCCTCGGCTACAAGATCTGCCGGGCGATCGAAACGAGTCCGCCCGCCAGCGATACGGCGCCGGCGAGCGACTGCCATGGCCTTGATCCCTCCGAAGCGTCGAGAGCCGCGAGTCGTTCCGTCACGCGGCCCTCCGCCATCCGCACGAGGGACTCGAGCCTTTCCATGCGGCCGAGATCGGCCTCTCGCGCCCGAACCCCAAGATGCAGGATCCGCTCAAGCGACCCCGTTCCCAGGAGGAGCCTTGCCTCCAGGGATGCGACCTCAAGCCCGAGCTGGGCCGCAGTCTCGGGTTCGCTTTCCCCGAGCTCCGCAAGGGCCCTCCCGGAGCGCCCGAGCAGGTTGGCCTGCTCGGCCAGGAATCTTCCGGCAAGCATTTCATCCACGATCGGATCACCACTCGGTCTGCTGGACGTCCGTCACGCGCGTGCCGGGCGGAAACGTGAGTTCGACGTTGTCGATCATCTCCTCGCCGTCCTCGGTCACGCCCTTGACGTCGATCCTGCACTTCCGATGGACCGCCCCGAGCGCCGGCTGCGGTCTCGCGGGGGGAGCCAAAGGAGCCGCAGGCGCGGGCATGGGCACCGGAGGCGCCACCGGTCTCGGCAACTGGCCCCGGACGAGTTTTCCGAGTTTCGATGGACCCGCGCCGCCGCCGTCGCCGAGCTGGATGGCCATTCCCAGTTGCTGGCTCCGAGGATCCATCTGGACCGGGATCGTCTTCGATCCCTTCGGCGAGAACTTCGGCGCGGCAAAGACGTCCTTTTCCATGACCTGTCTCCTATCCTATGAGACGATTATACCAGCCGCCACGAGGGTCGCAAGAAGTGCCGCGCCGGCGGGCGCGCCGATTCCAGAAAGCCTTGATGCGACCGGCGGTACCTCAGGGATCGCCCAATCGCGCGTCCTGTCTTCGTCGATGGGCGTTCCGTCCGGGCCCAGAGCGCGTCCGGTCTCGGGATCGCGAATCGCCCCCGTTGGCTCGCCGGTCCTCGGATCCAGGATCGCCTGGGTCTCAGGATCGAAGACGAATCCGGTCCTCGGATCGACTTCAAGGCTCGTCGGCCGTCCGTTCCGGAGCACCGCCCCGGTCGTCGGATCGATGGAAAGGACATTCCCGGTCACGGCGGCGCTCCTGGCGAGTTCCTCCTCGGCCGCGCGATAAAGCGCATCGAGGAGGAGTTGGTCCGTGCACCACAGGAGGAACGCCACGACGTCGTTCGGAAGATCCCTCATTCCGAGGGCGATTTCCTTGAATTCCTCCGCGGAGCGGGCCCCGACCGCGTTGATCGACCCCACCAGGAGCCGTATGGCGAAGACGAGCGCGGCGCTTCCAGCGGACTGGAGCGTCGCGAAATCGGCCGCTCCGGAGGAGAGGACGCCCGATCCCGCGTCGCCGGCGATCGCGTTGACGGCCGTCGGAATGGCCTGCTGGGCCACGCCTGCGACCCTCGGATCCGCATCGCGGGCGAGACGGGCCACGATCGCGGACAAGCCGGCCGAAATGGCAAGATCGATGCCCGGCTGGCCGCCGCTGAGGACCCCGTCGGCCAGTGCGTTCCCCCCCGCTTGGATCTCGGCAGAGCGGACTCCAAGATTCCGGTAGGCGTACGTGGCGAGATCGACGATCGAGTTCCCGATGCCCGTCGCTCCGGCGATCGGGCCAAGCATGAAGGAGACCGCCAGTCCCATGGTCGACATGGCCCTCGCCATCCTCGTGACCTCGCGGAGGCGTTTTCCGAGCTTATGATCGATGCAGTCGATGATCGTCGCGATATTGACGAGATAGCGCGCGGCCAGTTCCGTGCGGATCGCGCGGTCCGTCCGTGGGAAAAAATCGCTCATGTCCGGCACATAGATCCTGAAGTTCGCAAGGGAGAGCGGAGCGCCATCCTTTCCGCGCCAGACCGGGGTCCCGAACGCGCAACGCCGGAACCAGTCGGTATCCTCGATGTCCGGAAATGGGATCTCATCGAAGACAGCCAGGGCCTGCTCATAATTTGTGATGAGGGCAGGCCAGTCCCGAGGCAGGATAACGGGATCGGCAAGAGCCCAGGAGAGTTCTCCCGCCCAATGCCGCAAAAGCCGTGGATCGCGGGGCCGAAAGTTCTCGACGGCCGCATGAGCCTGGTCCGCGGCGAAACTCGAAGGGCCTCCCCATGCAGCCTCGGTTTGCGCCAGGACGTCCGAGAAATAGGCCCTTCTCTCGGCGACCTCGCAGACGACCGAAGCGATGCCTGGCGGGCAAACGATGAGGGTGACGGTTCGGGGTCCGCCCGGCATGACGTCTTTGGACTGGCTGCCCGGAATCTCGGCCGAGATCCGGATGATCGAGGCGGGAGGAAGGGGACCGATATCGGTCACCCAGCGTCCGTCGGTTCCCGCTTGGCCGGCCGATGCCGCGACGGGCGCCAGCCAGCCGCGGATCGGGTCGAACGGAACCACGTCCGCCCTGACCCCGACTCCGCCAAAAGGGGCCAGATCGTCCGCCCTGAGAACAAGGACCTCCACGCGCGTGGGAGGGAAGGCCGTGCCTGCAGCCTGTCCAAGGGCGGAGAATCTCATGGGCGTACGGGCAAACGGAAGGATACCCCAGGAGCCTATCGGCGACCCTTCTTCTTCTTGCAGCAGAGCCAGCGGGCCTTCTTGCCCCGACCGACCCTCTTGCACTTCCGGCCCTTCATCCTCTTCTTCGAGAACTTGCAGGGCGGCATCCGCTTCCTCGCCATGGAAACCTCCAAAGAATCTACAGGATCTGCGTCAGGAGGATCGCCGCCACCACGGCCACGCCGGCGCCGACGATCGGGAGGGTGAGGTCGGGTCCCGGAGCTCCCGGGACCGTGATGGTGCCCGGCGGAGGGAGTTGCCCGACTTCCCGTTCCGAAGCCCTCACCCGGTTCTTGAAATCCTCGTTGATCTTCTCGAGTTCCGTCACCCGGTTCTGCCGGCGCTCGACGGCATACGCGCCGTAGTTCGGGGGCGTGTAGGCCTCGACATCGGTCTGGATGTCGGAGACCACCGACCGGTACCGGTAGGCCGGGCTCGTCGGGTTGTTCGGGGAGCCCAGCCAGTCGAAGATCGCGCGCCGGGCCGAGACGCTCGCCAGGATGTTCGTCCTGCGCACGAGGTCGTCGTAGGCGGCGGTGGCGGCCTTCGCTCGCTGGTACCATTCGAGATCGGTGGCGCCGAGCGTGTAGTTCCGCATCCTGGCTCCCAGGACGGGACTCGCAGGACGGAAATAGTTGTTGAACCCGGGACCCGCGAGGCGTGCTCCATGGAACATATTGATCCTCCTGCGATCCTATCTCCGGGCGATGAAATATACCGCCGCGCCGACGCCGACGGCGGCCACGGCGCCCACGATGAGCCAGGGGAAGCCGCCGGCCTGGGGAGGACGGACGGGAGGAGCGGCCCCGCCAGCCGCCTCGTGTCTTCGAACGGATTCCCGGACGTCCTCGTAGAGGTTCTTCAGGCACCTTCCTCCCTGGTAGAGTCCGATCACGCCTCCCTCGCCGAGTTTGCGCTGGCACTCCTCGTACCTGGCCCGATACTGCCCCATCAATCCTTCCGGCAGCCTCCCCAGGAGGTCGATGATTCCTGAAGAGAGGCCTTCGACGTCGATATCCTCGAGGAAGTCCTGGCCGAGATAGGGCGTGAAGGGATTCCCGAGTCTCGGTCCTGAGAACGGACCGGTCCCCAAACCCGGGCGCGATAGAAGACGCATCATCATGCGGTTTCCTCCTTGCGGGGCACTGCGTGGCGATGGTTGAAACCGCCGAGCCCGCGCCGGCCATCGGGAAGGACGGGTACGGGCGGCGCCGAAAGCTCGCTCATGTTCTCGAGGCCCGTGACGATGCGCTCGAGAGTGGCCTCGTCGAGTCGTTTTTCCAGACGTTCGCCGAGCTTTCTCCAAGTCTCAAGCACCGGCTTCACGTCCTTTTCCCAGTATTCAGGAAGTTTGTCGTCGACCAGTTTCTCGATCAGCGATTCACTACGCTCGACGCTTTCGACGCTCCGGAATCCAGATTCCCGGGAAGGGACGAGAAAGAGATAGACGAAGGCGTAGATCCAGATGGCCGCGACGGCGGGGATCGTATAGGCGCCGTTAAAGACCTGGAGCGCGGCGTGCACGGCCTGCGGCAGTCCCGTATAGAGGAGAATCCCGGCAGGACCGACGACGAAAGCCGATACCGCCACCAGTCTCCCATGAAGGCGGGTCGTCTTCCGGTACCATTCCCGGATGGGTTGTCCGGTCATCAGAACCTCACCATGGTCGCCGCGAGTCCCCAAGCTTGCTCGCGCTCCTCGAAGTCCCATCCGACCCAGGGACCGATCGTGACGTCGATGAGGGCCACGATCCGCTTGCCCAGGTAGATCTCGGCGACCTGGGATCCGGCGCCGGCCTGGAGGATCCACCATCTGGCCCACGGAACCTTGAACCTGAGGATCTCGATCCCCACGGTCGGCGTCATCCTGGGTTCGGGCTTGATCTCGGCCGCGAGCCCCCCATGGATCGATGGGAACGAAAAGAGCGCCTCGGCCGCTGGATCCTCTGGCCTGTAAACGCCTTTTTCGTCGACGCTCCCGGGTTTGCCTGCGCCATGCTCGATGCCCCTATCCCAGCCCCATCGGAACTCGAATGGAGCTCCGGGATCGCCGCCGAAATCGAGAGCCCTGAAAAACGCGCATCCTGAAAGAACAGGGGCGACCAGCATCAGGAAAACTGCACGCCTGATGCCTTGGCCGCGCCAGCCAGCTTTTCGAGCCATTCGGCCAGAGTCTCCTTTTTTCGCCGCGCTTTCCACGCCTGTCCTACGACCCAAAGACGCCTCAGAATGAGGCCGATTTCCTCGGCCTCGGCCTCCGTCACCCTCGCATCCCGAAGACGGAGAAGCATGCGGTTCCAGCCCACGACCAACGCTTCCCGGAAGACATGGTCGTCCGTCCCCGGGACCACGGGGCCCGGAAAGAACCCGGTCACGCAATCCTTGAAAAAGAACGTCAAGGTCCCGACGTCTCTCGCCGAGGCCCTGCCGCCGAAAAAGGCCCCTATGGCGTCGGCGGCGCCGGAGGCGTAGGGTTTGCCGATCCCGCCTTGAAATCCTCCAAGAGCTCCCGGGTCTTGACGACGGCGTTTCGCCAGACCGCCTTCACGGCGACTTCGAAGATCATGGTAAGCCCTGCGAAGATCGGGCTTGCGACGGCGGAGGTCCCGAAATCGGACGGGTTGATCTTGAAGATTCCGGCGACCAGTCCCAGGATCGCGCCAAAGATGCAGGTCTGGACGAGATACTGTATCCCGAACTCCTGGTGGCTCCCGGCGCGGGTGTCCCGGTTCTTGGCGTAGCCGGCGAACGATGCCAGGATGCCTCCCCAGATCCCCTGGAGAAGCCCCTGCCACCAGGTGCCTCCCGTCGCCCCGCCCGCAATCGAAGCACCGTCTGCCGCCATGGCCGCCGCCGGCAGGATGAGCATGAGAGCCATCGCCGCCGGCGCCCAAAACATCCTTGTCGCGAGCTTCATGTCGTCTCCTCCTCCTGCCCGTCATCGGGCATCGTCTTTTCCGCGCCCGGCCCGTGCGTCCTGGCGGACGCTTTGTCACCGGACGCAAACGGTCCGGGCGGGCCGGGCGTTCGCCGATCCGTTTCTCCGTCTGCAAGCTTTCCGGTTTCGAGATGCGCCGCCACGGCCGCCTTCAGACGCTCCTTCTTTTCCGGAGCGGCTTCCTTCGCCTTGACGAGGAGATCGACCCGGTGCTTCCGGATCTTTCCCATGGTCTCCTGGATCTCTCTCTTGACCGTCATCTCAGATTCTCGAAAAGGTTCCTGAGATACCTCTCCTGCTCGGTGACGACTTCATGGAGATCCTTCCTGCATGCCTTGAGGTCGTTATAGAGCTTCTTGGCCACGAGACCGAGCCCGCTCGTCACGGCCACAACGACGCCCGCGAGGACATAGGCGATCCCCTTCCAGTCGACCGGCGCATCGGCCATGCTCGCCGCCAAATTCCAGAGATCCATGCCTTACGATCCCGCGCTCCCGAGAAGAGCCGCGACCGCGATGAGGACCGCTCCGCCGACTCCGACGGCGAGCCAGGGGAAGGCCCCCGCCGGCTCCGTCACCGGCACGGCTCCGGCTTCCGCTTCGACGATCGCCCTCTGCAACGTCTCCTTCATGGTGCGGATCGCGGCGAGATGGAGCTCCTGGTGCTCGGCGGCCGGCGCCGCGACAGCGGAGCCCGGGAAACGGCCGCCCTCGCGATTGGCGATCGCACGGAGCTCGTCCAAGCCCGAGGCTGTCTCGTCGAGCTCCGTGGCCTGGCCCGAGGAGAGATACGGGCCGGCCGCCGTCTGGACTTCGTCAACGAGCCTTCCGAAGGCGGTGGCGTCTGAGGAGACCTGTCCGAGGACCTCCTCGCGCGACATCAGAAGCCCGATGATCGGGATCTCCCGGTACTCCTCAGCCCCCATGGCGAGCTCGAGCTCGTTCACGATGTTCTGATACTCGCTCTGGACGGCCGAGAGGATCGCAGAGATTCTCCGCTCGATCGCGCGCCGGGCCGCCTCGGAAACCGGCGCCTGCGAAAGGCGCCCCTGGCCAAGAGCGTAAGGGCGCGGTCGGAGTCCGAGGGGGAGAGCCAAGGGACCCGGCGCGAGAGCCGGGCGGCCGAACCCCGTGAGCACCATCATGTCGATCCCCCTAGTCCATCCGCCAAGCCCGGAAAACGATGTGGAACCTCGCGATCGACGCGATGTCGTAGTTGAGCGCGAAGACGCGGAATCCCCCTTCGGGGCAGAGGCCGAAGTTTTCCGTGTTCACGAACGCGCCGCGGGTCTCCTGGGGATGGGTCGGGAGACACATCTCCGGGAAATCCACGAATTTGTTGTTCTTGAAGGACACCTCGCCCGAATCTTCCGCGGTGACGTTCGCGGCGGTCACCCGCAGGATCTCGACCCATACGCCGGCATCGAGCGGAGCGCATATTTCCAGGATCTTCTTCTCGAACGGGTCTTGGGCCGACGGCGCCGGATCGACGTCCGTTTCGAATTCGAAGTAGGTGACCGGACCGGCGGGCCAGACCGTGCCGATCGGTCTCAGGGCCCCCATCAGGTGAAGGAGTTTGACGACCTCGGCCGCGAAGCCGCCCTCGGCGATGATGCGCCTGACGGAAGGAGGGAAATCCCCGGTCCTGCAATAGCGCAACCAGTCCGAAAGCGAAAGCCAATCTCGGACTGCCGACGCGTCCGGAATCTCCGCGATCTTCACCTAACGGCCTCCGATGACAGACAAGCGGACCGGCGGAGGGGGACCCGTCCGGGTCCCCCGTCCGCGCGGCCGTTGATATGTCCAGCGAACGGGTTCGGCTAGGTGCCGAAGGGCCCCTGTTCGAGGCCGTACTGCACGCCGTACCCCGGACGGGGTCCCGGGACGCCCGCCGTCCCGGCGACGACCGGCGGGGCGAGCTGGGCCTCCGCGCAGGCGTTGATCGGGACGATCTGCTGGGTCTGGGGCTCGTAGACCCCGGGGGTCAGCCAGCAGCGCTTCCGGTCCTGGGTCGAATACTCCCACTGCCGCCAGATCGTCACGAGCGTGAAGGTCTCGGCGAACCCGGTGGGGAAGGCGGCCGTGAGGGTGGCCAGCGTGTCGCGGGTCGTGAAGACCAGCGGGCACTCCTGCTGGAGCATCGACACGGGGACGCCGGGGATCACGCGGGCCGCGGTGGTCGGCTGGCCCGTCACGGCGCAGACGCCGCAGCCCGTGTACTTCTTGATCGAGTCGTCGTCGATCAGGGGCTCGTCGTCGTTGTCGAGCGTCAGGCGGACGAGGCCGCGGATGTAGAGGATGTAGTCCGCGATCGGCATGTCGTCCGTCTCGAAGTGGGGCCCCGCGGCGAGCATCGCGTTGCAGGGTCCGGGGGCGTTGCCCGGCACGGCGTTGTTGATGACGGTCGCGGTCACCGTGGCGTTCGTGGTGGCGATGCCGTCGACCGTGTTCACGTAGAGGGCGTCCGCCGAGCAGATGAGCTTGACGGGCACCGCCTGGCAGGCCATGGCATCGACCACGGCCGCGTACATGGGCGGGTTCCTGTACATCTGGTTCATCTCCTTCCTGACCGTTTTCCCTTTTCCCGGCCTGTTTCCAGGCCACACGCGCTTTGGCCGCCGCCGCCGGGCGGGGAGGCCGTGGACCCTGGAGCGGCCTTTCGGCCTCTCCTCCCGGTGGGGTCCGCGGCTCCCCGGCCCGGCGGCCGCGCGGTTACATCGCCGGCTGAAGGATCCGGACCGGCCTGGGCTGCCAGGCCGACGGCTGGGCCGCCCGCGGCGCGAGCGCCCCGCGCAGGTTCTGGAACCTTTCCCTGACGGCCGCCGCCGGGGAGGGCGCCTGCCTGGGCAGGTAGCGCCGGTCTCCCATGAGCGCCGGCTTCTGCATGCCGAGCGCGTCGAGGCCCGCGTCGGCGAGATCGAACGCGAGCTGGAGGACGCCGGGGAGCGCGATCCCCACGGTCATGTCGTTCTTGGCGAAGAAGAACGGCACGATCCCGACCAGGGCGTTCACCCCGTCGACGGCGAGCTCCGAATCCGTGCCCAGGATCGAGGGCGTCACCCGCCTGAGGAGCCGGTTGCCGACCGCTCCGAGGAGCCCGCCTCCCACCATGCGCCCCGTGTTCACGTGCGTGGGGATGCCGAGCTTCGCCCCGAGCGACGGCCCCGAGAAACCCCAGCCGTGGGCGCCCATCCCCGACTGGCGCGCGCCGAGCGCGCGACCGTGCGCGCCGGCCATCCCGCCCTCGCGGAGCCGGCGCTCCAGGGCCTCCCCGAGGTCGATCGTGACGTTTCCGTCCGGACCCCGGAAGGCCTTGCCTTTGACCTTCTTGCCCATCTCCGTTGCCTCCTGTCACTGTCAATAGAGCCGCCGGCCGAGCGACGGGCCCGGCCGCCTGACCTTCCTTCTACGATGCCGCAATCAGCGCAAGCGCCCCCGCCCCTATCGCGAGCGGGACTCCGATCAGAAGCGCGGCCGAAAGGCCCCCTTCGTCCGCGCCGTTCCCGTCCGACCTGACATCGGCCCGATCCCTCGGAAGCATCCTTTCGACCTGGTCCCTGGCCTGCGGAGGGGCATTGTCGAGGATCCTCTGCCGGGCCTTGGAAACCGTGTTTTTCCGGTCCTCCTCTCCGAAGTTCGCTTCCAAGGCGTCGGAGAGCCCCTCGAAGAGGTTCGATATTTTTTCGAGAGCCAGGTGCGGGATCTCGATGGCGAACTTGAGGATCGCGCCGGCGGCGAGGACGGCCTGCGCCGCGAGCTCCCCGAGAAGGGGGATCTCCCTTAAAAGCGCCGAGACGTTCGAGAAGACGACGTCGACGCCGGAGACGAGGAGTTCGGTCGGCACGGAAACGATATCGGCGATGACTCCGACCACGGTCCCGAGGGCGTCGGCCAGGAACTGCGCGGCCGACGAAAGGGCGTCGCCCAAGGCCGGTCGGCGCTGGGCGAGAAACGGCCTCTGGCGGGCGGACGTCCCGGAACGGCCGAGTTCGAGGAGCTCGGTCGCTCCAAGCGTGTAGGCCCTCACAGGGGCACCTCGAGCTCGTCGTAGTCGTCGAACTCCATCTGATCTCCGAAACGGAGCCACGGCTCCGTGAAATCGCTGTTCCAGGGCTCGCCGGCGATGTAGATCCGGGCCCATGTGTGATGGATCGATCCGCCGTCGCCTCCGAAGGCGAAGCAGAGTTTGTCGTCCTTCGAACCCACGCCGATCGCAAGCGCCGCGCACATCGCCAGGTAGAGGCACCCCGGCTCATCGCAGTTGTGAACCAGAGAACCATTGTCCAGGAGGAAGTTGCCGTTGTCGGCCACCGTGAGATCGCAGCAGCGCGTCTCCGGCTCGAGTTCCACCGATCTCAAGCGACTCGAGACGAGTTCCGGACGTTTACGATCTCGCTCGTTCTTGTACTCGAACAGGCGGTACATCGCGGGCTTATCCTTCCACGGTCTCTGCAGATGACCGCTCAGAGGCCGACCGAGGACCAAGTGCATGAAACGTAGTTGCCTGGCCAATGCCTCTGACTTCGTGTTATGGACGAGATGGGCTTTGGTCGCCCACCGGCCGTGCGTAGGAACGAAACCGTCTCCGAGCGTGTATGCTCCGACCAAGACGCTCATTGCATCTTTGGAAAGGGATAGATACCCGTCCGGAAAGCGCTTCGTGCCAGCATTCCCTCCGAAAAGAGTTGCCAGTCTCTTGGTGAAGGGAGATGTATTGAGACGAAGCGTGACGAGTCCATCTTTGCGGAGATGTTCCCCATACGGCTGGTCGATAACGGCCAGGTTTGTCTTGAGGCCTCCGATCGCATGGGGGTCGTTCATGCCGATCTTGGCCCGGTAGGAAGCGTCCTTCCGCTTCCCTCGTCCCATCGGCTCGGACCACCCTTCGGCCACGTAGAGACCTTCGATGTGAAGCTGGGCGCTTCCCAGCCCCAGGGCGTGTTCAAGATTTGCTCCTGCTTCAGGGATGCGCGCCGCACAAGCCACCGTATACAGCTTGCTTCTCGCCGTCTGTTTTTCGGCAAGCAACTCGGCCAGCGTCATGGTCACGAGTTCATGGGTCGTCCGTCTCTTGGACCGAAAGACGTAAAGCCTGTGGTTCTCCGTGCAACGGAACGACGTCCCGTTGGTCAGAGAGATCTTGTAGACAGGAAGTGTCCCCTTGTGGATGAAGCGCGTGATGGGCTTGAACTCGAAGCGCTCCTGCGCTTCGTTGTAGGAGACAACCTCCCGATCCCAGAATGACTGTTCCAGTTCCCCCGCTTTGATGACCTCGTAGTAGCGGTCCGATTTTCTGCGTGTGATGATCGGCTGGTCGAATGGGATGCAGTCACCGATGAACATCGGACGCGGCGAATAACTCCCGCGGTGGAACTCCGGCTCGAGCTCCTCGAGCGCCGCGTAGAAGGGCTCCATGAACTTCCGGAGGGCGTCGATCGGCAGCCGCGCGTGCCTGACCATGCGCTCCGGCGTCTGGATGACCTCGATGCCGGCCGGGTCGTTCACGTAGAAGTAGAGATGCCGCATGAGGATGTCGCAGGCCTCCGCCTGCAGGACCTTGTTCTGGTGGATCTCCACCTCTTCGCCGCGGCTCTGGGCGTAGTCCTGGACGAGGATCGAGTAGCGGGCCGCGGCCTCGCGGGCCGCGTCGACGACGAGCTTCTCTTTGCGGCCGTCCTTCACGAGGCGGCACATGCGGCCGATCTCGAAACGGATCCCGTCCCACGTGTCCGGGAGATGGGTGTAGCGCGCCTCTCCGCGCTCCGGCGACGGGGCGTCGAGGGCCCGGGAACTCATCTTGTAATGGGTCTGGCGCACCGTTAGCCCTTTGCCTCCTTCTGCGCAGAAGCCGGCTCCGCGGCCGGGGCCGAGCGGGAGGCGTTTCTTTCGGCGACCTGCTTCCAGTAGCCGTCGACCTCCTCGAAGAAGCAGGCCCTGAACGCCTCATAAAACTCGTCGGCCCATTCGGTCCCGAAGGCTTCCTTCTCGTCGGGGGCGAGATGGGGCTCGAGAGCCCCGAGCATCGTCTTCCAGTCGCGCGTCCGGATGTAGACCGAGAAGACCCGGCATTGCTTCCGGAACGCGTGGTCGATCGGGTCCTGGTATCCGTCCATGAAAAATCCAAGGAAGGATCCCGGAGGGACCTCGGCCTTGACCTGGCGGGCCCACTCGGTCACGATCTGCCTTCCGCTCGGATCGCGCATGAACTTCGCGATGAAGTCCTCGGACATCTCGGATCCCTCCGCCTTCTGGGCCGGATCGGCCGCCGGCTCCTCCTGGGCCGGACGCCTGGCATCCAGGAGCGAGGTTACGTTCCCGGGGCCCAGACCCATCTCAGCCTTCTTGTGGTCGAGGATGGAGTCGATGCCTTTTCTCAGTTCCGAGACCAGCTCCTTGGCCCCACGGACGAGCGAATCGGTCGTGTTCGCCGTGGCGATCTGCCGCTCGAGATCGAGCTTTTCTCGGATCAGCGACGCCTCCGTGGCCAGCTTGTCCTTGATGAGAGCGTGCTCCTTCTCGAGCATCTCCGCGCGGAGTTTGTGCTCCCTCTCGAGGTCCTTCTTGCCCTCGGAGATCTTGGATTCGACCGACTTTTCGAGATCGGCCATCTCCCCTCTCGTGCGATCGATCTCCCGCTGGGAGTCTTTTCGTTTTCCGTCGAGCTCGGACCGCAGCGCCGTCTCTCGCGTGTCGAGATCCTTCCGGAAGAGGTCGATCTTCTTCTGCTCGAGATCGAGGATGAACTTCTGGTTCTTGTCTTCGCGCTCGACGCGCTTTTCCTCCTCCAGGCGCAGGCGGTCCATTTCCCGGCGATGCCGGTCCTCGGCCTCGTCGCGCTCGCGCTTCCACTGGTCGTCGCGGTCGGCGCGTTCGTGGGCACGGGCGGTTTCCTCCCGGGTCCTCCGTTCCTCTTCCTTCGCCCGCTCTTCCTCCCGCATCCGGTTCGAGCGCGCGTCCTGGTCGCGGATGAGATCCTGGAGGAACGCGGAGGGGCCGGTCTTCCGGTCCTCGGCTTCCCGCGTGAGAAAACCCTTCTGGAGCTCTCCCATCTGCCGGATGGCCTCGGCGGCCGCGGTCTCCCCCACCACGACGGGCTGCGGGGCGCGGGGCCAATCGTATGGCCGGCCGTACGGGTCCCGCGCGTAGGGATCCGGGGGGCCCTGGGGTCCCCACGAAGGAGGCCGTCCGGGAACGGCCGCGCGGTCGCGCCGCTCGACCCTGGCCGCCTCGTCCTCGTGCTCCCGGGCCGGGAACTTGGGGGGCCCGTAGTTCTCGCTCACGCGCTGCTCGCAGATGTACTCCTTGGAGTCGGAAGGCAGCCTGAGCCGGATGAGGTACGTGCCGCTCCCGTACGTCTGGCCGAGCTGCTCGGGATCGTAGGCCCCGATGTGGGTTCCGAGGTGGCCGTGGGGCGGATGCGTGCGCTCGACCCGGAAGTGCGGCTGGGAGACGTAGTTGTTGAGGCTCCCGGCCTGTCCGGCGGCGGTGAAGTTGAAGCCGAAGCTCGACGGGTCGTAACCTGGGGCTTTCTGAGGCGCGGGTTGAGGATTCCCCACGGGCACCTCCAAAACGTGGGCATGAAGGGATTCGGCTTCAGCTTCTGGTTCGGGCGCCGGTGCGGGCTCCGGCGCTGCTTGGGGAGGCGCCGGTTCGGTCGCTTGGACGAATCCGGCGGGGACCTCATGGAGTCGGCCGTGAAGCTTGGCCGTGTTTATGATGCCCGTGATCTGCTTGGGCCGGCAGTCGAAGCGCCGGGCGATCTCATCCTTGGAAACGCCCTGGAGAAAAAGTTGCCGGATCTCGACTTTCTCTTGGCGCTTGAGCCGCTTGAGGGGAATCTGCGTCTGCGCCATCGGCCTCTCGCTCACGAAAAGCAAGCGAGGCCGTTCCGTCTCCGGGAGGAGAGTACGAAGTAGTGATACCGTCTCGGCCGACTGATGTCAACATTTTTCCGAGATCAAGGCGCGCCCAGACGCTCGCGTTCCTCGACCGAGAGTTCGAACCATTTGGCGATGCGGTCGACGGAGGCCTTGAACCTCAGGAATTCCTCTTCGGTGAAGGATCGCTTGAACTCCTTCAGGACAACGGAAAACGGCGCAGGGATGCGGAGGACGAGTTCCACATGGCCGTCACGGAAACCGTAACGGCCTGTGATGTCGCCATCGATGGATTCCGTGAACGGCGTGCCGGAGGACATGGACGCGCTCCGGGGATCGGGCTCCTCGCGGGCCGGGCGCGCCGGCCCAAGAGGAGCCAGGCCACCGCTTCGAGGGGTACGCCCTGTCAAAGGCGGCCTGGCCCTGGAGAGAGGGGGATTAAGTATTTCTCCCGTGGATCTTATCGTGACAGGAACGGCAGACCCACCGAACCTCATACGGTTTCCGGTAGTCGTCGTGATGTCCCTCGATCTTTTGTTTAGCGAAGAACAGAGCACAGACTGAGCACTGGGCCGGTTTCACAATCCGCCCTTTCCAGACGGCCGTATCCAGAAGTTTCCATGCCCGTTTCTGAAGCTTCCGGATTTCCGGTGAATGTGGCCGACATCGCAGACCCTTCTTCAGCCTGCGATTGAAGGCACTCAGGCATGGCCCGCAGCGGGTGAACCGTCTCGGCCTTCCGTTCCGAACCTCTTTGACATAGAACGATCCGACGGGCAATTCTGCCCGGCAGTCTTTGCAGACCTTTCCCACTTAATCCCCCGCCCGTTGCCAAAGAACACCCATAATATACAGAAAATCAAACTCGAAAAGCAAGGACGATCTTTCTTGACTCGCCCGGGGTCCTCGGGTACATTCCCTCGGGGCGCCAAGGCGTGCTGCTGCGCGACGAGAGACGATACCCCGTCCCCTGAGGCGGCGTCCGGCGGCCCAGACGCGCAGCCTGGGCTTTCGGCGCCACCGGCCGGACGCCGCCACGGGGACGGGGTTTTTCTTTCGCTTGGCCCTGGAGAGATCGTGAGAGTCCGGTCGCCTCCCACCTGAGCCGAAAGCCATCCCACGACTTCATTCCGGATCAAGGAGAGAGAGCATGTATAAGCGTCTGCATGATTCCGTCCCGGACTCCCTCAAACTCGGTAAGTTGAGCGACTTCGCTTTTCGCTCGTGGACCGTAGCCCTTTCCCAGGCGGACTGGTACGGCAGGCTCACTGCGAAGCCTGAAAAGTTCGTGGTCCAATGCTTCCCGAACCGAAGGGAGGTCACCCCTGAACAAGTGAAGGCTGCGCTCGACGAGGTAGCCGACGTGATGGGCGAAGGGCTCATCCATCTGTACAAGAGCTCCGACGGGAAGGAGTACCTGGTCTTGCACAACATCGAGGAGCATAACCCCAGGCAGACGCACTCGAGAGCAGCGTCAGCGTACCCGCCCCCCCCGAAGGGTCTCTGCCCCTGCGTCAGATACTGTCCCCAGGAGGGCCAAGGACCCTTCGGAGGAAGGGAGTTCAGGTTCTACCCCGGTCTCTTCGAGAAAGCGGGAAAGGAGGAGGGAGGGAAAGGCTGTGGTGCAAGTGCGTGCTTTGGCGTGCATGAGCGTGCAGATGCGTGCTTTGGCGTGCAAGGGCGTGCAGAGGCGTGCTTGACCGTGCATGATAAAGATCCTTCCTCTCCTCTCCCTTCCTCTCCTCTCCCTTTAGAGGGAGGGACGGAAACGGGGGGGTGTGGGGGGGGGCAGGGTCCCATGGACAGGCTTTCAGCCGAATTCGAGGCCCTGACGGGCAGATCGGCCTTCCGTTCAGAGGAGGAGTGTGCCAAAACGGCACAGTTACTCGCCCCGATCCTGGCCGCGCGGCCCCTGGAAGAGCTTCTTGGCGTCATGTCCGCAAGGATCAGCCGCGAACGGACGCGCGGAACCAAGGGACCCGCGTCGATGCGCTATTTCGTCGCCGTCTTTTCGGATCCAAGGTCCTTCGGGCCGGCACCGCCGAAATCCGCCCCATCCAAGGCCGATGAACCCCGAAAGCCGCCGGCCGAGGACTATAGCCGCCTCCGCGAGATCGCCGAGGACAAACTTTCGGCGCTCCCCGAGGACGAACTATCGCTCTGGAAAGAGGACGCCGAGCAAGAGGCCGCTCGCTCCGGAGTGATCTCGTTCATGCGTCCGCTGTACGTGAAGACCAGGCTCGCCGATCGCGCCATCCAGACCTTCGGCATCTCAATCAAGGGAGGGGATCCGCCATGAAGCCGTTCACGTGCCTTCTCTGCAAGGCTTCTCTTTTGGAGAAGAAGCCCTTCTCTGTTCCGGTCTCGGACACGGTTTCGGCCAATCCGCTCTGCCGTCCCTGCGCGGCAAAGCTTTCGGTGGACGAGATCCTTTCGTTCGTGTCCACCCAGACCGAATCGTGGCCTCCGGAGGCGCCCAGGAAGGACAAGGATCCCCCAGGCCGCATGGAGACCGCGCGTCTTTCTCTCGAGCGGTGGTTCGCCGGGCACGGTCTTGCGGAGGATCCGCTCGATGTCCGAGATATCGAAAAACACAAGGGCAAAGCCGCGCCTTGACCCAGAGGCGCATATCCGATATACTTTGGCCATGGCCCGCGAGACCGCGATCGCGATAGGCCTCGGGCAGCCGCCCGGCGTGGAAATAGAGGTCGCATCGACCTCGGAGCTTGCGCCGGGCGACCTCATCTGGATCTCGTTCCCCTTCGGCGCGCGCGGATGGTTCAAATACGGCTCCGAGGAGACTTTCACGGTCGTCTCGGTCGATCCGGACGGGACCGTCAACGTGATCGACGAGGGCGGGGATCCCTTCGTCCTTCCCGGAGGCAGCACGGCCGAGCTTCGGGCGAAGCTGAGAGACCAGACGAGTTTCAGCGCGATTACGATCGTCCGGCCGGACCTCGGGCCTCCGGGGTCCGGCCAGGTCGCCCAGGGTCTCGGAATGCCTGGGGGCTATCGCGAAATCCCCGTCATGACCTGGAGCGACCTCAGGGTCGGCGACTACGTGCTTCTCGGCCAAGCGACCGGCATCCCCACGCTGGTCCGCGTCGAGGACGATGATCCGGAGCTTCTCATCGCGCGCGTGATCGGGACGGAATCCCCGAGCGCCCAGCCGGGAGACCTCTGGTATTTCGAGGGGCCGGGCCGGATCTTCGCTCCCGACGCGGCCTTCCGGGGCCAGCCCATCGAGGAAGGCTGGTATGTGGCGGGCGCGGCCGTCGTCGCCGCCGGCGCTGCCCTTGTCCTCGCCTTCTGGTAGGAGGTGATCTCTGCCCTCTCAACTCGAGATCGCCTTTTCCCCCGGAGCCCTCCCTGTTGCGCGATCGTTCCGGGGCTATCCGTGGTGGGAAAGCCGGGAACGCGCCAAACCCATCCGGTGCCGCGAGTGCGGCCGGCCCACCAACACCTACCATCGGAAGATCTCGACTTCCATGGGCTGGAAGCTCGTCCGGCTCCACCGCCTCGGCCTTGAGGACGAGAACCAGTTTTTCCACGTCTCCGAGTTCGACGTCCTCGGCGGCCGCGGAGAGTCCGGCACGCTCTCCGTCTGGGGCCTCGTCGAGGAGCGGGCGACGGTCGACCCCAGGAAGAAGACCTCCGGCTTCTGGAGGCTGGCCCCGGACGGGCTTGCCTTCGTCCGCCTCGAGGCCATGATCCCGAGATACGCGATCGTCCGCTATCGGAGCGAAGTGGTCGGTTTCGCAGGTCCCGCCGTCGGCTTGGCCGAGGTCCTCGGAAAGGATGGCCGGTTCGACTACCGGGAGCTCCTCCAGTCTCCCCTCCCCTCTCTCCTCCGTTGACATCCCCAAGCGGCCCATGATAAGATTCCTCCGGAGATGGACGGTCGGGACGCCCCGGAGGGCGGCCCGGCTCCGGGAGGACCGGTGGCCTTCGTCTGGTTCGTCATGGCTTATTGCGTGGCGAGCTTCATCCTTGCGGCGGTCATGCTCTCCCGCCTCCCGAAAGACAAGGGAGCCGGCAGATGACGGCCATTTCCTGGCCCGTTCTCGCGCGAAGCCCGAAACAATCGCTCGGGGCCGTGGCGCCTCGCAGGCTCGGACTTTCCGGATCTATCTCGACCTCCCAGCGCATGGCCGTCTCCGTCCTTTCGGCGCTCTCCATCGCGGGCGTCCATAGCGCGCTTAACCCGTCGCTCTTCACTCTCATGAGCTTCGCCACGCGTCCCGAGGCGAAGAAACTCGCGATGAAGGGCCTCTGGATCGGATTCGGCGCCTCGACTCTCGCCAGCGGCATGATCTGGGTCGTCTTTTCGGACTGGCTCCCCGCCCTCATCTCCGAGGCGACGGCCCTCGGGCTCTTCGCCGCCGGCGTCTGGGCCTTGAACCAGGCCGCCCCGGTCACGATCCCCAGGATCGAAGAACAGGAACTCCCCGGACCGTAGGGAAGGAAGACGATGAGGATCTCGATGCCTCTCGGGGCGGCCAGGATCGCGCTTGGCCAGGGCCAGAACCTGCTCGTTCCGCGAGGCATCCGTCAGGGCCAAAGAGCCCAGCCGGCCGGCCCGCCCGAAGGCATCCGCGAGGGCGATAGACGAATCCCCCCCGGCAAAGCCGCGCTCACCGTGCCGGAGGCGAAGGATCTCCTCGCCTCGCTCGATCTCGTCGTCCGTCCCATCGAGAAAGAGGAGCGCGCCCTCGCCGAGCACGAATGCCTCCGGGAGCTCCAGGCCGGCCCCTTCCCCCAGGTCGTCCGCCTCAAGGCCAAGGTCGCCGCGTTCCTCGAAACGGCCGCCCCCGGCGACCTCTTCCCCGTCTCCGCCGGAGAGCTCGAGGTCCTCGAGAAAGCCGTCGCGTGCGCGGAGTCCCTGGGCCGGGGCCGGGCCGTGAAAGTCGCCGTCGCCGCCGGAGGCGGCGCGGCCGTCCTCGCCCTTCTACTTCTGGCTTGATCGGAGGCTCGATGCCGGTTTTCTATCTCATGGGCGCCGCGGCCGCGGGATGGCTCGCCGGCATGCTCGCCCGACGCGATCAAGCGCTCGGGATGAGACACCAAACGCCGTTCGACCGAAGCCCGTTCGAGTTTTCCAAAGGTCGCCAGAGGGAGCCCGTCGTCCTCCGCGCCCCCGCCCAGCCTCGCGAGTTCCGTTCCATGGCATGGCGCGAAGGCCGGATCGCCTCCGCCTGGCAGCCCTTCGACTGGTAGGAGATCCTATGGCCCGCTGGTCGACGCAGTCGGTCCTGGTCCGGCGTTCTCGGACCGGTCCGGGCAGTTCCGCCGCCAAGGCCAGGGCCTACGTCAGGAAACACGGCTACCGGGCCGGCAAGGTCGACAAGACCAGGACCTACTACCGGTTCCGCCAGGCCCCGCCGGCCAGGTTCAAGAAGCGCTCGATGCGCACCCTCTGCGTCTCCCATCGGCTCTGTTTCATCCGCGGCCGTCTCGCCAAAAAAGGTTCCTCTTCATAAGGGGGTCTCCCATGCCGATCTTCGGCCAGCCCTTCCCCGGCGGCGGGTTCCAGATCCACTCGCCGGGCTTCTCGTTCCCAGAGCCCGAGCCGGCGGCGCCGCCGCCCATCGACTGGGGGGGTGCGCCAGGAGAACCCCCGCCGCCGTTGCCCCCGCCCGCCCCGGCCCAAGGAGAACCGGTCCAGGTCCCCCTCGGCCCCCGATTCGCCGCGGCCGCGGCAGGCGCGGTCGCCCCGGCCGCGGGCGCGCCTGCGGCCATGGCCGTTCCTCCGCCGGCGGGAGGATCGGTCGTCTGGATCTCCGAGGCGTGGCTTGCCCCGCGGCCCGTCGCCTACGGCTGCCCGGATTTCGCGGGCTTTTATTGCCCGCCGAGGAGGGCCGGCGCCGCGTACGAAGAGATCCCGCCGGAGGCGCTCGAGGACCAGGCGGCCAGGATCGAGACGCCGGTCGCGGCCAAGATCGCGACGGTGGGGGGCCTCGGCGGGCTCCTCGTGGTGGGACTCGCGGCGGCGGGGGCGTTCGGGAGGTAGGGGGGCAGGGGGGGCCGCCCGCGCGCTATATAGGAAAGGCGACATCGACATGCCCCGCCTGACATCGAGAGTCTTTCCGCGCCTGCGGATGCGGTCCTTCGCCCCCGGGGCCGAGGATCCCTGCTGGGCCCGATTCAAACCAGAGATCGACAAGATCCGCCAGCAGGTGAACTATTACATAGAGATCCGCCAGGCCCTCCTCCGAGAGAGCCAGCTCGCCCGCATGCACTACTACCAGCTCCCCACCGAGGAACGGAAAGAGGCCTTGGACGAGGTCTTCCGCGCCCTCCGCGAGGTCGACATGGACGTCCACGCCGTCACATCCGACTACGGCGGCGTCCTCGAAAGATACGAGGCCTGCCGGCGGACGAGCGCGACCATGCTCAGGATCCTGCCCTTCGGAGGTTCGATCCGGATCCCGTTCGGCACGTAGGACAAGGAGGAACCATGGAGCCGATCCGGCAACCGAGA
>JAKFCT010000086.1:0-1563 GCA_036676495.1 Candidatus Sericytochromatia bacterium
GCTCCCGACCGACGCGAGACGGCGGTCCGTGACGTAGGAGACCACCCGCACGTTGGCGGCGGGCTCGCCCGAGGCCGTCCGGACCTCACCCGTCACCAGCGGAGTCGTCTGGGTCACGCCGTCGTTCAAAGGGGTGGACTGGCCAATGCCGTCCTGGATCTTCTGGACTCCCGACTGAGTCGCCGGACCGCAGCCTACGAAGAGAAAAAGCAGGAGGAACAGCAAGCTTGTCAGGCATCGTCGAGACATCGGTTGCGTCCTCACCGCGCCAGGTAGACTTCCAAGCGGCAGCACATGATAGGAAAAGGATTGTCTAGTCCATTAATACCAAGACAACCCCCTATCCTAACCCCTGTTTGCTAATTTGACGAGAGAGGTCACTCCGATCGCAACGGAGTCAGTTGCCACGCGGAGGCCATGTCCCAGAGCAGCAAGGTGCCGTCCGCAGCGGCCCGAACCAGCGTGAGGCTCAACGGCTGGGCTGTCGCAGGCGCGGGAAGCGAGACCGGTGGCACGGTCACGCCTGACCAGGGCAAGTTGACCCCCGCCAATGTCGTCAGGTTGCCGTTGACGTCGAGGCGCCTCAAGAGCCGCCCGCCACGATCGCTGATCAGGATGTCGCCGTCGGGAGCGACGAGGAGTCCCCCCAGAGACGAGACCTGACAGTGCTCACCCGGTCCATCCCCCATGGTCGCGGAGCGCGGGCCCGTGAGCGCATAGAGCCTTCCCGCTCGCCGCGGACGCCCGAAGTAGGTTCCCTCCGTCCGGCAATAGAAGAAGATCCGCGTCCCGAAGTCCGTGGCGTGGTTGAAGAAGATCACGTTTCCAAGGCGGTCCTGGCTGATCACGGGACCGATCGTGTCCCCGTAGTGACGGGGATCCATGTCGGGGTCGAGATAGGGCGCCGTCCCACCTCCGACCAGGGTCGCGAGGTGACCATCCCGAGCTAGCTTCCTCAGGAGGCGATTCCCGGCATCCACCACGATAAGCGCTCCGTCCTCATCCAGCAGCATGCCTCTGGGATTGTAGAGCGTGCGTTCGATTCCCGAGCCATCCCCGTTGAATCCCGGCTCTCCGGTGCCCGCCAAGGTATAGAGGCGGCCCGCGCGAACCTGTCGCCCAAAGAGGGTCCCGTCGCGGCGCGGAATGACCCGGACCCGGTGGGCGTCGGACTCGGAAAAGAAGACGTTCCCCTCCGCGTCCATCACGACGCCCGAGGGGTTGTGAAGGCTGGCTTCGAGGGCGGGAGTGCCATCGGGGCTGAAATACCCCGCACCCGTTCCGGCAAGGAGCGTGAGGTTTCCTTCGGCATCTTGCTGGTAGAGGCGATCGCCCAGCCAATCGCTGAAGAGGAGGCGGCCATCAGGCCCCTCGGAGCCCCAGTTCAGCCGAACCAGGCGAGAATCGACGGCGGGCGGAAGGCTGCTCAAGCGATAACGCGTCACTCCCACGGCGGCGAGCCCCTTGACGGCGCCCGAGACGACCCGGATCTCGGACCAGCCCTCTCCGTCTCCGAGGAAGTCCCCCGCGGCATCGAGCGTCCCCACCATGGTCGTGCCCAGC
>JAKFCT010000087.1:0-2999 GCA_036676495.1 Candidatus Sericytochromatia bacterium
CCCAAGCCCGGCCAGGCCGCTGCCGGCGCCAAGAAGAAGTAAGAGGAGATAGGATATGCCGCGCCGCGGAAAAATCGCCAAGCGTCTGCCAGCTCCCGATCCCGTCCTTGGGAACGTGCTGGTGACCCGTTTCATTCACTCGATGATGACCCAGGGCAAGAAGTCCCTCGCCGAGAGCATTTTCTACAATGCGCTCAACGCTTCGGCCGAGAAGCTCGGCAAGGAGCCCGCTGAGGTCTTCACCCGCGCCATCAAGAACGTCACCCCTCTGGTCGAGGTCAAGCCTCGCCGCGTGGGCGGTGCGACCTACCAGGTTCCCGTCGAAGTCAAGCACGAGCGGGGCACCGCGCTCGCCCTGCGCTGGGTGATCGCCAACGCTCGCAAGCGCTCCGGCAAGCCCATGGTCGAGAAGCTCTCCCAGGAGCTCACCGAGGCCTACCAGGGCACCGGTCCTTCCGTCAAAAAGAAGGAAGACACCCACAAGATGGCCGAGGCCAACAAGGCCTTCGCTCACTACCGCTGGTAGTCGGTAGGTCTTTCAATCAAAAGGAGTTAATGGCGCATGCCCAGGCAATTCCCTCTTGAGAGGACCCGGAACATCGGGATCGCCGCGCACATCGACGCGGGTAAGACCACGACGACCGAGCGCATCCTCTATTACACCGGTAAGACCCACAAGCTCGGCGAGGTCCACGAGGGCGCCGCGACCATGGACTACATGGTCCAGGAGCAGGAGCGCGGAATCACCATCACCTCGGCGGCCACCACGGCGACCTGGAAGAACCACCGGATCAACGTGATTGACACGCCCGGACACGTGGACTTCACCGTCGAAGTGGAGCGCTCGCTGCGCGTGCTCGACGGCGTCGTCACCGTGTTCTGCGCGGTCGGTGGCGTCCAGCCCCAGTCCGAAACGGTCTGGCGGCAGGCGAACCGCTACAGCGTCCCCCGCATGATCTTCGTCAACAAGATGGACCGGGTAGGCGCCGACTTCTTCCGCGTCATGGACCAGGTGAAGACCCGCCTCAACGCGCGCGTCGTCCCCGTCCAGCTGCCCATCGGCGCTGAGGACAAGTTCGTGGGCCTCGTGGATCTGATCCACATGAAGGCCTACATCTATACCAATGACCTGGGCACCGACATCCGCGAGGAGGACATCCCCGCCGATCTGCTCGACAAGGCCACGGCCATGCGCGCCGAGATGATCGAGGCCGCCGCCGAGATGGACGACGAGCTCCTCAACAAGTACCTCGAGGGCAACGAGCTCAGCGAGGAAGAGATCATCCACGGCCTGCGCAAGGGCTGCATCTCGGTTCAGCTCGTCCCCGCCTGCTGCGGCTCGTCCTTCAAGAACAAGGGCGTTCAGCTCATGCTGGACAACGTCCTGAACTTCCTGCCTTCGCCGCTGGACGTCCCCGCCATCAAGGGCGTGCACCCCGACACCAACGAAGAGGACACCCGTCCCGCTTCGGAGGATGCTCCCTTCGCCGCCCTGGCCTTCAAGATCCTCACCGACCCCTTCATCGGTAAGCTCACCTTCTTCCGCGTCTACTCCGGCAAGCTGGAGAGCGGCTCGTACGTGAGCAACGCCACCAAGGGCGCTCGCGAGCGCATCTCGCGCATCCTCCAGATGCACGCCGCGCACCGCGAAGAGGTCTCGGAAGTCTACGCGGGCGATCTCGCCGCCGCGGTGGGCCTCAAGAACACCACCACCGGCGACACCCTCTGCGACGAGAAGAACCCCATCATCCTCGAGCGGATGGTCTTCCCCGAGCCCGTCATCGAGGTCGCCATCGAGCCCAAGACCAAGGCCGACCAGGACAAGCTGGGCATCAGCCTCGGCAAGCTGGCCGAAGAGGATCCGACCTTCCGCGTGAAGAACGATCCCGAAACGGCGCAGACCCTGATCGCCGGCATGGGCGAGCTGCACCTCGAAGTCATCGTCGACCGTCTCCTGCGCGAGTTCAAGGTGGATGCCAACGTCGGTAAGCCTCAGGTTGCCTACCGCGAGACCATCCGCAAGCAGGTCAAGGTCGAAGGCAAGTTCGTCCGTCAGTCGGGCGGTCGCGGTCAGTACGGCCACGTCTGGCTCGAGCTCACCCCGCTGGAAGCCGGCGCCGGCTTCGTCTTCGAGAACAAGATCGTCGGCGGCGTGGTGCCCCGCGAGTACGTTCCCGCGGTCGAGAACGGCGTCAAGGAAGCCATGTCGGGCGGCGTTCTGGCCGGCTTCCCGGTCATCGACCTCAAGGCGACCATCTTCGACGGCTCCTACCACGACGTCGACTCGAACGAAATGGCGTTCAAGATCGCCGGTTCGATGGCCCTCAAGGAGGGTGTCGTGAAGGCCGGCGGCGTGCTCCTCGAGCCCGTCATGAAGGTCGAAGTCGAAGTGCCGGACGACAACATGGGCGACGTCATCGGTGACCTGCAGGGCCGCCGCCGCGGCATCGTGCAGGGCATGGAGGGCCGCTCCGGCCTCCAGGTGATCCGCATGCACGTGCCCCTCGGCGAGATGTTCGGCTACGCCACCGAGCTGCGGTCGATGACCCAGGGCCGCGGGACGTTCTCGATGGAGTTCTCGCACTACGCCGAGGTTCCCAAGAACGTTGCCGAGGCGATCATCGCCAAGAGCAAGGGCGTCAAGGCCTAACCCAACAGGAATCCCGGGGGCTGCGGTCCCCGGGAGATCCTTTTTTCGCAAGGTTTCGCCAGGATTGCCTATAACTCCCTTCCAGGCCGAAGGCCCACCTAGTGGACTTTTCGGCCCGTTAGGGCGATAATAGGCTCCTGTTAAACGAAGATTAAAACCCGTACCAAGAGAGGATAAGATGGCACGAGCGAAGTTTGAGCGCAACAAGACTCACGTGAACATCGGGACGATCGGTCACGTGGACCACGGCAAGACCACGCTGACGGCGGCGATCACGATGTCGCTGGCGGCGATCGGCAATGCCCAGGCGCGGAAGTACGACGAGATCGACGCGGCCCCCGAAGAGAAG
>JAKFCT010000088.1:0-45156 GCA_036676495.1 Candidatus Sericytochromatia bacterium
CGACCTCGGCTACGGCAACGGCGGCTTCCGTAACGCCATCGTCGACGACGAGATCCAGACGATCCTCGGCGGCCTCAAGCCCGGCGTCGGCTTCCTCTTCGTCTCGGACTCCTGCAACTCGGGCACCATCGACCGCAACCGGAACATCGTTCCCCGCGGCCTCGACCTCGCCCCGAACCTCGTGAACCAGACCCCGATGCTGGTCAACACCGCCAAGATGAAGACCTACCAGGCCCGCCTGAACGCCGGCAAGTACCACGTTCTCACCGGCTGCCAGGATGATCAGACCTCGGCCGACGCCTACATCAACCGCCGCTACAACGGCGCCATGACCTACTACATGCTCGAAACCTACAAGAAGGGTGGCAACACCCAGACCTACGGCGACTGGCACAAGAACATGGTCTCGGCGATCGCCAAGAACGGCTACGATCAGCGCCCGAACCTGACCGGCCCCACCGGCGCCACGATCTTCAGCATCCTCTAAGCAAAACCCCCTGTGAGCCCCCGCGACCCCGGTCGCGGGGGCTCACGCCTTGCGGCCCTCGGGTCGAGACGCATGCCGCAGCGGCATCCTGTTCCCCTGGCTCTGGAGAAAAGCAGCCGAACGATGACTCACCGCTTCCCCCTTCCCCGCGCGCGTTGGATTCCCGGCCTCCTGGCGATCGGGATGCTCACCGCTTGCAGCCCGAAGGAATCGCCCTCGTACGTCTACACCTGCTCGGAGACCCTTCGCTTCACGGCGCGCTTCGAACCCGAGAGGGCCGTCCTCAGCTTTCCCGATCGGGAGCTTCGCTTGCCTCAAGTCGTCTCGGGCTCGGGCGCACGCTACAGCGACGGGAAGACGACCTTCTGGATCAAGGGAGACTCCGCAAGCCTGGAGATCGACGGAAAAACCTACCCCGATTGCCGCAGCGAGGCGAACTCGACGCCGGAGTAAAAGGCCCCCGGGCCTCAGCCCGCGCTCCGTTCCGCAAGTCGAAGAACCGGAAGGACGACAATCATCCCAGTGGCTCCGCCGGGATCCTTCTAGCAGGTGCACGCATGCCGGTTTCCCCTCGCGCCGCCAGGCCTCTCAGCCCCCAAAACCCCCAGCGCCCCGCCTCATCGCTGGGCCAAGCCCACAGGCTGCACGCCATCCCTGCCGATCGGCCGCAGGCAAGTCGAACGGGGACATCCTCGCCAGAGGAGGGCTTCGCCCAACACCTGGAAGAGGCCATTCAGCTGAATCGCAGCCGGCGAGACGTCTACGATCGGCTCTCGGGGGGCCGCACCCGTTCCCTCTCCAACCAATTGATCCTCTTGGAGCAGCTCACGCTGCCTTTCGCCTACGTCCTGGATCGCTGGGCGACGCGTTTTCAGGAGCGCGGCCTGCCGGTGCTGAAGGAGGACTTCGTCTCGATGCAGGACGTCCGCTCGCCCTTCGCCCCGCCGCGCTGGCGCGGCGTCGCGAGCGCGCAGGAGACGGAACGCATCCAGGATTGGCTGGACGGCTACCGCAAGACGCTCGGGGAGGCCCTCGGACGCAATGACTTCGCCGCCATCGCGCAGGCCTCTCATGATCTGCTCGGGAGGCTGGAGGACGCCGAGCAGGGGCAGCAGGTTCACTGGGCCATGACCAAGCACCTGGTCGAATCCCTCGGGCTGGCCGCCATGAACGCCCTCGACTACGCCGAGCGAAGCGGGGGCGATACGCTCCGGCTCTCCCGCACCTTCATTCGCTTCCAGGCCCTGGGTTTGCTGGGCGCCACGAGCGTCGATCGCAAGGCCCAGGGGTTTCATCGCCAGGGAATCGGGATCGTGGTCAATGATATCCCGGAGATTCCGTTCGCGGATCGCTGGAACGCGCAGCACGAGGAGCGCCGGGAGACGATAGGGCCGAAGGGTCGATAACGGCCGCGGGGTCAGTAGCGGAGGCCCGCTCCCAGGGTGATGCCGCTGAACGTCTGAGTGAACGTCCCGTCAGCGCTCGCCGCCTGCTCCATCGTGTAACCCAGCGAAACGTAGCCTTGCATGACGTCCGTGACGAGGCTGGCTCCCCAGCCCCTTCCCGCGAGCGGGAAGATCGCGGGGAAGCCCGGATAGAGGGCGCCCTGAGTTCCCGGGAAGAGCTTGCCGTGGAGATCCAGGCCGAAGCCCGGAAGGAGCGAGACTTTCAGTTTGCCGGTCAGCGTCGGGCCATAGTAGGTCTGAAGCGGGGAGAAGGGGAAGGTCGTCCCGGTGCTCTCGCTTTCGACGGTGACCATGCGCCCCATGTAACCGGCCCGCAGCGAGGGCTCCAGGAACGCGAACGGATAGCGCAGGGTGACGAACGAGCCCAGGGCGGCATCCGTGCGATGCTGGCGGACGCTCTCGACCGTCAGGTCGTAAAACAGGACCCGGGCGTCGAGCCCCGCTCCCAGGTAGGGCATGAACCAGTGCTCGAGGTCGAAGCCGTTGAGACCCGCGGGGTAGGCAAAAGAGGGAGCGGGGCCGCCGTACTCTTCCAGGGTCTCGATCTGCTGCCAGCGTAGCTGGAAGGTCGAGCCGTGGCCCTTCGAAGGGAGACGGTCGGGAGGCAGCACCGATTCCGCGGCTGCCGGAGGGTCAGCCGAGGCAGGCTCGGCACTCTTCGGGGTCTCGCTTTGCGGGCGAGAGGCCGGCGCGGGCCAGGGGCTGAAAGGATCGGGAGGCGCCGTCGGAGCAGGGCTGGCTGGCCTGACGTCTGCCGGGATGATCACCACCGGCTGACCGGATACCGGCTGACCGGATACCGGCTGACCGGATACCGGCTGACCGGAAGCAGACGGCGCGGAGGGCCGAGGACTGGAGGCCGGAGGGCCGGAAACCGGCGGACCGGAGATCGGCTCGCGCGAGGCGGGGGACGGTTTCGGGACCCAGCCCGGAACCGGGGGAGGTGTCCACTGGGGCTTGGGAGCCGGATCGGAGGCCGTCGTCCCCGGCGCCGGAGTCGATGCCGGAGCCGCAGGGCGCGGAGCGGCGGGGCGGGGCGTTGGGGAGGCGGCAGGAGCCGGCAAACGCGTGATGCGCTCGGGCTCCGGAAGGGGCGGGACGGGCGCATCCGGCACGATCGGAGCGGGCCGCAAAGGGGCGGAAGCCGGAAGGCCCGGAAGACTCTCGAGATCGCGCTCCCCCTGCGGAGGCGCCGGGTTGGCCAGGGTGATCATGAGCTTTCCGCCCGGCTGGCTAATCTTGACCATGGGCTCGAAGCCCGGCATCAGGTCGACCACCACCCGAACCACCGCTGGAACGAACGAGTTCTGACCGATCCGGATGGAGCGGATCCGGGTGCTCTTGACCTGGACGATCGGGACGGGCTGTCCCAGCGGGAGCCGAGCCTCGGAGAGGTCGATGACCAGGCGATCCGGATGCTTGATCCGCTGGGTGCGGACGGAGACCGAGCCGGCGATCCCGATCGTGATCAGCCGCTGGGTCTCGTCGTAGGTCATGCCGGTGACGCCGACCGGAGCGGCGAGAGCCGGTGCGGGGAACCCGCCCACGAGCAGCAAGGCCGCTGCGGCCAGGCGGACGGCCAGGACGGTCAGGCCAGCGGCCGGCGCCGCGTCGCCTGGGACGACGCCGGTGCGCCTGCTGGAACGACCCAAGGACCTGGGAAACGGGCTCATTACGCCTCCGAGAGCGAGGGTTCCTCACGACGAACGCGGTCGAAGACCAGGCCCGCTGCTCCGATCATACCCGCCTTCTCCCCGAGTTCCGCCATCCGGACCCGATCGGGATCCCAGGCGCGCTCGCCGTAACGGGCGGCGACTGCTTCGCGGACCATCGGAAGGAAGAGATCGCCTTGCTCTCCGACGCCTCCACCGAGCAGGATCCGCTCGGGGTCGAGGAAGTTGACGATCGTGACGATGGCCGTGGCCAGGTGCTCGGCCATCTCGCGGATGAGCCCGAGGGCGTTCGCGTCGCCTTCGCGCGCCAGCTGGAAGAGCTGGTAGCTGGAGGGAGCGGGGCTCCAGTGGCCGGAGCGCGCGGCGGCCTTGCCGAGGGCGGTCCCGGAGACGTAGGATTCGAGGCAGCCGTTCTGCCCGCAGTTGCAGGGCAGGCCGTTCGGCACCAGGATGGTGTGGCCGATTTCCGCGCCGCCGGCCCGCGAACCGTGGACGAGCCGGCCGTCGACGAGGATGCCGCCCCCGAGGCCGGTTCCGATGGTCATCATGACCAGGTCGGAGACTCCCTGGCCGCCCCCGCACCAGGCCTCACCGAAGGTGGCGGCGTTGCCGTCGTTATCGGCGACCACCACGAGCTCCGGGAAGTGGGAGGAGAAGGCGGCGCGCAGGTTCTCGGCGATCGCCATCCCCGACCAGCCGGGCAGGTTGGGGGTGCAGTAGAGGACCTTGCCGGTCTGGGCGTCGATGTGTCCGGCCGAGCTCACGCCGATGCCCACGAGGGAGTCGCGCTGCTCGGGCTCCAGGGAGGCGATCGCCTCACTGGCAGCCAGTTCGAGGGCCTGCATGATGGCGGGCCCTCCGCCCTCGGCAGGCGTCGGGAAGCGCCAGGTCCTGAGGACCTTACCCGTCTCGTCGACCAGGCCGGCGAGAACCTTGGTGCCCCCGAGGTCGAGACCCAGGGCGAGGCGGGGCGAGCTTTTGAAGCTAGGCATGGCGGCGAATCTCCTGCACGAAGCGAGCGGCGATGAGCTGCGGACGGGTGATGGCGGAGCCCACGACCACGGCCCAGGAGCCGAGTTCGAGCGCCTTGCGGGCCTCCTGGGGCTGCCAGATCCGGCCTTCCATCAGAACGGGGACCGGGACGTCCCGGATCAGGGCTTCGAGAAGCGCCCAGTCGGGACCTTCCTGCTGGGGGCTCTGGGGGGTGTAGCCCGAAAGCGTCGGCGCGACCGCGTCCGCTCCCGCCTGGACGGCCCGCACGGCCTCCGAAAGGGTGGAGACGTCGGCCAGGACCGGACGGTTCAGCTCATGGTGGATGCGCGCGATGGTCTCTTCCAGGGTGAGGCCGTCGGGCCGGACGGCCGTGGTGGCATCGAGGGCGACGACGTCGGCGCCCGCATGGACGACCATGCAGGCGCTCTCGAAGGTCGGGGTGATGTAAACCGGGACTCCCTCCTGGCGGATCTTGTAGAGGCCCAGGATGGGGAGGTCGACGGCGTCGCGGATGGCCCGGATATCGCGGGGGCCCTCGGCCCGGATGGCCACGGCTCCCGCCTGGAGGGCGGCGCGGGCCATGCCCGCCATGCAGCCATGGAGGGGTTCGTCGTCACTCGCTTGGCAGGAGACGACGAGCCCTCCGCGGATGCGGGCGAAAACGCCGTCAGCGGGGCTCGCCGCGCCGTGGTTCGCCGCTTCGTGGCTCATTCAAGGGGCCCCACGGCGGCTTCGACGGCAGCCAGCAGGGAGCCGTCGCGGATCATGGCGACCATGCGATCGATGTCCTCGCGGGCGTAGCGGTCGGCCGAGAGGTGATCGATCCGGCGGCGGATCGCCTGATGGGCCGCATGCGCTCCGGTTCCGGGCTTCAAGGGAGCCCGGAAGTCCAGCCCCTGGGCCGCGCAGAGGAACTCGACGGCGAGCACGTGCTCGACGTTGCCCAGCACCGAGCGGGCCTTGCGAGCGGAGGTGGTGCCCATGCTGACGTGGTCTTCCTGGCCGGCCGAGGTCGGGATGGAGTCCACGCAGGAGGGGTGCGAGAGGACCTTGTTCTCGGAGACCAGGGAGGCCGCCGTGTACTGGATGATCATGTAGCCCGAGTTGAGGCCGCCTTCCTCGGCGAGGAACATGGGCAGGCCATTCGAGTAGGCGGCGTTCACCAGGCGCTCGGTGCGGCGCTCGGAGATGTTGGCGAACTCGGCGAGGGCGATCGCCGTGAAGTCCATGGCCAGGGCCAAGGGCTGGCCGTGGAAGTGGCCTCCGGTGAGGACCTCGTCCTGATCCGGGAAGATCAGGGGGTTGTCGGTGGCGGAGTTCAGCTCGATCTCGAAGACCCGGATGGCATGATCGAGGGCGTCCCGGCTGGCGCCGTGCACCTGGGGGGCGCAGCGCAGCGAGTAGGCGTCCTGAACCCGGTCGCAGCCGGCATGCGAGGCGATCAGCCCCGAGCCTTCCGTGAGGCGGGTGAGGTTTCGGGCCGAGGCCATCTGGCCGGGATGCGGCCGGGCCTGATGGAAGAAGTCCAGGTAGGCGCGGTTCGAGCCCAGGGTGGCCTCCAGGGTCATCGAACAGGCGATGTCGGCCAGTTTGGCGAGGTTGCGGGCTTGTTCAAGCACGAGCGAGCCGATGCCGGCCATGGCCTGGGTACCGTTGATGAGCGCGAGGCCTTCCTTGGCGGAGAGCTGGATGGGGGCGAGGCCCGCGCGGGCGAGGGCTTCGGCGCCCGGCAGGATCTCTCCCTCGAACTCGGCGAAGCCTTCACCGATCAGCACCAGGGCGAGGTGCGAAAGAGGGGCCAAGTCGCCGCTGGCTCCGACCGATCCCTGGGCGGGGATCTGGGGATGGACGCGGCGGTTGATCAGCTCGACCAGCAGGTCGACGACCTCGGGGCGGATGCCCGAGAAGCCCTTGGCGAGGGCGTTGGCCCGCAAGAGCAGCATGGCCCGGACGGCGTCGGTGGGAAGCGCGGGGCCCACGCCGGCGGCGTGGCTGCGCAGGAGGTTGTGCTGGAGCGCCTCGACGGCGTCTTGGGGAATCCGGCGGTTCTTGAAGTAGCCGAAGCCGGTGGTGACGCCGTAGACGACGCGGTCTTCCTCCAGCAGCTTCTCCACGTAGGCGCGGGAGCGGGCCATGGCCACGCGGCTCTCGGGGGTGAGGGCGACCGGCTGGTGATCGACGGCCACGCGGCGGACGTCGACGAGGGAGAGCCCCGCGCCGTCGAGGGCGAGCGGGGCGAGGGTCTCGAGTATCGTCATGGCTTGAGCAGTCCCTCCAGGGCGGGGATCTTCTCGGTCAGGAGGCCGTGCAGGGTCTCGCGCAGCTCGCGGCGGCGCATGAGCAGTTGCTCGCACTCGGCGCGCTTCACCGCGACCCAGTCCTGGTCCTTGATCGAGCCCAGGTTGATGGCGACGTTGAGGATGGCGCCTTCGAGGCCGGCGACGGCGAGAATGCCCGCGACTCCGGCGTCGGAGGCGCAGTTGGAGTTGCCCTGCGAGAGGGCGACGAGGGCGAGCTCGGCGGCGGCGAGGCATTCATGGGCGACTTCGAGGGGAACCTCGGCGGCGCCCTTGGTGGCGTCCTGGATGGCCTGGGAGCGGAGGGCCTTCTCCTCGTCGGTGGCCTTGGGCAGCTTGAAGGCCGCCATGACCGCGTCGAAGGCCTGGGAGTCGCGGTCGACCGCCTCGGAGAGGGTCTGGGCGATCGCGTGGCCCTGCTCGATCAGGATCTCCATCCCGTCGAATTCGGTGCCGGCGGGCATCTGCTTGCCCTGGGTGAGGGTGCCGACCATGGAGACCAGGGCGCCCGCCATGGCTCCGGCGTAGGCGGAGACCGAGCCGCCCCCGGGGGTGGGGGCGTCGGAGGCGAGCCGCTTGAGGAACTCCTCCATTGGGAGGGCCATCAGGGGCTTAGCGAGAGACGAGTTCAGCATCGGACGCTTTCTCCATAATCGTGTTCTCGAGCACGAGGGACGGGCTCCAGTTCTCAATCTGCAAGTAGTAGGCCGCGGCGTCCATGAGAGCGGCCTGAGGGACCAGCCCGATCACTTCCGAGCCGATCACCGGGACGCCGAAGCGCGCGGCTTCCGCCTTCACCAGCTCCTGTACCCGGTAAAGGGGCGTTTTCTCATAGTTCAAGAGGTTCATGGAGACCTGGGCCACGTTGCGATCCGCGAGAAAGACGCCCATGGCCTGGACGTTCATCAGGCCGCCGGACGACGCGCGAACGGCCTTGGAGATGGCCTGGGCGATCGCGAGATCGGGGGTGCCGAGCTGGATGTTGTAGGCGATCAGGAAGGGGCGGGCGCCGAAGGCCGACGCTCCGAGCTTCGGGTGGGGCTGGCCGGGGCCGAAGTCGGGAGCCCAGCAGGCCTCTTGCATCTTGGTGGCGAGGCCCTCGAACTCTCCCTTGCGGATGTTGGAGAGGAGCTTGCACTCGGGGCGCTTGGCGGCCTCGGCGTAGAGGAAGACGGGAACGTCGAAGCGATCGGCGACGGCGGCGCCGATCTCCTCGGAGAGCTTGACGCAGTCCGCCATGGTGGCGTTGCGAACGGGGATGAAGGGCACGACGTCCACGGCGCCCATGCGGGGGTGCTCGCCCGTGTGCTGCGTGAGGTCGACGTGCTTGGCGACCTCGGCGTAGAGGGCCAGGATGGCCTCCTTGAGGCCTTCGGGCGAGCCCACCAGGGTGAGCACGGTCCGGTTATGGTCGACGTCCGAGGAGCGATCCAGCAGGATCACGCCGGGGACGCGGGAGACGGCATTGGCGACGGCGTCGACCACCTCGGGGCGGCGGCCTTCGCTGAAGTTGGGGACGCATTCGATCAGCTGAGTTGCCATGAGATCCTTCCAACAGTCCAGTCGAGAGGGAGAACGTGGCCTCTATCTTACCGCCTGGAGGCTCCTTCGCCCAGGGGAGGGCGCGAAACGACGGCCCGCCGAACCCCGTGGGATTCGGCGGGCCGCGAGTTCAAGTGGAACGCCCTACCAGATGCGGACGCGATCCTCGGGCTTGCGGTAGAGCTTGTCTCCGGGCTTCACGTCGAAGGTCTTGTAGAAGGCGTCGACGTTGGTCACCACGCCGTTGACCCGGAAGGCCGCCGGCGAGTGGGGATCGGTCGAGAGCTTGGAGATGGCCCGCTCCTCGCGGTCCTTGTTGCGCCAGACGCGGGCGTAGCCCATGAAGAAGCGCTGATCGCCGGTCATGTCCTTGATCACCGGGGCCTTCTTGTCGCCCAGCGAGAGGTGGTAGGCGCGCAGGGCCATGGCGACGCCCGCGAGGTCGGCGATGTTCTCACCGAGGGTGAGCTTGCCGTTGACGTTCCTGCCGGGCAGGGCCTCGTAGGCGTCGTACTGGGTGATCAGGCGCTCGGCACGGGCCAGGAAGGCCTTCTCGTCGGCGGGAGTCCACCAGTCGCGGAGGCGGCCTTCTCCGTCGAAGCGGCGGCCCTCGTCGTCGAAGCCATGGCTGATCTCGTGGCCGATCACCGCGCCGATCGCCCCGTAGTTATAGGCGTCGTCGGCGGCCATGTCGAAGAAGGGAGGCTGCAGAATGGCGGCGGGGAAGACGATCTCGTTGGCGGTGGGATCGTAGTAGGCGTTGACGGTCTGCGGCGTCATGTGCCAGCGCTTGCGGTCGACGGGCTTGCCGGCCTCGGCCATGTCGCGCCCGTAGAGGAAGCGGCTGACGCGAAGCAGGTTGCCCACGGCGTCATCGCGCTTCACGACGAGGCCCTGGTAGCCGCGCCAGGCATCGGGATAGCCGATCTTGACCTTGAAGCTGTCGAGCTTGGCGAGGGCGGCCTTCCGGGTTTCGGGGGTCATCCACTCGACCTTCGAGAGGTTCTCGCGGTAAGCCTCGAAGAGGTGGTCGACCAGCTCCTGCATGCGGGCCTTCGCCGCGGGCGGGAAGTGCTTGGCCACGTAACGCTCGCCGATGGCCTCGCCCAGCGCGTCGGAGGTGGTCTCGACGGCCTTGCGCCAGCGCGGAGACTCGGCCTTCAGGCCGCTCAGGGTCTCTCCGTGGTAGCGGTGGTGCGCCGAGCGGAAGCCCTTGCCCAGGTGCTCGCCGTAGGCGTCGAGGAGGCGGAAGCGCAGGTAGCTCTTGAGGGTCTCCACCGGGGTCTCGGCGGCAAGCTTGGAGAAAGCCTTGAAGTAGGTCTTCTCGCTGATGATCGCCCCCGAAGCCTGCGGCATGCCGCAGGCCTTGGCGAAGGCCTCCCAGGGGAAGGGGCCGTACTCCTTGGCCCAGAGCTTGCGCGCCGTGGGGTTGTAGGTCTGGAGGGCGTCCCGGCGGTCCTCGGCGGCCCACTGGATCTCGGCGAGCTCGGTCTCGAAGGCCATGACGCTCTTGGCGGTCGCTTCCGGGGTCGCGAAGCCCGCGAGCTTGCCCAGTTCGGTCAGGTAGGAGACGTAGGCCTCGCGGAAGGACTTGGCGTCGGGCTTGAGGTAGTAGTCGCGGTCGGGAAGGCCGAGGCCCGATTGGGTCCAGGTGACGGCGTTGAGCTGGGGGTTCTTGGCGTCGGCGGAGACGTAGGCGACGACCGGGCCGGCGACGCCGGAGCCGAGCAGATGGCCCATGAGGGCGGCCACGTCTTCGAGCTTGCGGGCCTTGGCGATCCGATCGAGCTCGGGGGCGAGCGGGGCGAGGCCCGCGCGATCCAGGGCGGCGAGGTCCAGCAGCGAGGCGTAGAAGTCCCCGATCATGCGGCTCTCGGGGGAGGTGCCCGGCTTGGCCGCGGCCTCCTCCAGGAGGGCCTTCACGTCCGCCTCGGCGCGCTCGGCCAGCAGGGCGAAGGTGCCGTAGGAGCGGCGATCCGCCGGGATCTCCGTGGTGGCGAGCCAGGTCCCGTTGACATGGCGGAAGAGATCATCCTGCGGGCGGACGGTCTTGTCGGCTCCCTCGAAGGCGATCGCCCCCTGGGCCAGGACGGGGACGGAGAAGGAGAGCGACAAGAGCAAGACTAAGGTGGATCGCAGTTTCACGAAGGCTCCTGACTGGGGACGAAACGGGGGCAAACACGCTCCATCTTAGCATGTCAGGAGGGCCTCAAAGGTCCGGGCCTCGCACGTTGCCGCCGGAGGCCGCCTCAGACCATGGGCCGCGGCCCGGAGATCCCCGGCGGCCAGCGCAACTCCGCCGCCGGCGCCCGGGACGATCCGTAGAGGTGCTCGCGGGTCCACGGCAGCGGGCTCAGGCCCGATCGTCCCTGCTTGCTCGCCAATACCTGGTAGATCGACACTCCCCCCTGCTCGAAACTCTGCGCGCACCCCGCCATGTAGATCCGCCAGATCCGGTAGCGCTGCGCCCCCACCAGGGCCTCCGCGGCCTCCCGGCTCGACTCCAGCCGATCCACCCAGTGCATCAGCGTCTGGGCATAGTGCGGCCGCAGACACTCCACGTCCGCGACCTCCAGATCCTGGCGCGCCATGTCCCGGATCACCCGGCTCAACTCCGGCAACTCCCCCATCGGGAAGACGTAGCGCCCGATGAAATCCCCCGCATCGAGCCCCTTCCCGGCAGACTCCGGCTGGGTGATGCCGTGGTTGAGCATCAACCCGCCCTCCCGCAGGAGCCGGCTCGCCGTCGCGAAGTAGCGCGGGAGATTCGCGATCCCCACGTGCTCGAACATGCCCACGCTCGCGATCTTGTCGTACTCCCCCGTGAGATCCCGGTAGTCCATCAATTGGACCTGGCAGCGCCCTTCCAGGCCTTCCTGGCGGATCCGCTCCTGGGCGACCTCGAACTGGTTGCGGCTCAAGGTGATCCCGGTGGCCGAGACCCCGTAGTGCTTGGCCGCCCAGACGATCAGCCCTCCCCAGCCGCAGCCGATGTCCAGGAAACGCTCTCCTGGACTGAGCATGAGCTTGCGGCAGAGGTGATCGAGCTTCTGCTCTTGGGCCTGGTGGATGTCCTCGTCGCCGCGCGTGAAGTACGCGCAGGAGTACACCATCCGGCGGTCGAGCCAGAGGCGGTAGAAGTCGTTGGAGACGTCGTAGTGGTAGCGGATGGCCTCGGCGTCCGCGCGCTTGGTGTGGCGCCGCCACCGGAACCACGGCGCCGGCCGCGCCGCGCCGTTGAAGACCTGGGCCACCTGCAGGATATCGGGAAGGGAGCCCTCGACCTCGACCCGCCCCTCGACGTAGGCCGCCGCCAGGGTTTCCAGGTCGGGGCGGAGCAGAAGGGACGCCGCCTGGGGAGTCGGAAAGGCCAGCGTGACGCGCGGCGCGGGATCCAGATCAATCTGGGAGCCGTTCCACAGCCGGATCCTCAAGGGGAGCTCCCCGGCATGACGCTCGGCCAGACGGCGAAGAGACGCTTCTAGACGCATGAGTCGCTCCTTCCGCTTCACATCTCTTCATCTATATATCATAAGCAACCAGGTCATGGATCAGCGGATCGCCCACTCGGCCCGTGGCGTTGCGCCAAAGTCCCTTCCGGGGTATCCGGAGAAATCGGCTGGTTTGCGTCGGCAAGGGCCTGACGAGGGAGAATTCACAGCCATGACAGCCAGCATGGGGCAGGTCTTGATCATCGAGGACGCGGAGGATCTCGCGCGCTTGATCGCAGCCTTGCTCAAACGCCACCGCCACGCCTTGAAACGGCAATCGGGGGAATGCGTGAAGCACTCCCCCGATCGGCTAGGCCTTCTTCAGGAAGGCGGCCTTGAGCACCAGGGTGCCCTTCCCCTCGCGGACCTCGATCTCTTCGGGGTTCGACGTCAGGCGGATCTTCTTGTAGACCGTTCCCCGCTTGAGGACCGTGGAAGAGCCCTTGAGCTTCAGATCCTTGATGAGGAGGACGGAGTCCCCGTCGCTGAGGAGGTTACCGTTGCTGTCTTTGACGTCCATGATGCCCTTTCCGTGGTGATGGCCGGGTGAGCCGCCCGCGCATGTCGGCCTGAGAGCCGAGTGGCGGCCGGATGATTATACCTCCATCGAGGTAGGTAGGGGCCGATGTCCCAGGGCTATCGGGGTCGCGTCCTTCACGGTATGATCGAGTCCTAGCCCCGTGCAGGCCCCCGGCCAAGCTCCTCGCGCCCCTCGGAGCGCGAGGATCGTGAAAAGGAAGAGACCATGCTGACCCGATTTCTCCTCCCGGCGCTCCTCGTCGCCCAGGCGGCTTTCGCGCTGCCGGCCGTCGCGGCCTTTCCCGACTTCCGGGCCAAGGACCTCAACGGCGCGGAGATCACCGCCCAGAGCCTCCGGGGACAGACGGTCGTCTACCTCATCGGCTTCAGCCACGAGAGCCGCGCCGAGGTCGAGGCCTGGGCGAAGGCTCTCACGGAGCTGGGCAAGCGAGCGCCGGCAGCCGGGCCGCTTCGCATCATCCAGATGCCCGTCCTGAGCGGGGCGGGAGTCTGGGCCCGCCCGTTCATCGAGTCCGGCCTCACCCGAAAGACGCCCAAGGCCGAGCGCGCCAACGTCATGACCAGCACGGACCGTGACGCCCTGGTGAAGGGCCTCGACCTCAAGGACCCGGATAACGGGGCGGTGATCGCCCTCGTGGATGCCGCCGGAGAGGTCCGCCTCGTCGTCAGAGGGGGAGTCACCGAGACCAAGGAACGGGACCTGGCGAAGAAGCTGGAGTCGCTCAAGTAAGCGCAAGCGCTCCGACCGAGACCCTACCTAAACCGAGACCCTATCCGAGTCACGGCCGCGTCAGCGCCACCGTAGCCACCTTTCCGGCTTCGACCGTGGCGCTGGTCGAGGCGACCTTCCCTCCGGCATGCAGGTAGACCTCGTAAGGTCCGGTCTTCATGCGCTCCAGGCGCAGGACGCCCTCCGGTCCGGTCTCTCCTTGCACCATGCTGGGACAGGTCGGCTTCGGGTAGGAATCGGAGACTCCCACCCAGTAGGCGGTCACGCTCGCGCTGGCCTGAGGCAGGCCCGCCACATCGGTGACCTTGACCTCCAGGATACCCACCGGCACGAAGGCCTGGAGCCGGTAGCTCGCCGGAAGCTGGGGCGAGCAGCCTCCGGCCCCCCCGAGGAACGGTGAGACGAAGGGGTTGCATGCGCTCAGCATGGCGCCCACCGCAACGAGCATGGAGGGGTTGAGGATCGATCGCTGCATGGGGCCTCCGGAACCAATCGACAAGCAAGGGTTAGCATGTCAGTATAGACCAATTCTCGGGATGACTGAGTTCAAGATTCTGGACTTGCGCTCGCGCCTCCGTTGCCTTCAAGGAGACCCCCATGAGGGTCAGAAGCCTCATGCTTTCGCTGTTGCTGCTCGGCCTCCCGCTCCGGGCCGAAGCCTTGCCGCTGGAGGCCAAGATCGGTGTGCTGGGAATCCCCGCGCTCACCGTGGGGGGCGAAGGCGCTCTCAGCGTCACCGGGACCCCCCTCACGCTCGCGGGCCATGCCTCCATGTCCTTCGGCAGCGCGGGCCTGACGGCAGGTTGGGGGGAATACGCCCATGCCCTCGCTCCCGGAAGCGCGATCGGAGTGCTGGCGGGGGTAAATCTCGACTGGCAGCCGCGCCGGGTTCCCGCCATGTCCGATGCGACCTCCCCGCTGGTTCCCGGGAGGCTGGGCTACCTCGTCGGCGCCTTCTACCTTCACGACTGGGGGTCCTGGTGGCTGCGCGTGGCGCCGAACGTCTCGCTCATCCCGCTGGACCCGATCCCGCCACGCCCCGATCAGCTCGATCAAGGCTATACCTACCGTTCTCCGGAAGCGAACATCGGGCGTTTCCTACTCGGCGGGCCCCCCTTGGTAGAGATCGGCTACCGGCTGAGACCGGGCCTCGAGCTGGGTTTACGGAGCAGCCTCACCCCGCTGCGGGCCTCCCTCACGTTCTAGGCGGGCAACATGATGCCTCCTTGTCACGGCCGCGTCAGCGCTACCGTCGCCACCTTTCCGGCTTCGACCGTGGCGCTGGCCGAGGCGGACTTCCCTCCGTCATGCAGGTAGATCTCGTAGGGCCCCGTCTTCATCCGCTCCAGGCGCAGGACGCCCTCCGCTCCGGTCTCGCCCTGCACCATGCTGGGGCATCTCTGCTTCGGATAGGCCTCGGAGCCCCCCACCCAGTAGGCGGTCACGCTCGCGCTGGCCTGAGGTAGGCCCGCCGCATCGGTGACCTTGACCTCCAGGACGCCCACCGGCACGGAGGCCTGGATCCGGTAGCTCGCCGGAAGCTGGGGCGAGCAGCCTCCGGACTCCCCGATGAACGGTGAGCCGAGAAAGGCGCATGCCGTCAGCAAGGAGCCCGCGGCGACGAGCAAAAACAAGGGCTTGAGGATCGATCGCGGCATGGGAGCCTCCTTGAAACCAACGGCCAGCAAGGGTATTCCCGTCAGTATAGATCGAATCCCCGGAGGCATGGGGGCGGCGTCCTGGACCTCGGGAGTCGGTTAAGCCGAGGACAAGCCCAGGATAACTTAACCATCCCCTAAGCTCCCGTTAACCAATCCCTAAGAAAGAGCCCGGCACTTCCTTGCGATAGCTTCTCCAAGCACCGCATCGTCTCGCAAGACAAGGAAGGACCCATGCGCAACCGGATTGCTGGCCTCATGCTCTCGCTCGCCCTCCTGACGGGCTGCGGCACCCCGGCATTCCTGCTCGGCGGCCCCGGCGGCACCCTCGAAGGGCGGGGCGCCAAGGACGGCAAGGACTGGACCGTCTTCATCTACATGGCGGCCGACAACAGCCTCACCGAAGCGGCCGATCTGGACCTCAACGAACTGGAGGCGGGGCTCTCCTCCGATCGCGTCCGGATCGTGGTCCTGGTGGACCAGGCCAAGCAGGGCGATTCGCGCATCCTCGAGATCCAGCCCGATCCGCAGGGCATGAACGAGACCCTCGTCTCGCGGGCCATCGACGACCAGGGGGCGGTGATCCCGGCGAGCCGCGAGGTCAATACCGGCTCCCCCGACACGCTCAAGCGGTTCCTCGAATGGGGAACCAAGCGCTACGCCTCGCGCCGCTCGATGCTGGTGATGTGGAACCACGGGGGCGCCGCCTTCTCGGACCCGGACCACCTCAAGTCCTTCTGCTGGGACGACACCTCCAAGAGCCACCTGAACCTGGTCGATCTCTGGCGCACGGCCCAGCACCTGGCGACCCGGACGCAATTCGACATCACCGGCTTCGACACGTGCCTCTTGGGGCACCTCGAGACGGCCTACCAGTTCAAGCGCGTGTCGGATTTCCTCATCTCCTCCGAGCGGGTCTCGCCCGGCCACGGCTGGGATTACCAGGCCCTGGCACGGACCCTGTCCAGGAAGCCCGACATCTACCCCCGCGCGCTGGCCGACGCGATCGCCAAGGACTACCAGGCCTTCTACCAGCAGCAGGGCGAAACGACGACCATCTCGGTCACCGACCTCCAGAAGGTGGGCGATCGCCTGGTCCCTGCCGTCAACGCCCTGGCGAAGAACCTGACCGCCCTGGTCCCTGCTCGCTCCTCGCGCGAGGCGCTCAACGAGAGCCTCTACGCGGCCCTCGCCGCGGCCTCGGGTTCGGGAGAGCGCAACGCCATCGATCTCGGGTACTTCGGAGACCTGCTGCAGAAGAACCCCAAGCTGCCGAAGGAGACCCATGCGCTGGCGGCCAAGATGACCCAGGAGCTGCGCCGGGCCGTCGAGACGAACCTGACCACCGGCACGACGGCCGGGAAGTACCAGGGGCTGAAGATCTACTTCGCCTGGCACTACGACAAGGCTTACGCCGATCCTTCCCACCAGTTCTTCGGAACGCAGGCCTGGACCGACTTCCTCAAGGCCTACGACAAGGCGCAGCCTCCCAGCGGCGGTGGTCAGACTCCCATGCCCATCCCCGGGTTCCCCGGGCCCGGAATCGGCCCGATGTAAGACGCCGCAAGCCACCCGAAGGGGACCGGAGCATGTCGCTCCGGTCCCCTTCGGGTTCGGACCTGCCGTCGCATGGGAAGGCGGGTTCGCCGGCAAGAGGGAGGAGGATCGGGAGGAAGCTGAAGGGCATTCAGGACGAACGTCTTCTATGTTGAGCTTTTCGATCCGATCGTGACTTCCGGTGGGGCCCCCCTCTACCGATCACCTCGGCGCCCTGCCGGCACTGTAAGTTACGCCGGAAAACCCCCCTCGATTTCAATCGGTTCACCGCGCCTCCTCCGTCAGACCTTTGCTATAAAGGGGGCCTCCCGGTGCTCCGGGAGAGGAGGGTGACATGCGTGACAAGCGACTAGGGGCCGGTATCGTGGTTTGCCTTGGCATTCTCGCAGGCTGCGCGTCAGCAGGGGCGCCGACCGGCTATCAAGCGGCTGAGAGCTCGAAGGTGACGAGCACGCTTGGTGGGGTGGCGACCTCGATTTCGGGTGGCGCAGAAGGCGCTGAAGCCGAGGCCACCGAGACGACCACCGTCTCGATGGAAAATCACCGCTTCATGCCCGCAACCATCACGATCCCGGCCGGAAGCACCGTGACCTGGGTGAACAACGAGCAAGGCGTCCCTCACACCACCACCTCGGATACCGGCCTCTGGGATTCCGGCAACATGAGCACCGGGCAGACCTACTCGCGACGGTTCGACGAGCCCGGAACGTACCCCTACAACTGCACGTTGCACCGCGACCAAGGCATGGTCGGAACCGTCATCGTCAAGTAACCCGCGATCGCCTCACATGCGGGGACTGCGCGTCAGTCCCCGCATAGAGGGCCTACTCGAGAATCGTGCGGTCAATCAGGGTGCCGTCGGAGGCTTCCTCAACAGCAGGGCGATGGAGCGGGCGGTTCGCTCGAGCAAGGAAGCCGCCTGACCCATGGCGCTCTCACGCGTCATGGGCTCTCGAACGAGGCTGAAGGCCGCTCCGCCACGCTCCTCCAGCAAGGCCTCCCCTTCGGGGGTGACGCGCCCCGCGATCACGATCACGCGGCCTTCCGGAGATCGCTCGGAGAGCCTTCCCACGACCTTGCCCTCGAACGAGGAACGGTCGAGCTGTCCTTCGCCGGTGATGACCCAGTCCGCCGCTTTCAGCTTGGCCTCGAGGCCCAGGGCCTCCGCGACGAGATCGAAGCCCGGCTCCAGCTGGGTACCAGCGAGGCTTACGAGCCCCGCAGGAACGCCCCCGGCCGCTCCCGTCCCCGGCAGATCATGCACCCGGATGCCGGTCTCGGCTGCGAGACGGTCGGCCAGATTGGCCAGTCCCGCCTCCAACTCCCGCACGTCTTCAGGGGTGGCGCCCTTCTGGGGGCCGTAGACGGGAGCGGCGCCGCGCGGCCCCAGCAAGGGGTTGGAGACATCCACGGCGATGCGGATGCGCGCTTCCTTGAGCAGCGGATGGGCGTCCGAGGGGTCGATCCGGGAGATCCGCCGCAAGCCAGCCCCGCCACGGGGAACCGGCGCGCCGGAAACGTCCAGGAAGCGGACGCCCAGGGCCTCCAGCAGGCCGGCGCCGCCGTCGACGGTGGCGCTGCCGCCCACGGCCAACAGGAGGGTGCGGAAGGCGTGGCGGGCGTAGGCCTCGGCGATCAGGGTGCCCACGCCGTAGGTGGTGGTGTCGAGGGGATTGCGCCGATCGGGCGGAACCTGCGCGAGGCCCGCGGCGGCCGAGAGCTCGATGGCGACGGTGTCTCCGAGGACGCCGAAGGCCGCCGTGATCGGGCGGCCCAGGGCATCGGTGGTGGAGGCGTGGTCGAGTCGGCCGCCGCTGGCCTGGACCAAGGTCTCGACGAAGCCTTCTCCGCCGTCGGAGAGCGGGCAGACGTCGAGCAAGGCCTCGGGCAAGGCGCTTTGGAGGCCCCGGGCGATCGCCCGGGCGGCCTCCGCGGCCGGGAGGCTTTCCTTGAAGGTATCGGGCGCAATCAGGATCCGCATGTCTCCCTCTCGCCGCAGGCGCTGTCGCCCGGGGCTCCTCCGGTAGGCGGCCGTCAAACAGCATACCTGATCCGCCGGCTTGCCGTTCTCCCTCGCGCCCTGCGGAGGCCCTGCCAAGGGGCAAGAGCTAGGATTGACATAAGTTCGAGCGATCGCTAGCATCTTGGATGCGCTATTTGAACCCTTTCCAACACCACCGGAGGTGCCATGATCCTTTCGCCCCGCGGCCTCAGCGCCATTTTCGTCGCCTTCTCGTTGCTCGCGGGATGCCAGCTGTCCAACACTCCCGGCGATACCCACGCAGAGCCGACGCCCACGCCTTCCGTGACGCTTTTGGAGAGGCTGGGCGGGGATGGACTCCTGGGCGGCAGCCTGCTCGAGCAGCCACACCTGGAGGTTGTCGGGACCCTTTCCTCAAGCTGGATCTGGGACGATCGCGGCACCGGGGCCAAGAAAGACGTCTCGATCTGGCGCCCTCAGGGACCCAGCGACTACGCCTTCATCGGCGACTTCGCCCATGGGTCGCATGCGAAACCGACCTTCACTTACAACTACGAGTATTTGGGTCCAACCGTGCTAAACCCTCTCATCCTAGTCAAGGCCGTCAACGAGGATCCCGCCAATCCGCTGCTCAAAGCCCCCGTCGATTACGAACTCGCTTGGGACTCAAAACGCACGGGAGCCAGGGCGGACGGGAGCATCTGGATACCGGTCGCGCCTCCAGGCTACGTGACCATCGGGGCGGTGGCGACGACCGGCTACGAGAAGCCTTCGCTCGAGACCTACCGGTGCGTGCGCGAGGACCTCTGCGAGAGGAAGGACTACGGCGACCTGATCTGGGATGACATAGGCTCAGGCGCTCGCAGGGATGTCGTCTTGTTCGGCACTCCGGCTGTCCGGGAAGGCTTCATTGCCTCGCCCAATCACACTCGCCCCGTACTGGGCTGGGTCCTCAAGAGGTCGACCGAGACCCACGGCGTCGATTATTAGAGCCGCAGGGCCACCGACACTCCCCATTCGACCCGCTTGCGGGCGGGCGCATGCTCGCGGCGGCCATGAAGCGGGTCGAATCGATGACAGCGCGGACGCGTCGACACCAGCGCCTGAGCCTGCCGCTGCCGATCACCCGACATCCGGTTGATGCCCTCGGTGGCCTCGACGAGCTGCACGCGAAAACCGTCCCCTTGATGCGAAAGTAGGCCCTCTTTCACCCGAAACGGGTGAAAGAGGGCCTACTTTCGCGCTCGCTTTGCGTTTTCTTGGCTACAGGAGCCGCCTCAGGAGACCGGCTGCGCTTCCGGCCGGGCTTCGCGCCGGTGGACGACCTTGCCGAGCTTGACGACCGTGTCCACCAGGTTGATCCCCATGCGGTAGGGGACCATCCGGTAGTCGCCGGCGTTCCAGACGACCATGTCAGCCTGCTTGCCGACCTCCAAGCTGCCCACCCGGTGGCCCCGCCCGACGGCATGGGCCGCGTTGCGGGTCACGGCCACCCAGGCCTCCTGGGGCGTGAGCTTGAGCTGCGTGACCGCCAGGCTCATCATCAGGGGCAGGGACTCCGAGAAGCATGAGCCGGGGTTGAAGTCGGTCGCCACCGCCACCGGCACTCCCAGCTCGACCATCTTGCGGGCGGGCGCATGCTCGGCCATGCCGAGGAAGACGCCGGTGCCGGGCAGGAGGACGGCGACGACGCCGGCCTCCGCCATGGCCGCGAGCCCGTCGAGGTTGGCGCAATGCAGGTGATCCGCCGAAACGGCCCCCAGCTTGGCGGCAAGGGCCGCGCCGCCGGTGTCGACCAGCTCGTCGGCATGCAGCTTGGCTCCCAGGCCGTTGGCCTGAGCGGCCCTGAGGATCCGCTCGGTCTGCTCGGGGGTGAAGACGCCCTTCTCGCAGAAGACGTCGCAGAAGCGCGCGAGGCCCCGGATGGAGATCTTGGGGATGGCGTCCTCGACCAGCCAGGTCACGAAGGCCTCGGGGTCGGTGTCGCGCGGGACGGCGTGGGCTCCCATGAAGGTGGGGACCACGTCCACCGGATGACGGCGCGAGAGCTCCATGAGCACCTCGAGCTGCTTGACCTCGGTGTCGAAGTCGAGCCCGTAGCCGGACTTGGCTTCCACGGTGGTGGCGCCGTGCTCGAGCATGGTCTGGAGGCGGCCCTTGGCGAGCTCCAGCAGCTCGGCCTTGGAGGCCTCGCGGGTGGCGCGGACCGTGGAGTGGATGCCGCCGCCGGAGGCATGGATCTCGGCGTAGGAGGCGCCCTTGGCCCGCAGCTCGAACTCGCGCTCGCGGGTGCCGGCGAAGACCAGGTGCGTGTGGGAGTCCACCAGGCCCGGCGAGACGATCTTGCCGCGGGCGTCGATCGTGACGATGTCCGGATCCTCCTGGACCTGGGCCAGGATCTCCTCGGTGGGGCCGATGGCCACGATCACGCCGTCGAGGCAGGCGATCGCCGCATCCTCGATCAGGCCGATCCGCCCCTGATCCGCCCCCGCGAAGGGAGCGGCGGGATCGGCGCCCTCGGCGGGCGCCATGGTGAGCAACTGCTCGGCGTGAACGATGATCAGATCCGCGCGCATCTTACTCCTCCATCGGGATGCGGACGCCCTTGGCGCGCGCGGTGGCGATCGCCTCGGGGTAACCCGCGTCCACGTGCCGGATCACGCCCATGCCGGGATCGCTGGTCAGCACCCGCTCCAGGCGCTTGTCCGCCTCGGGCGTGCCGTCCGCCACGATCACCATGCCGGAGTGCTGCGAGAAGCCGATGCCCACGCCGCCGCCGTGGTGGAGGCTGACCCAGGAGGCGCCGCCCACCGCGTTGACCATGGCGTTGAGGAAGACCCAGTCCGAGACGGCGTCGGTGCCGTCCTTCATGCCTTCGGTCTCGCGGTTGGGCGAGGCCACCGAGCCGCAGTCGAGGTGGTCGCGGCCGATGACGATCGGCGCGGAGACCTCGCCGGCCGCCACCAGATCGTTGATCCGGCGGCCCAGCTTGGCGCGGTCGCCGTAGCCCAGCCAGCAGATGCGGGCGGGAAGGCCCTGGAACTGGACTTGTTCGCCGGCCAGCTTGATCCAGCGGCAGAGCTCGGTGTTGTCGGAGAATTCGTCGAGGATCAGCGCGTCGATCCGGGCGATGTCCGCGGGATCCCCCGAGAGGGCGGCCCAGCGGAAGGGGCCCTTGCCCTCGCAGAAGAGAGGGCGGATGTAGGCGGGCACGAAGCCGGGGTAGCGGAAGGCGTCCGTGACGCCCTCGTCCTTGGCGACCTGGCGGAGGTTGTTGCCGTAGTCGAAGGCGATCGACCCGGCGTCCATCATCGAGAGGATGCCCCGGACGTGCATGGCCATCGAGGCCTTGGCGAGCTTGATCAGGCGCTCGGGCTCCTGCTCGCGCATGGCGGCGGCGACCTTCATGCTCATGCCGGCCGGAAGGTAGCCGGTCAGGGGATCATGCGCGGAGGTCTGGTCCGTGACGACGTCCGGGATCACCCCGTTGGCGACCATCTGGGGGATCACCTCGGCGGCGTTGCCCTTGAGCGCGATGGAGAGGGGACGGCCCTGGGCCTGCGCCTCGCGCGCCATGGCGACCGCCGAGTCGAGATCCTTGGCCTCGACCATGCAGTAGCCCTTCTCGATGCGGCGGGCGATCCGGGTGGGATCGACCTCGATCGCGATGACCACGCCCTCGTTCATCGTGACGGCCAGCGGCTGGGCTCCGCCCATGCCGCCGAGGCCCGCGGTGACGACCAGGCGGCCCTTGAGGGTGCCGTCGTAGTGCTTGCGGGCAAGGGCGGCGAAGGTTTCGTAGGTGCCTTGAAGGATGCCCTGGGTCCCGATGTAGATCCACGAGCCCGCGGTCATCTGCCCGAACATCATGAGGCCCTCGGCCTCGAGCCGGCGGAACTCCTCCCAGGTGGCCCAGTGGGGCACGAGGTTGGAGTTGGCGATGAGCACGCGGGGAGCGTCCGCATGGGTCTTGAAGACGCCGACCGGCTTGCCGGACTGGACGAGCAGGGTCTCGTCGTTCTCAAGAGCCAGGAGGGCCTTGGCGATCTGGCGCAGGGCAGGCCAGTTGCGGGCGGCCTTGCCGGATCCTCCGTAGACCACCAGTTCCTCGGGGTGCTCGGCGACTTCGGGGTCGAGGTTATTGAGCATCATGCGCAGAGCCGCTTCCTGGATCCAGCCCTTGGCGTGGGGCCGGGTCCCGCGGGGAGCGCGCAGGGTCATCCGCTCCTGGCCCTCGAGAAGGGCGCTCAGGTCGGCGGGAAGGGTCGGGGTCAAACTCAGCGTCATGGGCACCTCGTTGAGCCTAATGGGCCTCGTCCGCCGAGCCCGGTACCGCCGAGCGGCGGGGGATCGGGGGCGAGGCAGCGAATCAGCATGCCGGGTTCGTCAGATTATCCCGCCATTCTACGCTCCCCGGGCGAGATCGCGCAAAGGCCGGCCGCGCGGGGCCGGCCGCGAAAGACAGGCAAGCAAGTAAGAATTAGCCCGGAGCGGGTATGAATCGCTTGGTAGCAAGCATCGAGGAGATCCCATGACCCCCAAGTCCGTTCTGGTGGCCGACGCCTCCTTTCAGATCCGTCGCAACCTCCAGCTGATCCTGCAAGCCGAGGGCTATGAGGTCCTGCTGGCGCGCAACGGACACGAGGCCCTCAATCACTGCCTGCTGCGGCAGGTCGATCTGGCCCTGGTCGATCCGGCGCTGGGGGACATCGACGGGCGTACCCTTCTCAAATGCCTGAAGCTGAACCCCCCGACCGCCCAGATTCCGGTGCTCTTCATGGCCTCGACGGTCTCGACCAAGGAAGCCCTCCATGCCATGAGCTGGGGGGCTCTGGACGTACTCATCAAGCCGATCGACACGGCGAAGCTGGTCGGGCGCGTGAGCCAGTTCATGAACCAGAGCATCATGGAAGGGCAGGTGATCTCCCTGTCCTCCGAGACCAGCCAGAACGCCTACGCCGCGCGGGTCGACGGTCGCCAGGGCGATCGCCTCCTGGTCCGCATGCCCACCTGGCGGCCCGAGGACGAGGAGAGCTTCCTCACGGGCACGGAAGGCGAGGTCCAGTTCAAGGGGGCCGACGAGACGATTTACCGGCAGTCGATGATCACCGGCCGGCCCGTCCAGGGCCGGCTCGAGCAGCTCGAGGTGATGCTCGACGGAGGGTACCACCGCTCCTCGCGCCGCCAGTGCATGCGCATGGACGTGGAGATCCCGCTGCGCTACCGGATCGGCCAGAGCTTCTACCGGGTGGGAACCGTGGACAACCTCTCGGGAGGCGGCATGCGCATCGCCAACGGCCCCGCCGGAGCGGCCATCGGGGAGGCGATCGCCCTGGAGCTGCGGCTCCCCCAGCAGAGCGAGCCCCTTCCGCTCGCCGGGGAGATCGCCTGGACCCGATCCACGGACGGCTCCCAAAACGCCATGGGAATCTCCTTCAGCACGCTCTCCGCGCCGGCTCAGGCCATGCTGATCCGCTACCTCTTCTCCGAGGTGGCCCGGATCCTCCCGGACTTCTAAAATTCCCGAAATTTTTACGCAAGTTTCTGCTTCAGTTAAGGATATGTTAGGAGGAGCTCGCCCGGTGGGGGTGGAGCCGATTGATGTCCTTGAGTGAAGGAGAGCCCATGCAGAACTTCAAGTCCCTTCTCGGCCTCGTGCTCGGCGCCTCGATCCTGACCGGCTGTAGCGCAGGCCTTCCCACGGGAAGCAATGGCTCCATCACCTATCAGCCCGGCTCGGTGAACCTCAACGTCTTCCGCGCGGACGGCGTCTCCAAGAAGCAGGTTCTCGTCACCTTCAAGGGCCAGGCGGATCTGAACCAGTTCCAGTCCCGCACCAAGATGCGCGTCAAGAGCGTGATCGCCCCCATCAACGCCGCCTCCGTCGAGATCTCCAGCGGCCTCAGCCCCGAGCAGGCCGTGGCCAAGCTGAAGAGCGACCCGAGCGTCGCCAGCGCCGAGTTCGACCGCGCCGTCATCATGGACGCCGTCACGGTGAACGATCCCCAGCGCGGCAAGCAGTACGCCCTGGACGTCGTCAACGCTCCCGAAGCCTGGGGCCTCACCATGGGCAAGTCGGACGTGACCATCGCGATCGTGGACTCGGGCGTGGACCTCGATCACCCCGACCTCAAGGCCAAGCTCATCAAGCCCAAGAGCACCGTCGACGCCACCGCCAAGGATGACATGGGTCACGGCACCCACGTCGCGGGCATCGCGGCCGCCCTCACCAACAACAACGAAGGCATCGCCGGCCTTGCCGCCAACGCCAAGATCATGCCGGTCCGCGTGCTGGGCGGCCCCTCGGGCGGCTCGGCGGCCACCGTGGCCGAAGGCGTCATCTACGCCGCCGACAACGGCGCCGACGTCATCAACATGAGCCTCGGCTTCTACGACAAGCCCGAGGTCCTCGAGAAGGCCGTGCAGTACGCCCTCTCGAAGAACGTCGTCATCGTCGCCACCATGGGCAACAACAACATCGAGCGTCGCCGCTACCCCGCCGCCTTCGACGGCGTGATCGCGGTCGGCTCCACCGACTCCGCCGACAAGAAGTCGCAGTTCTCGAACTTCGGCGACTGGATCTCGGTCTCGGCCCCCGGCTCGGACATCATGTCGACCTTCCCCACCTACCCGGTCAGCATCGGCGGCACCAAGGGCTATGCCAGCCTCTCGGGCACCTCGATGGCCGCTCCCCTCGTCGCTGGCCTCGCGGGCCTGGTTCGCAGCCAGCACCCCAACATGGCCCCCGCGCAGGTCAAGGCCCTCCTCGAGAAGACCTCGGTCGACCTCGGCCCCAAGGGCTTCGACAAGAACTTCGGCCACGGCCGGATCGACGCCTTCAAGGCCGTCAGCAATTAAGCCCTTCGCGGGCACAGCGGCCCGCACCACCAAGCGGGGAGGCCCTTGGGGCCTCCCCGCTTTCTTGGTGGCTACTTCTTGCGCGCGAGCACCGCGGCGATCCAGTCGGGAGCGTAGAAGGGAGTGCAGCCCTTGGAGACGGGACGCGTGTCGAAGCGCCCCAGCCGCTCGCCCAGCGCGATGCAGGCCTCCCGGTACTCCGGCAGCCGGAGGGCGATCTCGACCTGGGCATAGGTCATCCTCTCCTGCTTGCGCACGGGCGCCGAGACGACCTCGGCCTCGATCGTGGCCAGGATGCCCTCGATGTCCAGGTCATCCGTCTTGCCGGCGACGATTCGCCTGACGAGAAGGCCCCAGCCCGCGCGACCGATCAGTTCCTCGGGCGACGGCATCCAGCGCAGGCGCAAGGCCTCGGCATGGGGGCTCCGGGCGATCACGTCATCGACCAGCTCATCGACCAGCAAGTAGTAGGTGAGCGGCGCCAGCATGGCGTCGAGCTCCGCCTCGGAGAGCGCGGCGGGATCCATGATCATGGCCGCCAGCATCATGGCGTCCGCGTTCCCCGTCTCCCAGAGCTGCATGGCGAGGGCATGGTCGACCTTGATCGCCTTGGCGAGGCCGCGCAAGTCGCCGCGCTTGACGCCGAACTGAGGGTCGCCGGCTCCTTGCCGCGCGTTGATCGCGCGCACCTTCTCCGTGCCCCAGGCCTCGAGCTGGCCATAGACCGCGTCGAAGCGATACGTTTGGGCCTTCCCCATGACTCCCCTCCTCGTCGATTACTCCCGCGCTTGGGTGACGCGTCCGTCGTGCGAAACCAGTCTACCGCACGGGAAGGCGGCGCGAGAACCCGGCGATCGGGCCCAGTCCGCGGAAAACCCGCTATCGAGGTTTCGCGACTTGGGGGTATGATAGGGGGGTCCGCCCTTTGGAGCGGCCCACTTCCCCGGTATTCCCCGCCCATGCCGCCTCCGGCGGTGCGGCGGCCGCCGGGAACGCGGCGCTCCTTTTTCGAAGAGGCTAAACGCAAACCCATGGCGCTCAAGGACCACCGTATCTACGTAACCTTCAACGATGGGGAGACCATCGAGCTGAATGACGATCTTCACGCCAGCCAGGGCAACCTCGTCTCCTTGCGGGAGATGGGCATGGCCGATCGCCCCAGCGGCAAGTTCCTGGTCACCCGCAAGACCGTGGAGCCGCCCCAGGTCGACGATCCCGGCTTGATCCGGTACTACCTGGAGTCGATCTAGGTGAGACGCGCGGCCTTCGCCGCGGGCCTGGCGATCGCCAGCGGCGCGGTCGCCAGCTTCGCGATCGCCCTCCCCGCCGAAGCCGCCCTTCAGTACACCCTGCCGGTCAGCTACCAGCGCATCGACTTCAGCGGGCAACAGACCCAGGGGGTCTTCGTTCCCCTGGTCTGGCTGCAGAGCCCGCGCCGACCGCTGGGTCTCGAAGTCGATGCCGGCTACGGCTACCTCACCGGCCCCTCGGGGGGCTTCTCGCTCGTCGGAGGGCGGCTCGCCGTCAACCTGGGGCTCCCGCTCGAGGGCGTGATGCCCTTCGTCGGCGTCGAAGGCTACGGCTCCTACGCCCTGAGCCGGCCGACCGGCATCGCGGGCAACCCCTACGGAGTCGCCCCCCGCGTCGGGATCAAGCTCGACCTGGGGCTGATCGAAGCCGACCTCCACGCCTCCTACGGCCCCGTCTGGGGCCTCTCGGGACCTCAGGGCGCGCTGAACGCCGAGCGGATCGACCTCGGCGGCCGCCTCCGCTTCGTTCTCTAGCACCCGCTTGGCAGGGCTTCGCCATCGCCGCGGTGACGAGCCCCTTGTTGCGCTAGTCGCTGGGGCTAGCGCCCGCGGCTGTTGCGAAAGGCAGCGAGCGTTAAACGAGAACCGCATGGATAGAGGCTGAATGTCAAAGCTCGCTGTCCTGCAGCAACGAAGATCGCTCTAGGAGGGCTGCACCGGAAGGACGAACCAGAAGGTGCTTCCCCTGGAGAGGTCGCTTTCCACCCCGATCCGGCCCCCATGGGCGTCCACGATGGACTTGCTGATGCTGAGCCCGAGCCCCGCTCCCGAACCGCTTCGGATGCCGGGGTCGAGCTGCATGAAGCGCCGGAAGAGCTTGGGACGATCGGCCGGGGCGATCCCGATCCCGGTGTCGATGACCTCGCAGCGCACCTCGTTCCCTTCCCGGCGGGCCCGGACCTTGATGGATCCCCCGGCGGGAGTGAACTTGATGGCGTTGCCGATCAGGTTGATGAGCACCTGGCCGATTCGCTGGTGATCCGCAGCGATGACGAGCGGCTCCGGCGGAAGTTCGGCCACCAGATCGACGTGCGCTTCGAGGGCCTGCGGCCTCAGGCTGTCGAGACTCTCGCGAATCTTGGCGCTGAGATCCCCCTCGCGAACCGTGAGCTTGAAGGCGCCGGCCTGGAGCCGCGCGAAATCGAGAAGATCGTTCAAGAGGTTCTCGAGACGCTTGGCTCCACGCTGGAGTTGCGCGACGAACTCATGTTGCTGGGAGGTGAGCGGACCTCCGATCTCGTCCTCGAGGAACTCGGCGAAGCCCATGACGGACGTCAGCGGCGTGCGAAGCTCATGAGTCACCGAGTTCACGAAGGCTCCCTTGAGCCGATCGAGCTCCTTGAGCTCCTCGTACTGGAGGCGGATCTGCTGATCCAAGGCCTTGACCTCGGTGATGTCCTGGGTGGTCCCGAGCATCCGCTCGATCCGGCCGCGACGATCCGTGATCACCCGGCCGCGCCCCAGGACGACGCGGACGCTGCCATCCGGGCGGCAAATGCGGTACTCGATCTCGAACGGGTGACGCTGCCTGAGGGAGATGGCGACCGCACGCTCGAGGCGCTCGCGATCCTCCGGACAAACCAGCGACACGTAACGCTGGCGGGAGGGAGTGTCCTGCGCGGGATCGAGCCCCAAGATGCGAAAGAGCTCCTCCGACCAGGTGACCTGGTTGGCCTGGATTCCCCAGTCCCAGCTCCCCAGATGCGCGAGCCGCTGCGCTTCGGCGAGCATGGCCTCGCTGCGCTTGAGCTGCTCCTCGGCCTGGCGCTGGGCCGTGACGTCCCGGCCGATCCCGGTCGCCCCCTTGAGGCGCCCCGCGTCGTCCGTCAACTGCCGACCGAACCACTGGTAGCGCCGCAGCCGGCCGTCCTTCGTGCGTAACCGCCCGTCCACGGCGGACTCCCCCTGGCTGAACTTCGCCTGGATCGCCCCGGCGATCGCCGGCCGATCCTCCTCCACGAAGAGGTCCAGCACGAAGCAGCCCCGCAGCTCCTCGCGCGAGTAGCCCGTCACCTCCTCGAGGGCCCGGTTCCAGTCGGTGAGCCGCCCGTCCAGGTCCATCTCGTAGACGATGTCGGGGAGCGTGTCCAAGAGCCGCCGCAAGCGCTGATGCGCCTCGAAGTACGAACGCTCGGCCAGCTTGCGCGTGGTGACCTCGAGATGGCTCACCAGCGCATAACGCTCGCCCCCGATGACCAGCGGCTTCGCCATGCCGATGAACCAGCGCTCCCGGCTCGCCGAGGGACAGGGGTACTCCATCTCGAAGACCGAGAGACCACCCTCCAGCACTCCTCTCAGTCCCTCCGCGAAGCGACCGGCCTCCCGATCACCCGAAAGCGAGGCCCGATCGCAGACCTCCAGGTAGTTCGCCCCCTCCCCCACCCGCGCCGGATCCCCCTGGTTGGCCTGCGCGAAAGCCCGCCAAGCCTCGTTGACCAGCAGCACCTCGCCGCTCCGGGCCACCAGGCATGCCTCGGGAAAGAAGGCATCCATCACCCCGCGCAGGAAGCTGACGCGATCGCTCGGATCTCCGCCGTCCTGGCGCTCCGCGCAACCCGCCGCCCGCGTGTCGATCTCCTCAGCTCGATCGTCCGTCATGGCTCGGCCCCTCCATGGGAGTGCTCCCCCGATCATCCCGGCCCCCCGGAGATTCCCCTAGCCACCTAATAACGAAATCATGCTCATAAATCATACGGAAGCCCAACGCCCGCGACCCCGCCCCTCTCACCCCGGGCCGCTCCGAGACCCATAGCCATGCCCCGCTTCGGGGTACAATGACCCATTGCAATCAAAAGGAGGCATGCGTGTTCGCCGCGTTGATGAACCCCAAACTCGCCAAGTTCCTCGATGACGCCTGGGATAAGGGCCTGGACTGGGTCCTGGTGCACGGCATCTCGCTCGTCATGACCCTGGGCCTCACCATGGTCGCGCTCAAGCTGTCGAGCGTCCTGCTCGACCAGCTCGGCAAGGCCATCCAGACCGGGCTCCCCTCGAGCAAGCGCGCGCGCGCCGCCCAGCGCACCAGCACCCTCACCCAGATCCTGGGAAGCACCGTCAAGACCGTGATCCTCTTCGCCGGAGCCCTGATGGCCCTCACCGAGGTCGGCATCAACGTCACCCCGATCCTCGCGAGCGCCGGCGTCGTGGGCCTCGCGGTCGGCTTCGGCGCCCAGAGCCTGGTCAAGGACGTGGTCAGCGGCTTCTTCATCCTGCTGGAAGACCAGTACGGGATCGGGGATGCCGTCTCCATCTCGGGCCATGCCGGCGTGGTCGAGACCATGAACCTGCGCATCACCCAGCTGCGCCACTCCGACGGCTCGCTCATCACCATTCCCAACGGCCTGGTGGCGATCGTCTCCAACCAATCCAAGGGAGATTCCCCGCGGGCGGTCGACCCCTCCGGCGACGCCCTCGGCGATACCGGGCTCGAAACCGCCCTGGGCGCGAAAGGCTAGCGCGGCCCCATCCCTCGCCTCGCGAAGCCATGCCCGGCGCGGGGTACAATGACCCAGCTAACTAAAAGGAGGCATGCGTGTTCGCCGCGCTGATGAACCCCAAACTTGCTCAATTCCTCGATCGCGCCTGGGACTCGACCTCGGAGTGGGTGCTCTCCAACGGCTTCCCGCTGATCATGACGCTGGCCATCACCGCGCTCGCGCTCAAGCTCTCGGACTTCCTGAGCGACCGGGTCGGCAAGGCCATCCTGTCGGGCATCCAGCCCGGCAGCAACCCGCGCATGGTGCAGCGCTCCGCCACGCTCAGCCAGATCCTGCACAGCACCGCCCGAGCCCTGATCGCCTTCGCGGGCATCATGATGGCCCTCTCCGAGGTGGGCATCAACATCACGCCGATCCTGGCCAGCGCCGGTATCGCGGGTCTGACGGTCGGTTTCGGAGCCCAGAGCCTCGTCAAGGACGTGATCACGGGCTTCTTCATCCTCTTGGAGGACCAGTACGGGGTCGGAGACATCGTGGAGATCGGGGACAAGGTCGGCACCGTCGAGAAGATGAACCTCCGCATCACCCAGCTCCGCAACCTCGACGGCTCGCTCATCACCATTCCCAACGGCGCGGTCTCGCTGGTCTCGAACATGTCCAAGGAATGGGCCCGCGCCCTGGTCGAGGTGAACATCACCCTCGAGACGGATGTCGACCATGCCCTGGCCCTCATGCTCGAAGAAGGCGTGAAGCTTCGCGAGGACTGGCCCCACCTGTTGATCGAGGCCCCGGAGGCTCCCGGCGTCGTGAACTTCGCCGAGTACGCCGTCACCCTGCGCGTCATGGTCAAGACCGCCCCCCTCGAGCAGTGGGCGGTGGGCCGCGAGTGGCGCCGCCGGATCAAGGCGGCCTTCGATCGGGAAGGCATCAACATCGCCGTGCCCCACCGGGTCTACCGGGTCCAGAACGACGACGAAGCCCGGGCGCTCAAGGCCGGCCTCGGAACCTAGCCCCCGATTCAACGGAGAAGCCGCATGCTCGCACTCGCACTGATCGCCCAGCTGGCCGCAGGAACCGTCACGCTCGCTGCAGGCCCCATGCCCGCCCAAGAAGTGAGCGCCGTAGCGGTCTCCCCTTCGGATGAGGCCCGCCTCACCGAGACCCGCCTGGCGGAAGCCCTCCGAGGCCTCCGTCCCGAGACCCCGCTGCCGGCCCTGATGGTGGCGGTGGCCGAGCGCTTCATCGGCCTGCCTTACCTGGAAAACAGCCTGAACGTCGGAGAGCCCCGCGCGGGGACGCCCGAGCCCCTGGTTTCGCGGCTGGACGGCTTCGACTGCGTGACGCTGGTGGAAGCGAGCCTGGCGATCGCCCGCTCCCTCACCCTGGGCGACCCCAGCCCCGCGGGCTTCCAGCACGAGCTGGAGGGCCTGCGCTACCGCGATGGCCAGCGATCCGACTTCGCGAGCCGCCTCAACTACTTCAGCGAGTGGATCGCCGACAACGCCCGGCGGGGCCGCCTGCTCGACCTCACCCCGCAACTCGGCGGCGTGCCCGATCCCCGCCCCCTCACCTTCATGACGACGACCCGCAAGGCCTACCCGGCCCTCGCCGACGACGGCATCTTCGCCAAGCAGCAGGCCGTCGAGGAGGCCCTGGCGCAGCAGCCCCGCGCGGTCATCCCCATGGAGCGGGCCAAGGAAATCCTGCCTCGGCTCCAGCCCGGAGACATCCTCGCGTTCACCACCCAGATCCCGGGCCTGGACGTCGTGCATACCGGCATGGTCGCCCGCGGCCCGTCGGGCGCGCTGCACCTCCTGCATGCTCCCGAGCCGGGAGAGCCCGTCACGATCAGCTCCAAGCCCCTGTCCGAATACTTCGGGGCCTCCAAGCGCCATAAAGGCCTGATGGTGGCCCGCCCCTTGCCCGCCGCACGCTGAGCCCGCGAAACGCGCCACCCGCGGAAGCCGCGGCGCTGCGTGGCGGCATCCCGCAAGGGGCTCAGGCTCGGATCGGCGTCCCGACCAAACCGGCGCCTTCCCGGGCGCCGAGCAGGCGATGGTGGATCCGGGGAGCCTGCCGGGAGACATGCCGCTCGGCGACATGGGCGATCCGCAAGAGGAAGGCCTCTTCCCAGGGATTGCCGATGACCTGGAAGCCAATCGGCATGCCGTCCGGATCGTAGCCGGCAGGAAAGGCGATCGCCGGCTGCCCCGTGAGGTTCGCCAGCACCATGTAGCGCATCAGCCGGTCCAAGAGCGGAAGGTTCGACTCCCCCAGCCGCAGGGCGTCGGCGCCGATCGCCCGGGCCGTGCAGGCCGTCGCCGGCGTCACCAGCCCATCGACCGTTCGCATGACGGCCATGACCTCATGGTGAAGCCGCGCCCGATGGCGCTGTGCCAGCAGGTAATCGTCCGCGCGCGTTTGCCGCAAGAGCGCGAAGTTCACCCGGGCCTCGTGGCCGAAATCCGCGCGGTGGCGCGCGTAATGCTGCTGATGCGCCGCCAGCATCTCCGTGACGATGGTGAGGCTGTGGATCAGGCGCATGAGGCCGAGCTCCGGGATCTTCACCTCGACGATCTCGGCTCCGGCGTCGCGCAGGACCTCCAGCATCTGCCGGCACGCCGCCACGACCGCCGCATCGGCATCCTCGAACCACTCCGGGTAGAGGCCCAGGCGGATTCCCCGGAGGTCGCGGTCGAAGAGGCCCGTGAGATGGGGCATAGGCTGGAAGCGGGTCGGAGGATCCTGGTCGTCGGGGCCCGCCATGACGAGGTAGCCGAGGGCGGCGTCGCGGACGGTCGCGGCGATCGGGCCCAGGTGGGCGACGCTCCAGCAGATGGGGGCGGCCCCGCGCTCGCTGATGCGCCCGAAAGTCGGCTTAAGGCCCACGACACCGCAGAGGGCGGCCGGAAGCCGGATCGAGCCGCCACCGTCGGCCCCCAGGGCCAGGGGGGCGAGTCCCGCGGCCACGGTCGCGGCGGTGCCGCTCGACGATCCGCCCGTCATGCGGGCGGGATCGTAGGGGTTGCGCGCCGCGCCGTGATGGGGGTTGATCCCGCTCACGCCGAGCCCGAGCTCGTGCATGTTGGTCTTCCCGATGAGCAGGGCTCCGGCCGCGCGCAGGCGGGAGACGGCCTCGGCGTCACGGGTCGCGGGCTCCTTGCCGAGGAAGCGCGTGCCCGCCGTCGTGGGATAGGGGACCTGATCGACCTCATCCTTGACGGCCACGGGCACTCCGTCCAGAGGCCCCAAAGGCGCATTCCGGCGGTAACGCTCCGTGGCCTCGCGGGCCTGGGCGAGCACGTCCTCGGGGCGCTGCGCGATGAAGAGACGCATGGGAGGATCCTGCCGGTCGAGGTCCTTCGCGATCGCCAGGAGGCGCTCGGCCACTTCCAATGGGGTGCAGCGCCCCGAGCGGTAGGCCTCCACGAAGTCCGCCGCGGTCTCGAAGCGAAACCCCGGAGCGTCGAATGCGAGGTCGGGAAGCGCGAAAGGGGCCGGCACGGCCGGGGCCGTGGCGGCCGAGGCCGGCCCGGCGGCAGCGGGAAGCAGCCCGTCGAAGAGCGGGTGAACGGCCGGAAGGGGCTCCGAGACCGAGAGGGCGCGAAGGCGGGCGAGACCCATCCCATCGAGCTGCGGCCCCGCGATCATCGGGCCGAGCAGGGGGTTTTCCAGGAGCCTGGCCGCGAGATCCAGGGTGAAGCCGGTGGCCCGAGGCGCGTTCATGGGCGTGAGATCGTAAGTCACGGTTCCTCCGGGTGGCGTGAGGCCCTCGCGGGCGGGGACAATCGCGAGCAAGCCGTCCCGATGACGGGACGGCTTACCGGCAGTATACCAAGAATGCGGAAAGCGAAACGACGCGGTCCCGCTACCTCAAGACGCGGATCGCCTTGTTCTCGGTGTCGGCCACGTACAGCCGGCCCCGGGAGTCCAAAGCCACGTCGTACGGGCGATTGAAGCGGGCGGCGCTGCCCACGGCGTCGATGCTTCCGGTGCTCGTCGGCGTCCCCGCCAAGGTGGTGACCATGCCTCCGGCCGAGATCATGCGGATGGTGTGGTTATCCGTGTCGGCCACGTAGACGTTGCCCGGGCCATCGACGGTCAGGCCCCAGGGAACGGCGAACGTCGCGGTGCCGGCCGGGCCGTCCTGCCCACCTCTGAAGCCCGTCCCCGCCAGGACGCTGACCGCCCCGGCAGGAGTCACCTTCCAGATCTGGTTCCGGCCCGTGCTGAGCACGTAGACATGGCCCGAGGCATCCACCGCCACGCCCCAGGGCCGGTAAAAGACCGAGGGGTCGCCCATCATGCCGGCCAAGGTGCTGACCTCGCCCTCCGCGGAGATCTTGCGGATGACGTGATTGTACATGTCGGCCACGTAGATGTTGCCCTGTCCATCCACCGCCAGGTCGTCAGGGTCATTGAATCGCGCCTCGCTGGCCGCACCATTGGCCGTGCCGCTGACGGTCGCCTTGCCCGCCAAGGTGCTCACCACGCCCCCCGACGAGATCATTCGCACGGTGTGGTTCCACGAATCGGCCACGTAGAGGTTGTCCTGGGCATCCACCGCCAGGCCGGTGGGGTGGTAGAAGCGGGCAGTGGCAACGGGGCCATCGACGGCGCCGACAAAGCTCTCGTGGCCCGCCAGGATGCTGAACACTCCGTCGGGCGTCAGCTTGTAGATGGCATGGTAGTTTTGCGAGGTCCAGTAGACGTTGCCCTTCGAATCCACCACCACTTTCTTCGCGCGACGATCCGCCGGCACGCCCGGCAGGGTGCCGACGGTCCACTGCCCGCTCACGCTGGGCGTGGCGGAGGCCAGGGAGCCGGGCAAGACCTCGAAGCTGCCCGAGGTCTTGCCGTCGAAGGGAACGTCCGCCAACCGGATGGGAAGGGTGATCTTGTTCACGAGGTCGGCCTTGCTCAGGGTAACGCCCTGCATGGAGGCGGCCGAGACGCTGATGAGCGAAGCCGTCGCGGCATCGGCGTAAGCCTGCGCCTTGAGGCGATAGGTGGCACCCGGCTTCAGGCCATCCAGCGTCAGGACCTTGTCGAGCTGGGAGCGGGGGATGTCACGCACGAGGGGCTTGCCCTCGGCGTCCAGGGCCGGAGTCTCGACCCCGGCATCGACCTCGAAGACCTTGACGATCACATGATGGATGCTCGAGGCCGTGTAGGCAGGAACGACGGCCTGCGTGACGTAGGAGCCGTCCTTGACGACCGCCGAGACCTGGAGGGAAGCCTTCTCCTGCGAGACGACTCCGAAGGGAGTGCATCCCGCCAGCAACGTGAGGGCCAGGAGGAGGTGCGAGGGCTTGAACGAGCGAGAAGACATGAGTATCGACCTCTTTCCTAGGGAATGATCAGCGAAAGCGTCTTGGAGATCGGCGCGTCATCGTCCGCGATCGCCACGTCCACCGAACCCGTTGCCACCTCGTTACCGTTCGACGTGACGCGGGCCTTGAGGCGGTAGGAAGTGTCGGGCGCCAGGTCCTCGAAATACAGGATGCTGGGCGCCTCGCCCCGGATCGTGGAGATCAAAGGCGTGGTGAGCGGCACCTCGGCCCCGTCTACGAGCTTCACGAGCTCCGTGGTCGTGGTGTCGAAGGTTTTCCCTGGCGTCCAGGTGAGGGTCACGATCGCCTTGCCCTTGAAGGGCGTATCCGCGAGCTGGATGGAAAGCTTCCCCATGGTCGGACGGTCGTCGTTAGCGAGGGTGAGGTCGACGTAGCTCTTGTCAGGCGCCGAAAGCAGGACGTTCCCGGCCCCGTAGGCGGTGCCGACGATGCGGTAGGTGGTGTTGGCGCGAAGCTTCTCGAAGGCGATCGGCGAGGCCAGGTCGATCGACGGCGACGCCATGCGATGCGTGAGCAGGACCTCGGGGTCGATGGAATCGGTGGCCCGGCCGGTAAGCTTGTCGATGGCCTGGAAGACCCCCGGAGAAACCTGAACCCAGGGGCGGATCTCCAGGACCTCGACGTGGGCGACGGTCTTGGGCGTGACGCGCGCCTGCACCAGACGTCCCGACGTGACGCTGGGAGTGACGATCAAGGTGGCGTTCGATCCGGAAGCTTGGGGAGCCGGCGGGGTCATGGCATTGCACCCGGCCAGCATGAGGCCGAGTAATGCCACGAGGGGGGCGGAAGACATGGGTTTCACGAAAAGGTCCTCGTTGATGGCTTTGATGTCGTGTGAGTCGGCAGGTCTCGTCACCCGGCAAGGGGCACGGCGATCCGAGGGAACCCTCGAACGATCGCCCTTATATCATAGCAAGCGGGAGTTCAGGGATGAAGCGATCCGCGATGAAGAAATGCAACATGCCGATCGCCGGCTAAGCGGCCTGGCCCGCTGAATAAGGCCTCCCTGCCGGAGGAGAGCAGCTTGGGACGCAGCTTCGAAGAAGCCCAGCGGGCCTTGGTCCGGGGGAGCCCATGCTGAGAAAGCCGCAGGGGCAGAGAAACTACAGGGGGTGGGAGGCTACAGGGGCTGTGCAGCCCTGGGCATCAGGCCCAGACGGCGACGCCGACGTTCCAGTTCTCGTGGGCCATGTAGCGGCGCAGCTCGTCCCGGGTGATCTCGAGGCTGCCGGCCTTGGAGAGGGGATCGTTGATCCAGACGCGATCGCCGACCATGTGCGTGACCGTGATGAAGTGGCCGCCGTTGAAGCTGGTGAGCTGGTCTTCCCGGAAGCGATGGCCATAGGCCGCGGGGTTGCCGGCGAGCACGACGAGCTTGCCCTCGGCGATCGCCCGCTCGACGTTCGCCAGTCCGTAGACCTTCTGGGCCTGAGCCCCCGAGGCCAGGGCCCCACGCAGGACGTCGTCATCCGAAGAGAGCTGCAGATCGTTTTCGGTGCCCATCATGGCCCGCCGGGTCTTGTCGATGAACGCTTCCACGTTGCGAGGATCGCTCACGCCCGGAGGCGTGAGGCCGAAGGCCTTGAGGGCCATGGTCAAGCTGGCGGGGCCGCAGTTCGTGGATCCCTCGGGCCCCTGGGGGTTCCAGCGGGGATGGTAGAACTGGGTGACGAAGTAAGCATTGGGATCCGAGGGAGGCCGGCGCAGGGGAGGCGCGTTGAAAAGTCCAGACGTGCGGACGAACTGATCCTGGCCCAGCGGAGAGGTGGGTCTGGGGGGTGTTTGCGGCGCGAGCCAGCTGGGGATCGAGGCCGTGGAGGCCGATCCGCCCGAGCGAGCGGGAGCCGCGCCCACCATGGCGTTCAGGCGCTGGAGAATGGTTTGGTAAGAGGTGACGGCGCTCATGCGGGCTCCTTCGGGGCCGGAATTCCCCCTCGATCGGGCTTGCGCCCTTACCTGGGTTATCCCGCCTTCGGGGCCGGAATCGGTAAAGCGAGCCTAAAGCTTGAACTAAGAAACGGAGAAAAGGTAAACCCCCGGCGGCGCCGCCGGGGGTTTGGTTTTCATACGATCATCATACGTCTGGAGAACTTCTTGGGCACCAGCCATCCGCACGAGATCATGGCCAAAATTTTGGAGGTTTTGCCCTTGATCGCAAGGCCGAGCGCTACCACCGGGCTGCTAGCGGTCCTTTCGGGGGGACGCAGGCGCTAGAGCGCGCCCTTCAGGCTGTTGACGGCCCCGATGAAGGTATTCCAGCCGTTCAAGCCGCCGTTCACGGCCCGACGGACGGCCTGCCAGTCGCCGCGGTCGGCCATGGCGGCGATGCCGCGACGCTCGAAGTACTCGGCGAGCACTTCCGCCGAGACATGCGGGTCGAGGGCGAGATCGGGGTTGGCGACCAGGTTGACGCCGAGCGCCTTGCCGTAGGTATCGTAGTTGGCGCGGCCGGTGAGCTGGATGAACCCACGGCCCTTGTAGCGGACGCCGTCGCCGCGCTGGGTGTTGCCCAGGTCGCTGCGGCCTTCGTAGGCGGCGCCGGAGGCGTACTCGGGGATGGGCTTGAAGGATCCGACTTCCACCTTGATGGTGGCCAGGACGGCGATCACGGCATTGGTCGAAGTGATGCCCCGCTTCTTCAGCGCCTGGGCGATTTCGGGCCAGTACTTCCGGACGTTCTCCACCGGAGCGCCGAGAGCGCGGGCGATCTGATCGGCGTTGAGCCCGAAGTTGAAGTCCACTGACGGAGGCGGCGACGACGGAGCCGAGGTGCTGGGGGCCTTGGCGCCGTTCGGCAGCTTGATCATGGTGCCAGGGATGATCACGTTGGGGTTCGAGCCGATGGCGTTCTGGTTGAGGTCGTAGATCTCGCGCCAGCGGCCGCCGTCTCCCAGGGTCGCCTGGGCGATCGACGAGAGCGTGTCGCCACTGCGCACCGTGTAGGTCTCGTAACCGGGGGCGGTCGGCTTGGGAGGCTCGGGCTTCGCGGGCTCCGGCTTGGGCTCCGGCTTGGGCTCGGGCTTGGGAGCCGGCTGAGCCGCAGGAGGCTGGGAGGTCTGCCAGTCGACATCCAGCGGCCCGTTGGGAGTGGAGCCTTGCGGCTGGGGAGCGACGACCCAGTCCATGCCCAGCGGGTTCGACTGCGGAGGCTGGGCGGGAGCAGCCGGCTGAGGGTTCGGCGCCGGCTGGGCGGGAACGGTCGGCTGGATGGGAGCGGTCTGGACGGGGAGCGTCGAGGCGGGAGGGGTGACTCCCCGCGTGCGGGGAAGCTGGCCCGCGAAGACCGCCATCATCGTGGCGTACGCGGTCTGGTCGAAGGCGCCGGTAGCCGGCAGGCCGTACTCGAACTGGAAGTAGCGGACGGCCTCGATGGTGCCGTAGGCGTAAACGCCGTCAGCCTGGCCCGCGAGGTAACCCAGGGCGGCGAGGTGCGTCTGGAGGGCGGCGACCTCGGGACCGGTCTGGCCTCCGACGAAGTAGCCCCAGGCAGGCATCGGGAAGCCGTACGTCGCGCGCTGGATCTGGTCGACGGGCATGACGGGGGCCGAGACGGCCGGGGCGATGGGCAAGGCCGGGACGACCGGAACGGCCGGGGCCGGGGCGCCACCGTTCGACAGCACGTTCAGGCGCTGCAAGAATCCCTGGAAGGTGTTGGTTTGAGCTGCGTTCATTCCGGCCTCCATATGCCACTACATGTCTGTCGGCCGGCATGAACGAGATCCGATAAAGAGCCCTTTAAGGTTTTCTCAAGGTTGAACGATCGCAGCGTCTCGACCCGATGGAACGGCTTACTTCTCGGCGATCGCCTTGAGGCTCGCGAGGCCGGTCTCGAAGTCCTTGCCGATCATCGCGTCCATGTCCATGAAGACGCTCATGACCTTGGAGAGGAAAGGCTGGGGGCCGGACATGCGCCAGGTGAGCTTCTGGGCGTCACCCTCGGAGGCGAGCGTGAACTCCGTGACGTTGTGCGATTCGAAGGGCACGAGGAAATCCAGCTTGATCACGATCTTGGAGGGTGCGGTGGCCTCGATGATCTCCATGCGGCCCTTACCGGCCTTATCGTTGCCTTCCCAGGCGTAGACGGCGCCCGTACCGCTTAGCGCACCGTCATAGGTCCGCTTCATCGCAGGATCGAGCTTGTCCCAGGGGGACCAGGCTTCCCACTGGTGGAAGTCGGAGATCAGCGCGTAGAGGGTCTCCGGGGCGGCCTTGATCGTGGCCGAGCGTTCGACCGCGAAGGTGTCGGGCTTGGTCGCGGCGAGACCCAGGACGCCGACGACGATCACGGCGAGGACGGCGGCGACGGAGAGTAGAAGTTTCTTGATCATGGGACCTTCCTTTTCGAGGGAGCAGTGGAAGTGAGGCCCCCCCAGCCTACCCCGGCCAAGGTGCAGCCTACCGTGATCCCGGTAACTCCCCGGGGCCGGTGAGGCGGGCGTGTCATCCCCGGACCGAACACTCCGTTTCCCGACACGCGAGTCCGGCTTGCACGAGACGTCGCTCGCCCTGACTTCATCGTTTGTTACCCTCACCTTAACCTCAGGATAAGTCAGCCCCCCTGACATGGAGACGACAACATCCCTCAGCGACTGACGTTGAAAGCACCCATCGAAAGACGAGGAGGGAGCATGCCCACGCCCATCGACCGCCAGACCCTTAGCGAGTTCACCCGACGGATCGACCGAAACCGCGACACCCTGATCGATCGTACGGAAGCCGAGATCCTGGGCTCTGTCGGGAACCGCAACGGATCCAACGGTACCCGCGAGACGGCGGACGCCCTCGCGAATGGCGACGCTGCCCTCAGCGGCTTCCGGCTGGGCGCCTCGGACGCGGATGCACTGGCCGATCGCCTCGCCGGCGGCGACTCCTGGGTCTCCAAGGAAGATCTCAGCCTCACGGATGGCGCGCGCGATCGGATCGACGGCCTGGCAGGCGGTGCGTACGACGGGAAGATCTCCAAGAAGGAGCTCTCGGCGGGCTTGCAGCAAGGCGGTCTCGCCCTGACCGGTGATGGGATCATGCTCTCCCGCGAAGCCGAGAGCCGCTTCTCCTCGCGCCCGACTCCTCCTGGCGGTTCGGATCGTCCGACTCCTCCCAGTGGTTCGGATCGCCCCACGCCTCCCGGCGGTTCGGATCGTCCCACGCCTCCCAGCGGTTCGGATCGCCCCACGCCTCCCGGCGGCTCGGATCGTCCCACTCCTCCCAGTGGCTCCGATCGCCCCACTCCTCCGGGCGGTTCGACGGGCCCGGTGCCCCCGCATGTGCCCCGCTACTATTGGCAGCCCCAGATGCCGGTCATCCTTCCCAACGATCCCCGGCCCGTGCCCAAGATCGCCTTGCCCCCCGAGCCGGCTCCGGCCCACAAGGTCGAGCTCAGCGAGGTCAAGGGCGACGTGATCGATCTCCTGGCGGGCTACGACCGGCTGCGCACCAAGAAGAAAACCCTCTTCATCACCCACCACCCCGAGATCACGGCCTCCGAGGCCAAGGACAAGCTGGGCAAGGGCGAAACCATCTACCTGGCCCCCGATGGCGGCGTGAACAAGACCAGCGCCTACAAGCCCATCAAATCCGCCCAGGAGCTCGAGCCGCTGTTTTCCCAGGTGAAGGAGCAGAAGCGCGGGGACATGCAGGCCGTCGAGAACTCGGCATACCAGGCCCGCGTGCGCGACTGGACCGAGCGCGACATCCGCAACCGGATCTCCAACCTGCCGGCCTTCAACTCGATCTACAACACCGATCGCCTCGCGCTCAACAACCTGCTGGTCACCGAAGGCGGCCGCTCCTTCAACCGCAACATGATCACCGCCATGAACGTCTACAACCAGGCCGACACGCAGCGCGAGATCGCCCGCCGGTGGCATGAGAACCCCGAGATGAGCACCAAGGACTTCAACCGGATGGCCAATTCGGTGATCTCCAGCAAGGTCTCCAACCTCTACTGGCAGGCGGACTACATGGGCGATCCCGAGGCCTACCTGGGCCGCGTCCCGGTCCCCGGCCTGCGCTACCCCGACACCCAGGAGGACGTCGATTACAACGTCCAGGTGATCCGCCGGGTCTCGCAGGAGCTGCCGCACCTGCTGAACTCCGCGGTCAACCCGTAAGCCAAGCCGAACGGCCCGTCTCCGGTGGGAGACGGGCCGTTCGCGGTCAGCGGAATTTACGGTTAAAGGTGGTTCTCGGGGGGCGCCGGCGGGGTCAGGATGGCCTGAAGCTGCTTGACGGCGCGCTTGAGGCGGCGGCAAATCTCCATCTGGGAGACTCCCAGGCGCCGGGCCACCTCGGCCTGGGTCATGTCCTGGAAGTAGCGCATCTCGAGCAGTTCCTGCTGCGGCTTGGACAGGCGCGAGATGGCTTCCTTGAGCAGGAGGCGCTCGTCGATGTCCACCTGTCCGTCGCGCGAGGAGCGCGGGTCCTGGAGGGTGTCCAGCAGGGTGCGGGAGTCGTCCTCGTCCTTGCGGCCCTCTTGATCCAGCCAGTAGACCGAGATCCGGGAGTCGTACTGACGGACTTCGTCGATCAGCTTCTCGGAGATTTCCAGCACCGCGGCCAGCTCGGCGTGCGTGGGATCGCGGCCCAGCTGATGGGAGAGGTTGGCCGTGACCGTGGCGAGGCGATACGAGAGCTCCTGGAGGGCCCGGGGGCCGCGCAGGAGGTTCTGGCGATCGCGCAGGTAGTGCCGGATATGACCCGTGATGTAGTGGACGGCGTAGGTCTTGAACTCGGTATTATGGCCGATCTCGTAGCGGTCGATGGCTTCCAGGAGGCCGATCGAGCCTACCTGGATCAGATCCTCGACCGGATCGGTGCTCCGCCGGGCCAGACCGCGCGCGATCTTCTTGACCAGGGGCATGAACTCGAGCACGAGCTGCTCGCGCTCCTTGGGCGTAAGGTTCCACTTTCGGGTGGTGCGTTCCAAGGCGAACCTCCGGGGCGCTCAAGGGGGGATTGCAGGGTCACTCCTGCTGAACCGATCCATTTCAAGACTCGGACGCGAAATTCCGCGTCGTTTCCGCGAAACGGATCCCAGACGCTCGCCTTAGGTGCGGGCGCTCTGCTTACTGGGAATTATAACAGAATTGACGCTTCGGGACGGAGATCTCGCCGTATCGATTTGTTAATATGCTGTCAAAACGCTTTAAATCACGGCCGAAATGGGTAATAAACCCCTGGAACCCTGACTTTTATGCAAGCAAGGGTTTTCCGCGCCGAATTAGGCGTCCAATTATTTTCCCACGCAGAAGTTAGCGAAGATGTGATCGATGACCTCCTCTTTGAGGTCCTCGCCGGTGATCTCGCCCAGGGCAGAGACGGCGGCCTTGAGATCGATCGCCACGAAATCCGCCGGCATGGCTTGGCCCGCGGTCTCCATGGCGCGCTCCAGGCTGGCGTCGGCCGTGCGCAGGGCCGCCTCGTGGCGGGCGTTGATCGCCACCCCGGCCACCGTGGAGACCTCGCCTCCGAGGGCGAGCTCGAGGACGGCCTGCTCGAGATCCTCGAGCCCCTGGCCGAACTTGGCCGAGACCGCCACGATCGGCAGGCCGTGGGCGTCGGGGCGGACGGCGGCGATCGCCCCCCGCAGATCCTCCACCGCGTCGACCTTGTTGAGCACGATCAAGCTGGGATGCTGGGAGGCCGCCTCCAGCACCACCCGATCCGCGGGCGTCAGGGGCTGGGAGCCATCCAGGACCACCAGGCGCAGATCGGCCATGGTGAGCGCCCGGCGCGAGCGCTCGATCCCGATGGCCTCCACCTGATCGGCGGCATCCCCGCGGATGCCTGCCGTGTCGATCACCCGGAAGCAGGCTCCGCGGATGGCCAGGGTCTCCTCGATCACGTCCCGGGTGGTGCCGGGGATATCCGTCACGATGGCGCGGTCCGCCCGCAGGAGGGCGTTGAGCAGGCGGCTCTTGCCCACGTTGGGACGTCCCACGATGGCGAGGGAAACCCCTTCGCGCAGCAGCTTGCCGTGGGCGGCCGTGCCGAGCAGATCGGCGAGATCGGAGCGGATCCGGCCGAGGGCCCGGGAAAGCTCTCCCGGGGCCATCTCGTCGATCTCGTCGGGGAAGTCGATGCTGGCTTCCAGCTGGCTGAGGACGTGCTTGACCTGATCGCGGATCCGGCGGGTGATGTCCGAGAGCTGGCCCTCCAGCTGGGAGATCGCCGCCTGCAGGCTCTTCTCGGTCTTCGCCGAGGTCACGTCGCAAATGGCCTCCGCCTGGGCCAGGTCGATCCGGCCGCCGAGGAAGGCGCGCTTGGTGAACTCGCCGGGCGCGGCCAGGCGCGCGCCTTCCATCAGGCAGAGCTTGAGGATCTTCTGGACGCCCGCGATGCTCGCATGGCACTGGAACTCCACGACGTCCTCGGTGGTGTAGGAATGTGGGGCCCGGAAGACCAGCATCACCGTCTCATCGACGGGAGCGGCCTCGGGAGGGGCGCCGGAGGCGCCCGGCAGCGCGGCGTCCGGGGCGCCTCCGGCGGGATCGACGATCCAGCCGTAGAGGAACTGCTTGCCGGGGCGCTCGGCGAGGGGGGGATCCAGGCGTTCGAGATCCGGGTTGCGGAAGAGCCGATCGGCGATGGCGATCGCCTCGGGGCCGCTCACCCGGATGACGGCGACGCCACCGGACCCCACCGGGGTCGCGATGGCGGCGATGGTCTCGTCGAAGGGCGTGCCGGCCTGGGGGCCGGCGCTGCCGAAACGCTGGGAACGGCCCTCAGGCCTGGGACTGGGGCTCATACGGCTACGGCGCGGGGGGCATGGCCCGATCGCGATCGGGCCGGTAGCCGGGGCGGCGTCCGCGGCCGCGCTTGGGCGAGATGACCACGAAGCGGTTGGGGTCTTCGCCCTGCGAGCCGGTCTCGAGGTCCGCGTAGTCCAGGAGGGCGTTGTGGACGATCCGGCGATCGCTCGCGCTCATGGGCGGGAGGCGGAACGGGCGGCCGTTCATCCGGACCCGCTCGGCGGCCTCATGGGCCTGGGAGACCAGCTTGGCCTCGTGGCGCTCGCGGTAGCCCTGGATGTCGACGATCATGCGCTTGCCGACGGCCTGGCCGAAGGCGGCGTTCAGGAGGTACTGGATGGCGTCGAGGGTATGACCCTTGCGCCCGATGATCATCCCGGCGTCCTCGTCGGTCTCGAGGTCGAGCGTGACCGCGTCCTCGTCGAGGTAGGCCACGGCTTCGCAGGGGACGCCCATGGCGTCGAGCAGGTCCTCGAGCCAGTCGAGGGCGTCGTCGATGGGGTTGGGCAGCACCGAGACCCGGATGGTGATGGTCTCGCCGGGGATCTCCGCGAGGACCTCGATCTCCACCTCGTCCTCGTGCCGATCCAGCTTTTCAAGGGCTTCGGCGACCGCGTCGTCGTAGGTCTTGGCGGTAAGCTCTAGTTGCTCCACGTTTTACTTCCCTTTCTTGCGGGCGGCATCCCGCAGGCGCTGGCGCTTGGAGGCACGGGACTCCTTGATCGGGGCGTCGGCGCCGGGCACCTCGGCGCGGGTCTCGATCACGGCCTGGGAGGCGGGAGTCGCGGCGACGGGCACCGGCGGCATCTGCTTGAGGAGGACGAAGTTCTGGGCGAGGGTGATCAGGTTGGAGGCCACGATGTAGAGCAGGACCCCCGAGGGCAGCGGGAAGAACAGGAACATGCCGGTGATCATGACGGGCATCATGATCAGCATCTGCTTCTGCATGGGGTCGTTGGGGTTGGTGGTCATCATCTTCTGCATCAGCCAGGTGCTGGCGCCGAAGAGCGCCACCAGGATCAGGTTGTCCCA
>JAKFCT010000089.1:0-1516 GCA_036676495.1 Candidatus Sericytochromatia bacterium
CTCGAAGAGCTTGAGCGTCGTCGTTCGGAGGCGCGTCTGGGCGGTGGCGAGCGTCGGATTGCGAGCCAGCATGGCAAGGGCAAGCTGACGGCGCGCGAGCGGTTGGAGCTGTTGCTGGACGAGGGGTCGTTTGAGGAGTTCGACATGTTCGTCGAGCACCGGGCGACGGACTTCGGGATGGCCGAGCAGAAGGTGGCCGGCGACGGGGTGGTGACCGGCTGGGGCAATATCAACGGCCGGCTGGTGTTCGTGTTCTCCAAGGACTTCACGGTGTTCGGCGGGAGTTTGTCGAACGCGCACGCCCGCAAGATCGTCAAGGTGCAGGAGCAGGCCCTGAAGGTGGGCGCCCCGATCATCGGGCTGTTCGACGCGGGCGGGGCGCGGATCCAGGAGGGGGTGGACGGTCTGGCCGGCTATGCCGACATCTTCCTGCAGAACACGCTGGCCAGCGGCGTGATCCCGCAGATCAGCGTGATCATGGGCCCCTGCGCGGGGGGCGATGTCTATTCGCCGGCGATCACCGACTTCATCTTCATGGTGAAGGACACCAGCTACATGTACGTCACCGGCCCCGACGTGGTCAGGACCGTGACCCACGAGGAGGTGACCCACGAGGAGCTGGGCGGCTACCGGGTGCACGCCATCAAGTCGGGGGTGGCCGACGGGGCCTTCGAGAACGACCTGGAAGCCTTGACCCAGGTGCGCCGGCTGGTGGACTTCCTGCCGCTGTCGAACCGCGCCAAGCCGCCGGTGCGGCAGAGCTACGACGATCCGCTGCGCGAGGAGCCCAGCCTCGACACCCTGATCCCGGCCAACCCCAACAAGCCCTACGACATGAAGGAGCTGATCCTGAAGGTGGTGGACGAGGCCGACTTCTTCGAGATCGCCGACGGCTTCGCCAAGAACATCATCGTAGGCTTCGGGCGCATCGACGGCGCGCCGGTCGGCATCGTCGCCAACCAGCCGCAGGTGCTGGCCGGGGTGCTGGACATCGATTCATCGCGCAAGGCCGCGCGCTTCGTGCGCTTCTGCGACGCCTTCGAGATCCCGCTGGTGACCTTCGTCGACGTGCCGGGCTTCATGCCGGGCACCAAGCAGGAGCAGGGCGGGCTGATCCGCCACGGGGCCAAGCTCTTGTTCGCCTATGCCGAGGCCACGGTGCCGAAGATCACCCTGATCACCCGCAAGGCCTATGGCGGGGCCTATGACGTGATGAGCTCCAAGCACCTGCGCGGCGACGTCAACTATGCCTGGCCCACCGCCGAGATCGCGGTGATGGGGGCCAAGGGGGCCGTGGAGATCATCTTCCGCAACGAATCTCCGGAGGCCATCGCGCTGCGCGAGGCCGACTACAAGGCCCGCTTCGCCAACCCCTTCGTCGCCGCCTCCCGCGGCTATATCGACGACGTCATCATGCCCCACGCCACGCGGCGGCGCATCGCCCGCGCGCTCCACAACCTGCGCGGCAAGCAGCTCGCCAATCCCTGGAAAAAACACGACAATATCCCGCTGTAGG
>JAKFCT010000090.1:0-1574 GCA_036676495.1 Candidatus Sericytochromatia bacterium
GAAGGCTGGGACGTGACCGTGATCACCGACGCGTCGGGCGGGATTTCGAAGGAGTCTCACGAAGTTGCCATCCAGCGAATGATCGCGGCCGGCGCGAACGTGATGACCGTGATGGCGCTCGCTGGCGAATGGCAACGCGATTGGGCACGCACCGAGCATGTCGAGGAGCTGACCGAGATTCTCATCCAGCACTTCGGCGGCAGCGGCATCGCGTATCTGTGGGAACAGCAGCTGCTCAACACCCCGGTACCGCGCACCGCAGGTTGATCCGGGCGGGGATGACGAGGATCTCGAGCCACGTGCTGCGAAACCGCCGACGGCCTGTCGGGCCTCGTCGTCCCCGCTTTCTCCAGGAAGGCCGCTCCTGCCGGGATACGGGCGGCCGGCATGATCAACGCGCGGGCCGCACTGCTTTCGTCTCGCGGAGGTTCGAGGCCAGGCACGCTATTCATCACCGCAGAAAGGACCACGATGTCGATGCACCGTTTCCCGTTGGACTGGAAATGGACGTCATCTATCCGGACTTCCAGGTCAGCCTGACACTGCTATCCGTGACGCAACTGAGGTTCGAGATCAAAGAAGGGCCCTTCGCCCGGACCGAGATCGTCGATATCCACGTCGTACCCTCGGCAACGGCCTCTTCGCTGTCAGCTGGCAGGAGAAGGACGGGCGACCGACACGAATGTCCAGGACTACGACTGCAGCCTGATCCACTCGCACGCGACGCTGCCTGGCGGTCAGTTTCTGCGAATGACCGGGACGCTTGCGGTCACCCGTCCCGCGGATCGGGCCTCCGATGATCGTCCCCGGCGCAACCTAAAGGGGACAACTAAAGGGGACGGAGGCCCTCAGCTACCTCCGTCCCCTTTAGTTGGGGGAGGAAGACGACCCGGTTGACGTTTATTTCGTCTCCGTCGACGTGAAAAGCGTCAGCGATGAGGTGCGGCGAGGTTGCTTTCAATGTGAAAAGCGTCGGCGGAGACGATAAAAACCCCATCGATGACGTTCGGAACGGCGGCGATGACGTCGTAAGCGTCATGCGTGACGCTTTTTTCATTGCCGGGCAACGTGGAAAACGTCATGCGTGACGTTTTTTTCGTCAGCGACGACGTTTTCCATGTCAGCGGAGGCGTTCGCAACGTCGGCGGAGGCGCTTTTGACGTCGGCGGCGACGTCCTGGACGTGGGCGATGACGCTTTTTTCGTCGGCGGAGACGTGGAGCACGTGGCGGGTGTCACCTTTCCGGGCGATGGGCAAAAGCAAAACCGCCCGGGAGCGGCTTTCCGGGTGTCGCGTGGGGTGTGGGCTGCCGGTCAGCTCCGTAGGGTGGGCCTTGGCCCACCATTGTGATGCGTCAGATTACCCGGCATCGGTACGGAGAATGGTGGGCTTAAGCCCACCCTACGGGACCTGGGTTGGTGAGGCTAACCCAGCCTACGGCCCTTTTTTTAGCCTCAGGGCGGATCGGCCTTCACGTGGCGCTCGATATAGGCCGCATGGCCTGGCATCTCGGCCACCGTGCCGGCAATCGCCTGGCGTAAGCGCATGAAATGGGCCAGCAGCGCCTGCTCGTC
>JAKFCT010000091.1:0-98896 GCA_036676495.1 Candidatus Sericytochromatia bacterium
TTCACGGTGGGGGCGAGGACGGCGATCATGCCCTTGGAGTGGGCGAGGATGCCGGCGATGAAGTGGCGGGCGAGCTCGCTGAGGCCGTAGGGGTCGTTCGCGTCGTAGAAGGCGTTCTCGCCGTTCTTGAAGAGGGACATGTGCGTGTGCATGCCCGAGCCGTTCACCCCGAAGATCGGCTTGGGCATGAACGTGCAGTGCAGGTCGTGCCGCTGGGCCACCGCCTTGAGGGTGTAGCGGAAGGTGACGGCGTTGTCGGCCGTGCTGACGGCGTCGGCGTACTTGAAGTCGATCTCATGCTGCCCCTGGGCCACCTCGTGGTGGGAGGTCTCGACCTCGATGCCCATGGCCTCGAGGGCGTTGGTCATGTCGGCGCGGACGTCCATGGCCAGATCGGTGGAGAGGTCGAAGTAGCCGCCCTGGTCATGGGGCAGGGGCGCGACCTTGCCGGGCTCGCTGGAGCGGAAGAGGAAGAACTCCAGCTCGGGGCCGGTGTTGAACGTGAAGCCGAGGGCGTGGGCCTTGGATACCATGCGCTGGAGGGCTCCGCGGGGATCTCCGACGAAGGGGGTGCCGTCGGGGAGGAAGACGTTGCAGATCACGCGGGCGTGACGCTTGCCGGGAAGGGTATCCCAGGGGATCACCCGGAAGGTGCCGAGGTCGGGCAGCAGGAACATGTCGGACTCGGCGATCCGGGCGAAGCCCTCGATGCTCGAGCCGTCGAACCACTTTCCGAAATCGATGGCGTCCTCGAACTGGGACAGGGGGATGGTGACGCTCTTCACGACGCCGAGCATGTCGCAGAACTGGAGGTTGATGAACGACACGTCCGCTTCGCGGGCATGGGCCAGGATCGAGGTTTTGTCGCTGGAAGTCATGGTGAGCATGCGGAGGTCCTCCAAGCATGGGGGGGGAACTTCTGGAGCCTAACAACTGCTCGCTGAAGAGAGGCTGAAGATTATGCAACTTGCTCGAAGCCTTCGAGGGGGCGGGCGTCGTTCAATAGCGGAGGGCGCCCGGGGCGCGGGACTCCCCCCGCCGCGGTCGCTCGGTTGCTGATGGGGCGTGGAGCCGGGGTTCAAGGGGAGGGCAGGTGAATCCGTGAGGAAGAGCGAGCAGCTTTCGGGGATGCCGGTGCTTCGTCTGGGGCTGGGGCTATCGGTCATCTTGGCGCTGGCGTCGCCGCTTCGGGCCGAGGTTCAGTTGAGTCCCGAGCAGGAGCAGAAGGTTCGTTCGGGCGAGATCGTGGTGAAGATCGAGGGGACGGACCGCCCGGTGGTGGTGGTGGGGCTGGTGGAGGCGCCCCCCGATCAGACGTTTCGGGTGTACGCGGACTTCGCCAACTACGGGCGGATCTTCGGGTTGCCTGAGAGCGAGGTCACGCACCAGGAGGGCAATACGGTGCTCGGGCGCTTCGCGGTGGACTTCCCGTGGCCCTTCGGTCGGCGCTGGACGCTCAACGAGGCGGTCGTGGAGCCGAAAGCGCGCAGCTTCACGTTCAAGCGGCGCGACGGATCGTTCAAGATCTACGAGGGCAGCCTGAAGGTCCTGCCGGAATCGCCGACGCGCAGCCGGGTGATCTACGCGGCCCGGATCGATCCGGATCTTCCGGTTCCTCCCTGGATCGTGCTCTGGGCGCAGGAGCGGGTCTTTCCCGAGGTGATCCGCAACGTCCGGAGCGTCCTGGCCAAGCAGCAAGCCAAGCCTTGAGCGGCAAGCCCGATGGACGCCAGGGATCGGTAGTACTTGCGGTTTCCGACGATCGAGCAATCCTCTATCCTTCTGCCTGAGCCTCTCAGGGGCTCTGGGTGGGGCCGAGATGCGTCAATGGTGACCTTTCGGCCTCCCGCTCACGGAAGGAGGAAGCCGTCGTGATTGCCCGCATTCAACGCAGCTTGTCGCTGAAGATCTCCATCGTCCTGGCTGCCGTGCTGGCGCTCTTGCTGGGAGCGTTCAGTGTCATCGTCATCCGAGAAACCTCCGCGACCATGGAGCGGAGCATCATGGAAAAGGGCGAGGGGATGGCCCACCATGGCGCGGTCATGGCCAGTCAGCTCCTCGAGCAAGCGATCCGCGACGGGAAGCTCAGCGTCGAGGACGTCTTCGACGAGGCCTACGTCGAGATTCCCGGCAGCCAGCCGAAACGCTTCCGGAGCCGCTTCGACAGCTTCACCGACCAGACCTTCCGGCGGATGCAGGATACCTTCCTCAAGGACGAGACGGTCGTCTTCGCCGCGGCGGCGGATCGCAACGGCTACATCCCCACCCATAACACCCCGGCCATCGTGGACGGGAAGCAGCTCGAAGACCGGAGCAAGCGTCTTTTCAACGATCCCACCGGCCTCGGTGCCGCTCGGAACACCTCCAAGGATCTGCTGGTCCAGCTCTACACGCGGGACACGGGCGAGGTGATGTGGGACCTCTCGAGCCCGATCACGGTCGAAGGCCGCCACTGGGGCGCCTTCCGCCTGGGCTTCTCCAAGTCGAAGCTCGACGCGCAGGTGATGGGCTTCGTCTGGCGCACCTCCCTGATGTCGGTGCTCGTGGTGCTGGTGCTCTGCTCGGTGATCTTCCTGATGCTGCGCGGGGCGCTCCGGCCCCTGGACGGCATGGTCTGCGCCATCGAGGCGATCGCCCAGGGGGACCTCTCGCGGGACGTCGTGGGCAAGGGCCATGACGAGATCGGCCGGATCGCCCAGAGCTTGCGCCTGATGACCAAGAACCTCCGCGAGATCGTCGGACGCGTCCGGGGCGTGGCCGGAGAGCTGTCCGGCGAAGCCGATCAACTCTCGGCCAGTGCCTCCCAGATGCGCCACGCGGCGAACGCCCAGGCGGCTGGGGTGGAGGAGACCTCCAGCTCGATGGAGGAGATGGCGGCAAGCATCACCCAGGTGGCGGGCAACGCGCATTCCCTGGCGGCGTCGGTGGAGGAGACCTCCAGCAGCATTGAGGAGATGACTTCGAGCATCCGCCAGGTGGCAGGGCACGCCGAGACCCTGTCGGCGGCGGTGTCGCAGACCTCGGCCAGCATCGAGGAGATGGCCGCCTCGGTCAAGCAGGTGGCCGGCAACGTCGCCGAGGCGAGCCATGCGGCCGAGCAAGCCGCGGACGTGGCCCACGAGGGCCGGCGGGCGGTGGAGCAGAGCGTGGCCGGCATGGGCCGGATCCGCGCGGTCATGAACGACGTCGTCACGGTGATCGGCACCCTCGACAAGTCCTCCGAGGAGATCGGCGCGATCATCGCGGTGATCGACGACATCGCCGAGCAGACCAATTTGCTTGCCCTCAACGCGGCCATCGAGGCGGCGCGGGCCGGCGAGCACGGCCGCGGCTTCGCGGTGGTCGCCGACGAGGTCCGCAAGCTCGCCGAGCGCTCCGCCAAGGCCACCGGCGAGATCGCGACGCTCATCAAGGGGATTCAAAAGGAGGCCGAGCAGGCCGTCACCAGCACGGAGCAGGGAAGCACCGCCATCGCCGAGGGCACGAAGCTCGCCGAGATGGCCGGAGAGGCCCTCTCGAAGATCGTGGGCTCGGTGGATCGGGTCTCGACCCAGATGACGCAGATCGCCCAGGCGGCCGACGAGCAGAGCCGTGCGGCTGCTCAGATCACCGAGGCGGTGGAGTCGATGAACCGGCTCACCCAGCAGGTGATGGTGGCGACGCATGAGCAAGCCCAAGGCTCGGAGCAGATCGTCCGGGCAGTGGAGACCATGAACCGGATGACCCAGCAGGTGGGCACCGCCACGACCGAGCAGAAGAAGGGCGGGGAACTCGTCGTCGCAGCGGTGGAGAACATCAACCGCTCGGCACAGGAAGCGGCGCAGGCCACGGAGACGGTGGTGCATGCGGCGTCGGATCTGCAGCAGGAGGCGCGGCAGCTGATGGAGGCGATCGCCTTCTTCAAGGGGCTCCCCGCGCCTGCCCCGGAGACCCGGATCGATTCACGGGCCCTGCCCCTCATCCGCTAGCGCGGCCGACGGCACGGCCGACGGCGCGTCCGCAGCGGAACGCCCGTCGCGAGCCTCCCCCGAATTCGCAAGCCCTCCGTTTCGGAGGGCTTGCGTTTTATTAATCTATGACCTGGATCAGTTACGGGGTTTTCAAGGGATGGTATATCCCCTCTTGATCCCCTTGTTGCCTGTTTTCACGGGGGAGTGGAGCCACGGAGATCCGTGGAGAGCGCTTGGTCCGGCGGCTTGCTGGTGTCCGGTAGTCTTGCGCCCGAACGTTCGTCCGGCGATCGCCCGGAGAGGGAGCCTGCATGTTCAATCGGATTCGTCGGAGTCTGGCGCTCAAGGTCACCTGGATGCTCGTCCTGGCGCTCGGAGTGCTGCTGAGCGTCTTCATCGGGCTGGTCATCCAGCGAACGGCGGCCTTGATCGAGGACAACCTCCTCTCCAAGGGAAAGGGCATGGCGCATCAGGGGGCGGTGGTCGTCTCCCAGATCTTCGAGTCCGCCATCGCCAACGGCGAGCTGACGCTCGAGGATGCCTTCGACGAGAACTACGTCGCGATCCCGGGAACCGAGCCGGCGAAGTACCGCACGCGCTTCGACGCCTTCACCGACAAGGCCTTCCTGACGTTCGAGGACACCTTCATCAAGGACCCGCAGGTGATCTTCGCGGCGGCGGCCGATCGCAACGGCTACATCCCCACCCATAACAGCAAGTTCTCTCCGGCGCTGACCGGCGACGTCTCGAAGGACATGGCCAACCGTACCAAGCGTCTCTTCAACGATCCCGTGGGCCTCTCGGCGGCGCGAAACACCGCGGAGGAAACCCTCGTTCAACTCTACAAGCGCGATACCGGCGAGGTCATGTGGGACATCTCCAGTCCCATCATCGTCCAGGGGCGCCACTGGGGCGCCTTTCGGGTCGGATTCTCCAAGGCCACCATCGATGCCCTCATCGCGGACTTCGTGATGCGCATGGTGCTGACGGCGCTCGGCATCGTGCTCTTGCTGAGCCTGTCGATCTACTTCCTGTTGAAGCGCTCCCTCAAGCCGCTCGGCGAGATGGTCGGCGCGATCGAGCGCATCGCCGAGGGGGACCTGGATCAGCGCGTGGAGGTCCGCAGCCAGGACGAGATCGGCGTGATGGCCAAGGACTTCAACGGCATGGTGGCTTACCTTCACGAGGTGGCGGCGATCGCCGGAGCGATCGGCCAGGGCGACATGACCCGCACGCTGGTCCCCAAGAGCGAGCGGGATCAGTTCGGCCGCGCCATCTCCCAGATGGTCGGCAACCTCGGGGGCATCATCCGCCAGGTCCGGGAGGTTTCCGGCCAGGTCTCGGAGTCCTCGAGCCAGACCCGCATGGCGGTGAACCAGACCTCCGAGGCCATGGAGCTAGTCGCGGCCTCGATCGCCCAGGTCTCGGACAATGCCCAGAGCTTGGCGGTCGCGGTGGAGGAGACGTCCAGCAGCATCGAGGAGATGGCGGCCAGCATCCAGCAGGTGGCGGGCAACGCGGATACCCTGGGGGCGGCGGTCTCGCAGACCTCGGCCAGCATCGAGGAGATGGCGGCCTCGGTCAAGCAGGTGGCCGGCAACGTGGCGGAGGCCAACCGGGTCGCCGAACACTCCTCCACCGTGGCGCAGGAGGGCCGTCAGGCCGTCGAGCAGACCATCTCCGGCATGCAGCGGATCAACGTGGCCATGTCCGACGTCGTCTCGGTGATCGAGCGGCTCGGCAACTCCTCGGAGGAGATCGGGGCGATCGTCTCGGTGATCGACGACATCGCCGAGCAGACCAATTTGCTGGCCCTCAACGCGGCGATCGAGGCGGCGCGGGCCGGAGAGCACGGCCGGGGCTTCGCGGTGGTCGCCGACGAGGTCCGCAAGCTGGCCGAGCGCTCGGCCCAGGCCACGGGCGAGATCGCGACGCTCATCAAGGGGATCCAGAAGGAGACCGAGCATGCGGTGGCGAGCACCCAGCATGGCAGCTCGGCGATCGCCCGGGGAACCCAGCTCGCCCAGAGCGCCGGGGAGTCGCTGGGGGCGATCGTGACCGCCGTCGGCCAGGTCTCCACGCTCATGCAGCAGATCGCCCAGGCGACGAGCGAGCAGGATCGGGCGGCTTCCCAGATCACCCAGGCGGTGAGCGCCATGAGCGCGCTCACGCATCAGGTGACGGCGGCCACCCATGAGCAGGCCAAGGGCTCCGAGCAGATCATCAAGGCCGTCGAGTCCATGAACCGGATGACCCAGCAGGTCAGCTCCGCGACCTCCGAGCAGCGGCAGGGCGGTGAGCGGGTGGTTCAGGCGGTCTCGAACATCAGCCGCCTGGCCGGGGATCTCCAGGGCGAGGCCCATCGTCTGCTCGACGAGGTCTCGGTCTTCCAGCTCGAGGGCGCCACCTTGAGGGTTCCTGCAGCCCCTCCGGCCCTGCGAGCGGGGCATTGATCGCCTAAACCCAGGGGCCTCAACGCTCCCTGACGCTCGCGAGAGGCGCGCTTCAGGACTCGGGCAGCTTCAACCAGTACCCCCTCCGCGCGAACTGGAGCAGTTCGGGCTTGGAGGGGGTTTTCTCCAGCTTGCGGCGCAGGTTTCGGATGTGCGTGTGGACGAGCTGCGGGTTGCCGAGGCCGGGCGCCATGCCCAGGGCCTCGACGAGCAGGGTCTGGGTGGTGGCGGGGGCGTCCGGATGCGCGGCGAGGTAGCAGAGAATGGCGTACTCGGAGGGAGTGAGCTCGGCATTCGTTTCCCCCAGCTCCACGGTATGCGTTCTGGGGTCCAACTTCAGCCGGTGCTGGGCTTTGCCGGCTTCGACGGGCTCGCTCTGGGCGGCGAGACGCCGGAAGCGGGGGCGCAGGTGGGCTTGAAGGCGGTACTGGAACTCCAGGGCGTCGATGGGCTTGGTCAAGACGTCGTTGGCGCCGGCTTCGAAGGCCTGGTACTTCTGGGCGGTCGTCCGGGTGAGCACGACGAGGGGAGTGTCGAGGAAGGGGGCGATCGCCCTCAGTCGGCGGACGACGAGGAGCCCGTCCATGCCCGTGACCTCCGCATCGACCACGATCAGATCCGGCAGGATCTCCTGGGCGAGCCGAAAGCCGTCGGTGCCGGTGGGAGCGAGCGTGGTCGTGACCGGTCCCACCTTGGCGAGCCAAAAGGAGAGGAGCCGGGCCAGCTCCGGATCTCCTTCCACCAGCAGGATCTTCGCCTTGCGCAAGCTCGCTTCCTCCCTTTGACTCCATCTTAGAGCAAAAAATGCGGGGGATTTCATCCGACCCCTCGGAACTTGGCCTCGAGGTGGGAACAATATGATTACACGGAAGCTTTGCGTTTGATTATCATGCGGGGAGCAGGGAGGGAGAGCGCCATGGACATCAAGCAGAACCCAGGGGGGCTGATCAAGCCCATCGTGCCGCAGCCGGATCTCGGGAAGATCGGAGATCCCGTGCCGAGGTTCCCCCACCCGGACCTCCCGCTGCCGAACCTGCCGGGGCCGATCCGGCGGCCGGATCGCGATCGCATGGAGTTCAAGAGCCGGGACGAGGACAAGAACGGCGTCTTGACCTCCGACGAGTACGGCGTGGGCAAGAAGAAGCAGGCGGAGTTCCAGCGCTACGACACCAACGATGACGGCAAGGTGACCATGCGGGAGTTCAAGGTGGGGCGCCTGCTGGATCGGCTGCGCAGCGGCAAGGTGAAGCCGATGCCGTTCCCGGGCCCCTTCCCGCTGCCGGATCCGATTCCCATGCCGCGCCCCTGGCCAGGCCCGCTACCGGATCGTGGGCCGGTCTTCCTAGCGGGCGCGAGCGATCTCTCGAGCCTGGTCGACAAGGTCAAGAAAGCCCAGGAAGAAGGAAAGTAGCTTGAAGCGACGCGGGGCCCTCGTGGGCCCCGCGTCGTTTCTCCATGGGCCGGGACGCCCGCGCCGTGACGCCTGCGCTGGGGCGGGCATTCGCTTGATCAGGGGGCGTGATGGCGGTAAGATGGGGGGAATGACAGCCCGTGCTGGGCGAAGTCCACCTGAGGAGCCCGTATGCTTCAAAGTTCCGTCGCTACCAAGGTGCAACTGGTCGTCGTGCCTCATGCCCACGGGGCCCGTGAGGGAGCGCTTCCCTTCGAGCATGCCCGCCTCAACCGGGTGCGCCTGATCGATCGCTTGCTCGAGATCTTCGCCACCGATCCGGAGTACACGCACTTCCTGCTCGATGTGCAGACCGTCATCCTCGAGGACTACCTGGAGGTGCGTCCCGAGAAGGAAGCCATCTTGCGGGAGCTGATCTCGGCGGGCAAGCTGACGGTGGGACCCTGGTACGTCCAGCCCGAGGAGTCGCTGGTGAGCGGCGAGTCGCTGGTCCGCAACCTCCAGATCGGCGTCGGGAGCGCCCGTCGTTTCGGACGGGCCATGGAGCTGGGCATGCTCGCGGGCTCGTTCGGCCATGCCGCCCAGCTGCCCCAGGTCTTCGCGGGCTTCGGCTTCGAGTCGGGCTGCGTCTGGGGCGGTCAGCCCGAGGCCTGGATCTGGGAAGCCCTCGACGGCTCGCCCATCACGCTGCATCACCTGAAGCCGAGCTTCGACATGCCCGAGGACTTCGAAGAGGCCCTCATGGCCCTGGATCGCGAGGCGGAGATGCCGGGCTTCGGCCGGATTCGCGTCCTCCTGGCCGAAGGCGTGCCCGAGCCTGACTTCCCGCGCTACTTCCACTCCCTCAACCGCAGCCGCAGCCGCGAGTGGGAAATCGTGCAGGCGTCTCTGCCCGAGGCGATCGCCCGGGCCCGCCGCGACCTCGGAGCGCTGGAGACCCGCGCGGGCGAGCTGCGCGAGTCCAACCAGACCGGCATCCTTTCCGCGCGCATTCCGCTCAAGATGCGCAACGCCAAGGCGCAGACCATGCTCGAGCGCTGGGTCGAGCCCTTCTCGGCCTTCGCCTCCTTGGCCGGCCGCGACTACCCCCAGGCCATGATCAAGCACGCCTGGAAGCTGCTGCTCCAGAACCATGCCCAGCCCGCCCTCGGCGGCAGCGCCGGCGACGAGACCCAGCGCCAGATGCTCACCCGCTTCGAGCGCCTCGAGGTGCTCAGCCAGACTCTGCGCGACGAAGCCTTCATGACCCTTCAGGGGGAGATCACCAAGGGCCGGGCCGGCATCTCCGGACTCTCCGGCGCTGGCGCTCCCGGTCCCGACGTGCTTCGCCAGGAGGGCCTGCGCCTCTACAACCCCCATCCCTGGGAGCACCTGGCTCCGGTGGAGACGACCTTCACCCTCGATGCCCATCCCTTCGAGAATCCGAGCGCGCCGGTGCCGCTCTTCTCCCTGCTGGACGAAGAGGGCCTGCCCCTCGCTTACGAGATCCTCTCCATGGAGCATGGCAGCCGGCCTGATGCCGACGGGGAGGTTCCGACCGTCACGCTGCGGATCCGCCTGGTGGCGACCCTTCCGCCGCTCGGCTACCGGACCCTCAAGATCGAGCGCGAGCTGGGCGACCAGCCTCGCCATCCCGAGCTCTACCATGGCTCGGACTGGATCGAGAACCGCTACTTCAAGGTTCGCATCCTCGCTGGAGGCATCGAGCTCTTCGACAAGACCCTCGAGGAACGGATCGTCCATACCTTCGAGGATCGTGCCGATCAGGGCGACGCCGATGCCTTCATGGCGCTTCCCGGCGATGATCCCGTCGATTCTCTCACCTGGGAATGGGATTCCTGGCAGATCGTCCACGCCGGCTCCTCGCTGCGCCTCCTGCTGAAGGGCACGTGGGCCCTTCCCCAGGGCCTCTCGCAGAACCGGACGGAGCGGGACGGGAACGCGCCGCTGCATGTGCAGATGGCGATCGCCCTGCATGCCGGCATCCGGCGGGTCGAGGTGGAGACCACCTTCGCCAACCGCAGCGGCGACCATCGCCTGCGCGCGGCCTTCCAGACCCCGGACGCCATCGAGCAGACGCATGCCGACACCGCGTTCGGCTGGGTGACGCGCTCCAGCCTCACTCCGGAGCGCAGCACCTTCCCCATGCAGTCTCAGGTGCTGATCGAGCGTCCCGAAGGCCTCGCCGGCCTGGCCGCCGTCGGCCTCCACGAGCTGGAAGCCCAGGGCAAGACGCTCTATTTGACGCTGCTGAGGGCCTTCGGCCGCCAGGACCGGCGCTCCGTACCCGAGGCGCAGTGCCACGGCACCCATACCTATCGCTACGCCTGGGTCTCGCAGGATGCCGACGAGCCTTTCGGCATGGCGATTCGCCGGGGCCAGGAGTTCGTGGTCCCCGCCATGGCGAGCCCCCTGGCGGAGTGGAAGGGCCACCGCTTGGCGGAGCTGGTCGAGGTCGATCAGCCGGCGTGGCAGTTCAGCTCCCTGAAGCGCAGCGAATCCGGCAAGCACCTGGTCTTGCGGGTCTTCAACGCGAGCCCCGAGGCGCAGGCCGGAACGGTGCACTTCGGCTTCCCGGTCGATCGCGTCGTCGCCGCTCGCATCGACGAGGCTCCCGGCGAGGAGCTGCCGCTGGGCCCCCGCCAGTTCACGGCGGAGCTTCGCCCCTACGAAGTGGCGACCTTCCTGGTGGTTCCCCGGAGCCGCTAGCCCCGTAGCGCCTGCGGCTGTTTCGGAAGGCAGCGAGAGATAGCCGTGACCCTGACCGTATCAGGGTGGAAGTTACCTCTCGCTGTCCTGTAGAAACGACGTTGACTCTTATGCATGACATGACCCCGTCCTCGACGATTCGCCTGGCGATCGTCGAGGACGACGATCTCTTCCGCGACCTCATGCGCGTGGCCCTGGCCGCGCTTCCCGGGGTGACGGTGATCGCCGATTACGCCGATCCGGACCGCGCCCTGGCCGAGCTCCCCGGCCTCGCCCCCGATGTCCTCTTGCTGGACATCGACCTCGGACGCGGCCGGAACGGCATTCACCTGGGCATGGAGCTTCGGCGCGTGCTGCCCCGGGTGGGCGTGCTCCTCTTTTCCAACCACCGGGATCCCGCCTTCCTGGGGGCGGTTCCTTCCGATCAGCTCGCCGGGTGGTCGTACTTGCTGAAGACCTCGGTGCGGGACGTGGCCACGCTGGAGCGGGCGATTCGAGGCTCGGCCATGGGCTACGTCACGCTGGACCCGCGGCTCGCGGCGGCCGATCCCTCCCGTGAAGCCCAGCAGGCGGGGCTGACCGAGCGGCAACTGAGCTTGATTCAGCTCTTGGCGCAGGGCTACAGCAACAAGGCGATCGCCCAGCAGCTCTTCCTCGCCGAAAAGACCGTCGAGAACCAGCTCGGAATGCTCTACCGCCAGCTGGGGATCGACACGGCCGATACGGGAGCCCATCCCCGGGTGCAGGCGACCCTTCAGTTCCTCCGCTGGCTCAGCGACTGAGTCCCTGACGTTTCCGGCAGGAGGACGCGGATGCCCGCGCCTTCCTCGCCGTCCTGAAGCTGCCACGTGCCGTCGAGCATCGCCACCCGGGCTTCGAGCAGGGCGAGCTGACCGTCCCGGCGGGCGCGCCGGAAGTCGAAGGCTTCCCGGGCTCCCACGACCTCCAGCACGACGCTTCCGGCCTCGTCCGAAAGGCGCATGGTCACGGGCTGAACGGCATCCGAAGCGGCGAGCGCGAGGAGCAGTTCCGCGCTCCGGTAGAGCGTGAGCCGTAGCGTCCCCGAGACGCGCTCCAGCAGGGCGGCGTCCGCTTCCAGCATGACGGTGAAGCGGTCGCGGTAGCGACGGACGAGCCCGCGCAAGGCGGCCTGCAGGCCGATGTCGATGATCGAGGGATGGGTCAGGTGGCTCAGATGCCGGATCTCGGCGTCGCGGAGGCGGTCGAGGCGATCGCAAAGGTCTCCGAGCACGTCATCGCTCACGTCCGGGCGTCCCGTCGGCTTGAGCGCCGCATGGATGGCTGTCAGTTCGGGCTCCACCCGCTCGGTCATGATGCGGTGAAGCTCGTCGCGCCGGCGGTTCCGGGCATGGATCCAGGCCTCTCGCGACTCGAAGAGCGTGTGCACGGCAACGAGGCTCTCCGTGCGCTTGATGAGCGCCCTGCGCTCGTAGCGCGTCTGTAAGTCCATGACGACGGCCACCAGCAGGGCCCCGTAGGTGCAAAGCCCCAGTTCGGCATTGACGAGCCATGCCGAGGCGGAGTCCCCTTCGATGGCGAGCATCATCCGGCCGCGCAGTCCTCCGATGCCGAGCCCCGCGAGCCCGAAGCCCCCGAGGTAGAGCGCCCAGTTCGTCAGCTTCGGCTCGGAGGGGTTCCAGCCGGCACGTTCCAGGCGCTTGAAGATCTCGAGGGTCCCGATCATGAGGGCCATGGCGGCGAGGCTCGTGGCGATCGGCAGCGCGACGGCCAGGACGGGAGGGACGACCTGGTTCACGAACGCGACGAGGGAGCTCGCGACGGTGATGGACCCGAGGATCAGGCCGGTGAGCCAGGCGAAGAGACGGCGGCTGGGAAGGACGGGGCCCCGAGCGATCATGCGGCCTCCAATTCACTGGCCGAATGGAGCGGGAGGGTGAGCGTGAGGCAGGTGCCGTGGCCGGGAGCGGTGTCGAGATGCCAGCGGCCTCCCAGCGCTTGTAGCGTGTCACCCAGCCCCGAGAGCCCCAGCCCCTTGGTATGGGCGCCGGGCTCGAAGCCGAGACCGTCGTCCCGCACCTCGACCGTGAGGGCGCCCGGTCGGGGCGACGTGAGGCTTACCGTGACGCGGGAGGCCTCGGCATGCCGAAACGCGTTGAGCAGCCCCTCTGCCACCATGTCCTGAGCGGCGGCGCGCAGCGCGTCACTGAGGTCGGCTTCCCGCTCACGCCCTTCGGGGCTCAGCTCCATGGAGACCGGAAGGACGGCCCGAAAGCGCTCGAGCAGCTCGTCGATGCATTCCGAGAGGAGGCGATTGGGGATGCCCATGAGGAGTCGGGCATGCCCGAGACTGTCTTGCCGCAACGTCGACAGCTGGGCGCGGGCGTCCTCGATCAGCGCCCGGCGCTGTTCGGGGGCGCTGCGGGCCTGATCCAGAAGGGCCCAGGCGATGAGCAGGCGGGACTGGATCTCTCCGTGGAGGTATTCGGCGGCTTCCCGGCGCAGCGCGTCATCCGTGCGCACCAGGCGGGAGCGAGACTCGGCCAGCTCCCGCCGAAGGCGCGCGCGTTCCCGCTGCCAGTCGTCATGGAAGACGATCCGTGCGACCAGGGCTTCCATGCCGGCGATCGAGATGCCCAGGGACACCACCATGCTGCCAGCGAGCGAGCGGAGAATTTCGGGCGGCAGCGCCACCCCGGTGGCCCAGGGCGTGAGCAGCGAGCGGAGGAGGGCGGCCGCCAGGGCGAGCCCGCCGTAGACGCCCCCGAAGAGCCACCAGTCCCGCGCGGGACTGCCGCGACCCAGGAGGGGCCTCAGGATCGGGGGAGCGGCGAGCATGAGCAGGCTGAGCGTGAAGCTGAGCAGCCCCCAGCGGAATGCCACGTCCGGAGGTTGCTCGCCGAAGAGCCCGCAAAGGACGTGGTAGACGCATAAGAGCCCGATCTGAGGTGCGAAGAAGTACACGGCCCACCGCGGTAGTGGCGCCGGGGGGCGGTGGGGGAATCGGGGGGCGGGCTCATGCATGAGGAAGTCATACCCGTGGAAATCGGGGGTTAACCCCTTGTTATCGAGGGGCTTCCCCCCTTGCGACCCTCTACCCGTTTCGGATTATGCTGGTGGGATACCCTGTGATGCGCTTGGATCGTTGCGCTTAGCCGTTGGTGCCTTTCACGCCCGACGGCGTCGCTGGCCTGCGCGTTTGCGTCAGAGGGTCGTCCGCTACCTCGTGCCGCCTTGCGCACGCTCCTCATGAGGTTTCCGAATGAAGCGTTTCCCCGTCCACGCCCTCACGGCTGGCTCGCTCGTCATGATGGCCGTGCCGGCTGCCGCCTTGCCCCCGCTGGAGTCCACGCCCTTGAACTCGGGTTGGACCGCCGGGGCGATTCGTCTCGCTCCGTTCCATCTGGATCGCTCGGGCGAAGCGGACGTCTCGGTCCGCCAGTCCTTCGACCAGTTCGCCACCATGCAGGGACCGAGCACGGCGTTCAGCCTTCAGCTCCGGGCCCATGACCGCGTCCTGCTTTACGCGGATTACGGCAAGCTGACGCAGCTGGGGCTGCGCGGTCCCCTTGCCGGCCTCGAGGGCATCGGCCTGGGCTGGGACGCGGCCCTGCGCCATGACACCTACATGCTCAGCCAGACGGGCGCGCAGCTGCTGGTGCCCTTCACGCACCTGGACGCCGTGGGCTGGGGGGGCGATTTCCGCCTCAACGGCAAGTCCACGCTGGGGGGCCTCAACCTCTACTACGGCCCGTTGCTCTCGGTCATGAGCAACCGCTGGGGCATGGGCCTCGAGGCGGGCGTCGAAGTCGACCTGGCCGGCTGGGTGCTCGGCGCCAACGCGGGCGCGCGCTATCACTTCGGCCTGCAGGACGCGCCGGCCTATTCCTACGTCATGCAGCCCTTCGAGGACGTGATCGGCCTCGGCGTGCGCAAGGCGCTGACCGACACCCTGGAGGCCAACGCGTCCTTCCAGTGGCAGCCCGACAACGCTTACGGCATGTGGAACCGCTCGTACACGGCCGGCGTCTCCTATCGCATGGCGAAACCGGCCATTGCGCCCGAGCCCGCCCCCACTCCGACGCCCGAGCCGACCCCCGCCCCGGTGGCGACTCCCGCCCCGGCGGCGACTCCCGCTCCGGCGGCGACTCCCGCCCCCGCGAAGGCTCCCGAGAAGCAGACCCTCATGCTGGCCGGCCGGATCTACTCGTCGCTAGGCACCCTCGAGGCTCCGGTCACGGTCCGGCTGAAGCGCCGCCTCCCGGGCGAGAAGGGCTTCGTGACGAGCCCCGAGACCCTCCGGGCGAATGCCGACGGCAGCTTCCTCTTCACCGATCTGAAGCCCGGCGAGTACCAGGTCTTCTTCAAGGACGACTCGGGCGATCAGACCCTGGTGGACTACGCCCTGGCCGATGCGACGCCTCCGGGCCCCGAGGGGAAGGTGCCGGTGGTGGAGCTGGACGTGGCATGGCGCGGGTTCGATGCGCAGGTGACGGACGGCACGATGGTTCAGGTGAACTGGTCGGCCAAGCCCGGCTTGACCGGGGCCATTTACCAGGGCCTCGTGCGGGGCAGCGTCGCGGGCGCGCCCGTGGACTTCACGAATTTCCCCGAGACCCCTGCGGACGTCACCTCCGGCCGCTTCGGCGTGACGTCCGGCATGGAGCAGGCGAACCCGCTCACCGTCGTGATCAAGTACTGGAAGCCCGGCAACGCCTTCGCCGGATCGGGCTACTACGGCCAGTCCAAGCCCATCCTTCCCCGGCGCGCTCAGTAAGGAGAGCCATTCATGCGTAATTTGATCGGGGTGCTGACGGCCGCCACGGTGCTGGCCGGTTGCACCGCTTACTCCACCTTCGATCCCCTTCAGACCTCGGGGGCGCTCTTGACCACCGAAGGGGCCTTGACCGTGAAGGCCAAGTTCGTGCCCGGCGGTTACACGACCCCGACCCCCGAGCCGGTTCTCGAGGGCTACCGCACGGCGGCCGTCATCCCCAACCACACGGCGGTCTCCGTCGATCACCTGAAGGTCCGTCTCTTCAGCGTGGAGGGCGAGATCGAGACTGCGCTATCGGATGCGAGCGGCGCGGCCCTGGTCAAGGCCGTGACGGCGGCCGACGCCGAAAAGGGCGTGGTCCTGGGCGGTCTGAAGATCGGAAAGGCCTACCGCCTCAAGGCATCGGCGTATCCGTCCGCCGACGCCACGGAGTCGATCTCGGCCGAGTCCACCGTGGACTTCAAGCTGGACAAGCTCAAGCCCATGGCCGAGCTCAATGTCCAGCTCACGGACGTGTCCTTCAACGGGGTGATCATGCCGGTCATCGAGATCATGCCCAGCGCCGAGCTGATCCATGACGGCCAGCCGATCATCGTCGAAACGCCGCAGCCGGTCTAAGGGGGAAGTCATGCAGAAGTTTACGCTCAGCCTTACGCTTTCGGTCGGCATCGCCCTCGTCGGCTGCGCCAGCTTGGCGCCCCTCACGCTGCCCCCCGAAACGCGCGCGCCCCAGGCCAAGCAGGCCTTCGAGCCGGGAGACCTGGTGCTGCGCCTGCGGATCGGCGATTCGCGGACCCTCCAGGCGGCCGGCGACTCCGTGTCGATCTACAACCTCGGCGATATCGCGACGCTGGTGATCACCCCCTTCGTGAAGGTGGGCGACGATTTCGTGCCGATGAGCGCGACGGGCAAGCCGACCACCGAGGAGGCGACCGATCGGCTCACGATCGAGACCTCGGACCCCCACCAGAACACCTTCGTCTTGAAGAACCTGCCCCCGAACCAGACGTACCGCTTCCAGGCACGGGCCTACGACGCGGATCGCAACCTGATCTCGAAGGACGACGGCAGCACGACCGACGTGACGTTCACCAACCGCCCCTACGAATCCGCGACCGACATCCAGTTGAGGCTCAAGGACAAGCCCTTCTCGGCCACGGCGAAGGCGCAGATCCGCTTCTCGGCGGAGGGGATGGGCTCCACGAGCCGTCTGCTGGCCACGCTTTACAAGAAGGGCACTCCCAACGTTCAGGTCGGGCAAACGGTCGAGATCACCAAGGCCGAGTTCGGCACGGGGCGCACGCTCGCGCTGGGGGGGCTGGCCCATGGCGTCACCTACCTGCTCAAGGTAGAGGCGCAGCGGGCCGACGAGGTGGCGGTTGGGACCGGGAGCCTCGAATGGACCGTCGGGACCGAGACCGATCTGGGCCAGAAGACGCTGACGCTGGTCGTCGAAGCCCAGTCCAGGACCTACGCGGGCGGGGTGCGCGGCTACCAGGATGGGCCGCTCGCGACGGCGCAGTTCAACGCGCCGACGGGGCTCGTGCGCGGAACGGACGGCAAGATCTACGTCGCGGAGTACTCCACTAACCGCATCCGGGTGATCGACCCGGTCGCCGAAACGGTCGGAACGCTCGCGGGTTCCGGATCCTGGGCGGATCAGGATGGCCAGGGGGATCAGGCGGCGTTCAGGTCGCCATGGGGCATCACCTCGGATACGCTGGGCAACCTCTTCGTGACCAGCTACGCGGGCCATAACATTCGCAAGGTTACCTTGGCCGGCCTCTCCTCGCTCTTCGCGGGATCCGTTCAGGGGCACAAGGACGGTGCGGCGCTCGCGGCGCGCTTCTACCAGCCGACCTCCCTCGCCTTCGACTCGCAGGGCGTGCTCTACGTGAGCGACTTCATCAATCACCGGATCCGGGCGATCGCCAACGGCCAGGTAACGACCCTGGCGGGCCCCCCGGAAGGCACGGCGGGAACGGTCAGCGGCTTCGCGGATGGCACCGGCTCCGAGGCCCGCTTCGACCTGCCTCGCCACCTCTGCGTCTGGAACGACGAGATCTACGTGGCGGACACCGCGAACCGCCGGATCCGGAAGGTCACGAACCAGGGAGTCGTGACCACGTTCGCGGGAACCGGAGAGACCGGGGCGCAGGATGGGGCGCGCGCGAGCGCGACGTTCACGAATCCGTGGGCGATCGCGGTCCAGGACGGGGTCTTCTACGTCTCGGACGGCTCCCGGATCCGGAGGATCGGCACGGATGGCCAGGTGAAGACCTTGGCCGGGGGAGCGAACCGTGGCGCCCAGGACGGTGCCGGCTCTCAGGCCAGCTTCTACTACGTCCACAGCATCCTGCCCATGCCGGATGGTTCGTTGCTGCTGGCGGATACCGATAATCACCGGATCCGCAAGCTCTTCCTCCCCTAGCGCATCGCGGATCGCCATGCATGGCGACCTCTCAAGGAGTTAACGTGAAGAAACGTCTTTCCCTTCTCGCTTCCGGCCTCCTGCTCATGGGATGCGCCGGGGGGCCTCCGATCGCCACGATCGGCTCGGGGGCGATGCTCGTGCTCGAACCCGAGGTGGTTTCGGGTGGCTACAAGGCGCTGGCCAAGGCCAGCGTCGAGCCCTACACCGAGGCGAACGTCAATCGCCTGGTGGTGAAGCTTTACACCGTCGCGGACGGCGTCGAGACGGCGGTCGTCGAGAACGGTTCCCCCGTGATCCGCACCGTCAGCCGGGCGCAGCTCGGTGAACCGGTGATCTTCAGCCGCCTCAAGCCCCATACCACCTACCGCGCCAAGACTGAGGCCTGGGGCTACGACGATCCGTATTTCCTGACCTCCCTCCCTGACGAGAAGCTGATCAGCACGGAGGATGCCGACTCGACCACCGAGATCGTCGTGACCGACGACGACCGTCCCTCCATGGGGAAGCTCAAGGTGCAGCTCAAGGCCCGCCTCTTCAGCGGTCAGACCGACCTCACCGTGCATATCCAGCCGGGTACCCTGATCCCGGAGGCCACGGAATCCCTGACGCTCGAGTAGAGCGCACCTCGCCCTTCCCGTTTTAACCCTCCCTTCCCTCTCCCGGCCAGGCCGGGAGAGGGATTCGTTTTTCGGGTGGGGCGATTTTATTGCTCGGATTTGCCCTTCAATTCAAGCGATTTCTTTGCTATGGGCGCATAATTCGTAATCAATCTGAAATCTTGGCGTCATTGCTGCGAAATTTTTCACGGGGAGCGGATCCCGCGCGTCACGACCCTTGGATGGGCGGTGTTTGACGTTTTTTGGGTGGGTAAGCCGTAGGCAGAGGCCGCAGGTGCAGCCTGAAACGATTGTCATTGTGAAGGAGACTTCTTTTGTTTAGAGCCAAATCCTCATTCTTGAAGCTTTCGGGCACGGTCCTCGCCTTGTATGGGCTGGCCGGCTGCGCAAGCACCCCGGGAGCCGTGACGCCGGCACCCGGCGTCGACCCGGGCCCGCTCGCGTCCACGACCGAGACGGCCGCCCCCGCCCCCACCGAGGCCTCCGAGAAGCCCGCCGCGCGCGAGACGCAGCGCTACGGCGCGAAGGCCGTCCCCGGCGAGATCGTGGTCAAGCTGAAGAAGGCCATGGGCATCCACTCCGTTCCCAACATGATGCGCATGGAGTCGATCGAAGAGCTGGGCAACACCAGCGTTTACAAGGTTCCCGAGGGTCAGAGCGTGGAAGAGGCCCTCTCCAAGCTGCGCAAGGACCCCAACGTCGTCTACGCGGAGCCCAACTACATCTACCGGGCGTTTGACCTCTCGGCCAAGCGCACCGTGAACGATCCGAAGTTCAACGAGCTCTGGGGCATGAGCAAGATCCAGGCTCCCCAGGCCTGGGACACCACCACCGGCAAGTCGGACGTCCTCGTCGCGGTCATCGATACCGGCGTCGACTACAACCACCCCGACCTGCAGGGTCAGGTCGTCAAGGGCCCCGACTTCGGCAACAACGACTCCGATCCGATGGACGACCAGGGCCACGGCACCCACGTGGCGGGCACCATCGCCGCGCTGGGCGACAACGGCAAGGGAGTGGTCGGCGTTGCGTACAACACCAAGATCCTCGCCATCAAGGTCCTCGGTTCGGACGGCTCGGGCGACATGGCGGCGATCGCCAAGGGCGTCCTGAAGGCCCACGAGATGGGCGCCAAGGTCATCAACATGTCCCTCGGCGGCGAGCAGGACGCGCGGACCATCAAGGACGCCATCGACCAGGTGACCGCCAAGGGCGCCCTGGTGGTCGTGGCCGCCGGCAACGAGAACACCACCCGCAACACCTACCCCGCCGCCTACCCGAGCGTGCTCTCGGTCGGCGCCACGGACAAGAGCGATCGCCGGGCCTCGTTCTCGAACTACGGCACCTACGTCGACATCGCCGCGCCGGGCACCGGCATCCTCTCGACCACCGAGAAGGACTACAAGTCGCATGACGGCACCTCGATGGCTTCCCCGCACGCCGCCGGCGTCGCCGCCCTCCTGCTCGCCCAGAAGGGCGACCTCACCCCGCAGCAGCTGAAGGCCGTCCTGGAGAATGCCGGCGATCCGACCTCCGGCTTCAAGACCAGCATCAAGCGCCTCAACGCCTCGAAGGCCCTCGACATGGTCAAGAGCGGCGAGATGCCCGAGCCCAAGCCCGAGCAGCCCACCCAGCCCGACCAGCCGCAGCAGCCTGAGCGTCCCCGTCAGCCCTACCCGGGCCGTCCGGGCCAGCCCATGCCTTACCCCGGCCAGCCCTACCCCGGTCAGCCGATGCCTGGTCAGCCGATGCCTGGTCAGCCCATGCCTGGCCGGCCCATGCCTGGTCAGCCCATGCCTGGTCAGCCCTACCCGGGGCAGCCGGGAATGCAGCCCGGCCAGCCCTACCCGGGACCTGGCGGCCGCCCGATCTTCGAGCCGGGTCGCCCGATGCCCGGCCAGCCGATGCCGGGACGTCCCATGCCGGGCCGTCAGCCCATGCCCTACCCGGGTCATGGCGGCATGCCCTTCAACCAGGGCTAAACCCCTAGAGACGACGGGGGCGGATCCGATTCGGATCCGCCCCCGTCTCGATCATGGCGCCTACGGCTTCTCGCCCGCGCCTTCCAGCCAGCGTAGCGGGCGGGTGATGAGATCGATCACGTCCAGCGTGACCGCGAACGGCAACGCCACGGCGCCCGCCACCTGGCCGACGGGGTTCTTGCCGTTGGCCAGGTTGGCGGCTCCCTGGGTGTTGCCGAAGAGCGGCCCGGATGTCCCGGCGGCCTTCGAACCGGAACCCGGCGATCCGGAACCCGGCGATCCGGAAGCCGGCGAACCCTGCGGGCGCGGCGCGGGAGGGTTGAGCGCGTACTCGACCTGCCGCACGCGCGACTCGAAATCGAAGAGCTTGCTGCTGGAATCCGTGCGATTGCCGAAGTCCAGGGCCTGGAAGTCGAACCAGGCCGCGTTCATGAGTTCATCGGCGGCCTTGGCGCGCGCCAGCTCCTGCTTGGCTCCGACCAGCCACTCGGCCTTGCCCGCCTTGTCGGCCGGAGGCGCGGGGTAGGCCGCTAGATCGTCGATCAGCTGCCGAGCCGGCGGCAGGATCGCCTGGAAGAACTCCGTCTTCACCGCCCCGTCCTTGTCCAGCTTGGCGATGCGCCCCTGGGCGTCCCAGAGCTGGTGCCGGAGGTCGCCGTACGTTTCGGCATCCACCCGATCCTCGCCGCGAGACTTCTGTAGCACGCGCATGGTGCTCTCGGCCTTGAGGAGACGGCTGTAAGCATCCATCAGCCAAGGCGTCATGTCCGTGCCCTTCTTGGGCTTGGGAGGGAAACGCAGGGCCTCCTGGATGATCCGGACGCCGTCGGTGCCGGGCGCGGCCCCCTGGGTCGTGAGGCGATCGCCCCCCAGGACGGGCTTGGCCGCCGTATCGGCCGGGCTCTTGGCCGCGGCTTTGGCCTGGGGGCGAGGCGAGGGGACGGGGGAGGCGGAAATGCGAACGTCAGGCATGGTCGTGCTCCTCTGCGCCCCGTTGATGGGAAGGGGGGCTTTCGTTATTGTTCCCAGGAAGCGAGGGTTTATCCCGTCAGAGGAACTCGACCCGGACCTTGCCGGCAGGGATCTCCCAGGTGCGCCCGAGGGCGTCGATCCGCGCCTCGAACTCCCCGGCGTTGAGGAGGATCAGGGCCTGCTCCGCCGCGGACTCGCGGACGAAGGCCAGCGTGCGCGAGCGGTTATGGGCATGCACCCAGCGCAGGCTGCCCGTGCTGAGGACGGCATGATCCTTGCGCAGCCGGATGTAGCGCTTGAAGGTGGCGTGGAGGCGCTGGTCCCAGGTCTCGGGTTCCCAGCGCATGGGGGCGCGGGACTGGTGGGCGTTTTGGCCGCGCATGCCGATCTCGTCCCCGTAGTAGATCATGGGCGTGCCCGGCAGGGTGAACATGAGGGCGATCGCCATCTCCATCGCCCCCTTCCGATGGCCGATCTGCGAGTAGAAGCGCGACGTGTCGTGGTTGCCCAGGAAGTTCCAGGACTGGACGGTGCCGTGCCAGGGGTAGGTCTCGGGCACGATGGAGAGCCGCCGTGCCAGGCTTTCGGCGGCGAGATCCTGCGCGAAGAAGGCTTCCAGGGGCTTGCGGAACATGAAATTGGTGACCCCGTCGTAGAGCCCCTGCGAAAGCGCCCCGCCGCAGTGCTCCCATTCCTCCCCGATCAGGAGCCCGTCGAAGCGATCGCGCAGCCGCCTCAGGAAGCGCTCGGGCAGGAGATGCGAGGCGTCCAGCCTCCAGGCGTCGACCCCGGGCCAGTAGGAGACCACCTCCGAGAGCGCCGAGACGACCTCCTCGCGGTCGAGATCGAGCTTGGGCATCACTCCCCAGTCCATCCAGGTCTCGGGCTTTCCGTTGCGCTTGAGGCAGTAGTGCGTGCCGGCGTGATCGCGGTACCACGGGTGATCGAAGGAGGTGTGGTTGAAGACCCCGTCCAGGATCAGCTTCAACCCCGCCTCGCGGAGGTCTCGCAAAAGCAGGTCGTAGTCCTCCCGGGTGCCCAGGTGGGGGTCGATCCGGAAGTGGTCGTCGGTGTCGTACTTGTGGGTGCTCTTGGAGGCGAAGATGGGGTTGAGGTAGACGGCCGTCACGCCCAGGTCGAGCAGGTAGGGGATCTTCTGGCGGATGCCCGCGAGATCTCCTCCGAAGAAGGTGTGCTGGTGTCCGGAGTCGCTGGTCAGCCGCCTGGGATCCGTCGACCGGCGCACGGGCTTGCCCATCCAGGTCTCCGCTCCCGGCTGGACGTCGTTGGAGGGATCCCCGTTGCAGAAGCGATCGGGGAGGATCTGGTAGATGATCTCGTCGGGCCAGCGCAGCATGCCTTCAGCATAGCTCCCCTTCGACCGTCCGGCCACCATGCCCGTGACAGGGGCGCTTCGGCCTTATGGCTGTGATAACGATCTCTTGTCAGGGATGCGAAAGTACAGTATTACCATTTAACGTAAACGGTGCTGGACCGCATGGTCCAGTTCCTCGAACTTAGCCCCGCAATGTTGTACGGAGGAAGTTACACAATGCAGAAGATCCTGACCGGCCTCGCCGTCGGCGCCGCCCTCGTCATGGGCCTCCAGGCGAATGCCGATGCTCAGATGCGGACCTCGAAGCCCGCTGCGACCCAGACCGTCTACTCGTCCGAGACCGCGCCTGCCAACAACATGCTCGGCATCGGCTACAAGCTCGGCAACGGCATCGGCCTCACCGGCGCCGACCTGATCGTCAACCCGATCTCCAACCTCTCGCTCGACCTCCAGATTGCCACCATGGAGGGCGTCCTCGGCTTCGCCCCCGCGCTCCAGTATCACCTGGACCCCGCCGGCGGCCCCTACGTGGGTCTCGGCTACCAGCGCGCCAGCGCCACCGTCGAGGGTCAGACGACCGCGGCGAACGGCGTCTTCGGCAACGTGGGCTGGCAGTGGAAGCCCCTCACGAACCTGGGCGTCCAGTTCGGCGTCGGCTACCAGAAGCTGATCGACGGGACCCAGGACGGCGGCCTGAACTTCGAGTTCGGCACCCGTTACTTCTTCCTCTAATCCTCGGCCGCTTCGCTCGGAAGCCAAAGGGAAGGCGCCGCGACCGCGGCGCCTTCCCTTTTTCACGGCGCGGGGCGTTTCTCGAGGCGCGCCTCGGCGTCCGAAAGGGTCGCCTCCGGAGACTTCTCCCCGTGCAGCATGGCGCCCAGCTCCTCCTGAAGGATCGCGGAGAGTTCCGGGTAATCCGGGGACATGGGGCGGGGTCGCGCCCGGAGGGCCTGCGGGTACAGGACGGCCATCAAGGGAGCCTTCTGCCGGATCTCGGGATCCCGGTAACTCGCATGGCGGGTCGGCAGGCGCCCGGATTCCAGCGCCATGTAGGCCTGGGACTCCGGACTCGTCAGGAAGGAGATGAGCGTCCAGGCCTCCCGGGGATGCCGCGTGCCGGCGGCCATCATGAGGTTCCAGCCCCCCAGGGTCGGGCTGGAGGGATGCCCCTCGAAGCCCGGAATCGGCGCCACGCCCACCTGGTCCTTGACGGCGCTCGACGGCCCCTGGGCGATCGCCCAGACGTACGGCCAGTTCCGAAGGAACGCCGCCTCCCCGTTCACGAAGGCGATCCGGCCCGTCTCCTCCCATGCCGAACGCACCTGCCGCGGACTGGCCGTTCCCGGCAACTCCGCAAGCCAGCGCAAGGCCCTCAACGTCTCCAAAGACCCCAGATCCACCTGGGCGTTCGCGTCGAGAACCCGTCCACCAGCCCCTCGGATGGCTTCCATGGCGTTGCAAACCAGTCCTTCCGAGGGCGCCCCCTGCCAGAGGTAGCCTCCGATGCCCTCGGCATGCGCGATCTGCCGGGCCTGGTGCGCGAGCTCCGGAAGCGTGCGCGGCGGCTGGAAGCCATGCTTGGCCAGCAGGTCCTTGCGGTAGAAGAGCACTCCGACATCGGTGAAGAAGGGCACGCCCCAGGTCTTCCCGCGCCAGGTGACGGATTCCAGGGGCGGGGCGAGGAACTTCGCGCGCTCGGTCTCGGGGAACTGAGCGTCCAGCGGCCGGATCCAGCCGCGCTCCGCGAACTCGGCGGTCCAGATCACGTCCCCTCCCAGCACGTCGACTCCCGCCGCGCTGCCGGCTCCTAGCGTCGCCGAGTAGTAGCGGTGCTGGAAGTCGGTCTGGGGGGCGAGCGTCTCGATCTGGACGCGGATCACGGGGTTGCGGGCCTCGAAGCGGTCGGCGAGCGTGCGGAAGGCCTCGATCGAGCCGGGGTCTCCCCCCACGGTCCAGCGGAGAGTGACCGTGCGGTTGAACGAGCAGCCAGCCGCCGCCAGCATGGTCGAGAGGATCGCGAGCAGGAAGAGGCGGGGCGTGCGGCTCATGCGTCGGCCTCCCGGCGACCGTAGCGGACCTTGAGGACCAGCAGGGTGACGTCGTCCTCCTGGGGGCGATCGCCCGTGAAGTCCTTGAAGGCCTGGATCAGGCCGTCGCGGATGGTGATGGCGTCGCCGTCCCCCAGTTCCGTGAGGGTCTCATACAAGCGCTCGGCCCCGAACTCGGCGCCCAGGGCATCCGTGGCTTCCACGATCCCGTCGGTGTAGAGCAAGAGGACGTCTCCCGCCTCCAGGGCAAAGCGCTTCGAGTGGTAGTGGGTGTCGTAGCGCACTCCCAAGGGGTAGCTGGGGGCGAGGTCGAGCTCGGTGACCTCGCCTTGCCGCAGCAGCAGCGGCAGGTGGTGGCCGGCGCTGGCGACCTCGAGCTCCATGCGCGCGGGGTCGACGACGCCGTAGAGGAAGGTCATGAAGCGGCGGTCCTTGACCGAGCTGAAGAAGATCCGGTTGAGCACGCCCATGACCCGTTCGACTCCGGGATCGGAGAGCACCTGGGTATGCAGGCAGCTCTTGGCGAGGCTCATCATGAGGGCCGAGGAGATGCCGTGGCCGTTGACGTCGCCCAGGGCGATCGCGAGGCGATCGCCTTCCAGCATGAGCTGGTCGAAGTAGTCCCCGCCCACGTGCTCGGCGGGCAGCGAGATGCCCGAGAGCACGATGCCTCCGCTGCGGTGCTCGTCGGTGTTCGACGGGAGCATGGACTGCTGGATGTGGTGGGCGACCTTCAGCTCCTGCTCCATGCGCTCCTGCTCGATCCGGCGCTCGCGGCTGGCCGCCAGCTCGCGGGTCATCTGGTTGAAGGAGTCGGCGAGGATCTCGAACTCGTCGTCGGTTTCGAGTTGAATCCGGGTGCTGAGATCGCCCATGCCGATCCGGCGGGCTCCGCGGATCAGCTGGCTGAAGACGGAGGCGAGGTGGCGGGTGGTGACGAGGGCGAAGGCCATGGCGACGAGGGCGGCGGCCAGGCCGATGCCCACGATGGCGGCCAGCAGGGTCACGACCACGCGCTGGAGGTCCCAGGCATGGCGGCTGACGAGGACGCTGCCGACCTGTCTGCCGAGCAGATCGTAGAGGGGCACGCTCAGGGTGAAGGTCGCGTGCTTGGCGAGCGTGACCGGGGTCGTGCGGTAGGGGAGGAGGCTCAGGCGGCTGCCGGCCCAGCCCTCGATGCTCGAGAGGTAGAGCGTGTCGTGGGCGGCGAAGGAGACCTCGTGTCCCAGCTCTTGCTTGAGCTGCTTGAGATCGGCGAGGTCCAGGGGCGTGCCGGCGTAGAGGGTGCCGCGTCCCCGGGGGCCATCGATGGGGACGGCGGCCTGGAGCCAGAGCGTGCCCTTGCGCCAGGCGATGTCGACGCCGGCTTCGCCCAGCTGGGCCCGCTCGACCAGGGCCTCCCAGCCCGGATGGAGGGTGCCGCGCGCGAGGATCTCTCCGGTGGCGGAGGCCACGCGCAGTTCGGGGATGTCTCCGAGGTGGCGGGTGAGGGCTTCCGCGATGGCCGGCTCGGCTTGCGAGGGCGGCAGCGCGAGCTTGGCGGCGAGTTCCGAGTGCCCGAGGAAGAGCTGGAGCTTCGCCAGCAGTTCGGTCTTTCGGTTCGAGAAGGTCTGCTGGACGTAGGCCGAGGCGAGGCCGAGCTGGCGCTCCTCATGCTGGGTGAGGGCCTGGGTCGTGAGCCAAGAGACGGCCACGATCACGAGGGCGATGGGAACGACCACGAGCAGGAGGGAGACGCGGGTCAGCTTCCTGCGGATCTTGGGCGCGTAGTCCGAGGCATCGGTTCCGAGGGGCATGGTCGGCGAAGGGAGGCGGGGCGTGGCCAAGCAGAAGTCCTCTGATCCAGGAACCGGACAGCCTCAGTATACCCGGAGTCGGCGGTCGGCAAGCGCTCGCTGAGGATGAAAAGACGGGGAGGTGCCGCGGCACCTCCCCGTTTCGGGGGGCTAGCGACCGAGCAGCTTCGGGGCGGCGCTGGCGGGAATCGTCCGCGCGGCCTCCGCGTCGGCCTTGAAGAAGGCGATGGCGGCTTGCAGTACGTCGGCCTGCTCGCGCAGGGATCCCGACATGCGGTTGAGGTTTTCCACGGCGTGGACCACCTGGTCGGCGCCCTTCCGCTGCTCGGAGGTCGCGGTGCTCACCTGCTGGGTCATCTGGTTCATGGACGCGATGGCCTGGACGATCTGCTCGGAGCCCTTGGCCTGTTCGCGGGTGGCGGCCATGACCTCCTGGGTCAGGCGGTTCATGGAGTGGACCGCCTCGGAGATCTGGGAAGCGGCCCGGCTCTGCTCCTGGGTGGCCTGACCGATCTGGGCGCCGATGACCAGGCTTTGCTCGGCGGCTTGAACGATCTCGCGGATGGCGCCCCCGGCGCCGCTGGCGAGCTGGGTGCCCGCGGCGATGGCGGCTTCCCCTTCCCGGGTGCTCGATACGGCCTGTTCGGTCTCCTTCTGAATGCCCTTGATGAGCGTGGCGATTTCCCCGGTGGCCTTGGCGGAGCGCTCGGCGAGCTTCCTCACTTCATCTGCGACCACCGCGAAGCCCCTTCCGTGCTCGCCGGCGCGGGCCGCTTCGATCGCCGCGTTCAGAGCCAGGAGGTTGGTTTGCTCCGCGATGTCGTCAATCACCGCGATGATGGCGCCGATTTCCTCCGAGGACCGGCCCAGGTGCTGGATGACGGTGACGACGTCGGTCATGACGCCGTTGATCCGCTGCATGCCGGCGATGGTCTCATCCACCGCCTTGCTGCCCTGCATGGCGGCGCTCTGGGTCTTGTAGATGCTCTCGCTGGCCGAGACGACGTTGGTGGCGACCTGCTGGATGCTGGCGACCATCTCCTCGATGCTGGCGGAGGTCTGGCTGACGGCGGCGCCGAGGGTCTCGGCGTTGCCGGCGACTTGCCGGATGCTGGCGGCCATTTCCGCGAGGGTGCTGGAGGTTTCCTCGACCGAGGCGGCCAGGGACTGGGTATTGCCCGAGACCTGGGTGATGGAGGCGGCCATCTCCTCCATGGAGCTGGAGGTTTCCTCGATGGCCTCGTTGGAGCGCTCGGCGGCGCCGGAGACCTCGAACGAGGCGCTGCGGACCTGGGAGACGATGTCCCGCAGGCTGGTCACCATCCCGGAGACGGAGACGCCGAACTGATCGCGGGGACTCTTGGGGGTGATGTTCCGGCTCAGGTCGCCCTTGGCGAGGGCATCGGCGACTCCGGCCACCTCCTTGAGGTAGGCGAGCATGGTCTCGAAGGAGCGGGCCATGTCGGCGAGCTCGTCGTCGCCCCGGGTGTCGAGGTCCTGGTCGAGTTCGCCGGCGGAGATCCGGAGGGCGGCGTGCTTCATGCGAAGCAGCGGGGCCACGATGCTGCGGATCAGCCCCATGGCGATGAGGATGCCCGCCACGAGCGAGAGCGCCATGAAGCTGAGGGCCATGACGAGGGTGAAGTTTGCCATCCGGGTGGAGTCTTCGTAGCGCTGCTTGGCGATCGCCGTGATGGCGTCATGCACCTGGGTGATGGCCTCTTCGGCTTCGAGGAAGCGATCGCGCCCCTCGCGCTCCATCATCCAGGCCGCCTCGACGCTGCCGCGGCTGGCCTTGACCATCCCCGCCGTGATCACGACGTCCATGAAGGCCTCGGACTTGCGGTTGAAGTCCTCGAGGGAAACCTTGCCCTCCTTGAAGAGCGCCGTCTTGGCCGTTTTCTCCTTGAGCGCGGCGAAGTCCTGGAGGTCGCCCTCGAGGGTCTTCTGGATCGCCTTCTCCTTTTCGGGGGTGGGGGCGGCGATGAAGCGCATGGCGCCCACGCGCAGGTTGTGCATCTGGGCGAGCAGGAGGGCGCTCTGGTCGATGGCGTCGAGATCCTTGGTGTAGGTGTCTGCCAGCAGGGTTTGCATGCCGCGGATCTGCGTCAGGCCCCCGATGCTGAGGCCCACCAGGATCAGGGTCATCAGGGCGAAGCCGGTAATGATACGGGTTTTGACCGTTAACCTCATGGAAGTCTCCTCGATCTCAGCTTAGAGTTCCAGCTGCCATGCCACGATGGCGAGCGCGTTGCGGGAGGGAGTCTGGCCGACCATGGTCTGGTTGATGAGGTTGAGGGCCAGCTTCGAGTTGCCGGTGTAGAACCAGTTCACGCCGAGCGTCACGTCCTGCTGCTTGCCGTACTGGCTCTGGTCGGCATCCCATTCCTCGACGCGCAGGACCGTGTTCAGCGAGGGGTTGAAGCGCCAGAGCGCCTGGCCGTACCATCCCAGCTTGGCGGTCGTGCCGTCCGTGCCGGCGAGCGCTTCGGCGGAGAGCGCCAGGGGGTCGAAATCGATCGCGGCGTTGGCGCCAATCCGCTCCGCGAAGGTCTCCGCCGTGCCGCGCACGCCTCTCAGGTAGGAAGCGCCCAGTTTGAGGTTGGAGAAGGCGTAGTCGAGGCGTGCCGCGACGTCCTTCGGCTCGTTGGTCTCGCGCTGGTTGGTGGTCTGGCCGTTGAAGACCCCCAGGGTGGTCGTCAGGCCCGGCAGGGCGGGGCCGCTCACCTCGAGCCCGAGGTCCCGGTAGAAGCCGAAGGAGTTGCCCTCCAGGAAGAGCGCCCGGCGAGCCAGGGGAATCGTCGCGACCGGAGCGAGGCCTTCCACGGAGACGGGAGGCCGGAACTGGCCCATCCGCACCTTCCACCCGCCGTCCAGCTTGGCCGTCAGGAAGGCGTCCTCCAGGAGCCGGTTGTCTCCGTTGTTCGAGACGGCGTAAGGCGAGGAGGCGCCGGTGACGGTCGGAAGGGACAGGTACTTGGCGGGGTTGAAGAGCACCGAGTAGGAGAGCTGGGGAGTGACGGTTCCGTTGACGTAAAGGAAGACGCGGCGCACGGTGAAGGCGTCCGGGGCGCTTTCGTTGACGGTGTACCAGCTTTGGACGACACCCCGCACCTTGGGGGCTTCCGCCTGGGCGAGGGCCGGCGCCTGGAGCACGGTGATGGCGGCGAGGGCCGCAAGGGCGACGGCAGAGGAGGTGGGCTGCACGTAAGGATTCCTTTCGTCGTGAGGGAGGGCAAAGGCTCGATTACTCTTTACCCGCACGGCCAAGCGATTTTACGTTAAGGATTGCGTGTCGATGGTGTCATATCGTGGATTTTGCCGTTTTTGGTTCGCGAAAACCAAGGGCTGCGCGTCTTGCTCGGGAGGGCGCTCGCGGGCCGGTGCATGGGATCCGGTATGATGTCCGGAGGTATGCTCGCTTCTACGAAGGAGGCCCGATGCGATCGCGATCGAAGGCGTTTTTCCTCGCGCTGGCCGTGCTGACCGGCGGGACGCAGTCCGCCGCCGAGACCCTGCCGCATCCCATCACCCTGCCGAAGGGATTCCGCCTCTCCGTCTACGCGAGCGGCCTGGAGGGAGTCCGCATGATGGCCTTGTCCCCGCAGGGCGATCTCACGGTCACGCAGCCCCGCGCGGGGAAGGTGCTGCTCCTGCCCGACCGGAACCGGGACGGCAAGCCCGATCGGACGTTGGTCTTCGCCCAGGATCTCAGCCGCCCTCATGGTCTCGCCTGGCGCGAGGGCGATCTCTACGTCGCCGAGACCGGCGCCGTGGTGAAGCTCCAGGACCGCGACGGAGATGGGGTCGCCGAGACCAAGCAAACCCTCACCCGGGATCTCCCGGACGGCGGCATGCACTGGACCCGCACGCTGGGCTTCGGGCCGGACGGCCACATGTTCGTCTCGGTCGGCTCCACATGTAACGTCTGCATCGAGGAGGATCGCCGCCGTGCGACGATCCTGCGCTTCAAGGCGGACGGCTCGGACATGACGATCTACGCGCGGGGCCTTCGCAACGCGGTGGGGTTTGCCTGGCATCCCCAGACCGGCCAGCTCTGGGCCACCGACAACGGGCGGGATCGCCTGGGGAACGACACCCCTCCGGATGAATTGAACCTCGTCAAGTTCGGGAGCCATTACGGCTGGCCTTACTGCTATGGCGATCGCCGGACGGACCCCGCCCACGACGAGGCCGACTTCTGCGCCCGGACCGAGCCCATGGCCCTCGGCTTCCAGGCCCACTCCGCTCCGCTCGGCATCGCGTTCTACACCGGCAAGCAGTTCCCGGCCGATTACCAGGGAGACGCCTTCGTGGCCTTCCACGGCTCCTGGAACCGCAACCCGCCCACCGGCTACAAGGTCGTCCGGGTTCGCTTCGAGAACGGGAAACCCACGCGTAGCGAGGACTTCGCGACCGGCTGGCTGCGCGGACGGTCGGACTGGGGGCGTCCGGTGGACGTGCTGGTCGCCCCGGACGGCGCCCTCTTCGTCACGGACGACGCCGGGGGCCGGATCTACCGGATCACCTACCGGAAGTAGCCATCCTCGACGTGGGCGTCCATGTCCAGCCGGCAGGCGCTTGTCGCTAGTCGCAAGCGCTTATTTGCGCCGGCGCAGCTCGTCCAGGTGAAGGGCCGTCTGAACCCGCAGCTCCTTGGGGGCATGCTCCCAGAGGAAGCGCACCAGCTCGCGGCGCTGTGAGGCGCTCAAGCGCTGGTAGATGGGATCCAGCGCTCCCCAGGTGGAGCCCGTCTCGTCCTGGCGAATCGCCTCTAGCTCCGCGTCGAGCTCGGCCTTCGCGATCGTCCCCCGGAAGACCTGGGTTTCGTAGTGCTTGCGCTCCTCGTCCGTCAGGTACGGGCTATCCGCCACGCTCTCCAGCATGGCGATCCGCTCGCGCAGGTCTTGCCGGGACCAGCCCCCGCGCGTGCAGCCCTCCAGCAGGCGCTTTCTCAGGGCCCCGTCCTTGACGGCCTTGAGCGACAGGGCATGGCCCTCGGTGATCGCGCCGCCTTCCACCGCGTCGAGCAGGACGTCGGGCATGCGGTGAAGCAGGGCCATCTTGCGGTTGACGAAGTCCACCGACTTACCGATCGAGCGGGCGACCTGATCACGATCGAGCCCGTCCTGGTCGATCAGGGCCTTCAGTTGCTTGGCGATCCCCACGGGCCCGTAGGACTCCCGCTGGAAGGCCGTGCGGAAGGCGATCAGGCCCATCTCGGCATCCGACATCTCGCTCACGACCGCCGGGATGGCCTGCCAGCGGCCATCCTCGGGGTGGCGCTCCCGGTTGAGGCGATACGCCCTCAACCGCCGCTCGCCGTCGCTCACCTGGTAGCGGCCCGGCGCCTCGGGATGCGGGCGAACCTTGATGGGGTAGTCGAGCCCCCCGTGCAGGATGGATGCGGCAAGCTCGGCGAGCTCCCGGGACGCGACGCTGAGGCGCGGCTGGCGAGGGTTGGGATCGATCGTCTCCAGCGGGATCGCGAGCAAGCGCCCGTCGGGCTGCGGGCCCGCGGGGGCGGACAGGTCTTGGGTCATGGGACTCCTCGGTATCGTACGCGGCAGCGAAGGCCAAGCCAGCTTGTACCCGAGACCCCGGTCCCGGAAAACCTCGCCTCTAGTGGATCTTCTCGCCCCGCTTCAATAAGTCCATGGCCCAGTCGAGCCGCTTGAGGCGGGTTTCGGGCTTCGCGGCGCTCTGGATGCGGTAGAGGATCGCGTAGCGGTTGGTCTTGTCCAGGGTCTCGAAGAAGGCCTGGGCCTCGGCATCGAGCTCCAGCCGGGCTCGAAGGTCCTCGGGCACCGTGATCCGGCTGGCCGGCTCGTAGGCCTTCTCCCAAAGCCCGTTGCGCTTGGCCTCCGCGATCGCGTGAAGGCCCGCCGGCTGCATCCGGCCCGCCGCGATCAGCCGGGCCACGTGGTCCTGGTTCACCTTGGACCAGACCGAGCGCGGCTTGCGGGGCGAGAAGCGCTGAAGGAAGCTCTCGGCGTCATAGGCCTGCTTGGTGCTGTCGATCCAGCCGTAGCATAAGGCCTCGTCCAGGGCCTCGGCGTAGGTCACGGTGGGTTTGTTGCTTCCCTTCTTGTAGAGGCGTAGCCAGAAGGCGCCGGCGTCGGCGTGGTGCTGGTCCAGCCAGTCATGAAACGCTTCTTGGGTTTCGAAGGCGAGGACGGGAAGGTCCTTGAAGGTCTCCATGGCTTCTCCGTTAGCGAGGTTCGGGGCGTACGTGGGCATCCAGGCCGAACTCCCGCAGGACGGCCGCGGTATCGGCTCCCAGCGCCGGGGCGGGGACGTGCAACTGCCGCTCCCAGCCCTCCAGGTAGGGCCCTGGGCTTTCGAGGTGCCCGCCGCCGGCCAGGGGCGTCTGCTCCATGCGGGCCCGGTAGTAGGGCTCTTGGCGGGCCGCTTCGAGCCCGTTGACCGCGCTGATGGGCAGATCGCGCTCCGCGGCCCGTTTCAGCCAGGTGTCACGCGGCTCTTGGGCGAAGCGCTCGGCCAGCAGCTGGATGGTCTCCGCGCCGCGCCTTCCCGTCTGCATGCCCGCCGAGGCGAGATCCGGCAGCTCCAGCAGCTCGGTCAGCTCCCGCCAGAACTTGGGTTCGATCGCGCCCACGGCGAGTCTTTCACCGTCCTTGCACCGGTAAACCTGGTAGCTGGGGCTCTCTCCGGCCAAGACATGCTCCAAAACTCCCGTTCCTCCGGCCGATGCGTTGGCCCATGCCCAGGTGAGGAAGGGCATGGGGGCGGTTGCGAGGGGCTGATCGAGTCTTGAGCCTTTCTGGGTGCGGCTCCGCAGGAGCAAGGCTGCGAGGATCGAGCTGCTGGCGAGGATCCCGGTGGTGATGTCGGCGATCTGGATGCCGGGGATGCCGTCGCCGGGAAGGGCGGAGAGCAGGCCGGAGAAGGCCTGGAGGTTGAGGTCGTGGCCGACCCCGCCTTCGGGGCCGAAGCCCGACAGCGCGCAGATGGTGAGGGCGGGGTTCAGGGCCTGGAGCGCGTCTGCGCCGAGTCCCCAGCGGGCCATGGTGCCCGGCCGGAAGCTCTCCACCAGCACGTCGGCTTGCTGGGCGAGGCCTTTGAGGGCGGCGGCGCCTTCGGGGGTCTTCAGGTCCAGCGAAACGGATTCCGTTCCCCGGTAGAAGGCCTGGAACCCGGCCCCCGTGCCGTCGGCGAAGGGGGGAGCCAGGCGCATGGGGTCTCCGCTGGAGGGATCCTCGATCTTGATGACGCGGGCGCCCAGGTCGACGAGGATCCGGGCGAGGACGGCTCCGGGGAGCATGCGGGAGAGGTCGAGGACGACGGTGCCGCTGAGGGGGAGCATGCCGATCATGGGGACCTCCTTGGGGGAGCGTGAGGTTAGCTATTCGATTCGGCGACGGGCTGTCGATCCGTGTGGAAGCGTTTCCCCTCGCGGGCCATCTCGACGAGCAGCGGGGCGGGCGTGAAGCGCTTGCCGTGAGCCGAGGCCAGTTCCTCCAGGCGCTTGACGAGCCGATCGAGGCCCATGGCGTCGGCGAAGCGGAAGGGGCCGCCGTGCAGCGGGGGGAAGCCTAGTCCCATGACGGCTCCCAGGTCGCCGTCGGTGGCGTCGCGGAGGATGCCTTCCTGGAGGCAGTAGGCGGCTTCGTTGACCATCATGAGGACGAGGCGATCGACGAGTTCCTGGGGACGGGGCGAGGTCGCGGGGGGCGTCGCGCTCCGGAAGAAGGCGGTGGCGTCGGGGTTGACGCGCTTGTGCTTGCCGGATTTGCCTTCGGGGTCGTAGCAGTAGAAGCCCTTGCCGTTCTTGCGGCCGTGGAAGCCGGCTTCGACCATGCGGAGCATGGCGTCGGAGGGGGTGATGCCGCGGTGGGCGAAGGCCTTGCCGAGATCGTGGGAGACGTGGGCGGCGACGTCGAGGCCGACCTCGTCGATCAGGGTGATGGGGCCGACGGGGAAGCCGAAGTCCTTGAGGGCGCGGTCGAGGGCTTCGACGGAGGCTCCTTCTGCGAGCAGGGCCGCGGCCTCGTTGAGGAAGGGCGCCAGGATGCGGGTGGTGTAGAAGCCCGGCCCGTCCTTGACCACGATGACGGTCTTGCCTTGGGCTTTTCCGGTGGCCATGGCGGTGGCGATCGCCCAGTCCGCCGTCTTTGGCGTCACGACGATCTCGAGCAGCGGCATCTTGGGGACCGGAGAGAAGTAGTGCATGCCCAGCACCCGCTCGGGATGGCGGGCTTCGGCGGCGATGCTGGCGATCGGCAGGGCGGAGGTGTTGGTGGCGTAGACGGCTTCCGGGGCGAGCACGGCCTCGGTCTCGGCGAGGACCCGGCGCTTCAGGTCGAGATCCTCGAAGACCGCCTCGACCACCAGGTCGCAGCCGGCGAGATCCGCGGCGTCGCGGGTGAAGCGCAGGCGGTGCCAGGTCTTGTCGCGGTCGACCCCGCTCAGCGCGCCGGATTTCACGCGCTTGGCCAGGCTCGCGTGCAGGTTGCGGGCGGCCCGGGAGAGGGTCTCATCCGAGACGTCCTTGAGCACGACCGGCACGTTCGCGATCGAGACGGAGGCGATGCCTTCGCCCATGAGGCCGGCTCCCAGCACGCCGATCCGACGCACCTCCCGGGGCACCATGCCGTCGGGGAGCTTCTTCTTGGCGGTGGTGGCGTGGAAGATGCCGATCAGGTTCTTGGCCTCGGGGCTGGTGACCAGCGCTCCGAAGCCGAGCTCTTCCTGCTGGTAGCCGCGGCCGCCCAGCTTGAAGCCGTCGGCCAGGCCGAGCCTCACGCAGTCGAGGATGGCCAGGGGGGCGGGGTAGAGGCCGCGCGTCTTGGCGAGCACGCCTTCCCGGGCCTGTTTCAGCACCATGCCGCGCAGGGGGCCTTCCATGAGGCGATCCATGAGTTTGGCTTCGCGGCGCTTGGGCTTCAGCTTGCCGTCGGCCAGCATGAGGGCGGCCTTGGCGGCGGTCTCCTCGATCCCGAAGGGGGAGGTGAGGGCGTCGACGAGGCCCGCCTTGTAGGCCTTGGCGGCGCGGAGGCGCTGGCCGGTGAGCAGCATGGAGAGCCCGAGGGTCATGCCGACCAGGGGGATCAGGCGCTGGGTGCCTCCTCCTGCGGGCAAGAGGCCGAGCTGGACCTCGGGCAGGGCGAGCACGGTCTTGGCATCGTCGCTGGCGAGCCGGTAATGGCATGCGAGGGCCACTTCCAGGCCTCCACCCAGGGCGGGACCGTGGATGGCGGCGACGAAGGGCTTGGAGCTCTGGGCGATCCGGTCGAGGAGGGCGTGGCCTTCGCGTGAGAAGGCGGCGGCCTGGGTGGGAAGGGTCATGGCGAGGACCTCGTCGAGGTCGGCTCCGGCGATGAACGAGTCGGGCTTGGCGCTGGAGAGCACGCAGGCGCGCAGGTCCGGGTCGCGGGCGATCGCCTCGAGGTGCCGCGCGAAGTCCGCGAAGAAGCGGCTCGACAGGATGTTCACCGGGCTATCGGGAGTGTCGAAGCGCAGGATCGCGACTCCGTCGTTTCGCTTGATCAGCTGGATGGCTTCCATCTCGTTTCTCCCTATCTCCTAAACCTGGCGGAGGGTCATGGCGTGCCCGAGGGCGCCGGCGGCGCAGGCCGAGATCAGCCCCCACTCCGCGTTCTCCTGCTTCATCCGCTGGGCGGCCGTCATCAGGAGGCGGGCTCCGGTGGCTCCGAACGGGTGCCCGATGGACAGCGAGCCGCCCCAGGCGTTGAGCTGGTCGGGCGGGATCTCGCCCACTTCCCGGTCGCGCCCCAGCTTCTGGCGGCCGAAGCTCGGGTCGGCCAGCAGCCGGAGGTTGGCGAGCATCTGCGCGGCGAAGGCCTCGTGAAGCTCGAAGACTCCGACCTGCGACAGGGAGATGCCCGCCGCGTCCAGGGCCTTGGGGATGGCGTAGGCGGGCCCCATCAGCAGTTCCTCGCGCGGATCGGTGGCGGCCATCGCGAGGCTCGATATCACGGCCATGGGCGTGTAGCCGAGCTCACGGGCCTTCCGCTCGCTCATCAGGAGGACGACGGCGGCGCCGTCGGTGAGAAAGGAGCTGTTGCCGGCGCTGACGGTCCCGAAGCGGCGGTCGAAGACCGGCGGGAGGCTGGCCAGCTTCTCCGGGCTGGAGTCGCCCCGGATGCCGTTGTCGGCGCGCACGGGCATGAAGCGGGGCGGGACCATGGCCGGCGCGATCTGCGAGGCCAGGTAGCCGCGCTCGGTGGCCGCTGCCGCTCGCCGGTGCGAGCTCAGCGCGTACGCGTCCTGGGCGTCGCGCGAGATGCCGACGCGCTTGGCGAGCCGTTCGGCGCTCTCGCCCATGGTGTGACCGGTGGAGAACTCGGCGATCGCGGGCATGTCGGGGGCCAGATCGCGCCATGACAGCCCCGAAAGCAGCTTGAGGTAGTCGGCGGGGCCCCGGGCCTTTTGCGAGGCGATCAGGCGCTTGCGGACGTTGCGCCCGAAGCGGATGGGAACGTCCGAGAGGGTCTCCGCGCCTCCGGCGATCACGACCTCGGCGGTGCCGGCGGCGATGGCTTCGACGGCCGAGGCGATCGCCACGTTGGAGGAGGTGCAGGCCGCCGTCACCGTGTGGGCGGGAAGGCTCTGGGGCAGGCCCGCGGCGAGGGCGACCTCGCGGGCCAGGTTGGAGGTACGGGGCTCGGCGACGACCGTTCCCATGAGAAGGCGATCGATCTGCTTGGGATCGAGCCGGGTGCGGTGGAGGAGGCCGGCGATCGCCATCGCCCCCAGCTGATAGGAGGGAAGATCGGCGAAGTCCGTCTGCGAACGCAAGAATGGCGTCCGGCAGCCGTCCACCAGGACGACCCGGGAGCCGGAGAGCGGTAGCGCGGGCATGATTCCCTCCCTAGAGCGATCTACGTTGCTGCAGGACAGCGAGCTTTGACTTTCAGCCTCTATCCATGCGGTTCTCGATTAACGCTCGCTGCCTTTCGCAACAGCCGCGGGCGCTATCTGAATCCCCAAACCCCTTCATGAGGCCATTCGGCGCGGGGATTGTCAAACGCCGCCGCCGCGACGTCCGGGAGCCGAAAGCGCGACGCCGTCCCCCCGTTTCGGAGGAACGGCGTCGCGTGGGACGGCGTTGCGTCCGGGTGGGGTCAGGGGCGGCTGGGGGCGCCCGCCGCGGAGGCGTTCGAGACCGGCAAGGGGGGTTGCCCCATCATGATCAGCTGGTGGTTGATGTTCATGGCGGCGACCATGGAGGCGTCATCGGCCTCGACCGCGATCTCGAAGGACTTCGATGGGTCCTCCTTGCCTCCGAAGGGATAATAGAAGACCTTGGCGGCCCCTTCTCCCTCGGCCCAGCGGGCGACGAACATGACGTTCATTTCCTGGTAGGCGAGCTGCCACTTGCCGTCGGGGGTTTGCGCGCGGCCCTTGAAGCCGAAGCCGTCCGCCGAGCCGAAGAGGCCGGGCATGCCGAACCCGGCGCCCTGGCCGGCCGAGGCCTCCTTCTCGCCCAGATTCGGAGGGGCGCCCTTCCAGTCGAGCCCGTCGAGCTGCGTGGTCATCTTGGCCAGCTCGTCCCAGGTCTTCATGCCGGGGGGCAGCTGGAGGTTGCGCAGCTTCTCCTCGGGCCAGTCCTTGAAGTAAGGGTGCTTGCGCAGTTCGGCCAGCTTCGCCTCCATGGGATCGGGGGTCGGCTTCGGCGTCGGGGTTGCCTGGGGCTTGGGCGCTTTGGCGACCTGCTGCGGCTTGGGCGGCGGCTTGGGTTTTTCCTTTTTCTTCTTGGGATAGGCGACGGTCCCCGGGGCCGCGACGGGAGCGGCTTTCGGGGCGGCTTTCGGGGCGGCCTGCTGGAGCTTGGCCAGTTCCACGAGCATGACCTGCGCGTCCTTGGGCATGGGCGGCATCGGTCGAGCGCCTCCCCTGCTGAGGGGCAGGATGAAGGCTCCTATCAGGAGGACGTGGAGGGCGAGCGAGGCCCCCAGAGAGCCGACGTGCATCAGTTCACCTGGGGCAGGTCGATGGAGCCCAGGACCCGGTTGAGATCGTCCGGATAGAGGTCTCCATAGGAGTAGAGCAGCTGGCCGTTCTTCTCGGAGCCCGCGTAGTTGTAGGGGGCCTGGTAGGAGAGCGAGCTCATCTTGTCGACCAGGGAGAGGGCGAAGGCTCCGGCCATCAAGGTCAGGAACATGTTGGGCTTGGGGCGATAGGAGACGAACATCCAGTTGAGGCCGTCGGTGTAGTGGAGTTGCGTGATGCGGGTGCCGAAGAAGTTGGCGAACTGGATGCCATGGAGCTGGAAGCCCGCGGGCACGTACTTCGGCAGGGGCACCTTGCTCTTGAGGGCGGCTTCGGCGGCTTCGACCGTCTTGTACTCGACGAAGGAGTTGTCCTTGTCCTTTTGCAGGGCGATGGTGCTCAGCTTCTCGGGGAGGTTGGCCACCTCGACGTCCACCTTCTTGGAGGGGATGTAATCCTCATAGAAGGAGGTGAAGTAGGGGCTGAGGCCCTTGCCCCAGGTGCGCTCTTCCTTGAGGACCTGGTAGGTGTCGCGGCTGATCCAGAAGCGGTGGCCGGGAACGTTGTAGCCGCGCTTGGGGGTGGCCTCGAGGATGTAGCAGGGGGTGAGGGCGACGATGTCGTTGAGCTCGTCGGAGCCTTCCAGGATCTTGAGGTCGTAGTTGCGGCCCAGCAGCTGAGGGCTGGTGAGCTGGCCGAAGATGGTGGTGGCGGCCTCGTTGGAGCCGGTGGGGTTGTCGTTGCGGAAGAGCAGGCTCTCCATGGGGAAGTAGACGTTGGCCTTGTTTTCCTTCATCCAGAGGTTGACCCCGGCGAGGGTGTCGGGGGCCTGGACGGTGACGCGGTAGTTCTTGCCGTCCTGGACGAAGACCTTCATTTCCGCGCGCAGGTTGAGGTGCTGGCGGGTCAAGAGCTGGATGCGCTTGCCCCAGAAGGTGACCGAACCCTGGGCGTCGATGGTGCGGTTGATGAGTTCGGTGGGCGTGGGGGCGGCCCAAGCGCTCGCGGGCAGCGCGAGGATGGCAGCCGTGAGGGCCCAGACGACGGTTTTTTGCATGCCTCTTGCTTCCTCTCCTGAGAGCGAAAAAGGGTGCCGCGCGCAACGGGGTTCCGTGGATCAGACGACGGAACCGGCCGGGAGGTTCGATTTCGGAGCCTCGATCGCTCCCGAGCAGCCTCGATTGCGTCTAAGCAGCCGCGGGCGATCCGGAGCCGTGGGCGCGCCGGATCCCGCCGGCGGCACGGCGCGGACTCGCCTCCCGAGGGATGCGGGCGCCACCCTGAACCGGATCCGGAGCCGGACCATCCTAGCATCTAAGCATGACGGCAGCAACGCCAGCACGGCCCCTAGTCCAAAGCGACGAAAGGGATTGTTAAAACTGTTCGTTTTCTGTGAAATCTTCGCTAAGTTGACATGACGGAGGGATTGCTGGGGTAGGAGGGAAATATGGGCAGCCTTCTTACCCTTCGTTCGGATGTTCGAAGAGGGAGCTCCCGCCGGACCTTGAAAACCACATAGTCAAGTGCGGTTCCATTTCATTTGGAATAGGGTTTTGAAGTCCGGTTGGAAAGGATTTTGGAATCCGCTGGAAGACTTGCATATGTTTCGGAAAGGAAAAGGCACCCTATGAAGAACACTTGGATCAAGCGCGCAGCGACGCTCGGGCTCACGGCTGGTATTCTCTCGCTTCCCCTCGCTGCCCTGGCTGCCGAGGAAATGGTCATCGAAACCCCCAAGGTCTACACCCCCGCCAAGGTGAACGGAGTCGACGGTTTCTGGGTCGAGTACCAGAAGAAGACCTACCAGAAGCGGGCCGCGTTCGCCGACCCGGTGGGTCCCTACGACCAGATGATCCAGAACCTCTACGTCGAGATCTTCGGGCCCGAGGTGGCGCAGCTGACCAAGGCGCAGCGTGACGCCCTCTACTCCCAGTACGGGATTCCCAAGGGCTTCAACGGCCTGACCGGCGACTACAACTTCTTCCACAACGAATTCCTCAGCAAGTACACCAACCGCATCAAGGCGGACCTCCAGTACGCCAAGCGCCTGGTGGACGCGGACAGCCCCTCGGCGGTCGTGGCCGCGATGGGCGCCCAGGCGACCTTGGATCAGGTCTACAAGGCCTTCGCCAACTCCGGCTACGCGGGCAACAACTACGTGGTCAACGCCCGCAGCGTCGAGGTGGTCCACGGCGTCAGCTACGTCGACCAGTCGCGGATCGACCCGGCGGTCTACAACGCCTACAAGGGCCAGACCCTCGACACCCTCCTGAGGAGCAACCCCGGCGCCATCAAGGGCCTGGAGGGCGCCTCGTACATCGACTCGCTGGTCAATGCGGCTCGCTTCAGCCGGATGGCCGAGCTCGCGGCGATGAACCTGCTTCCGGTCAACATGATCGACCAGCAGATCGTCACCCCCGGCGGTCCGGTCGACTTCAAGGAGGACACCCCGAACGCCGCCCGCCTGAACCAGCTGGCCTCGTTCCTGGTCACCGCCTCCATCCGCACCCACTCGCCCATCGCGCTGGACCTCAACGGCGACGGCAAGATCGGCGTCACCGGTACCTCGACCGCCCAGAAGCGCCTCGCGAGCAGCAAGTTCGTCGCCAAGAACTCGGTCTGGTTCGACATCGGCGCCGAGGGCAAGAAGAAGAACATCGAGTGGCTCGACCGCTCGGGTGACGGCTTCCTGGTCGACGACTCCTACGGCCGCCTCTCGAAGGCGCTGACCGCGGGTGGCACCCTCGACGGCACCTTCCTCTTCGGTGACTCGATCGGCTACACCCACGGTTACCACAAGCTCGCCGTCAAGAAGGTCACGGTCAACGTCGCCTCCACGGCTCAGATCGACGAGAACACCAACTGGTCGAAGCTCTTCAACGCGAAGCCCGTGCTGAAGGGTAAGGACCTGAACGGCCTCAAGGTCTGGGTGGACGCCAACGGCGACGCCAAGCTCCAGGCCAACGAGCTCAAGACCCTGGCTTCTCTGGGCATCACCGAGATCGGTGCGGCTCCCCAGACCATCAAGAACGCCAAGGGCGAGTACCTCATCCAGTCGTACTTCGTCCAGAACGGCAAGAAGCGGATGACTGAGGACGTCTGGTTCGCTGAGAACCCCGACGCGGCTCAGTAAATGCTTGACGAGCGCGCGCCGACCCGGCGCGCGCTCGGATTGGTCGTGATGGTCCTGGCCCGTTCGGGTCGATTCAGCTAAAACTAGGACGGTTGACCTCTCCTCCGGCATGCCGGGGGGAGGAACTTGACGGAGACCGTTGGGTTGGCCGTCGATCCGGCGGACGGCCTGTAACCGTCGCCATGTGACTGTCGCAATGGAGAGGAGCGAGAGATGTACTCGAAAGGCAAAATATGGCTCGCTGCCGGAAGCCTGGTGGCGGCGACCGCGTTGGTAATTCCCCCTTCAGTCCTGGCCGCGGTGGCCGACAAGGTTCAGAGCAAGCAGACGATCGAACGGGGCAAGAACGGCACCCAGTCCGGCTACTGGATCCACGTGGAGGATACGACCCTCCGCTGGTATGAAGTCAGCGACAAGATCAAGGAAGTCTACAAGAAGGTCTTCAACAGCGTCCCCATCACCGACGCTCAGCTGAAGGCCCTGACCGACAAGGTCTCGTCCGGCAAGCTCACCCTGGCCGCCCTCGAGACCCAGCTCCGCGACTTCAACGCGGTGCTCAAGGACTCGGCCTACGACAACCAGTACTCCACCAGCTCTCAGCGCCTGGAGCTGAAGAACGCCCGCAACGAGCTCGAGGCGGCGTTCAAGGTCGGCTACACCAACGACCTGGCGGGTCCCAACGAATCCTCGACCCTGCGGCAGGCGCATCGCTTCCTGGTGATCGCAGAAGCCCTCGAGAGCGGCCTCTACGACTTCCCGACCTCCGGCGCGTCGATCGTCGGCGAGCACTCGCTCAACCTGTCCAGCTCGTACTACTCCTACTTCACCGAGTATCGCAAGGACGTCCAGGCGCTGGGCACCCACAGCGGCAACTACTCGGGCGGCTCGCGCAACCGCTTCGTGGTCAATAACGTGACGGCCGCCAAGGCGCGCGAAATCGCCAAGGATCTCTACCAGCTGGCCAACAAGACCGCTTCTCCGATCGCCCTCGACCTCAACCACGATGGCAAGATTGGCGTGACCGGCAAGTCCTCGGCCAAGGTCCGCAACTACAAGAACGCCTTCGTCCGGGATGGATCGGTGCTCTTCGACCTGGAGGGCAAGGGCAAGGTCCAGCGTTACGAGTGGATGAACGGAGATGGTGACGGCTTCCTGGTGGACGACCGCGAGGGCAAGGTCTCGCAGGCGGCCAAGGGCAACGGCGTCATCTCGGGCCATCAGCTCTTCGGGAACGCGGGCGGTTACGCCCACGGCTTCGCGAAGCTGGCGATGAACTTCGACAGCGACATCAAGCTGGCGACCAACATGTCCAAGCTGCCGCCGGGTTACGGCAAGATCACGGGCAAGGAGCTCGAGGGCCTCAAGGTCTGGATCGACGCCAACCGGGACGCCAAGGTTCAGCTGGCCGAGTTGAAGACCCTGCCCGAGCTGGGCATCACCGAGATCGGCTCGAGCTTCGACATGGTCAAGAACCCGGACGGCGAGCTGCTGATGCAGTCGCATTACTTCGTACAGCACGGCAAGAAGCATCTGACGGAAGACGTTTGGTTTGCCGTCGATCCGGCAGACGGCCAGTAACCGTCGCAGAGAGATTGGAGGAGGCCAATGAAAAACCGATTCAGGTATCGAGGTGCGACGGCGCTTCTGCTGGGGCTGTCCCTGATCGTCCCGGTGGGTTCCGCCTTCGCCGCGGAGACCGGGGAGTGGCGATCGATCGGCGTGAAGAAGCGCAGCTACTTCGTGCCGGATGGCGACATCTCGCGCCAGCGGACCGTGCTCAGCGCCTCTGAGAAGCTGGTGAGCACCGTCTCCGAGACCGAGCGCGGCCGCTGGCTGTCGTCGGGCGTGGAGAAGCTGGGGACGGCGGCGACCAAGGACGTCGCGGATCCCGCCAAGGACAAGGTTCAGATCATTCCGGGCGCCGCCGAGCCGGTGGGCAACGACTGGGTCGAGTACGAGACCGTTCGCAGGCAGAAGGCGCTTCAGCGCACCTACACTCAGCAGGAGCAGACCTACTCGCTCTATGCCGAGCAGGCTCGCAAGAAGCACACCTACCAGGTGACGGAGAAGGTCCAGATCGTCGAGACCTGGACGGATCCCGTCTCCAAGCAGCAGCAGCGCAACGTGGTGGACACCACCGAGACGCGCAACGATCTCCGCTATACCGGCTGGACGGAAACCGGCAACAAGCTTCGCGTAAATGCTGGCACGAGCACGCGGACCTGGGGTCCCGAATTGGTTTACACCGCGGTGCCGGATGAGCAGCGGGTCAAGCGCTCGCCGCTCACGCCTCCCGGCGGCATGTCCGCCGGCTGGTGGCTGACCGACAACGAGACGTTCCGGTACTTCGTCGCAGGCTCGACCCCTCCGGGGGATGCGCGCCCGGCGACGGCGGCCAAGGCGGCCGAGATCAACAAGAACGCGGGGACCGCGCTGGGCGGGGCGAACTCGGACTGGGCGCTGATCGGCGCCGAGACCGTGCGCTACTTCCTGGCCGGCGCCAAGGCGCCGGAAGGCGGAGTGGCGGCCAACCCCGAGCAGCGCGCCGCCATGCTCGATCCCCTGAGCGCCGGCTGGATCATGGCGAACTCGGAGCTGATCCGGTACTTCGTGCCGGGCGCCACCCCTCCCAAGGACGCCCAGCTCGCCTCTCCCGATCAGAAGGCGGCGATCGACGCCGGAGTGCCCAACGAGTGGTACCTCTTCAACGTCAAGAACTTCCGGGACTTCGTGGCCGGGGCCGTCCCGCCCGAGGGTTCGACCCGCTCGAACCAGCAGGCAGGATCCGATCCCATCCAGAGCGGAGACTGGGCCCTGGATCACCTCCAGAGCTTCCGGTTCTTCGTCCCGCTGCCCGGAACCTTCGAGAACGCCATTCCGGACATCCCGCCGCAGCCGGAACCCCGGTTCGTGTACGGGCAGCCCTTCCCGGACCTCGCCCAGGAGCGGGATCCCGAGATCACCCTCAAGTCCTGGCGCGAAGGTCTGCTGATCAAGCGTGAGCAGACCAAGGTCCGGACCGCCCCCCAGTACCGGATGAAGACCGAGATCCCCCGGGGCTGGACCCAGATCACCTTCACCACCTATGAGAATCGGGCCGTTCCGATTCACACGGATGGCAAGGTCGAGATGGTGAACCTGCAGGTTCCGGTCAAGAACTACGACTGGAAGCTCGTGGAATTCGCGGCCAAGGAGCCGGTGCGTGAGCGCTACTCCGAGGATTGGCGCGAGGTTCTGGTGACCAAGCTGCCCGATCTGCGGGCCAGCGAGATCAGCTCGCTGGCGGCAGCCAGCGGCGAACGTCCCAGCTCCTTCCAGGGCGACTCGGGCTCGGGTTCGGGCAGCAACACGGCTCTGGCAGCCGCCAAGCTGCGCAACCAGATGGGCGCCAACGCGGTGAAGGCCTCCGAGGTCGCGCTCACCGCCGCCGAGATCGAGCAGGGTCGCAAGAAGGCCGAGGAGGAGGCCCGTCAGCGGGCCGAGGAGGAGGCCAAGCAGAGGGCTGCTGAAGAAGCCGAGCGCAAGCGTCAACGCGAGGAAGAAGCTCGCAAGGATCAGGAGCGCAGGGCTGCGGAAGCTGCCGCAGAGGCTGCCGCCAGGGTCGCCGCGGAAGCCGCAGAACGGGCTGCCCAGAAGGCCGCGGAAGAGGCCGCCAGGGACGCTCTGGACAAGATCGCGGCTGCCAATGCTGCCAAGGATCAGATCCTGAAGACGGCCATTGCTCAGGCGGCCTTCGGGGACGTCGTCAAGGCGGCCGGGTACGACTTCGGATCGCGGATCGACAGCGTGCTCGACAAGCTCACTCCCTTCAACCTCGGCAACGAGGCGCAAAAGGAGATCGACAAGCGCAAGAAGGAACTTCTCAAGGACTACGACGACAAGCTCAAGGACCTCGAGAAGGACTACGACAAGAAGGCCAAGGATATCAAGGACCTGGTGGCCCTCAACGCGTTGCAGCAGGAGTATCAGAAGAAGCTGAACGACCTCAAGAAGTCCATGGACGACAAGGTCAAGGACACTCACAAGCTCGTCAGCGAGATGCTCGTCAAGCACGTCGACAAGGGCGGCACCATGCGGACCGGCGAGGAACCCAACGTCAACGGTAAGTCCGTCAAGGCGTTCTACTCGCATGACACGGGACGCTGGGTCTTGCTTGCCTACAGCGATAAGGACTACAAGGGAGAAGTCACGGTGCTCGATTCCGGGAATGCCCCGCGCATGAACGGCAAGGACACCCCGATCCTCCCCGAGTTCAACTTCAACGGAGTCAAGCTGACCTTCAAGGTGGACTACACCAGCTACTGGCCCTTCGGGTCGTCCTACGACGCCCGCGTCGACAAGAAGTAACCCAAATCCAAGGCCCCCGGGGAAACTCCCCGGGGGCCTTCTTTCGTTCTCCCCCCGGCGGGGGTGCTATGCTGGGAGCATGTTCGATCCCTATCCCGACCTGGTCCAGACCCATACCCTCACCCTGCCGACGGGAGAGGGCCTGACCTTCGATCAGACCCTCTGGGGCAAGGTGATCGCCATCCGCACGTTGCATGTGGGCGGAGGGCGCTACCACCTCGAGGACACCATGGCCACGGCCCGGCTGCGCCAGCTCCTGGAAGCGACGACCGTGGAGGGTGTCTGGGCGTTCGCGCCGGAAGACGCGCGCTTCGCCGAGATGGCGCGCGAGATCGCGGATCTGCTTTCGCTGTTGTTCGGGGTTAGTTGATGCGCCGGAGCATCCGCCAGAGCTCGTCGTAGCCCTCGCGGAAGCGCTTCTGCTCCTCGAGGATCCGCGCGATCTGGCGCTGGGTGCAGCTGCCGAGCTGGATCAGGATCTCTCCGAGCTTTTCGCCCGATTGCTCCTGGCGCAGCAGGGCCTGATCCAGCTCCTCGCGGGTGATGAATTCCCGCATCAGCAACAACTGGCCGATCCGGATATCCTGGTGGACCTCCACCAGGATCGCGTCGAGCTGGCCGAAATTCAGGTAGCCCAGCGAGAACAGGATCTCGCCGACCCGCAGCTGAGGCTGCTGCTCCTGGACGCTCAGGGCCTCGCGGAGCTGATCGCGGGTGATGAGCCCGCGGGAGATGAGGGTCTGTCCGAGTTGATGATCCATGGCGGCCGTTCTTTCCTTCTTTGGAGCCGCGGGCGCTTCTCTGGAGCCGTGGGCGCTTAGCGCTGCGGGGCTACTGCAGGGCGGCCCGGTTGGGCCGTGGGAACGTCTTCTTGCCGTCGGTCCGGTGCAGGTAGTCGAATTGCACGTCGTTGTGGGAGAGCTTGCGGATGTAGAGCTTGGCGTACGTGATGCGGTGCTCGACCCGGGGCTTCGACGGCTTGGGGGACGCTTCGGTCTCCGCGGCCTCGGCGACGGCTTCGGAGCCGGTGGCCTCGGGCTCGGTCACGGTGATGGTGGAGTCGAGCTTGATCCCGATGGTGTCTCCCGCTTCGAGCGCCCAGGCGGCCGAGAGCTCCCCTTCGAACGGCGTCTTGAAGGCATGGTCGGGGATCTGCTCGAGGGCGTCGAAGTCCCCGCCCCGCAGGTGGGCGAAGCGGATCACATGGGCCTCCGAGTTGGTGGCGACCATGGCATGGCCCGGGTGCAGGGGATCGTTCGGTGGGTTGAACTTGAAGCGGAAGTGGCCGCGATACTCCTCGACGTCCTCGTTGGTGATCTCGACCCCGTTGAGCAGATCGAGAGGGCGGGTCTGCCAGTAGCCCTCGCCGAGCTCGTAGTACTTCATGACGTAGCCTTCCAGCCAGTCGAAGCCCGGCGGATACAGGGTCGGCTTCGGAGTCGCCTTGGGGGGATCCGGCACGAAGGGGATCCGGAAGGCCACGCCCTGCATCGCGGGTTTCGCCGCGGCGGCGTTCTCCAGCACGGTGGTGAGTGAAGTTCGGTTGCGGGCGTCTGCCAGGAAGAGTCCGACGGTCAAGCCGGCGATGAGGCCCGCGATGGCGAGGTTACGCATATCTCATGCTTACCCCCGCTTCCCGATGCTGTAACGGTGCGGGCCGGCGGGGCTTGGGGACTAAACGCCCATGAGGATGCGCAGCAGGTGATCCCAGCGACCGGGGTTAGGCTGCGGGGGTTCGGTGGTCGCGGGGGGCTGGGTGGCCGCGGGAGGCTGTGCCGGAGTGGCCGCAGGGGGCTGCGCCGGAGCCTGGGGCTTGGGTTCGGGCTTGGGCTCGGGCTTGGAAGCCGGGGCCTCGGGGGCCTTGGGGGTCGCCACGTGATCGGGCATCCAGGTGTAGCGGCGGGCGGCGAAGAGGCCGTTGCCCTCTCCCAGCCATTTCTCGTACTCCTCGGTCCCGGGCTTGAGTTCGAGCTGCTGGATGGGAAGGAAGTCGAGGTTCTCCCAGGTCAGGGGCTGATTGGGGCGCAGGTTGTTGTAGGTGCCGTAGGCAAGCTTCACCGTACCGTCCTCGGCGACGTCGATCACGTTGACGGTGTGGTTCACGACGCCGTTGCCGTCCCAGTCGTAGAAGAGGATGTCTCCGGCGCGCAGGTCGCCGACGTCGACCTTGCCGGTGGCGGGGTCGTAGCCCTGGATGCCGTCGCCGTCGGCGTCGTTGATCCGCCGGGTGTAGCCCTTGGCGAGGTTGTCGGCGTGGATGCCGGCGAGGTGGTAGGTGGGGCCGTTGACGTTGGGGAGGCCGCCGGATTTGCCGGGGGCGTACTGGTGCCAGGTGCCCTTGCCCTCCAGGGGGTTGGGGATGCCCTTGGCCTCGCAGAAGTCCTTGAGGAGCTTGACGGCGAAGTCGGCGCAGTCGATCTCGATGCCGGCCTTGCGCAGGGCCTGGGTGCGGGTGTCGACGAAGTCGGCGAACTCGGCGGCGGCGGCCTGGTTCCAGCGGCGATCGCCGGCCTCGCGCGGAGCCGCGTCGTAGCGGTCGATCACGCCGTCGCGATCCGTGTCCTGCTTCCCGTTCGCGGGGGTGGGGCTCGGAGCCGGCTGCGGAGCCGGGGTCGGCTGCGGCGCGGGAGTCGGGGCGCCTCCGGGGATCTTCAGGGTCATGCCGACCCGGATCTTGCCGGGGTCGGGACCGATCAGATCGCGGTTGAGGGCGTAAATCTCGTTCCAGCGGCTGGAGTTGCCCAGGACCTTGCCGGCGATCGCGCTGAGGCTGTCCCCGCTCTTCACCGTGTAGGTGGCGGGAGGACGCCCTTGGGGCTGACGGCTGGCGGAACCTTGAATTGCGGTCGGCATGGTGCTTCCTCCCAAGAGGGGGCTACGGCGCTGGATACACATGACTTATCGGCACGTCGGAGCGGAAATCGGTTAGCCAGGCATTAAGCTTGCTCTAAGCTTGGCTGGGTTTGCCCGCCCGGCCTTGGCGGTCTATCATGGGGGGAGAGTCCCCATGCCTGCGAGGGAGCGTTTCTTGCCCGATTCCATCGACTCTCGTCATCCGCGCCCGGTGAAGCGCTCCGAAGGAGCGACCTACTCGAAGCCGGCTCCCCGGAGAAGCCCCGCGGCGATCGAGGTGGGAGAGCTTTTCAAGCGACTTCCCGCGCTGGCCCCCAAGGAGCTGGGCGTCCCCCGCGAGGCGCTCTGGATCGCGGCGGCGCTGGCGTTGGGCTTCGCGCTCTACGTCGTCGGGGTGAAGTGGAGCTACTCCCGGACGCTGGGGGGCTTCGAGGGATACGCCTTGCCGCGGCATGCGATCGCCTACGGTCCGGAAGCCCGGGAGGTGACGCTGACGGCGAGCGATCGCACGCGGCTGAAGGCGACCTACCTGGGACGCGAGAAGGGCGATCGCCCTGCCGGCAAGGCCATCTTGATCATTCCCGGCTGGCTCTCCACCCGCGCGAGTTTCAGCACGGCGACGCTCGCGCTTTGGTTCCACCCCGAGTACGACGTGCTGGTGCTCGATCCGCGGGGCCAGGGGGAGTCCGGCGGAGCCCAGCATCCGAACGGCAGCGCGCGCTTCGACATCCTCGCCGGCGTCTCCTTCCTGAAGGCCCAGGGCAACGAGGCCGTGGGAGTGCTGGCCGAGCGCGAGGGGGCTTATGCCGCCGTTCTCGCTGCTGGAGAAGGGGCGACCCAGGGCGCGCGCCTCGTCGACAGCCTCTTCCTGGCTGCTCCCGTCGCTCAGTGGGGCGAGCCGTCCCTGGGGGGGGGCTTCTGGCGAGATCCCACCAATCCTCTGGGGCGCCTCACCTGGCGCCTCTCCGCGGGCGTCCGCCTCAAGGGGGGCACGGCGCAGCCCCTGGCCGAGGTCCTGCCCCGGCTGGCGGGGACTCCCGTCATGCTCAGCGGCCCCCAGGAAGATCCGGAGGGCATCGTGAGGCAGCTTCACCTGCTGACCCCCGAGCCGCGGAGCTTGCGGCTTTTCTCCGGCTCCGGCCAGCCCGTCCCCTGGAAGGCCTATCACCGTTACTACGAGACCGCCCGCCAGTTCTTCGGCATGACCCTTCGTGCCGCGCCGCAAGCGGCGGCCCCGACCGCGGAGGGGGGACTTCCCCGGGAACTGCTTCAGACGCTCGGGAATCCAGCTGAGTGACGTTACTGGCGGGTTCTGCTTGCCAAGAGTATGAATCCGCGATCGTCGTTGATTCCCGCGACCGAGGAGCGCCCGTCCTAGACTAGGCTTCGCCGCATGGCGGGTCTCAAAGCTTTTTTCCGGTTAATCCGTTACCTCACCAAACCAGCACTTTTGACAGAAGCGATTTTCCGGGGGAAAGCAGCCATCAACGGTCGCTATCCCCATGTTGCCATGCTTGTGCAGGTTGGTTGTAATTATTGGGCTCAATGTCGGCTTTTTTGGATATTGCTGTTGTGTATTTTAGGTATCTGTGCTTTATTTGGGTAGATACTATTTCACGGAATAGTGTCATACGATGTCCGGACATTGCAGCAAGACAACTAGCAACTGACATTGAAAAAGGAGAACCCAATGGCGTTAGTGAATGTCCGCATGGCATTGCTTGCAGCTTCGGTACTGTCCTTGTCCGCGTGTGCGCTGCCCGGTCCCATGGCCCAGGGGGAGCATCCTGAGCGGCCGGCCGTCGTTGCGCCCGCTTCGCTCGGCACATCGCAATTCAGCGTGGCTTCGGTCCCGACGTATAGCATCGTGAACTCCAGCCCCGGACGAGTCACGATCAGCTGGTCCAACGTCGACGTGAGCCAGTCCATCTGGGGAACATCGAAACCGACGCATATCGCGTTTCGCATGAAATCGGCCCCGTCGGGCGCCTATTTCTACAGCTCGCCGACCCTCGTGCCCCTCTCGCAGACCACGGTCGTCAACGGGAAGAGCAGTGGCTCCATTCAGTACCCGTATATCCTGAACAAGACCGGCGGCTACACTTTCGTGAGCACGGTGGCCGTCCAGATCAGCGATGGCTCGTGGTGGCACGCGAACCAGTCGTCCGATATCATCGTGAACGTCACCAGCATCTAGGCTCCTAAATGCTTTCGCCCGCTCGGCTTCGAAGCTGAGCGGGCGAAGTCATTTAGGAGCCTGACTCCGTTGACGCTAGAACCGCGGGGGGCCGTCCGCGGGGGGCGGGTAGCCCGGAGGCAGAGCGTCCTGCGCGCCGCCGGGCATTCCCGGCATGCCGGGGGCGCCGCCTTGAGGTCCGCCGGCACCCTGATTGAGGGTCGGCAGGTTGTCGACCGAGCTCGAGAACTTGGTCTGGACCTTGGGGGTCACCAGCAGGATGATCTCGTTCTTGAACTTCTGGGTGGTGGTGTGGCGGAAGAAGTTGCCGATCAGCGGGATGTCTCCCAGGATGGGGAGCTTCTTGACGATGTTGCTCTCGTCGACCCGGCTCAGGCCGCCGATGATGATGCTTTCGCCGTCCTTGACCCGCATGGTGGTCTCGACCGAGCGCGAGTCGACGATGGGGACCCGGTTGCCGTTGACGGTGACGCCGCCGGATTCGGCGGAAATCTCGGGCGCCAGCTCCAGGGTCACGTAGCCCTGGGTGTCGACGCGCGGGGTGATGTCGAGGGTCTGGCCGACGTCCACGAAGGAGACCGAGGTCTGGGCGGGCCCGGTGGGCTGGACGGTGGTGGTCAGGACCGGGTGCTTGTTGACGATCTTGATGGTGGCCTTCTTGGAGTCCTGGGTGGTGACCTTGGGGTTGGCGATGACGGTGGCCAGGGAGTCCTCGATCATCGCCGAGAGGCGGGCGTTGAAGTTGGCGGTGTAGTTGCCCAGGGCGTGGAAGGTGATGGCGGTGGCATCGGTGCCGGGGTTGCCGGCCTGGTTGCCGGGGCCGCCGGCGGTGGCGTCGGGCGCGGCGTTGTTGAAGCTGGCGCCGAACTTGGAGCCGCCGAAGCCGTAGGACATGCCGAGCTGGCGCGAGCCGCGCTCGGAGACCTCGATCATCTTGACCTCGATCGAGACCTGGGGGGTCTGGATGTCAAGCAAGGCCTTGAGCTGCTTGGCCTGGTCGATGACCTCCTCGGAGCCGGTGACGAGGATGGCGTTGGTGCGCTTGTCCACGACGATCTGGGGGCCGCCGGCCTGGCCGCCCGGAGCGCCAGGAGCGCCGCCGGGGGCGGGAGCTCCGCCGGGAGCCGGGGCGCCGCCCGGGCCGCCCTGACCGCCCTGACCGCCGGTCAGCATCTGCTTGAGAATGGGCTCGACATCCTGGGCCTTGGCGTTGTCGAAGCGCAGCAAGGTCGTCGTGTTGCCACTGAAGCCCTTCGCGCGGAAGGACTCCTCGGAGGCGATCAAGAGGGTCTGGCCCATCTTGCGATAGGAGAGGTTCTTGAGCTTGAGGATGGTGTAGAGGGCCTCATCCAGCGGGATGGCCTTGAGGGAGATCCGGACGGTCCCCTTGACCGAGTCGTCGATGATGACCGAGAGACCGCCCTTCTTGGCCATGGTCTCGAGGATGGTGCGGACGTCGGTGTTGTCGAGATTGAGCGTGATGAGGGTCGGGTTGGTGAGGAGCTTGATCTTGCTGCTGGTGGTGGTTTGATCCGTGATCGGCATGTACGCGTCGGCGGAGGCGGCTTGGGCCAAGGCCGGGCCTGGGAGCGCTCCGACGAGCAGTCCCGTGGCCAGAAGCCCGGACAGGGCTTGGGAAGGAAGACCCATGTTATTCTCCGCCTCCGATCGTCTTGGCGTAGCGACGGCCCTGCTTCTGAAGCACGACCGAGCTGCTGTCGATCTTCACGACCTTGGAGCCGTCCTCGAGGACCTCGTTGAGCCGGGCCTCTCGGATGCTTCCCTCTCGTTCCAGGATGGCGACCGCGTCTCGCCCGGTGTTCAGGATGCCGCTCACGCTCCAGGTGGGCACCTCGTAGGCCACGCCGCCGTCGTAGTAGACGTTGGGGGCCGGCAGCGAGAGGCCGGTGCCCGAGGAGCCCTTGCCCTTGCCAGGCATACTCGGGATCGCGGGAACCGATTCCAGCTCGGCGAGGGGGACGGACTCTGCCGGGAGCGGCACGATCAGGGTCGCGCTGGGGTTCAGCAGGGAGACGAAGGGGTCCTCGCGCCCCGAGTTCTCGCGTGCCTGCTTCAAGAGGTCGTTGCGCGTGGTGGCCCGGATCTGGTTGGGGTTGGTCTCGTGGGGCTCCGAGCCTCCGAACTCGACTCCCTGGGCGGTGGGCGCCGCCTGGGCGAGCTGCATCGGCTCGGCCTGGGCGAGCTGGTAGGGCTCCGCCGCGGCCGGCGGGACGGCGGCTGAGGTCGGCAGCGGGGCGGCGTTCACCGGCCGCTCCAGCGACAAGTGCTGGGCGTACAGCAGGCTGCCCAATCCCAGCGTGGTGAGCGCGGGGATGACCATCACTTGTTTGAAGCTGATCGTCTTCATCTCGACCTCATTATTGATTGAGCGCGTAAGTATCCAGGGTAAACGTCACCGACAGCTCGTTGCCCAGCGAGCCCGATCCGGAGCCGCCGGGGGTCATCTTGGGGTTCGACACCGTGAGCACCCGTTCGTAGCGGCTGAGTAGATCGAACAAGAGGATCATCGAGGGGTAGGACCCCTGGGCGGTGATCTCTACGCTCATCTTACCCAATTCTCGCAAGGATGCCTGTTCCAGGGGCTTGAACTCGGTCGGCCGGAAGGCGACGAGCGTGGTATTGGACTCCCGGAAGAGGCTCGACAGGTCGACCAAAAGGGTCGAGAGCATCTGGTTGCGGGGGGGGAAGCGGTTTCGGAGGGTGACGAGGTTCCGCTCCACGGTGGCCTTCTTGGCCATGATCTGGGCTTCCGAGCCCACGAGGAGCTGCTTGTTTTGAAGCTGCTGCTCGCGCTCGGCGATCGCGTCGCGCTGGGTCGAGTACTCCTGGATCAGGGGCAGGGTGCTCGAGCTGAAGAGCAGGCCGCCGATGGCGACGCCCGCGACGATCACGATCTTCTGGAGCTGATCGGGGGTGATGGTGCGGCCGAAGAGCTGGATGTTCTCCATTTACTTCGCTCCTCCCAACGGGTTGATGTCGCAGTCCACCTGGAACTGGATGACCGGCTGCGCGTCGATGACCGAGGAGCCGATCGCCCCCAGCACCGGGCGCGAGAAGCTGCGGGACTTCTGGAGGTTGGTGTAGAAGAAGGCCACGGCCCGGTAATCGAGGGAGTATCCCGTCAGCGTCAGCCGGGTGTTGCCCTCGACGGTGAGGCCGGTGAACCACATGTCGGTGGGGGTGAGGTCGCGAAGCTCCTCGAACATGTCCTTCCAGCGGCCGGACTCCTGGGTGAGCTGAAGCAGGACCCGGTAGTCGGACTCCAGGGCCTGGATTTCCTTCTGGGTGTTGGCGAGCCTGGTCGCCTTGTTGCCGCTCGCGCCGATTTCCTGGTCAAGCTGGGCCACCTGCTCGATGGCCGGGTTGATCATGAAGTTCTGGAGGACCATGTTGGCCACGTTGGGCACGAGGAGGCCCAGCCCCAGCGAGAGGGCGGCGGTGATGAGGAGCTGGGGATCGATATCCAGGCCCGGGATCGCGAGTTTTTCGGAGCTGGATTCCCCCAGCAGGTTGATGGTGATCGTCTTCATACGCCCTGCACGCCGCGAATGGCAAGCCCGATGGCGGTGGCCAGGGTGGGGGCCTGCGGGTAGAGGAGGTCGGGGTCGAAGGCTTCCTCATCGACGTCGAGCTTCTCGAAGGGGTTGGCCAGCTCCACGGTCATGCCCAGGCGGGTGGTGAGGAACTGCTCGAGGTGGGTGAGGTTGCCGCCGCGCCCGGAGACGATCACCCGGTCGATGGCTTCCGAGCCCTGGGAGAGGTAGAAGTCGAGCGATCGCCCGATCTCGCCGGTGAGCTCGGCCAGGGCCGGCCGGATGATCTCGGTGGCCTGCTCCACCTGGGGGCTGCCGGGCGAGTAGTTCTGGGGATCGACGTCAATCTCGTCGAGGACCGAGCGGGCGGTCTCCTCGTCGAGGCCGAGGCTGTTGATGATCGAGTCCAGGAAGTAGGAGAAGCCGATGGGGATGGAGCGCGAGAAGCGGGGCACCCCGGAGACCATGATGTTGATGTCGGTGGTCCAGCCCTGGATGTGCACCAGGGCCACGGTCTGCTCGTCTTGAAGCTGCTCGGTGTCCGCGAGGGCCCGCAGGACCGCGAAGGAGGCCACGTCCACGCAGGCCAGCTTCAGGCCCGCCTCCTCGGCCACCTGGATGTAGGAGTTGATGAGCGCCTTCTGGGCGGCCACCAGGATCACCTCGATCTTGGGGGCTCCGTCCTCCTCGACCTCGTTGACGGCCTGGAAGGAGATGTTGACGTCGTCGATGGAGAAGGGGATGTAGCGCTCGGCCTCGTACTGGATGACCTCTCCGAGTTCGGACTCGGGCATGTGGGGGAAGCGCACGGGGCGGACGATGGTGGACTGACCGGCCACGGCGCAGAGGGCATGGGTGGCCTGGATGTCGTTCTCGTCGAGCAGGGCCCGGACGACCTCGGCGACGGCCGACGGATCGAGGATCTCGCCGTCCTGCACCGCGTTGATCGGGGTGTTGGCCACGGCGATGTTGGAGAGCGCCATGCCCTTGCGGGTCTTGGTGATCTCCACCACGACGATGGTGTCGGAGGTGATGTCCAGCCCAATGCGGGAGCCCTTCTTGCCGAACTGCCCCTTGATTTGGTCCAGGATTGCGTTCAGATCCATCGTCTCACCCCAACAGGAAGCCCATGTACCAGCGCCAGATCGACTCTCCTGCGAACAGGCCCGCGAAGGTGCCGATCACCAGCGCGGGGCCGAAGGGAAAGGGTTCGCTCTTGCCCGAGCGCGCCTTGAGGGCGAGGCCGACGACCGATCCGAGCAAGAAAGCCGCGAAGAGCGCCACGACGAGCCGCTCGGGCCCCAGCCATGCGCCCATCACCGCGGCGAGCTTGGCGTCGCCCATCCCCATGCCGTCCTCGTGCTCCGAGTGGATCGCCTTGAGGTAAAGCCTGGAGCCCTCGGAGATCAGCCAGAAGAGCCCGTAACCCGCCGCCGCGGCGGCCAGGGTCGGGATCCATCGCCCTTCGATCAGCCCCCCGTACAGGATGCCCAGGACGATGCCCGGGTAGGTGGTCACGTTGAGGATGTACATCGTGTCGAGGTCGATCCAGAAGATGGCGATGAGCAGGGAGGCCAGGGCCGCGAGCGCCACGAATTGCAGGGTGGGGCCGAACGCCGCCAGCAGGGCGCCGTAGAGGCAAGCATTGAGCGCTTCCACCAGGGGGTAGCGCCAGGAGATGGGCTCCTTGCAACTCCGGCAGCGGCCCTTCAACAAGGCGAAGCTCAGCAAGGGGATGTTTTCCTTCCAGGTGAGCGCCGTGTTGCAGTGGGGGCAATGCGAGCCCGGCCAAACGATCGATTCCTCACGAGGCAGGCGGTGGATCACGACGTTGAGGAAGCTGCCGATGAGGGCCCCGTAGGTGAGGACCGCGATCCAAACCAGGGGGGTCGGGATGAAGATATCCAAGATCGTCATCGCACGTCGACTTTCCTCGTCAAAGAGCCCAATTCAAACCCCCCCGCGTGCCGCAGCCATGCGGATTCCAGGCCTGCCAGACCGATTGTACCCACCCCGGATGCCGCTTTATCGCCTAACGGCCGGAAAGTCCGTCACTGAACGGTCTAGCGACCTATTAGGGGACTTATCGCCTGACGGCCGGAAAGTCCTTTTCCGAACGGTCTAGCGACCTATTAGGGGACTTATCGCCTGACGGCCGGAAAGTCCTTTTCCGAACGGTCTAGTGATCGGTTAGGGGACTTACCTCCCAGGCGTGCGGTTTCCCTATTCTAGCGTAACGAAGTCCAAGCATGTGGGCGGTGAGGATCAACACAACCGTCAGCGCTGGAGGCTCGGGGGTAAGCGCCTGCGGCGGGAGTCAAGGAGTCACACCGAGCTTCTTCAGGGCGCGTTCGGCGATCGCCCGGCTCTGCGCGTCCTTGCTGCCTTGATGGATGGCCTTCCAGGTCTGGATCGCCAGCGCATCCTTGTTGTCCTTCTGGTACATGCGGGCGGCGAAGCGCAGGGTCCCCGGGGGGGCGCCGGGAAGCTCCGCGGCGCGCTCGAAGTGGCGGGCGGCCTCCATGTAGCGCTTGCCGTAGAGGAACTCCAGGACGCCCAGCTGGTAGGGGTAGCGGTAGTCCGTGGGGTGGCGCTCCATGCCGCTTGCGATCAGCTTGAGGGCCTCGTCCAGGCGTTCTCCGTCGGCGAGCGCCCAGGAGCCGAAGAGGGCGGCGTCGTGGAACTGGGGATCCAGCCCGGTGATCAGCGCGAGGGTGGGGTAGGCATGACGGTAGTCGCGCTGGGAGGAATCGGGGATGGCGAGGTTCTCGCCGTTCATCTGGAGGAAGAGCAGCCAGTAGGAGTCGGCAATCAGGTTCTCGAAGTCGGTGGCCAGGGGTGCGACGGCTTCGAGGGGCGGGACCACGTAGCGCGTGCGGTCTTCCTGGCGCAGTATGTCTTGCTGCTGGAGGGCGACGAGGGAGGCTCCCCAGAGGAGCGCTCCCAGGGCGAGGCCTCCGAGCATGCGGCGCATGCCCCGCAGCCGGGAGGGAGTCGCCTGCTTCCCGCCGAGCATGGCCTAGAACTCCCGGCGTTCGAAGATCGCGCCCGCGGTGGCGAGGAGGGCCGCGGCGTAGAGGCCTCCGTAGGCGATCGCCCAGAGCCATTGCCCGGGGGCGACCGCGGCGCCGTAGACCACGGCGTTCTTGACGTCGAAGGTCGAGAGGTTCGGCAAGGCGTAGTAGAGCGCATCGGCCACCATGCGGGTCGCCGGCCCCGCCTTCTGGCTCAGGAGGTGGAGGTTCTCGGAGTTGTGGCCGATCACGTAGAGGCAGAAGGTCAGCAGCATGCTGAGCACGGGGCTGGTGAAGGTGGAGAAGAACAGGCTCAAGGCCACCAGCACGGCCAGTTGCATGCCGATCATGCCGAGGGCGCCCAGGATCCCCGGGGGCAGGCTGCCGGCCTTCCATAGCACCAAGGCCATGAACGCGCTTCCCATCAAGAGCAGCAGGATCCCCAGGGTCGCGGAGAGGCCCAGGAACTTGCCGACGAGGAATTGCCAGCGGCTGACGGGCTTGGTGAGGACGATGAAGACGGTCCGCTTGTCGAGCTCCTTGTGCAGCAGGGAGGTGCCGACGAAGATGGCGATCGCCACCCCGAAGAGCTCGATGGAGGCGAGGCCGACGTCGAGCAGGATCTTGAAGTCCTGCCCGATGGTCAGGGTTCCCAGGAAGAGGGTGCTCGCGATCATGCCGAGCGCGAAGACCAGGATGGCGTAGAGGATCCGATCCCGGATGGTCTCGCGGAAGGTGTTCAGGGCGAGGCCGAGGATCCGGTTCATTTGTGGCTGGGCTCCACGACGCGGACGAAGAGGTCTTCCAGCGACTCATGCTGGGTGAGTTCCGAGACCGAGCCGTAGCTCACGAGCTTCCCGTTGCAGAGGATCCCGATCCGGTCGCAGATCAGCTCGACGTCCGAGAGGATGTGCGTGTTGAAGAAGAGCGTCTTGCCCTCCTGCTTGAGCGAGAGGATCAGATCGCGAAGCTGCTTGCGCCCGACCGGATCCAGGCCGCTCATCGGCTCGTCGAGGAAGACCAGCTCCGGGTCGTTCACCAGGGCCTGGGCCACCCCGATCCGCTGGAGCATGCCCTTGGAGTACTTGCGAAGCTGGGTGTCGGCGGCATGCGTCATGCTGAGCCGTTCGAGGAGGTCCTTCACGCGGGCTTCGAGCGTGGCCTTGGGGATCTGGAAGAGGCCTCCGCAGAAGTGAAGGAACTCCCTTCCGGTCAGGTAGGTGTAGAAGTAAGGGTTCTCGGGCAGGTAGCCGACGCGCTCGCGCACGGAGGTCTGATCCGGAGTGGCGCCGAGCACCGAGACCGTGCCTGAGCTGGGGCGCATCAGGCCGAGCACGATCTTCTGAAGGGTGGTCTTGCCGGCGCCGTTGGGGCCCAGGAGGCCGAAGGTCTCTCCCGGGTAGACGCTGAGGCTGACCCCGTCGAGGCCGACCTTGCGGGGCTGGCCCAGCTGCGCGGGGAAGATCTTGGTCAGGTTCTCAATCCGGACGCAGGGCGTCTCGGCGCTTTGCGTCACGGTGCTTTGCGGCTTTTCGTTCGGAGTCGTCGCCATGGCCTCTCTTCGCATTCTTGCTCTCCGGCGCCCGCGGTGCGCAAGGGCCCTCGCGCTTCGCGGGCAGAGAAGGGCGCAGGCAAATGATAACAACCCGCTCGCCCGTTGCCAAGGGTCGCTCGTCTGGGGCGGCGCTGGTCGGCTCCGGACGTCACGGGGGCGCGTCGGTTGCTTCGAATGATGTGCTGCGGTATGATAGGTTGCTATTTCAGTGTCTCCGCGAAAGGGGGCCGGCCTTGCAACCTTCCACGCCTGAGCTTGCCCATGTCCCGGCCCTTCTGGAGCCGGGGCAAGTCCTGGCGCGGTCGTTGCTGGATCCGGCCCGGGGCCATGCGCTGCTCGCCGCGGGCTCGGTCCTGACCCCGGTGATCATCGACAAGATCCTGAGGCTCGGCCTGGCCGACGAGACGCTGCGATGCCTGGGATCCGCCGTCCAAGGGGGGCCTGCGAAGGCGCCTCCGCCCGTGCGCCGGGAGGCCGAGGTCCTCGAGGCCTCGCTCTACGAAGGGATCGATCATCTCTTCGGTACGCCCGCCTTCCGGGACGAGCCTTTCCAGCAGGCCTGGAATCTGGTCAGGGGGTTGATTCCGCGGATCCAGGAGTCGATGCCCGTGCATCGCCGGGATTTCCGCATCCAGGGCGGCGGGATCGCCGTCCACCCGATCAACGTCATGCTCCTGGCCTTGCAGCTCGGCGCCGCCATGCGCTTGCCGCAAGCCGAATTGCTCAGCCTCGCCCAGGCCTCCTTGCTGCATGACATCGGGAAGCGGCGGCTCGGCAAGGAGCGCTTCAAGAGCTCGGCGATCAACTCCTACGAGCGCCGGATGCTGGAGCGGCATGTCGAGTACGGCCTGGACCTCTTGGACCGCTACCGGGATCAGTTTCCTCCGCTGAGTGCCTCGGCGCGCGACGGCATCCACGCGCACCATGAGCGCTGGGACGGCACGGGCTACCCGCGGGGCCTCAAAGGGGAGCGGATCCCGCTGCTGGGCCGGATCATCGCGATCGCCGACTCCTACGACGCCATGCTCTCCGATCAGGTTTACCGCAGGCGGCTCTTGCCGGAGGAGGCCTACCGGGAGATCCTGGCCCAATCGGGGAAAGCCTACGATCCGGCGATCGCCCAGATCTTCAAGCGCGTGATCGCTCCTTACCCCATGAACTCCCTGATCCGGCTCGACACGGGAGACGTCGCGCGGGTGATCGCCCTGGGCGAGGATCATTGCCGCCCGATCGTGCGCATGCCGGGCGTGATGGATCCGGTCGACCTCGCCGGCCCCCGCACGCCGCGCATCATCCGGGCGCTCTACCCGCGCCGTTTCCCCCGCTTCCCCAGGGTTTCCCCCGTCGCCCTCCGCGTGCCCCACGAGCACGGCGCCTTCTCGGGCTGCACGCTCAACCTGAGCCTGGGGGGAGCGTGCGTGGCCCTGGATGCGAGCCTCGATCCCGGGACCATGCTCACCATGGTGCTGAGCATGCCGGGCGCCCCGCGCCTGGAGCTTCCGGGGATGGTGGTCTGGACCGCGAAGGCCCGCAGCAAGACCTGCCTCGGCCTGAGCTTCCACCCCATGCCGGAGGCGGCCCGGGAGTGGATGAGCGCCTTCTGCCGCGCCTGATCAGCCCTCTTCTCGCACGAGCGGCAAGCTGAACCAGAAGGTGCTGCCTTTTCCCGGCCCTTCGCTCCGGGCCCCGATGCTGCCGCCGTGGGCTTCGACGATGAACTTGCAGATGGAGAGCCCGAGCCCCGTGCCTCCCACGGTCCGTGTCGAGGTCATGTCGAGCTGGACGAAGCGCCGGAAGATCTTGGGGAGGTCTTCCTCGGCGATGCCGATGCCGGTGTCGGTGATTTCCGTGATCAGCCGGTCCTCCTGCGCGTAGGCCTTGATCGTGACGTGTCCTCCGGTGGGCGTGAACTTGATGGCGTTGTCCAGCAGGTTGCTGATGACCTGGGTGATGCGCTGGCCGTCGATCAGCACCTCTCCGCCGACCTGGAGGTCGGCTTCCAGGCGGATCCGCTTGTCCTCGGCGAGGGGGCGCAGGCTGTGGAGGACGTGGGCGACCAGGGAGGGGTACGCGGTGGCGGAGGGCTGGATCGACAGCTTCCCGGCGCTCATGCGGCTCATCTCCACCAGGTTGTTCACGTGGAAGAGCATGCGATCGGCGCCGTTGAGGATCTTCTTCACGTAGGATTGCTGCGTCTCGTTGAGGGGGCCGGCCACCTCGTCGTCGAGGATGCTGGCGAAGCCGGTGATGAAGTTGAGGGGCGTGCGCAGCTCGTGGCTGATCACCGCGAGGAAGTCGTCCTTCATGCGGTCCAGCTTACCGAGGGCGGCGAGCTCGCGCGAGATGGCCTCGATCCGGCGGGGCTCGGTCATGTCGCGGACGACCTTGACGAAGCCGACGAGCTTTCCCTGGTCGAAGACCGCCGTCACGGCGGTATGGGCCCAGAAGCGCTCGCCGTTCTTGCGGATGCGCCAGCCGTCGTCCTCGACGCTTCCTTCGGCGATCGCCCGCTCGAGGAGGCGCTCGGGCTTGCCGGCTGCGGCGTCCTCGGGCAGATGAAAGAAGGCATTCGGCTGGCCGAGGATCTCCGCCTCGGAGTAGCCGCTGATCGCCTCGGCGCCCGCGTTCCATGACGTCACGCGGCCCCGGGGGTCGAGCATGTAGATGGCGTACTCTTCGACGTTCTGGACCATGAACTCGAACTCGCGCCGCTGCAAGCGCCGGAGCCGCTCGAGCTCCTGGTTGCTCTCGCGCAGCTCTTGCTCCTGGCGCTTCATGTCCGTGAGGTCGAGGATGGTCGTGCCCAGGTAGCGCTGGCCGTCGGGGAGCCGGAACGGAAACTTCATGCTCAGCCAGATCTTGGTTTGCCCGTTGGGCAGGGTGGTGCTCTCCTCGAAGGTCATGGCCCGGTCCTCGGCGAGGACCCGCTGCTCGTTCTCGCGGATCTGCCGCTCATCCTCCGCTGGGAGCCCGGGGAGGGCGATCATGCCGATCGCCTCCGCTGCCGGGATGCCGAAGAGCGTCTCGAAGTTGCGGCTGACGAAGACGATGCGGCCGGAGGCGTCCTTCATGAGGGAGGCGCTGGGGCTGTGATCCATGAAGGCCGCGAAGAGCGCCTCGCGCTGGCGGAGCGCTTCTCCGCGCTTGGCGAGCTCGGCTTCCATGTGCATCTGCTCGGAGACCTCGTTGCCCAGGACGAGGATCCCCAGGATGGTGCCGTTCTTGGCCTTCAGGGCCTGGATGTCGAGGTCCCAGAAGCTGGCGTGAGGGCCCTCCGCATCCGAGTAGGTGAACGGGAAGCGGCGGGCTTGGAAGGGCAGGCCCGTCGTGAGGACCTGGTGGAGCGGGCCCTCGATCTGATCCTCCGTGCCGTGGAAGACCTCGAAGAGCGGCTTGCCGAGAAAGTCCGCGACGGATCTCCGGAAGAGCTGGGCGTAGTTCGCGTTGACCCGCCGGTAGACCAGGTTCCGGTCCAGGTAGCAGAAGGCGCCCGGGAAGATCGCGATGAGCTGCTCGAGGAGCCGGTCGAGCTGGTCGCGCTCCTCGGTGAGCGCGCCGATCCGAGCGGCCTCGTCGGCCTCGACCTGGTCCTTGGCTCTCAAGGCCTGCTCGAGACGATGGCGGCGGCGGGACTCCTCCCGGAGCAACTGAGAGCAATCGCGTGGCATGGGCCGTGCCTCCCCCGGGGTCTGCTGCTGGGATCATACGCAAGCGGGGCGTGCGCAGCAACGCTCAGCCGTGCGTGAGCGCCCTCCGGGGCGGGGTTCGCGGCAAGGTGAACCAGAAGGTGCTTCCCTTGCCTTGTTCGCTGGAGACCCCGATCTCCCCGCCATGCGCTTCCACCAGGGCCTTGGAGATGCTCAGGCCCAGCCCGGTGCCGCTCGTCTGGCGCATGCCGGGCGCCAGCTGGCTGAAGCGCTGGAAGAGCTTCATGAGGTCCTGGGGAGGGATCCCGATCCCCGTGTCCCGGATCGCGCAGCGGAGCCGCTCCCCCTGGACCTCCGCGCTGACCTCGACGCGGCCTCCGGCCGCCGTGAACTTGATGGCATTGCCAATCAGGTTCATCAGGATGCGCTCGATCCGGGAGGGATCCATCCATGCGACGAGGGGCTGTTCGGGAAGCCGGTCCTCGAGCGCGACGTGGGCTTCGTCGGCAATCGGGCGGAGGCTGTCGAGGACCTCGCGGGCCAGCGCGCCGAGATCCGCTTCCTTGGGGGTGAGCTTGAAGGTCCCGGCGTCCATGCGGGCGAAGTCCAAGAGGTCGTCCACGAGCCGCTCCAAGCGCGACGCGTTGCGCTGGATTTGCTGCACGAACTCATGCTGCGTCGCGGTCAGTGCTCCTCCGACCGCATCCTCCAGGAACTCGGCGTACCCCACGATCGAGGTCAGGGGAGTGCGCAGGTCATGGGAGATCGCGTTGACGAAGTTGCTCTTGAGGGCGTCCAATTCCTGGAGCTTGCGGTTCTGCTCCCGGAGACCCTCCTCTTGCCGCTTGCGCTCGGTGATGTCCCGGATGAACCAGACCCGGCCGAAGTACTCGTCCTGGCTGGAGACGACCGGCGCGGTGTAGCGCTCGAAGGTCCGGCCATCCTTCAAGGCGATCTCGCTCCGGAGCCGGGTGACGCGGTCGAGCCGGAGGATCTCCTGGGGAATCATGTCCCGGGCGGGATCCATGACGAGCGTACAGACGAAATCCAGCATCGCGTCGGCGCTGCGGGTCGCCATCACCGCGTCCGGGATGCCCCAGAGCTCCTGGTAGCGGCGGTTGTAGGCGAGCACCCGGCCGTTCTCGTCCACGACCAGGATGCCGTCGAGATCCGCTTCCTGCTCCGCCTGCAGGACGGCATGGCTGCGCCTCAGCGCGCGCTCGGCCTCGTGCAGCTCGGTGATGTCCAGGGCGACGCCGAAAGCCCGGATGGGCTGTCCCGAGGCGTCCCGCTCCACATGGCCCTTGCTGCTCAGGTAGCGCGTCGAGCCATCCGGGCGGAGGATCCGGTACTGGTAGGCGACGGGCCCGCCATCCTGGCGGGCTTGACGCCAGATGGCCCGGATCCGCGCGCGATCCTCGGGGTGCACCCGGGCGATGAAGCTCTCATAGGTGAGTTCGCACGCCTGGGGGGCGAGTCCGAAGATCGCGTAGAGTTCGTTCGACCAGGTGACGCGGTTGGCCGCGATATCCCATTCCCAGCTCCCCAGGTGCGCGAGCCGCTGGGCTTCCTCGAGCCGGGCCTCCTGCTGTCGCAGGCGCGCTTCGACGGCTTTGAGCCCGGTGATGTCCCGGCTGATCCCCATGACCCCCAGGATGGTGCCGTCCTTCCCGAGGTACGGGAACTTCCCCACCGCGTGGATGCGCGTGGCTCCGTCCCGGCGCGTGAGCACCTCCTCGACGATGACGGGGGCTCCGGTCCGCATGACCTCCATGTCGACTTCGCGAAGCTGTCGGGCGGTCTCGGCGCTGAAGCGGTCGGTGTCGCGCTTGCCCACCACCGAGTCGAGGTCGGGATCCTGGAACTCCGCGCTTTTGGGGTTGGCCAGCAGGTAGCGCCCTTGTCGGTCTTTGACGAAGATCGCGTCGGTGCTGTTGGCGATCAGGGCTTCGAGCATGTCCTGGTGATCGCGGAGGCTGTTCTCGCGTTGCTTCGCCTCCGTCTGATCGAGCAGGCTCCCTCCGTAGCCGAGCAGGCCTGCGTCCGGGTCGTGGTCAGGCTGGGCGACGATCCGCACCCAGCGCAGGGCGCCGGCGGGGGTGCGCAGCCGGCATTCCGCCGTGAAGGGCTCGATTTTCGCCACCGCATGGCGCCAGGCGTCGCGGAGGGCCTCGCGATCCTCGGGGTGAATGACGTCCAGCCAGGCTTCGCCTGAAGCTTGCTGCGCGCTCAAGCCCGTCAGGGAGATCCATGCCGGGTTGACGGCCTGAATCTCGCCGCGGGCGTCCGCGTGGAACAGTGCGACCGGCACGGAGCGCGTCCCGTGCAGCCAGACGGCTCGGTCAAACTCGGCAACCATCCTCACAGATCCCGCCTTTCCGGTTCGGGTTCACCGCCCCAGTATCTCATGACGGGATGCGGCTGTGAGCGAACGCATGGGCGTTTCGGATCCGAGAAGCGCGATCAGTCCTGTTTCGGCACCGGAGAGCGCCTGCGGCTGGTGCCGAGGCGCCTCGGCTTGGAGGGGCGATCAGTCCTGTTTCGGCACCGGAGGAGGAACCAGGCTCGGGTCCCGGGTGACCCGCTGGCGCACGATTTCGTACATGAGCACGCCACCGGCTACCGAGGCGTTGAGAGACGGCACCTGTCCCAGGAGGGGCAGGCGCACGATGAAGTCGCATTTCTCGGAGACCAACCGCCCCATGCCCGCGCCTTCGCTTCCCACCACCAGGGCGATGGGACCGGTCATGTCGACCTCGTAAGGCAGGTGGGGCCCTTCGGCCTCCGCGCCGACCACCCAGAAGCCGGCCTCCTTGAGGTCCTCGATGGCGCGGACCAGGTTGGTCACCCGAGCTACCGGAGTGTAGGCCACGGCTCCCGCCGAGCTCTTTTCGACCGTGCCCGTGAGGCCCACCGCCCGGCGCTGGGGGATGATCACCCCGTGCGCGCCCGCTCCGTTGGCCGTGCGGATCAGCGCTCCCAGGTTATGGGGATCCTCGATCCCGTCGAGCACCACCACCAGGGGCCGCGGCTGGGCCATGGCCTGGGCCACCAGCTCGTCGAAGTCGGTGTAGGAGGTGGCGGCAACCGAGGCGATCAGACCTTGATGGGCCTCTCCGTTGGCGAGCTGATCGAGCTTGCCGCGATCCACCAGCTGCACGATGGCGCCCTTGGGCTTGGCGAGCTTGCGGACCTGGGCGAAGAGGCTGTCGCGCTCGAGGGAGCGCAAGAGCCAGACCTTGTTGACGGGGCGATCGCCCTCCAGCACGGCCAAGACCGCATGCCGCCCCCAGATCAGATCCCGGTTTTCCGAGCCGCCGGCGCTATTTTCCGAGCCGCCTTCTTCGGAGGCAGCCGCCTCGACGCGCTCCTTGCGCGGAGGCCGCGCCTGCGGGCCATGACGCTCGGGCCGCGGGCCGCGGTTCGAACCCGCGTCCTGGGAGGGCTTGGAGCCCCGGGGGCCGCGATTCCCATTCGAAGGGCCCTTCGGCCGGTTAGTGGGACGATCCGCCATGGGGGGCTTCCTCCTTCGTGTCGTTTTGAGCCGTAGAGGCGTCTGAGTCGCCGGCGCTGCGATCCATGAAGGCGTCGACCGCTTCCAGGATGGCCTCTAGCCGTGCGTTGTCCTGTTTGAGGTAGAGATGACCGATCAGGGCCTCGAAGGCCGTCGAGTAGCGGTACTCCGCGACCGAGGCGCTCCGGGGCACGGCCGTCTTGAGGTTCCGCGCCCGCCGGACCACATCGGCCTCGGCCTCGGTGAGGGTCGGCATGAGGTCCCGGAGCGCGGCGGCCTGCGCGGAGGCCTTCACCTTGGAGACCTTCGCGCGGTGCAGCTGCTCGACGGGGATGGCTTCGGTCAAGAGCCGCTTGCGGACATGCAGCTCGTAGACGGCGTCGCCCAGGTAGGCGAGGTGGCGTGGGGAAAGCAGGGTCAGGCCCTCGCTGCGGGGCGCATGCCCGCCTCAAGGAGCTCCCACTCGGTCGCGCCGCCGGGCTTGTCCATGAGCTGGATGCCCGCTTCCTTCAGCCGGTCGCGGATCCGGTCCGAGCGGCCGAAGTCCTTGGCTTTCTTGGCCTCCTGGCGCATGGCGATCAGGCGGTTCAAGAGCTCCTCGGGATCCTCCGGCGCGGCTTCGCCCGGCGCGAGCTCGGCGTGGAGGGCGGTCAGCTCCATGGCCGCGTCCGACAGGTCCCGCTTGGCCTCGGGGTGGTGAGCGAGGTCCAGGCCGAGCACTTGCGCCAGCGCAAAGAGCTTGGAAACGACATGGCCGGCCTGGGCTTCGGTCTCGGGCTGGGCTTCGATCAGGTCGCCGAGGGCTTTTTGGGTCTCGAAGAAGGTGGCGATCGCCCGAGGGGTGTTGAAGTCGTCGTCCATCGCCGCGACGAAACGCTCCTCAGCCTTGGCGGCAAGCTCCCGGATAGCCGCTCCCGGCTCGGCGAGCGAATCGGCATGGCGGGCGAGGCCCTTGCGCAGGCGATTGAGACCGGTGCCGGCTCCCTGGATGGAGTCGTCGGCGAAGTCCGTCTCCTGGCGGTAGTGCATCGAGAGCAGGAAGTAGCGGATGGTCTGGGGATCGTAGCGCTTCAAGAGCTCCCGGATGGTGGTGAAGTTGCCCAGCGACTTGCTCATCTTCTCGCCGCCGACGGCCACGAAGCCGTTGTGCAGCCAGAAGCGGGCGAAGGTCTGCTCGGTGAGGGCCTCGGACTGCGCGATCTCGTTCTCGTGGTGCGGGAAAAGCAGATCCGTGCCGCCGGTGTGGATGTCGATGGTGTCGCCCAGGTGCTTGCGGACCATGGCGGAGCATTCGATGTGCCAGCCGGGACGGCCGGGACCCCAGGGGGAGTCCCAGGACGGCTCGCCGGGCTTGGAGGCCTTCCAGAGGGCGAAGTCCATGGGATGGCGCTTCCGCTCATCGATCTCGACCCGGGCTCCGGCTTGCATCTGATCGAGGCTGCGGCCCGAGAGCTGCCCATAGGTGTCGAAGCGCGAGACGGCGTAGTAGACGTCCCCGTCCGCGGCGTAGGCGAAGCCCTTGGCGATCAGGCCCTCGATATGGGCGATCATCTCGGGGATGTGCTCGGTGGCGCGGGGGTAAAGCTCGACGCGTTCGTTGCCGAGGGCGTCCATGTCGATCCAGAACTCGTGGATGAAGCGTTCGGCGACGGCTTGCCAGTCCTCGCCGGATTCGCGGGCCCGGTTGATGATCTTGTCGTCGATGTCGGTGAAGTTCATGGCCTCGACGAGGTCGTAGCCCTTGTACTTGAGGTGACGCCGGACGACGTCCCAGGAGACGTAGCACTTGGCATGGCCCAGGTGGGAGTAGTCGTAGACGGTGGGACCGCAGACGTACATGGTCACGCGCGGGGCGTTCTGGGGCTCGAAGGCCTCCAGGCGGTGGGTCCGGTCGTTCGTCACCTGCAGCATGGGTCATTCTCTCCGATCGTCGTGCGGGCCGCGGGGCTCTGAAACCATGATTCTAGCACGCGGCAGGCGGACAGCGGCTATGCGCCCCTTCCGCGCGCCGGATCCGAGCCGGAGGGATGAGCGTCTTCAGGTTCGGAGCATGGAGCCGCCCCCTCCGGAAGGCGATCACCTTCCGGAGGGGGCGGCTCGGGTTTGGAGAGGGTTAGGCCTCGTCGTTGGTGGTCCGGATGCCGAAGGGCATGTAGAGGGGGCAGACGCCGACGACTCCGGTGAACAGCAAGATCCCGCCGAGGACGCCGCAGGCGAGGGCGGCCGTGCCGCCCAGGAAGGTGTTGACGGGGAACGCGGCGAGGAAGAGCGTGAGCCCGAAGGTGAGGCGGGTGATCCGGTCGAGGGTGCCGACGTTGATCAGCGACATGGGTGATTCCTTTCTCGGACAGGCTGGAGAGACGATGCTGATCTTGGTGTAGCGCATGGCCGGTCCGGGGGCTACCGTAGAAACCGCCGAATCTGTCGCGGGCTCGTCTCATGTTTCCCGCTCAAAAGCATGGATGAGGGGCCGAGGAACGTCGTCGCCAAGCGGCTCGCAGGCATCGAGGGGATGCCAAGGCTTTCTTGACAGGCTGATGGCGGATCGTCATGATTTTGGGGCGCTTCGAGGGGGAGTCGCCGCGGGTCCCGCCAGCCTTCACCCTCGTCAGGGCGGTCTTTGGCCCGGCATGACGCGAGACGCGAGTTTGATAAGGAACGCTTGGCACATGAAAAAGATTCGTCTATACGAGGTGCTCCGTTACGGGATTGAGGCCACGCAGCGGCACGCGGCCTACTGGCTTTTGCCCGCCTTGCTCTTCACGCTCGCGGGAGAGGGGCTTGGGAGGTGGATGGACGGGGTGCCCGAGGAGAACCTTCTCCGCCTATTGCTCGGCCTCTTCGGAGTGCTCGCAGCGTCCTTCTTCTTCTCGCTGGGCATGACCCGCGGAGCGCTGGCCGCCTACGACCGGGCCGACCTCCATGCGGGAGCCTTCTTCGACTTCTCCCGGCATCCGGGCCGTTTCCTCGGGGTCTCCCTGCTGCTGGCACTGGCAACGACGCTCGGGATCGTCTCGTTGCTGGTTCCCGCGCTCTTCGTCCTGGCTTTCGCGGGCTTCGCTCTCTGGTTCGTCGCGGATCAGGGACTGGGGCCGGTCTCCGCGTTTCGGAAGAGCTGGGCCATGACCCGGGGCAACCGTGGCACGATCCTGGTTTTCACGGTGGTGATGCTGGCGCCCAGCGCGCTTGCGGGCTTCCTTCACGACATGGGGCTTGCGGGGCTGAGCGCGGCGCTCTTGCTCGAAGCCGCTTTGCTGCCGATCTTCCTCAACGCGTCCACGTACATCTACCGCCAGCTCGAGGCCTCCTAGATAGGAGGGGGGTTACAAGCCGCCGGCGAATGGGTCTAGCGGCATGCGAACGCTCAGATCGAGCGCTTGGGCAGCTTCCAGTCCCAGGCGACGGAGGCCATGCGCAGGATCACGATCGCGACGAGCAGGCCCAGGAGCGAGAAGGAATCCTGGGGCCAGCCGAGCCCGATGGCCAGGGCGGCGGCCATGGCCCAGATCCCGTAAAGCGGGTGCTGGTGCTGGAAGACCATGGGCTTGCGGTGGGCCAAGAGATCGCGGATGATGCCGCCGCCCGCGCCGGTCAGGAGGGCGGAAACCACCACGGCCGGCAGGGAGAAGCCGAGCTCCTTGGCCATGATCGCGGCCTGGATCGCGAAGGCGCCGAGGCCGATGGCGTCCAAGAGGACGGCGGGACGCTGCCAGCGGGCGATCGCCCTTCGCGGTAGGCAGAAGACGATCAGGATCCCCACGAGCGCGGTCGTGAGCAAGTGGGGCTCGGCCCAGACGTGCGAGGCGGGTTGTCCCAGGAGGATGTTGCGGAGCACGCCGCCTCCGAACGAGGTCGCGAAGCCGAGGAAGAGCACGCCCAGGAGATCGTAGCCTTCCTCCATGGCGACGAGGGCGCCGGAGGACGCGAAGGCGAGCACCCCGATGACGTTGAGCCAGTCCCATTCCATTGATCGATTACCGGGTTTCTAGAAGACCGCCTCGACGCCCCGGACTCCCGGGACGCGCTGCTTGAGCTGGGCTTCGAGGCCCAGTTTGAGGGTGACGGTAGAGCTGGGGCAGGTGCCGCAGGCGCCTTGCAGCCGAACTTTGACGATGCCGGCGTCGATCCCGACCAGCTCGACGTCTCCGCCATCGGCCTGCATGTAGGGGCGCAGCATATCGAGCACGCCCTGGACCTGCCCCGCATCCACGGGGCCTGCGGGCGCGGCGTCGTGGGCCCCGGCTCCGTGAGCTTCGGCTCCGTGCGTCACGGCGCCGTGCGTCTCGTCCGCATGGCCTTCGGCGCGGCGGAGGGCTTCGAGGCGGGCTTCGGCCTGTTTTCCCACGGAGGCGGTCGCGAAGGGCGAGACCATCGCCGAGCCGGCGATCCGGCGCGCTTCCTGGAGGCGCTCCTGGAGATCCTGGTTCGAGGCCTCGGAGTCCAGGGCCGAGAGGGCTGCCACGACTTCCTGGACATGCACGCGCGGGTCCACGTTCTCCCAGACGGCCCGGATGATCCCGTCCGCGTCGATCAGGAAGGTCGCGCGCGCGACGCTTGCGAAGGTCTTGCCCGCCCATTGCTGCTCGATGGCCGTTCCGAAGGCCTGGGCGATCGCCCCGTCCGTATCGGGAAGCAGGGTGAACGGCAAACCGTACTTGCGGGCGAAGGCCGACTGGACGGCGCCCGGGTCGGGGCTCACCCCCACGACCTCGGCCCCGCGCTCGCCGAGGAGGGCCAGGTTGTCCCGGAAGGAGCAGGCCTCCATGGTGCACGCGGGCGTGTCGCTCTTCGGGAAGAAGTAGAGCACCCGGCGTTTGCCGGCCGCAAGCGAAAACGGAGCGCCATGGGCGTCGAGGGCGGTCAATGGGGGCATGGGCGAGCCGGGTTGCAGCATGGAAGTCCTCCTCGAGCCATTCTAGCAGGATCCCGGGCCTTTTTCGCCTGCGATGCGGGAACGCGTGCGGGGATCCGGGGACCAGGGTGAGAAGCCTCCGGAGCGGCGGCCTCGCCCGCCGGGGTGATCGCTCTCCTTGCGCTTGAAATACCGATGAAACGATGGGAACCTAGACTGGTCCCCACAAGGTAACGGAAATGCGCGCGAAGGAGGCAACGTGAACCCGGCGGAACTCATCCTGGCCCTGGGCATGGCTGGCGGCGACTGGGTCCTGTACCTGCTCCTGATCCTCTCCATGCTCTCCGTGACCCTCATCCTCGAACGCGCCGCCTACTTCTGGCTCAACCGCGAGCCCTTCGGCACGCTCATGAGCGAGGGGATCCAGGCGATCGCCCGCCAGGACCTCGCGAAAGCCTCCGCCAGCGACAAGGGCCCCGTCGGACGCCTCTTCGCCGTGGCCGCCGAGAACTGGAACCAGAGCCACCCCCGCTTGCAGGCCACCCTCATGGCGCACCGCCTCCGAGAGCGCGCTTCCGCCGAACGCGGCCTCGTCCTCCTCGGCACCCTGGGCAACAACGCGCCGTTTATTGGCCTCTTCGGCACGGTCCTGGGCATCATCCGGGCCTTCCGGGACCTGGGCGCCGCCAACTCCGTCGGACCCTCCGTCGTCATGACCGGCATCTCCGAAGCCCTGGTCGCCACCGCCGTCGGCATCCTCGTCGCCATCCCCGCGGTCGTCGCTTACAACCTCTGCCAGCGAAGCATCCGGGTCATGGATTACCGCCTCGACGAAGCCTCCGAAGCCATCCTGGCCATCGCGTCCGAGACGACCGCCCTCCCCGGAGCCCAGGAGTCCCTCAGTGGCCGGGTCTAGCTACCGCGACGACGATCCGATCATCGACATCAACGTCACCCCTCTGGTCGACGTCGTCCTGGTGCTGCTCATCATCTTCCTGGCCACCAGCTACATGATCGCCCAGCAGAGCTTCAAGGTGGAGCTGCCGAAGGCTTCCCAGACCGTCGCCACCGAGGCCCGTACCATCGCCGTCATGGTCAAGGAGGACGGCACGATCGTGCTCGACGGCCAGCCCGTCAGCCCGGAGGCCCTGGAAGCCGAGCTCTCGACTCGGGTCGCGGCCAATGCCGAGCTGCAAGTGGTCGTCGGAGCCGACGAGCGGGTGGCCCACGGCCGCGTGGTCACGGTCATGGACGTCGCGCGCCGGGCCGGCGTCTCGAAGCTGGCCTTCGCAGTCGATCGCCCCTAGATGAGCCGTATCATGGCACGGAGGGATCGCGGCCGCTTGCCGCTCGTCATGGCGCTCTCGGTCGGGCTCCATCTCTTGCTGGCCGTCGCCCTCATGCAGATCCCCCAGTCCCGGGAGATCCTCAAGAAGATCGTCCCCGTGACGATCGTCGCGCGCGAGAAGCCCAAGCCTCCCGCCCCGCCCAAACCGAAGCCCGCGCCCCCGAAATCCAAGGCGGCCCCCGCCAAGCAGAAGGCCATGACTCCCCAGACCCCGCCCCGCCCGCAGCCGAACCCTCCCTCCCAGCCGGTCAACGACGCCGCCCGCAGCTTCGGCGTGGCGGACGGGCCCGGCGGGACCATGGAGGTCCCCATGGGAGAAACGCTCGAGGCCGAAGCCACCGCTTCGGCTCCCTTGCGCCTGAGCTTCGAGGACGACGCGTCCCAGGCCCTGGAGCGGGAGCCCGAGCCTATCGGGCGCCTGCGCGTGAGCTACCCCGAGGTGGCGCGGCTCGCCGGAGCGACGGGTTCGGCCCTGGTGGAGGCCTGGGTGGGCGCCGACGGCGTGGTCTCACGCGTGGAGGTCCTGGAATCCCGGGGAGGAGCGGCTTTCGTTCAGGCGGCCAGGGATGCCGTGCGCCTGACGCGCTTCCGGCCGGGCCTGCGGGGAGGAGTTCCCGTGGCATGCAGCGTCGTCCTGCCCGTGACGTTCACGTTGAGCGAGGTGTCCGATGCGCGGGAGTAGCCGCTTGCTCGCAGCCGCGCTGGCGGCGACCGTCTTCGCGATGGCCCCGGCCCAGGCGGCGATGCTCACGGGGCAGGTCCAGGATCGGGAGTCCAAGAGGGCGATCGCCGGAGCGTCCGTCTCCGTGCTCGACGCCAAGGGGGGGACTGGCCTAGGAAAGGCCAGGACCGACCGGGAGGGACGCTTCACCCTGGAGGGCATCCCGGAAGGCGCTTACCGCCTCAAGGTCGAGGCTCCCGGCTTCCTGCCCTACCTGACTCCCGCCGTTCCCGCCTCGGACGCGCGCCCGACCCAGCTCTCCGTCGCCCTGAGGCCCGGCGCGGTCAAGCTCGCCCCCCAGGTGGTCTCGGGGGCGCGCCCCTCCCGCCTGGCGCAGGCCGAAACCAGCAAACGCTCGTTCACCGCCGAGGAGGTGAAGAAGACCGCCGGAGCCCGAAACGACCCCATCCTGGCCGTCACCAACACCGCCGGGGTGGCCACGGGAGGCTTCTCGGGAGCGCCCGTGGTGCGCGGCGGGGGCCCCAACGACAACCTCTATTACATGGACGGCGTCCAGATCGGCAACCCCTTTCACTTCGGCGGCCTGGTCAGCGTCTTCAACGCCAACACCATCTCGCGGGTCGACCTCTACACCGGCGCCCTGCCCGCGCGCTTCGGCAACGTCATGTCGGCGGTCATCGACGTCGAGACCCGCCCACCCAAGTCGGACGGCCTGCACGGCGTTCTCGACGCGAACTTGCTCTACTCCGAGGGGCTGCTCGAAGGCCCCCTCACTCCGTTCGCCGCCCTCTCCCTCTCCGGCCGGCGCAGCTACATCGACCTGATCGCGGGCCGCCTCTTCCCCGCCTTCACCGTCTTCCCGCGCTTCTCGGACTACCAGGGCAAGCTCAGCAGCACCCTGCCCTCCGGAGGGCGGCTCGATCTCTCGGCGATCGGCTCCCAGGACGCCCTGGGCATGACGCTCGAAGGCGGAGCGACCGGCCGCGGCTTCGGCTCCATCTCCATGGACTCCGGCTACCGCAGCTCGGGAGCCGTCTGGAGCCAGCCCCTGGGTGACACCCTCTCCCAGCGCCTCACCCTCAACTACCAGGAACCCTACACCGATCTCGCCATCGGACGATTCCTGACCATCCAGGACTTCCGCTACCAGTGGACCCTCGCCGACGATCTGGCATGGCAGGTCCATGACCGCCACCAGCTGCGCATGGGCCTGCGCTACGACACCATCAACTTCGTCACCCGCCGGATCCAGCCGGATACCACCAGCCTGCGCTCCCGGCCGCGCTCGGGCCCCCCGACTCCCGAGGAGATCGAGGCGCTCCCCAAGCTCTCCACCGACACCTCCGGCAACGAGAAGATCCTGGGGCTCTACCTGGAAGACGCATGGAAACTCACTGAGGGCCTATCGGTCTCGCTAGGAGCCCGCTACGACCGCCTCCAGAGCACGGCGGAGGATCATCTGGCCCCGCGGCTGGGCCTATCATGGCGCATGGACTCCGATACCACCTGGCGGCTCGGCTACGGGCAGCAATATCAGTTCCCCGAGCCGTCTCGGATACTGCCCGGCATCGGCAATCCCGGCCTGCGCGCCGCCTATTCCCGAGATGCCGTGGCCGGGATCGACCGGCAGATCTCCGAGTGGCTTCTCGGCAAGTTCGAGATCTACCACCGGGACCTCGTGGGCCTGACGATCTCGGATCCCGAGCAGCGCTACACCAACCTCGGCTCGGGACGGGCCTTCGGCGCCGAGGCCACCCTGGAGCTGGCGCGCTGGAACGGCTGGAGCGGCTCCCTGGCCTTGACCGCGGCTCGGGCCTTCCGGACGACGCCGCAGAACGGGGAGATCCCTTACGACTACGATCAGCCCTTCATCGGGAACCTCTCGGTGATCGGCCCCGCATGGGCGGATTGGTCCCCGTCCCTGCGCCTGCGTTATTCCACCGGACGGCCTTACACTCCGGTGGTCGATCGCCGCCAATTGCCCGACGGGACCTTCGAGCCGGTCAACGGGAGCCCCAACTCGGCCCGCTACCCGGACGGGATCACCTGGTCCTTCCGGGCGGAGCATCCCGCCGGCATCATGGGGGCGACCGGAAGCTTCTACGTCGAGGTCACCCAGCAGCGCGAGGTCTTCGGAGTGGATTACGGGGAGAATTACGAGCGGATCGCCGATCCGATCTACAACTACGGCCTGCCGGTCATCCCGTACCTGGGCTACCAGCTCACTTTCTAGAGCGAACGTCGTTTCTACAGGTCAGCTACGCTGCCTTTCGAAACAGCCGCGATTCTAAGCCTGTCGTTTCTACAGGTCAGCTACGCTGCCTTTCGAAACAGCCGCGGGCGCTAATGCCGCCCGCTAGTTTGCGCCGAAGAACTCCGCGACCTTCTCGCCGAAGCTGCGCTTGGGGCGCGGGGTCTCGGCCGTCACCTCGGGGAGGTTCTCGCCGAAGGCCGCCTTGAAGAGGTTGATCTCGCCGTAGCCGTAGCCGATGTCCTTGCCGGGCGTGCCGCGGTCGTCGACGGCCCGCGTCAGGTGCTCCATGACCTGCTTGGCGGTCCAGTCGGGGTGCTGGGCGATCACGAGCGCGGCGGCGCCGGCCACGTAGGGAGCCGCCATGCTCGTGCCCTGAAGCTTCTTGTACGTGGCGCCCTCGCCCGGAATGGCCGAGAGGATGTCGACGCCGGGGGCTGCGATTTCGAGCTCGGCGCCTCCGTTGGAGAAGCTGGCGCGCTTGTGAGCGTGGGTCACGGCGCCGACCGTGAGCACGTCGGGGAGGCTCGCGGGATGGTAGGTGGAGATGTCGTCCTTGCCGTCGTTGCCGGAGGCCGCCACGACGACCACTCCCTTGGCCTGCGCGTACGCGATGGCGGCCTTCAGCTCGGGCATCTGCTCCCAGAGGCCGGCCTTCTTCATCGCGGCCTCGGTGCCGCCCAGGCTCATGTTGATGACCTTCGCGCCGTTGTCTGCGGCATAGCGGATGCCCTTGGCGATCGTGGCAGGCTCGGCCTTGCCGTCCTTCCTGAAGACTTTGACGGGCATGATCTGGGCGTCGCGCGCCACGCCGCCCGCTCCGTCCTTGAGGCCCCAGCCCCCGGCGACGATGCCGGCCACATGGGTGCCGTGCCCCTGGGTATCGGTGACGTCCGTGCCGCCGTCGACGGCGTTGTAAGGCTTGACGATCCTCCCCTCGAAGGCGGGGTGATCCATGTCGAGGCCGGTGTCCAGCACCGCCACCACGACCTTGGAGGCATCGATCTCGGCGAAGCCGTCATCCGTGGAGAGAACCTTGCCGGCGATGCCGTCCACGCTGGCCTCGCGGCCCGGCTTGAGCAAGGGACCGCCAGGCTTGGCGATCCGGGACTCGGTCGCCAGGTAGGCGCTGGAGAGCAAGACCACATCGGATCCGAGGTCGACGAGGGCGGAGGGCTTCCGATCCTTCTTGGCTTCGGCAGCCAGCTGCTCGCGGTTGGCGGGAGTGTCCGCGAGGCGCCGCACCGCGACGTTCTGGGCGCGGCCGCTCGAGCCCCAGGTGACGTTGGAACGGTTCTCTGCGACTCCGGCCATGGATTCCCCTCCTTCAGCGAACGGCTGCTTAACAGAACTTAGAGCCTTATCGCCTCCGGAAGCGCTCCCCTGACGCCATGGGATTTAAGCTTGGGTGAAGCATGGGGAAAGAGTGCGTGATCCGGTCCGCCGGAGAAAACCGGGCCCCGCCAGGAGTACTCCTGGCGGGGCCCGGGGCGTTCGCGCGCCGGATCAGTGGCGGTAGAAGCTGGCTTCGGTGGTGATCGGCGGATTGGCCACGTCGATCCGGAACCGCAGCGAGCCGGTCGCCGTCTCGGGCGCCACCAGGCTGGTGATCCGGTACTGGCCGTCTCCGAGGTCCGCGAAGGTGTCGATGGGCATGGGCGCTCCGGGGTCCTCCTCCTCCTGTGCCGTCGGGGGGGTGTAGAGGTGGAGGATGAAGAACTCCTTCGAGATCCCCGGGACGGCCTTGCCCTGTGCATCCGTGACCTTGAACGTGATCGTCGCGTCCTTCAGGTTCGGGGTGAGTTTGAGCTCCTCTTCGGGGACGGTGTAAGACGTGGTGAACGCCACCTGGGTCATCGAGATCGGAACGGCAAGGTAGAGGGAGCCCCCGCTCGGGACGCTGAGCGTGAGCGCCCCGGTGGTCTCCTTGGGGAAGGCGAACTGGTACGCGCGGTCGAAGAGGGAGATCGACCGGGCGGGGGTCGTGCCCCGCGTGACGCTCAGCTGCGGATGGGGCTGCCCGTGGGTTTGGGCGAGGACGGCGATCATCGTCGCCTCGTCCGCGGAAGCGGCCAGCTCGTAATGGCTCTCATCCTCGTCGTAGCGCTTGAGCCAGACCATCGTGCTCCCGACGGGGAGCGAGCCCATCTCGGCGATGGGGAGCAGGCGGGCGATAGTCAGACCTGCCTGCAGGAGCTGCGAGGTGCTCGAGACGATGGTGGCGTCCTCGATCTGGGCCGAGAGGATTCCCTGGACCTTCTGGCCGCGGGGGCCGGCGTCGGGAGTGCCGGGGGTCGAAAGGGGCGGAACGCTGCTGCAGCCGAGAAGGGCCGCGAGCGAGAGCGTGGCGATGAGCTTGAGCTGCATGGGGAGCGGTTTCCTTTCTTCGAGTCTCAAGGCGTCACCTCCTGCTGGACCCTCGGATTCCCCACCTGGAGGATCAGCGTCCGGGTCATGGCTCCCTTCCCGCTCAAGCGTTCGAAGGTGGAGACGACCTGGTACTTGCCCGGCGAGGTCTCCGCGACCGATCGGACCTTCCCCTTGAGCGACTGGTTGTTGAACTCGTCGAGGGGGGTCGAGATCGTGAAGTTCGCCGCCGTGAGGCCCGTGCTGGGCTTGCCGTCCAGCTCGTTGACGGCCACGGTCAGCGAGGCCGTCGCGTCATGAAAGGCTATCCAGTTATGTTGCGACTCCGGAATGGTCACGCTCTCGTCGAACGTCCAGTAAGCGGGCGGACCCGGGGGAGTGTCGGCGTTCCGGTGGGGCACCAACGCGCGGAGCGGACTTGCGGCGGCACGCGCCACCACGAGATCGCCCTTGGCGTCCTCCGGGAAGCTGACCGTCATGAGATTGGCCTCGAGGCTTCGGGTCACATCCGCCTTCCCGCCCAACGTGACTCCGAGCTCCTGCCAGTGATCCGCCGGATCCGCCCTGCGGAAGACATGGGTGTAGTCTTCCGGATGCGTGCTGCTGGTCCAGTAGTCGACGACGTACTGCCCGGGCTCTCCGCCCTCGAGCGCTTTGACGAGCTTGTCGCCGCCCGTGGGGGTCGTCGCGCTCATCTCGAGCAGGAAGCCGAGATCGCTGAGGGTGATCTCGAACCGGGCCTTGCCGAGCGTGAAGGTGGAGGCCTGGAGCTCGGCCTTGATCAGGCCGAGCGTATTGATCTCGAGGGCCGGCTGATCGCCTCCGGGGCTTTGGCTCGCCGAGGGACTGGGATCGGGATCCGCGCTGGTGCCCGGCCCAGGGTTCGGGCAGCCGGTCAAGGCGATCGCCAGGGCGAGGAGTGAGAATCGAAGCTTCACGGAAGACATCCCTTTCATCATCGCCTAGTACTCCGCGTCATGAATCAGCGGCTGGTTCTGGATCGTGAGATCGAGCACGTAGGCGCTGGGGGTGAAGTACAACTCGGTGAGCATGACGTCGAGCTGGTATTTCCCGGCCTGCAGCTCCTTCACGACGATCGTCCGCTTGTTTTGCGCAACGGCGTATTCGCCCTGGCCGTCCTTGACGAGGATGTCGACGAGGAAGTTATCGGCCTTCAAGCCCAAGAGGGGATCGCCCTTGGCGTCCTTGAGGGTGACCTCGGTGGCGAGGCGGGCTTTCCGGAATGCCGACCAGGGGATGAAGTACCCGTTCGCCGTGATCTCGTAGGAGGCGGGCGTGCCGGGGATCGAGCGGAACGCGCGAAGCGTGCCTTCCTCCCGCGTGCGCATCCGCGCCGCGTAGTCGGTCGACTCGAGGAAGGGGATGCTGATGAGGCCGGATGCATCCCGGGTAGGCGATACCACGATCGCTGGGCTCTCGGTGTTCAGCCGCTCGAAGGTCAAGTCGGCGTAGTCCGCCTCGCGCAGGTTCGCGAACCGGTAGAAGCGATGGGTGGCTTCACTCTCGGAGCTCACGTGGATCCAGCGCTCGCCCTCCTCTGCGGTCGCCGCTTCATGCTTGATGAGGGTGACCCCCACGGCGTCGGCAGGAGGCTGGGTGTCGAGGGAAACGAGGTGGCCCAGGTGCTCGTTGAGGCGCTGGGAGGTGATCTCGTATCCCTGGCTGAACGCGACCGTGGTGGAGCTGAGCGAGGCGGAGAGCAGGCCCTGGGTGCGCAGGGCGACGTGCTGGGTGGAGGAGGCGTGAAGGTCGGTCGCGGGGACCTGAGGGACTGCGGTGCATCCGGCGAGCGCTGCAGTGAGCACGGCTATCGCCAGAAGAGGCTTCTTGCGCATGGACGGTCCTTCCTGAGGCGAACAAGTCGGCAGAATTGACGTATTGTAAGCCAAGCCGCCGAAATTGTCATGCCTAGAACCGGATCCCTGGTAAATCAATCGTCGGTGCTGCCGGCCCCTGCGCCCGAGACAAGGGGGGGAGGCGAACGCCTCCCCCCCTTGTCTCGCTAGTTCGAGGTCGCGGCCGGCGGGACGGGGCCGCAGATGCCGGTCTTCATGTCGCAGGCCATGCCTCCGTCCAATCCCTCGCCCTCCCAGGAGACGATCGAATTGAAGAGGGTGCTTCCGGCGAGGCTTGCGCCCCCCAGCTCCCAGATCTCGCCCGTGCGGAGCGGCACCCGTCGGATCCCGGCGTCCTGCTCGGCCTGAAGCTCGGATACCGGCTTGCCGAGGGTCTCGGAGAGCTCCCGGGGGGTCATGGCGCCGTGCGCGGCCAGGAGCTCCGGAAGGCTGCGGGGGGCATGGGCGACGAGGTCGGGGGCGACCTGCTTGAGGACCCGCTCGAAGGTGGCGAAGTCGCGGGCGCCTCCCATGAGGATGGGGCGGGCCTGGCTCTCAGGATCCCCGCTCATGACCAGGAAGGTCGGGAAGGAGCGGACGCCCACCTGAGCCCCGATCTGGCGATCTTCATGGAAGGCCCGGGCGGCGCGGCCATCGGCGATCGCCTGCTTGAACTGCTCGACATCCAGCCCCGGAGTGGCCTCGGCGATCGCCTCGTAAACCCCCGGATCCGACGCATTGCGCCCTTCCGCCTGGGCGGCCCTCCTCAAGCGCCGCAGGTAAGCCTCTCCCAGGGTGTCGCTTTGCAAGGTCGCCGCCTTGACGGCGATGCAGGCCGGCCAGGTGCTCCAGTGGGGATCCTGGTTCTCGCGCATGAAGCTGCCGTCGATGGGCTGACCCGTGCGGTGTCCGACTTCCTCCCAGTGCGGAGCGACGTCGGCCGTCGACGAGATGCCGTTCATCGGGTCCAGGAAGTTGGCCATGTCCTCGACCAGCCCTCCCATGACGGGCCGGATCTGGAGCTGATCGCGGTAGACTTCCTTGGCGCGGTAAAGCACCGGCTCCATGGCCCAGCACCAGGAGCAGAAGGGGTCGCTGAAGTAGAGAACTTCGACCTTGGGGGTTTGAGCCGTCATGAGGGGCGTCCTTTCGCGGGAAAGTCTCTCGAACTAGAGAGAATCGGGGAAATAAAAACTAGGCCTGCTGCAGGCCGAGCTTCCGGCAGAGGCGCCGGAGCTCGTCTTGCTCGCCGGGGGTGAGGACGGAGAGGTCGGCCCGGATGGCGTCGACTTGGGCGGGGAAGACCTCGGTGATGAGCGCATGGCCGGCGTCGGTGAGGTGAATGGTGATCATGCGGCGATCGCTCTGGCTGCGCTCCCGGCGGATCAGCGCGCGCTTTTCCAGGTTGTCCAGGATCAGCGTGACGTTGCCGGAGCTGCGCAGGAGCTTGGAGCAGAGGTCCCGCGGGCTGAGCGGCCCGAGGTGGTGAAGGATTTCCAGCACGCCGAACTGCCCGATGCTCAGGCTCGAGGTCGCGAGGTGGCGATGCACCCGGGCGGAGACGGAGTCGCTCGCTCGCATCAAGGCGATGTAGGCGTTCAAGGCGCGCTGTTCCTCGGGAGTGCCGGAGTGCTGGGTGGGCATGATTACCTCTAACTAAAGTCTCTCGATATCAAGATATCTCCGTCCAGGCCTTTCGTCAAGGCCTCGATCGGGCGCTGCCGCGCTCCAGGAGGACATGCCACGCTGTATGATAGCGTAGGAAGACGCTTTGGCGCATGAGGGACGGTAGACGTGATTGGAATCGGCATCACCACCCATAACCGGATGGCCGTGCTCCAGGAGACCCTGGAGGCGATCGCCCGGCATTCCACGCTTCCTTACCGCCTGGCGGTGGTCAGCGACGGCTCCACGGACGGCACCGACGACTTCCTGCGAGACTACCATCCCGGCGGAGCCTGCCACGCCTACACTCCCGTCTTCCCCGAGTCCCGCCTGGGCCCCGCGCGCGGCAAGAATGCCTGCTTGCAACAGCTCCGGGACTGCCGTTACTTGCTCTTGCTCGACGACGACTGCCGCCCGCGCCACGACGACTGGCTGGACTTCTTCTGGGAGGCGCACCAGGCCACGGGCATCCACCACTTCTCCTACCTGACGGAGGCCCACGGCGACCCTGCCCGGCATGAGCTCGGCGGCACGATCGTGAACAGCTACCCCAAGTCCGGCGGGGTTTTCATGACGGTCAGCCCGCGCATGCTGGCTGACCTCGGGGGCTTCAACCCCCGCTACCGCGGCTACGGCCACTATTTTCACGCCTCTTACTCGATCCGAGCCCAGCGGGCGGGGTTGCAGCGGGACTTGGGGGCATTCTTGAGCTTGGAAGGCACGGAGCGCATGCTGCACGCGCTGGATTACGACGTGATCGCCGATAGCTTGCAGGCTTCCCAGCTCAGCAGCCTGGACGCCCGCGCGCGCCGGAAGCACCATGCGCACAACACGGGCGTCTTTCGCCGGGATTCCAAGGGAGCGCTCTTCCAGCCGGTCACGACCACGGAGCCTCCGAGCTTCTGGGCCCGCCTGCGGGGGCGCGTCTGACCGAGCCGCTCGCCACGGAGGAGGCCTGCTTGGTGATCCGCCTTCCGGGGAATAACCCCTCATGATGGAGATTCAAGGCCTGACCCCCCGCGTCTCACGCTCCCCGCTTCCCGCCGGAGCCCCCGCTCCCGGCGAGGTCGCGTCACGTGCTGCGCTCGATCGCACCGCTTTCAGCCCCCAGGCCCTCGATCGAAAGACGCAGGGGCCTGATCGCCTCACCGGATCCTTCATCCAGCCGTTCGGGGAGAGCTCGGCTGCTTACTGGCAGCAGACCCTGGCCGACATGAAGGCGCTCGGGATGGATACGGTGGTCGTTCAGTTCTCGCGTTACGGCGATCAGGACCTTTCGGCCAACACCGAGCACATCCTCGAAGCCGCGGATCAGCTGGGCATGACCGTCATGGTCGGCACCATGCTCGACGAGCACGGCGACGGCCCGCTGGGAAGCTGGTACCTGCGCCAGTACATGCCGTGGCAGCTCAAGAAGGACGCCTCGGAGGTCGCCGCGTACACCGGCGCGCTCGTGGAGAAGCTGAAGCATCACCCGTCCCTGGGCGGGATCTACATCCCCTACGAGGTGAACGCGACGGCCCGCGCCAAGGCGATCGGGGACTTCTACGGGGCGATCGCCAAGGCCGCCAAGGAAGCCAAGCCCGACCTATCGGTCATGCTCTCGCCTTACACCAACCTGATCCCGGGGCTCGCGGCCTCCCGCTCCCCCGAGGCCCTGACGGCGTGGTGGGACACGGTCCTTTCCCGCGCAGGCATCGATATCCTCGCCTGGCAGGACGGGGTGGGAGGCACCTCGAAGCAGCTCGATCGGGTGGAGCGGGACCTGGGGGCGATCGCCAAGGCCACCGAGAAGCACGGCGTGGAGCTCTGGGCCAACCTCGAGACCTTCCACCGCACGACCAAGTGGTACGAGGGCTTTTCCGCGGGGCCGGCCTCCATGGACACGGTAAAGCGCCAGATCGAGGCCACCCGGCCGTACGTTACCAAGCTGATCAACTTCGACTTCAACGATTACATGTCGCCCCAGAAGGGGGAGGCCGAACGCGCCTTCTACGAGGACTACCAGCGCTACCTCGCGGAGCTCGACTGAGCTTTTTCGGCGGGCGCGAGACCGCGCATCGCCGGCGGACCGAAACGCCGTCGCCCCGGATCGAGATCGATCCGGGGCGACGGCGTTTTGGCTCGCTTAGCGTTCCCGCTTCGGGGTCGGGATGGCGGGGGAGAGGGGGATGCCCTGTCCGCTGGCCTCGTGTTCGGGTTGGCCGGTGGCGGCGTGGCAGCCTCCTGTGATCCAGGAGTAGTCCTTCTCGATGTCCCAGAGCTCGCGCTTGCCGTCGAGCCCGTCGAGCAGGAAATGGCTCTTGATCAGTCCCGCGACGGGAGAGTAGGTATGGGTGGCCTGGCCCTTCTCCGAGCTGGAGCTGAGCCGGATGCAGTGCTCGAAGACGCCCGCCTCCACGGTGACCGGCTCGGCGATCTTGCTGAGCTGGTAGGTGACGGTGCCGGCCTCGGGATCCGTTTCGGTCCAGGTCCGCTCTTCGATCGGGAACTGCCAGATCCAGTCCTGGTGGCGGCCTCCCTCGGTGGTGGGAAGATCCACGAAGACGCCCCGCGCATCGGCCACGACTTCGTAGCGGTGGGTTTGCCCCGCCAGGTCGATCTGCATGATGCGGGCGCGCTTCTGGGTGTCGATCTGCTGGACGTGGGTGGGGACGTAGGCGGTGAAGCCGCGGTCCTCGCCTCCGACGACCTCGCGGAAGGTCGCGACCATGGCGAGCTCCATCAGGTAGTAGGTGGGCATGGGGGCGGCTTCCGGCTTGCTCTTGCCGTAGGGGCCGTTATAGCCCTGGCCGAGGTGGCCCAGGGTGGCGAGCACGCCGGGAAGGTCGGCGGGATCGGCGATTGAGGTGGCGACCCGGACGTGATGGTAGACGCCCGCGGGATCTCCGGAGGGCGTCACGGTGATCCGGAAGAGGCCCGGAGCGGGCGCTTGATCGCGCGTGAGCACGGGGATCTGGCGGATCGCCTTTTCCGGACGGGCGGAAGGGATGCTGTCGTAGGGATGGGCGGCGAGCCAAAGGTAGTCGTAAAGCAGGGCGCCGTCCGGGGCGAGCGAGACGCAGGCGAAGAGGTGATCTCCGGCGATCGCGACGCAACGCAGGGTGGGGGTTCGCGCTTCGAGGCCCGCGGGGCCCCAGGGGGAAAGATCGGTGAAGCCGGCTTGCGCGAAGGCGGCTGATAGCTGGGGAAGGTGTTCTGGCGTCATCATAAGGCCATTCTGCGGCCTGAAGCCCCCCGTGTCCAGGGGCCGCGGGCGGCAGGGGCTCCGTAGTTACTTCGTATTTTTGGGCTTGCCGGTGAGATCCACGACGTAGACATGGCCGTCGGTCTCGAAGCCGCGGTGCTTCATGGCCTCCTCCTCGACGGAGGTGCGCTTGCCGGGGACCATCTCCCAGCGCTTCACGCGGCCGGTGGCGAGCAGGTCGGTGAGGACGAGGTCGCGCTCGCCGTCGAGCTTGGGGTCGATCAGGTGGCTCGAGCGGAAGCTGGGGTCGATGTCGAGGTCGGGCTTCCAGCCGTCACGCTTGAGGGAGATCTCCACGTCGATCCAGGCGATCGCCGCGGTGTCGCGGGTGGCGGCGATCGCCCACTCGTTCGGACCCAGCGGCCAGATGCGCAGGTGATCGCGGGTGTTGTTGGAGTCGACGTTCTTGTTGAAGGCCACCATGTGGCGCTGGCCGTTCAGGAACATGTCGCTCACCGGGCCCTCCGGGTAGTCCATCAGGCCCGTTCCCGAGGAGATGCCCACCTTGAGGTTGTTCCAGAAGCTCTGTTCATGGGCCTTGACCCAGCCCGCTTCTTTCAGGGCGTGGGTCACTTGCTGCTTCGAGCCCTTCACCACCAGGTTGATCGGTTCGTTGTAGTTGGGGCGCAGCGGATCGGCCGAGCTGGAGATGAGCGGTTGGCGGATGGCCGTCATGCTCGCGCGGGAGCGCGCGGCGGCCTTCTCGGCCTCCGGGATGACCGGATAGGGCACCATGTCGCCCGTCTTGATGAAGGGGTTATCGTTGAGGATGGAATCCCAGACTTGCCGGATCGAGTCCTTGGTCTCCTTGAGGACCTCCGGGAGGTCGTCCAGGCGGAGATCCTTGAGGCCGGTCACCGTGGACTTGGCATCCGGGTGCATGGGGACCGGCACGTGCACGTCGAGGGAGATCGTGTCGGGGAACATCCGCGAGATGCTGTCTTGCGCCTGTTCGAGCTGCCGGGACGCCGCGTCCTTGAGGCTCGTCCCGGTGGGACCCGTCCCGGTGGGACCCGTCCCATGGGGGCTCGTCGTCGCGGGGCGGGTCGCTCCCGGGAGATTCGACGGGCGGGCGGGTTTGCGGGTCAGCGCGCGTGCCGTCTGCTGGATGGCCATGGTCCCCTCCTTGAACAGTTGATTAACGGAAATATAGGAGGGAATTGTCGATCTCTTGCCCTTCATTTTTACAGCCGCTTGCCGAAGGTATAATGGAAACCTAAAGGAGGCCGTCTCGACATGATGCGATCGGAGTATCGGAAGGTCCTGGCCATGGGCGCCATGACGGGGCTTGCCCTGCCGCTTTTCGCCGCGCCCGCCGCCGCGACCCCCCCCGGTGATTGGCCCGCGCTCCCGCCCAGCGCACCGGTCAGCCAGGTCAAGACGGAGGCTCCCGCCCGCAAGATCGTTCGCGAGCCGCGCGCCCTCTCGGGCCGGATCTACGAGGTTCGCCCCGGAGATACGCTCTGGGCGATCGCCGAGCGCCAGCTCGGAGATCCCACCCGCTGGCCCGAGCTCTTCGAGGCCAACCGCCAGCGCCTCTCCAGCCCCCACCTCATTCACCCCTCCCAGAAGCTTCAGCTGGGCGCGATCCAGCAGGCATCCCGCTCGGGCGGCGCTCGGATCGTTAAAAGCGACACCTACACCGTTCAGAGCGGCGATACCTTGGGCAAGATCGCCCGAAAGCGCTTCGGAAAGGCCTCGGAGTGGCCGGTCCTCTACGCCCTGAACCGAGAGAAGCTGGCGAGCCCCCATCAGATCTACCCGGGGCAAGTCCTGCGCGTTTCCGGCCCCCGCCGCGCGACCGTGGTCGTGGCCCCGCGCGCCAAGGTCTCGAACGCCGGCCGCAAGCTCTCCCGCAAGACCAATGACGGTCGGCTCCTCAAGGGCCATCGCCGGGTCGACGGCACCTATTACGCCAAGGGAGATGCGGGCCAGCTGATCTGGGCGGATACCCAGGAGCAGGTCCATCCCACGGACTCCACCCTCAAGACGACGCTTGCCCCCAAGATCCGCGAGGCCTTCAAGGTTCCCGAGCCCGCCCCCGTGGCGCCGGTCAAGAAGCCTGCCGTGGCCCAGAAGCCCGCGGCGGCTCCTGCCGTGGCGTCTGCGGACAAGAGCCCCGCGCCTGCGGTCAAGCGTCCGGCGCCTGCGGCCAAGCCCGTGGCTCGGATCGACAAGCCCGCCTCCAAGGTCCTGATCGAGCTTCCGGCCTCCCAAAAGACGGGCTTCCTGCCGCCCACCAGCCAGGAGCGCATGGCCGCGGGAGCCCTATCCCTGGTCGTCCCGGGGGTCGGTCAGCTTTACAACGGGGATCCCGTCCGGGCCGGCCTCTTCATGGGCGCCGGGGCCGCCGGTCTGGGCGCGGCCGTCTACGGCATCGCCAACGACCGCCAGGATATCGGCGTGGCCGCCTCCGCGGGCCTCGTGGCCCTCAGCCTCTGGAGCGCCACGGATGCCTACCTCAACGCGCCTCATCGCCCCGTCCGGAAGTAACGCGCCGCTCTTCGCCCCCGGCCGCCCCGTGTGCAGGCCGGGGGTGTTTTTCGTGAGGGCTGCGTGAGGTTGCCGCAAAGCTTCCATGTGATCGCTGTTGCGGCCTGATCGTTGGCTCCGATCGCGCACTGTTGCCAAATAATAAGCGCAACATCTTGTAGGATCGATCCGGGCACGCTATACTGAGAACGCTTGGTCGGTCGAAAGACGTGTCGCCAGCGCTTTTGATACCCTCTCACCCTCCTGGAGGCCCTCGGTGTTGGAAGACCTCAAGTTCTCGGGAGACGTGGCCCCGGCCGTCTCGCAGCGGATCACCCCGGACGACGCCCGGTATGGAGAGCTCGTCCAGGCGCTCTTTCTGAAGAATGAAGAACTCGTGCACTCGCATCGGCAGCTCGAGGAAGAGGACGATCACAAGGCCACGCTCTTGAGCAACGTGGGTTACGAGCTGCAGAGCCCGCTCTCCAGCGTGCTGGGACTCGCTCACATGCTCGCCGAGGGAGATCTGGGGCCTCTCAACGCCTCGCAGCGCGATGCCGCCATGCGAATCCGCCATGCCTCCGAGGCCATGATGCGCGTGATCACCGATGTGCTGGTCTGGACGCGCCTCAACGGGGACGGCTTCACCCTGCTGCGGGAGAGCGTCTCCGTGGGGGACCTGATCCAGGACACCCTTCAGGCCCTGCAGCCGCTCTTCGACCAGAAGAACCAGCAGGTCGAGATCGCACTCGACTTCCCGATGCCTCCCCTTCATGCCGATCGCGCCTGCATGCGCCAGGTCCTGACCAACCTTCTCGACAACGCCTCGAAGTTCACGCCCCAGGGCGGACGCATCGGCCTTTTCGCCCGCCGTCTGCCCGAGGGCATCACCTTCGAGATCGCCGACGAGGGCATCGGGATCGCCGAGGACGATCTGACGCAGATCTTCGATCGCTTGACCCAGGTCCGCGACCAGCAGCTGGCCCGCTCGGGAGGCGCCGGGCTCGGCCTTGCCATCGCCAAGCACCTCGTCGAGCTTCATGACGGCACGATCGCGATCGATAGCCGCCTCGGCTACGGCACCACCGTTAGCCTGAAGTTCCCGCTCTAGTCCGCGCAGCTCACCAGCCAGGCATCCAGCTCCTCGCGGGTCGGCAGGGCCGTCATGGCTCCGAGTTTGGTCACGACCAGCGCGCCGACCCCGTTGGCCCTCCGCAAGAGCGGGATCATCGTCTCCTGGGGCAGCCAGCGCACGACGTCGGGATCCGTGCCCTCCTCGAGGATTCCCGCGAGCAGGCCCGCGACGAAGCCGTCCCCGGCTCCGGTGGAGTCGAGCGCGGGGACGGCGATCGCCTGCACATGCCCCTCGCTCGCCCCGTTCTTCCAGAACGCGCCCATGGGCCCGTCCGTCACCACCAACAGCGCCGGGTTGAAATGCTCCCACGCCTTCGCCATGCCGTCGCGGAGATCCGTCGTACCGGTCAGGAACGCCAGCTCCTCGGTGCCCAGCTTCAGCAGATCCGCCGCGTGAGCCGCGGCCTCCAGGGCTTCGCGAGCCCGGGCTTCGGCCCTCTGGGGCTCGGACCTCTGGGTCTCGGCCCTCTGGGCAGCTTCCCAGAGCACCGGGCGGTAGTTGGGATCGTAGACCAGAAGCGCTCGGGAGGCCTTGGCTCGCTCGACCATGCGCGCGAAGGCTTCCCACGAGGGGCTCTGCGCCTGCATCATGGAGGTCAGGTAGACGATCTTCACCTCGTCGAGGGGGAGCGCGTCCACCTCGGGGGCCGTCAGGCCGGCGTCTGCCGCCTGCTTCGAGAACGCCGCCAGGTGGCGCTCTCCGGCCGCGTCCAGCAGAACGTAGGCCATGCGGGTGTCGGCCGCCGGATCACGGACGACGCTCCGGGTGTCGACCCCTTCACTCGCCAGCCGCGCCACGAGCTGCTCGCCCCAGCGATCCTGGGCGACCTTTCCGGAGAAGCCGGCCTTCACTCCGAGCCGGGAGAGTCCGACCGCCACGTTGGCGGGTGCCCCGCCCGGGGCGGGATGAAAGGTCGTGGCCGCGTCCAGCGTCGCCCCGCGCTCGGGGCAGACCCAGTCGATGAGGATTTCGCCGACGGTCAAGACGTCCATCAGAGGATCCTCGCGGTGAATTCGACTTCCACCGCCGCGCCCAGGGGGAGCTCGGCGACGCCGACGGCGGCCCGGGCGTGACGGCCGCGATCGCCCAGGACCTCGACCAGGAGGTCGGAGGCTCCGTTGATCACCTTCGGCTGCCCGGTGAAGCCCGACGCCGAGGCGACGAAGCCGCCCACCCGGATGATCCGGACGCGATCGAGGCTGCCGGCGGCCTGCTTGATCAGCGCGAGCCCGTTGATGGCGCAGAGGCGCGCGGCCTGGTACGCGTCCTCCACCGAGACGTCCCCACCCACGTAGCCCGTGCACGTGAGCTGACCGTCGCGCAGCGGCAGCTGCCCCGAGACGGTGATCAGGCCCGCGTCCTCGACGACGGGAAGGTAGTTCGCGACGGCGGTGCTGGGCTCGGGCAGCGTGATGCCGAGTTCCGCGAGACGGTTTTCGATGGTCATGCCGATCTCCTTGTTCGTGCCAACCCTCGAGGGGTGTGGTATAAGTCCTCAGACAGGTCGTAGACCGTTCCGAGGGGGCAATCCGGCGCCGAAGGCGCAAAAACTATCTGGACATCATCATTGGAGGAAACGCGCATGGGCACTCGGTTCTCCCGAAATCTTCTCGCGACGGCGCTCACCGTCTCGGTGGCGACCGCGATCATGGCCCTGCCGGCCGCGGCCCAGGGGGCCGAGACCCAAGCTCCCGAGGCGTCCTCCCCGGCTTCCCCCGGCGCACCCGCGGCATCGCCGTCGGCGACTCCCGACGCGCCCAAGACCGATGCGGCCAAGACCGACGGCGCACTCGTCGAGACCGGAGAGGGCCTGCGGATCGACTGGACCCGCGGCGTGCTCACGATGACCGGACTCGGCTTCTCCCCGGATCGCGGGTCGCTTTCCCAGCGCCGGGCCCTCGCCCACCAGACCGCGCTCACCGATGGGACCCGGCGCCTCTACGAGGCCCTCAACCAGCTGCGGGTGAACGGCAACGCCTTCGTGCGGGATCTCACGGCCGTCGATGAGAGCCTGCGCAACTCCCTGCACTCCCGGGTCGCGGCGACTCCGGCCAAGACGGTCAAGCCCTGGCCCGACGGTTCGGTCGAGATCCAGCTCGAGCTTCCCCTCTGGGGCGCAGGCAGCCTCACCGAGCTCATGGCCGGCGCCGTGGATCTCGCGCCCGCTCCCGCTCCGGTGCCCACCGCGGCAGAACCCTCCGCCCTGGTGGTGGACGGTCGCGGCACGGGAGCGCAGCCCGCGCTCGCGATCGCCCTCAAGGATGAAGCCGGAAAGCTGCTCTATCACGGTCCCGTCACGTACTTTCATGCCTCCGAGGCGCTCGCCGAGGTCGCCGGGAAGAAGCCGCTCCAGCTCAAGGCGCGCCGTGCCATCGGAGCGACCCGCGCCGATCTCACGCTCACCGTCGAGGAGGCCAAGCGCTTCCGCGGGGCTCGCGAGAAGCAGCCCCTTCTCCCGGTGGTCGTCCTGCTCTAGCGCGGTCGTCGTCGCGCGAGGTCCGCGCGGCGTTCCCCGCCCTGGCCGCGTTCCCAGCCTTAGCCGTGTTCCTAGCCATAGCCGCGGGCGCTCCTTGCTCTCATCCTACCAGAATCGTCCGCTTTCCAAGCAGGCCTTTCGGCCGTCTTCCGGTGCGGGGCCCCTGAGGCTCACGCCGCTTCCTCGCCCCGCTCCGGGGCGAGGCCTTCCCCGCTCACGTCCAGCGGCAGGGTGAACCAGAAGGTGCTGCCCCGGTGCAGCTCGCTCTCCACCCCGATCGTGCCTCCATGCGCCTCGACCAGGGCCTTGCTGATGCTCAAGCCGAGCCCCGCGCCCTTGCCCTGCTTCACCCCGCTCTCGAGCTGGCTGAAGCGCTGGAAAAGCTTGGGGATGTCCTCGCGGGAGATCCCGATGCCCGTGTCGCTGACCTCGCAGCGGACCTCCTGCGGCGCTCCCGTGACGGGGTCGAGCACGTGCCGGGCCCTCACGGTGATCGTGCCGCCGGGGGGCGTGAACTTGAGCGCATTGCCGATCAGGTTGATCAGCACCTGCCCGACCCGCTGGGAATCCATGCGAAGGAATAGGGGAGCTTCCGGAAGGTCGACCCGCAGGCAGATGCCGCCTTCCTCGGCCTGGGGCCGCAGGCTCTCGACGATGTCGCGCATCTTCCGACCCAGATCGCCCCGGGCGAGCCGCAAGCGGAAGGTGCCGGCCTCGATCCGGGCGAAATCCAGCAGATCGTTGAGGAGGTATTCGAGCCGCCGGCTGCCGCGCTGGATCTGGTGGACGAACTCGAGCTGGGATTCGGCCAGCGAGCCGCCGATCTCGTCCTCGAGGAACTCGGCGTAGCCCATGATCGAGGTCAGGGGCGTGCGCAGCTCGTGGGTCACCGCGTTGACGAAGTTGCTCTTGAGCCGGTCCAGCTCCTTGAGGCGTTCGTACTGGCCGCGCAGCTGATCCTCGAGCCGCGTTCGCTCGGTGATGTCGATCGCCACCCCGATCACCCGGGTCACGGCTCCGTCCTCCCCCACGATCGGGTTGAACCACTCCTCGATCATCACGTCGTCCACCTGGAGGACCTCGTGGACATGTTCTCCGGCGAGCGCGCGTCGGACGAGATCCCGGGACCTCTCCGAGGGAAAGGCCTCGCCGAGCGCTTGCCCCACCAGCTCGCCGGGGGCCAGTCCGAAGAGCTCCAGGCCCCGTCCCTCCGAGAGGATCACCGTTCCCTGGGGATCGAGCGCGAAGAGGATCAGCGGGGTGTTGGTCACCACCGTGCGCAGCAGTTGCTCGCTCCGGCTCAGGCTCGCGTTCGCCTGGGCCAGCTCTTGGGTGCGCTCCTTGACCTGGCGCTCGAGCCCGCCCGCGTACTCCTCGAGCTTGTCGGCCATCTCGTTGAAGGTCGTGCCGAGCTGGTCGATCTCGTCCTGCGGGGCCCGCCGGACGGGGACCTCCGCGCGGGCGTCCCCCTCTCCGAACCGCTTGACGGCCAAAACGAGCTGGTTGAGGCGCGCCGTGAGCCGGAGGGTGACGGCGTAGGCCATGAGCAGGCCGGCGGCGAGGAAGCCCAGGATGATCAGCATGCTGAGGGCGCGGGCCTGGTCCACGACCTCCCAGAGGCTGGCGGTGGAGGTGCCGATCCGGATGATCCCCGCCGGCTCTCGCAGGTAGCCGCGGAGGAAGGGAAGCGAGAGGTCGTGAATCGGCTCGCCGTCCGGCAGCTTCGAGGCCTGGGCCACCGGCCCGTTCCGGGAAAGGGCGTCGAAGCCACGGCGGGTCACGGGATCGTCGAAGACCTTGCCGACCTGGGAGGGATCGCTGTGGGCGATCGCCCGGAGGCTCTCTCGATCGATGACCGCCACGTAGCGCAGGCCCGGATCCCGCTTCACCAGGGATTCCACGTAGGCCTGCACCTGGTACTTCCCGGCGAAGAGCACCTGGTTGATGCTCTGCTGGACGTTCTCGGCGTAGCGCGTCTCGAGCCTGAGGGTCTGCGCCTGCAGGGTCCGGGTGATCGCGTGGTTGAGGAAGATCCCGAGCGTCCCCAGGGTCAGGATCAGAAAGGCGAAGAGCGCGAGCGCGATCCGGGTCCGGAGCGAGACGAAGCGCGGCCCTACCATGTCAGCTGGTTCCCGGGGACCCGTTCCGAGGGGGCCCATGGCTTGCGGATCGTCTCGGGGATGGCGCCTTCCCAGCCGGGGTAGGCGTCCACGTTCTCCCGGGTGATGGGAAAGACCGTGAGCAGCACCTGGCGCGGCACCTGCCGGCCTTGCAGCTTCTGGTAGGCCCGGGCCATGGTTTCGGCTCCCAGCGCTCCCATGAACTGGGCGGTGTCGATCCCGACGATCCCACCGCGGCGGATCTCGGCGATCATGCGCGGGTCGCCGTCCACCGTCGCCATGACCACGTCCCGGCGCCCCGCGCGCTTCAGCTCCTGCATGACCGCGTGGCCTCCGCCGTCGTTGACGCAGAAGACGGCGTCGATCGTGCCGGGAGGGTGCTTGGCGAGGATCTCTCGGCCGGCCGCGCGACCGGAAACCGGTTCGACGGCCTGGTAGCGCCCGACGATCACGTAGGGGCGCTGGGCGTCGTGAAAGGCGTCGCGCAGGCCCTCCACCCGCTCGACCGTCGAGGAGACGTAGGGGAACTCGACGATGACCAGGCGAACGGGGGTCTTCCGGGCCCGGAAGCGATGGGCCAGGTACTCGCCGTCCAGGTAGCCCGCCAGCCAGTTGTTGCTGGAGACGTAGCAGGCGAGCTTGCCCTCCAGCACGTACTGGTCGTAGGCGAAGACCGGGATTCCGGCCTGGTTGGCCGCCTGGACCGGGGCCGACAGGGCGGCCGAGTCGATGGGCTGGAGGATGATGGCGTCCAGGCGCTTTCCGATGAAGCGGTGAATGGCATGGAGCTGGTTCTGGATGCCGGCTTCGCCGTCGCCTCCCACGGCGGGACGCAGGCGGACAGGGCGGCCCGCATGCTGCCGGTTGAGCCGTTCGGCCTCCCGCTCCAGGCCCTGGCGCATGGCGACCTGGCCGGGGATGGCCATGGACCAGTAGACCACTCCGATCTCGAAGGGCGCGGCGGCCCCGGCGGGTCGCGCCAGGGCGATCGCGAGCAGGAGGCATGCTATCCGGGCCCAGGAGAACATCATGGCCGTCACCTCATCCAGATGGTCCTCATTATAGAGCGTTAAATCGGTCAACGAGGCGTTGCGGGAGGTCCCGGCCGCGCGGAGACCGGATCACGCCAGGTGGACGCAGCTCACGTCCCGGAAGCCCGGCAGCTTCGCGAGCTGCGCGAGGATCGCGTCGGGGACCGCGTCGTCCACGTTCAGCACCATCAAGGCGGGGCCTTGCTTGTACTGGCGACCGAGTTGCAGGCCGAAGATATTGATGTTCGCCTGCCCCAGCAGGGTGCCCACGTGGCCGACGGCGCCCGGCATGTCCTGATGGGGGATCAGGAGCACGTAGCCGGTGGGAGGCAGGCTGAAGTTGAAGGCGTCGATCGCGACCAGGCGCGCCCCGCCGCCGGGGCCGGAGTCGCTCAGGACGGTGCCGGCCACCGTGTGGGAGCCCTGATCGCCGATCAGGGTCACGGTGAGGAGATCCGCGAAGTCCTTCACCTCGGTGGAGCGGGCCTCGCGCACTTCCAGCCCCCGCTCCTTGGCGACCAGGCTTGCGTTGACGTAGTTCACGCCTTCCGGCACCGCCTGCGAGAGGATCCCCTTCAGCACGGCCGTGGTGAGCGGTTCGACGGCCTTGCCGGCGAGACCCCCGTGGTAGAGGACCTCGATCCGGCGGGCTGGCCCGCGCATGATCTGGGCCACGAGCGCGCCAAGCTTCTCGGCGAGCGGCAAGTAGGCCCGGACGGGCTCGATCAGCTCGGGCCGCATCGAGGGGATGTTCACCGCGGAGCGGGCGGGCTCTCCCTGCAGCACGCAGGCAATCTGCTCGGCGACGTCGACGGCCACCTTGATCTGGGCCTCCTCGGTGGAGGCGCCCAGGTGGGGCGTGAGGATCACCCGATCTCCCAGCGCGCGCAAAGGGCTTTCGGCCTCCAACGGCTCCTGGGCGAAGACGTCCAGGGCGGCTCCGGCCACCTGGCCCGAGCGGATGGCCTCGGCGAGGGCGACCTCGTCGATGATCCCGCCGCGGGCGGCGTTGATGAGGTGGATGCCGCGCTTACACTTGGCCAGCGTCTCGCGGTTGAAGAGGCCCGCCGTCTCGGGGGTCTTGGGAACGTGGATGCTCAGGTAGTCGGAGCTGGCGAGCAGCTCGTCGAGGCCCATCAGCTCGGCGCCCATCTCGGCCGCGCGCTCGGGGGTCACGAAGGGGTCATAGGCCACGACGCGCATCCCGAGGGCGTTGGCGGCCTTGACGAGGCGCGCTCCGATCTTGCCGAGGCCCATGACGCCGAGGACCTTCTGGTAGAGCTCCTTGCCCATGAAGGCTTCGCGCTGCCAGCGGCCGGCCTTCATGGAGGCGTCGGCCGGGGGAATGCGCCGGGAGAGGGCGAGCATGAGGGCGAGGGCGTGCTCGGAGGCGGCGATGGTGTTGCCCTCCGGGGAGTTGACCACGATGATGCCGGCCTGGGTGGCGGCGGGGACGTCGATGTTGTCGACGCCGACCCCGGCGCGGCCGATGATGCGCAGGCGCTTGCCGGCGGCGATTACCTCGCGCGTGACCTTGGTGGCCGAGCGGACCATGAGGGCGTCGTACTCGCCGATGATGGCGCGCAGCTCGTCGGGGGCGATCGCGTCGCGGGCGTCGACCTCGGCCACGGCGTCCAGCAGCGGGAGGGCGGCGGGGTCGACCCGGTCGAGGACCAGGACCTTGGCGAGGCGTTCGGTGGGACGCGTGGACGTGGCGCTCTGGGGCTGCGGGCTCATCTCGGTCTCCTCGTCTTTGGGGGATTCACCAGGCATTATTCCCAGAAGCAGGTCCCCCCACTCCCACGGCGAGCCGCAAGGAACGGGGGGACGGTGGCTGACAGGCGGGCGTTTCTTACCGGGCGATCGCCTTGGTCGGCATCAGCTCGGCCTGGGCGGCGGCCACTCCCGCTCCGGGTGTGACGTCCTCGCCCAGCGCGATCAGGGTCGCTTCCAGGGCGGCCAGCAGCCCGAGCATGTCCGCCTCGTCGTAGTAGCCGAGGTGGCCCACCCGGAAGATGTACGGGGTGAGGGGGCCCTGGCCTCCCGCCACCACGTAGCCGAAGCGGGCCTGGAGGGTCTTGCGCAGGACGGAGGGGTCCATGCCCTCGGGGGCGTAGATGCCGGTGACGGCGCGCGAGGCGTAGCGATCCTCGGTGACGACCAGCTTCAGGCCGAGGCCGCGGGCTCCGGCGCGCACCATGCGCATCAGGCGCTCATGCCGGTTGAAGATGCCGTCGAGGCCTTCCTCGCGGAGCATGCGCACGGCCACTTCCAGCCCGTAGAAGAGCGAGATCGCGGGCGTCCAGGGGGTCTGTCCCTTGGCGAGCATGTCCTTGGCCTTGCCGTAATCGAAGTAGAAGCGGGGCATCTTGGCCTGCTGGTAGGCCTCCCAGGCGCGGGGGCTGACCGAGGCGAAGGCGAGGCCCGGAGGCAGCATGAAGGCCTTCTGGGCGCCGGCGACGACCACGTCGAGATCGAGCTCGTCCACGGGCAGGGGCGAGGTGCCCATGCCGGAGACGGCGTCGACCAGGATCAGGGTGTCGGGCAGGGCGCGGCGGATCACGGGGGCGATCGCGTCGATCGGGTTGAGCAGGGCGGTGGAGGTCTCGTTATGGGTCATGAGGACCGCGCGGTAGCGCTTGCCCTCGGCGAGCTTGGCGGAGACGGCCTCGGGCGTGATGGGCTGGCCGTAGGGGACTTCCAGGACGTCCACCTCGGCGCCGTAGGTGCGGGCGATCGTGGCGAAGCGCTTGCCGAACTCGCCGGTGACCAGGGCCAGCACCGTGTCGCCGGGGCTGAGCATGTTGACGATCGCCGACTCCATGGCCCCGGTGCCGGACGTGGTCAGGGTCAGGAGGTCGTGCTGGGTCTGATAGAGCCACTTGACGCCCTCGGTGCAGGCGTTGACGATCTGGGCGAACTCGGGGCCGCGGTGGTTGATCATCGGCCGCGAGAGGGCCCGGAGGACCTCGTCGGGGCACGGGGTCGGCCCGGGAAGCATAACGCGCATGTGCTCAGCCATGGGAACTCCTCTCAACCCGCGCTTGGGAGGACCTCATCGTCCGGCGGGTGGCAGCAGTCGGGGGAAAAGTTCCAGCCATTCTACCATTAAAATGGCGGGCACAGAGGCCCGCCCCAATCGCACCCTGGCATGGTCTGCAGCCTCAGGCGAGCATCCCAGCCGGCACGTGTCCTGGCTGTTCCGGTGCCCCTGCCTGTAGGGCTTTAATCCTGTTTGTGGGGCGGGCCTCCGCGCCCGCCATGGCTTCAATCTCTCCCAAGTGAGGCCCCCCAACCAGGACCCAGCCCCAACCCGGATGCCGTCCCGCATGGGCCCCCGAAAAACCAGACCCCCCGGGGTATCCCGGGGGGCTTGGGGAAGCTTAGCGCTTCGAGAACTGGAACCGCTTACGGGCGCGCTTGCGGCCGTACTTCTTCCGTTCCTTGGCACGGGGGTCGCGGGTCAGGAGACCCTCGCCGCGCAGCTGGCTGCGGAACTCGGGATCGAGGCGCAGGAGGGCGCGGGCGACGCCGAGGCGGATGGCGCCGATCTGGGAGACGACGCCGCCGCCGAAGACGTTGGCGTGCACGTCGTAGTTGCCCAGGTTGTTGGTGGCGACGAAGGGCAGGTTCAGCTCCTGAGCCATCAGGGGCTCACGGCCACCGACGTAGTCGGTGAGCGAGCGCTCGTTGATGGTCACGGCGCCGGTGCCGGGCACCAGGCGGACGCGAGCGACGGCCGTCTTGCGGCGGCCGGTACCCCAGTACTGGGCGGTCTTGTTAGCCACGGACGGGCTCCTTTCCGATGGTGTAGGGCTTGGGCTGCTGCGAAGCATGCGGATGCTCGGCGCCGGCGTACACCTTCAACTTGCCGTACTGCGCGCGGCCAAGCTTGGTGTGCGGGAGCATGCCGCGGATGGCGTGCTCGAGGATCCGCTCGGGCTTGGTGGCAATCAGCTTGTTGAACGTGGTCTGGCGGAAGCCGCCGGGCCAGAAGGTGTGATGGGTGTAGGTCTTCTGCTCGGCCTTCTTGCCCGTCACCTGGATCTTCTCGGCGTTCACGACGATCACGAAGTCGCCGCAGTCGATGGTCGGGGTGTACATGGGCTTATGCTTGCCGCGCAGCAGGGTGGCCACCTCGGTTGCGAGGCGTCCGAGGGTCTTGCCCTCGGCGTCCACCACGTACCACTGGCGCTGGATGTCGCCAGGCTTGGCGGTATAGGTCTTCACGTTGCTCCTCCTAAAGGATTCGACTATCGATTTGCCAGCCGATGGGGCTGGGATACGTCACGTTGGTCAGCGTCAATCCACATGCCGGGGCCGTGAGCGCGATGGGGCCTTGCGGACCCTCCGGCGCTCGGACCATGGCCGTGAACTCCTCCGGGCTCAGCCGTCCCTTGGCGACTTCCAGCACCGATCCGACGAGCCGTCGGACCATGTGATAGAGGAAGCTCTGGGCCGTGATGGCGAAGCGAATTTCGTCGCCCTCCACCGCGGCTTCGGCCTCGGAGATCGTGCATACCGTGCTTCGGTCGTTGCTGCCCGTCGAGCAGAACTTCACGAAGTCGGCGGTGCCGGTCAACCCTCTCCAGCAGCTCAGGGCCGCCTCGAGGTGAGGCATGGCGCGCGGCTCGAGGTGAGCCGCGTGCCGTCTCAGGGGGTCCGGGGTCCGTCGGTTGATCACGACGTAGCGGTAGCTGCGCGCGATCGCCGAGAACCGGCTATGGAACTCCCCGTCGACCTCCGCCACCGCGTTTACCGCCACGTCCGGCGGCAAGAGGGCGTTGAGCGCCCCCAGCCACCGTTCCGGAGGCAGGGTCTTCGCGGTGCGAAAGTTCACGACCTGTCCACTCGCGTGGACTCCGGCGTCCGTGCGCCCCGCACCGGCCAGTCGGAGCGATTCCAGGGTCTCGCCGGTGATCCGGACGAGGGCCTCTTCGATCGCTCCTTGGACCGTTCGGTCCCGGGGCTGACGCTGGAAGCCGGCGAAGTGGGTACCGTCGTAGGCGATCTGCAAGCAGATGTTCTTCAACGGGTCCCGCTTCTAGGGGCTACGCCTCCACCAAGCGCACGATCGCCATGGGAGCGTTGTCGCCCCCGCGCGGTGCGGTCTTGATGATCTGGGTGTAGCCACCGTTGC
>JAKFCT010000092.1:0-13682 GCA_036676495.1 Candidatus Sericytochromatia bacterium
GACGCCGGCGACCAGGTGACGGGCCACGTTCATGTCGTAGTCTTCGATCATGACGACCTTGCCGTCGAAGCCTTCCTGCTTGGCGATCTGGTGGATCTGCTGGATGAAGCGCTTGCCGGGCTCGTCGGCGGGGTGGGCCTTGCCGGCGAAGATGATCTGGACCGGGCGGCCCTTGGCGTGAAGGGTCTTCTGGAGGCGGGCGGCGTCCCGGAAGATCAGGGTCGCGCGCTTGTAGGTCGCGAAGCGGCGGGCGAAGCCCAGGGTGAGCGCCTCGGGATCGAGGAGGGTTTCGGTCTCCTTGATCAGGGCGTGGGGCTCACCGTGGCGCAGGCGCTGGACCTTGATGCGCTCGCGGAGGAAGTCGACCATCTGGTGCTTGAGCTTGCGGTGGACGTTCCAGAGTTCGGCATCGGGCACGGCATCGAGCTTCTTCCAGGTCGATTCTTCCTCGACCCGCTCATGCCACTGGTTGCCGAGGTAGGCGTTGAGGAGCGTGCCGAGCTCGGGAGCGAGCCAGGTCTCGGTGTGGATGCCGTTGGTGATGGAGGTGATGGGCACCTCGCTCTTGGGGATGCCGGGCCAGAGGTCGTGCCAGATGCGGCGGGAGACCTCGCCGTGCAGCTTGCTCACGCCGTTGGCCTGGCGCGAGAGGCGCAGGGCCAGGACGGTGAGGCTGAAGAGCGGGGGGCCGGCGGGCTGGTCGTGGCGGCCGAGCGCCATGAACTCCTCGCGGTTGAGGCCGAGTGCGCCCCAGAAGCGGTGGAAGTAACGCTCCATCATGTCGAAGGTGAAGGCGTCGTTGCCGGCGGGCACCGGGGTGTGGGTGGTGAAGATGGAGTTGGCGGCGGTGGCTTCCAGCGCCTCGTAGAAGGTGAGGCCCTTGGTCTGGACCAGTTCGCGGCTGCGCTCGAGGTTCAGGAAGGCCGAGTGGCCCTCGTTCATGTGCCAGACGGAAGGAGCGTAGCCCAGCTGGCGGAGGGCCCGGACGCCGCCGATGCCCAGGAGGATTTCCTGGGTGATGCGCATGTCCTGGTCGCCGCCGTAGAGCTGGGCCGAGAAGCGGCGGTCTTCCGGGGCGTTCTGGGGGATGTCGGTGTCGAGGAGATAAAGGGGAATCCGGCCGACCTGGACCTTCCAGACCTTGGCGAAGACGGTCCGTCCGGGCAGCTCCACCGAGATCACGATGTCCTGGCCGTCGGAGTCCTGGGTGGGCTTGATGGGAAGCTCGGCGAAGTTGAGCTTCTTGTAGGAGGCTTCCTGCCAGCCCTCGGAGTTGAGGAGCTGCTTGAAGTAGCCCTGGTTGTAGAGGAGGCCGACGCCCACGAAGGGCAGGCCGAGGTCCGAGGCGGACTTGCAGTGGTCGCCCGAGAGGATGCCGAGGCCGCCCGAGTAGATGGGAAGCGCCTCATGCAGGCCGAACTCCGCCGAGAAGTAGGCGATGGACTTGTCGGCATGCTGCGGGAAAGTCCGGGAGTACCAGGTGTCCTTGGGGTTCATGTACGCGTCGAAAGCCGCCAGCACCCGGTCGTAACGCGCGAGGTACTGGGGGTCGCGTTCAGCGGCGTCCAGGCGCTCCTGGGCGACTTCTACCAGGAACTTGACGGGGTTGTGGTAGATGCGCTCCCAGAGGTCGGGATCCATGCCGCTGAAGAGGGCCTGGGCCTCAGGGTTCCAGCTCCACCACATGTTATGTGCCAATTCGCTCAGCCGCTCCAACCGGGCCGGAACCACGGGGAAGACCGACACTCTACCTAGCAGATTCACTCAATGACTCCTCAATTGTGGACTAGCGCCTGTGGCGGTTCTGGATGACGGCGCGAGGGCCTCGAGAACCGACCGTCGTGAAAGGAATGTTCCGCGTCTCTGCGGGAGGCTGGCGACCATGCCAAGCGCAGGGGCCATGGTACCACAGCCTGCCTGGTTCATGGCGGGGAGGGCGCTAGGCGACGGCCGGCGCTCCGGAGAGGGTTTCAATGAAGCTCGTGATGACCTCCACGAGGGCCTCGCGGGTCGTCGTCTGGTTGACCCGGTTCCGCAGATCGGCCGATGCGTGCATGCCCTTGGTGTACCAGGCCACGTGCTTGCGGCATTCGGGCACGCCGGTGCGCTCGCCCTTCTCCTCGATGAGCAGCATGCAGTGGTCGAGGGCGACTTGCAGCCGCTCGACATCCGACGGCTCGGGCAAGAGTTCGCCGGTCTTGAAGTAATGGGCCGTGCGCGGGATGATCCAGGGGTTGCCTTGGGCTCCGCGCCCGAACATGACGCCCTTGCAGCCGGATTCCTTGAGGCGCTTGACGGCGGTGACGGGATCGTAGAGGTCTCCGTTGCCGATGACCGGGACCGAAACGGCCTGGACCACCTCGGCGATCGCCTCCCAGTCCGCCGTGCCGGAGTACATCTGCGAGCGGGTGCGGCCGTGCACGGTGATCGCGGCGACCCCGGCGTCCTCGGCGATCTTGGCCACTTCCACGTAGTTGCGCTGGTCGTCGTCCCAGCCCAGCCGCATCTTGATCGTGATGGGCTTGTCCGGCACTTCCCGGATCATGGCCTTGAGGATCTCGCGCAACAGCGGGGTGTCCTTGAGGAGGGCGGAGCCGTCGCAGCCCTTGGTGATCTTGGGGACCGGGCAGCCGAGGTTCACGTCGACCACGGCGGCTCCGGCATCCGCCAGGATCCGGGCGGCCTTGCCCATCGCCTCGGGCTCGTGGCCGAAGAGCTGGAGGCCCAGGGGCTTCACGTCCTCGGGCACGCGGAAGGCCGGGGCGTTATCCTTGCGGCGTCCCCAGTTCAGGAGGCCCACCGCCGAGAACATCTCGTGGAAGACCAGGCTTTCCTGGTCGTAGCGCCGCATCAGCTTGATGTACGGCACGTCGCAGACCCCGCACATGGGGGCGAGGATCACGGGGCTATCGAGTTCCAGGGATCCGATCTTCAAAATAGGTTCCTTCATAATCACCTAGTCTATCACACGCGAAAGCCCCCGCCCACGCGCGGGGACGCGGATTGAGGCCATGCCTTCCCTTGTCAAATCCCCGGGGGGGCATTACCCTGGTGTCTCGCTTCCCTCAACGAGCCCTGACGCCCATGATCATCACCAAAAAGCTGCTGACCGGCCGCCTGCACCAAGCCAAGCCCATGAAGGTCCCTGGCTTCGACGGCGATCGCCGGATCACCCTCTACCTTCCCCATGATTACGATCACTCGGGGAAGCGCTATCCCGTCGCCTACATGTGGGACGGTCAGAACCTCTTCGGGGATCAGGGATCCTTCGCGGGAGGCTGGCACCTGCACCAGGCGCTCGACATGCGCGCGACCCACGGCAAGGTCGTCCCGATCGTGGTGGGAATCCACCACGGCGCCAACCGGGAGGAGGAGCTGGTGCCGTGGCCGGTCGAGGAGGGCAAGGAGGCCAAGGCGGATCAGCTTCTCGACTGGTTGACGGAAAAACTGATGCCCATGGTCGAGGCGGAGGTCCGGGTCCTCACGGGCCCCGATCACACCATGGTCGGGGGATCGTCGCTGGGCGGGTTGATGTCGCTTTACGCCTTCTTCCGGCACAACGATCGCTTCGGCAAGGCGCTCTGCATGTCGCCGTCGCTTTGGGTCGCCGAGGGCAAGATCTTCGAGTACGTCGCCAAGGCGCCCTGTGCGGGGGATCCGCGGCTCTACCTGGATTGCGGAGCCAAGGAGGCCGATGGCATCGTCATCGAGCATGCCGAGTGGATGGCGCAGATGCTGGAGCGCAAGGGCTTCTGGGAGAAGTACCACCTGTACTGGCGTCCCGATCCGCGCGGGGATCACAACGAGCGCGCCTGGCGCCGCAGGCTGCATCGCGCCTTGCACTTCCTTTACGGCTAGCGCCTGCGGGCTCGGCCTCCGGGAGAGATTTTTGGTCAAATAGCCTGCTTACTTGGTGAGCAGGTTATGTTTTGTTATGATTGCGCTCGATCGTCACCCGGGCGACAGATCCGGGGTTGGGGTCATGTCGCGGACGCGGCAAGCGGTATAATGGATCCCGGACGGAAGACGACAGGAGATGAAACATTGCGACAGTTGACGTTCCTCTGCGTGATGGCCGCGACCAAAGGGCTCTACGCCTTGCCCTTCCTCAGGGAGATCAAGCGGCAGGGGCATCGCGTGCTCGTGCTGACCCAGGCCGAGGCCTTGGGTTACGACTGGCCCCGGGAGAGCATCGACGAGCTCTTCGCGGTGGTCAACATCTTCGATCCCAAGCTCGTGCGCGACACGGTCAGTTACGTGGCGCGGCATCACGCCATCGACCGGGTGGTGGCCTTGGGAGAGTACGACATCGAGATCGGCGCGGCCCTGCGCGAGCACTTGCAGCTTCCGGGCATCGGAGTGACGGTGGCCCGCAACTTCCGCGACAAGCTGGCCATGCGCCGGGTGGCCTCGGAAGCCGGCGTGAAGGTGCCGGAGTTCACTCCGGTCTTCCCGTACGCGGCTCTGGGGGCCTACATGGCCACGGTTCCGGGGCCGTGGGTGCTCAAGCCGCGGACGGAGGCCTCGTCCAACGGGATCAAGGTCATCGCGCATCCGGACGAGCTCTGGCGGGAGCTGGATCGCCTCGGCGACGAGCAGTCCAACTACTTGCTGGAGCGTTTCACGGCCGGGGACGTCTACCATGTGGACGGCGTGGTCTCCGAGGGCCGGGTCCTGATGGCGCGGGCGCACCGCTACGGCACGCCCATCCTCCAGCTGCATCGGCAGGGCGGGGTCTACACCACCCGGGCCCTGCAGCGTGGGGATACGGTGGAGCGCGAGCTCCTCAAGGTCAACTCCCAGGTGATCTCAGCGCTGGGGCTGCCGTTCGGGGTGACGCACATCGAGTACATCCGCAGCCATGACGACGGTCAGATCTACTTCCTCGAAGCGAGCGCCCGCGTGGGCGCCGGGATGATCGAGGAGATGGTCGAGGCCGAGACGGGCCTGAACCTCTGGGTGGAGTGGGCCCGCCTCGAGATCGCCCAAGCCCTGGGCGCGTACCGCCTGCCGGCGGTGCATGACGCCTACGCGGGCGTGGCGGCCTGCATGGCGCCCTACGAGCGCCCGGATCTCCGCAGCTACGCGGAGCCGGGGGTGATGCCCTTCGAGGCCAAGCCCTATCATGCGAGCGTGCTCGTGCATGGACCGGAGGCGGAAGCGGTCGGCGCCAAGCTCGATGGCGTGGCGCAGCGCCTGGCCCGGGACTTCCAGGTGCACGTCCCCGGTCACTAGTCGGCAAATCAAATGATCAACGGCCCGGCCCTCGCGAGAGGGCCGGGCCGTTGATCGTTTTAGAGGGGGGCCTTGCGGATGATCATCTCGTCGTCGACGATTTCGTAGTGCAAGGTCTCGCCCGCGTTACCCTGCAGCTTCTTGACGATGGTCGGCGACAGGTGAACACGGCCATCCGAAGCGACCTTGATCGTGCCCTTGATGGGTTCGTAAGGATAGGGCTGGGCGTTCTCGGGGGTCGATGCCATTGCAGTAGTCTCCTAGATCAAACGTCGTTTCTCAGGGCAGCTGCCCTTCCTGCCGAAACAGCCGCGGGCGCTTGGGTGCGTGTTCCAGGTCGGTCATCTCGGGTTTACGCTCGGATGCCGGTCTTTTGACCGTCCGGGGCGTTCATCCGGTACCGAAGGGGCGATACGGCTTGCCCTTGGCGAGCGCGATCCTATGTTATCATGAGCCGCGCCTGTCGGAGCCCCTTTCGCTGCTCCGAAGATCGTTCAGGCGCTTCCTTTTCATGGGAGAACGACGTTTTGGATCGCGAGCTCGCGCTGTTTATCGGCAAGACTCTCTTCTCGGCCCTGATGATCGCGGGCCTTTCCTCGCTGGCGACCCGCTTTCCGGTGCTGGCGGGCTACCTCGTCGCCTTGCCGTTGACCACGATCCTGACCTTGAGCTTCACCTACGCCCAGTCGGGAAGCGGCGAGCAGGCCGCCAAGTTCGCGCTGTCGATCCTCTCGGCCATCCCGATCAGCCTCTTGTTCTTCGTTCCCTTCCTCTTCTACACCCGCTTCAAGGGCTCTTTCTGGCTCTACATGCTGGCGGGACTGGCCCTGATTTACGGAGGCTTCTTCGTGCACCGGGCGTTTGCGGGACGCGTCATCGGCTAGCGTCGCTTTCGAGGCTGGATCGCCGGGAATCCGATACGCCGAAGGGGCCGGAGGCATTGCCTCCGGCCCCTTCGTTGGGTTTAGGCCCGGGTGAGCGGGCGGTACTTGATCCGCTTGGGCTGGGCGGCTTCGGCGCCCAGGCGCTTCTTGCGGTTTTCTTCGTAGTCCTGGTAGTTCCCCTCGAAGAAGACCACCTGGGAATCGCCCTCGAAGGCGATGATATGGGTGGCGATCCGGTCGAGGAACCAGCGGTCGTGCGAGACCACCACGGCGCAGCCGGCGAAGTCCAAGAGGGCTTCTTCCAGGGCGCGCAGGGTGTCGACGTCGAGGTCGTTGGTCGGCTCGTCCAGCAGCAGCACGTTGCTGCCCTGCTTCAGGAGCTTGGCCATGTGGACGCGGTTGCGCTCACCACCCGACAAGAGCCCGACCTTCTTCTGCTGGTCGGAGCCGCGGAAGTTGAAGTTCGCGACGTAGGCCCGCGAAGCGACCTCGCGGTTGCCGACCTTGATCTTCTCCTCGCCGTTCGAGATCTCGTCCCAGACGGTCTTCTCGTTGTCCAGGGCGTCGCGCGACTGGTCGACGTAACCCAGTTCGACGGTGTCGCCGACCCGCAGCTCGCCGGAATCCGGCTGCTCCTGGCCCACGATCATCCGCATGAGGGTGGTCTTACCGGCGCCGTTGGCTCCGATGACGCCCACGATGCCGCCCGGGGGCAGCTCGAAGTCGAAGTTCTCGAACAAGAGCTTGTCGCCGTAGGCCTTGGTCAGGCCCTTGCCCTGGACGACGACGTTGCCCAGCCGCTTGCCGGCGGGGATGTGCAGCTCGACCGTGTCGACCTTGGCCTGGGCTTCTTGAGCGAGGAGGCTCTCGTAGTTGTTGAGGCGGGCCTTGCTCTTGGCCTGACGGGCGCGGGGGGCCATGCGGACCCACTCGAGCTCGCGCTCCAGGGTGCGGCGGCGGGCGGACGCCTGCTTCTCTTCGAGGGCGAGCCGCTTCTCCTTCTGCTCCAGCCAGGAGGTGTAGTTGCCTTCCCAGGGAATGCCCTGGCCGCGGTCCAGCTCCAGGATCCAGCCCGCGACGTTGTCGAGGAAGTAGCGATCGTGGGTGACGGCGACGACGGTGCCCTTGTACTCGGCCAGGTGATGCTCGAGCCAGGCGACCGACTCGGCGTCCAGGTGGTTGGTAGGCTCGTCCAAGAGGAGCAGATCGGGAGCGGAGAGCAGCAGGCGGCAGAGGGCCACGCGGCGGCGCTCACCGCCCGAGAGCTTGGTGACGTCGGCGTCTCCGGGGGGCACGCGCAGGGCGTCCATGGCGATCTCGAGGGTGGTGTCGAGGCTCCAGGCGTCCATGGCCTCGATCTCGTCCTGGACCCGCTGGAACTCGTCGGCGGTCTCGTCGGAGTAGTTCATGGAGAGCTCTTCGAAGCGCTTGAGCAGCTCCTTGGCCCGGCCCATGCCGTCTTCGATGTTCTCGCGCACGGTCTTGGTGGGATCCAGCTGGGGCTCCTGAGGCAGGTAGCCGACGGTCGCACCGTCGGCGAGGCGCGCCTCGCCCTGGAAGTTGGTATCGACGCCCGCCATGAGGCGCAGCAGCGTCGATTTACCGGCGCCGTTGTAGCCGAGCACGCCGATCTTCGCTCCCGGCAGGAAGGCGAGGGTGATGTCCTTGAGCACCTCGCGGTTGTTGGGGCCCACCACCTTGGTCAGGCGGTGCATCGTGTAGACGTACTGATAGGAAGCCACGCTAGCATCTCTCCCTTGGAATCGAGGGGCGGCGGCGCTTCAAACCCTTGTTTCTCCGGTTTGAGGCTGTAGACGCCTGGGTTTAAAGGCACCGAGGGGGCGTTAAGCCCCTCGGTGCCTACGCTTGAGTCTGGGCACCGGGTCCCAAACGGCGGAGGGATGGCATCACGTCTGCCTGGACCGGTCGATCTCCCCCCGAGCCGGGCGGGAGATCCGGCGGGTTCCCGCGGATCCCGTTTCCCTCCAAGAACCTCCACTCTATCAGGTCTGGGTCGCTTGTCAAAGCGCCCCGGACCTCGGTTGGACCCCTCGCGCGACGTGGCACGAGGGGGGAGCGTTCGGCTGCCTGGATCCCGAAACCCCAGGGGGGGAAGACTCGCCGAGAAGCTGGTCCGGGTTGGCCGGGCGACGAAGGAGAAAGGTGCATCAGATGTTACGTGGATGGGGACTCGTGCTGGCGTTGAGCGTGGCGGGATGCGCCGCTTCGGCGCCGGGGATCGCGCCGGAGCATGCGGCCAGCCCGACCACCGTGGTCGCGAATTCGGGGCTGTCCGGCAATCGGGCGATCGCCGTGACCCTGCAGCCCCCCCGCGATGGGGGCTTCGCCACCCAGGCGACGGTCCACCGCTGGGTGGATGCCGATATCTACCAGTACGAGGTCACCCTGAAGGTGGGCGACGGAACCACCTTCACCGACCTGCCCACGCCGCTCACGGTCGTGGTGCCCCGCAAGGATTCCCCCAAGACCCGGGCCGTCTTCACCAACCTCCGGCAGGGGCAGATCTACCAGGTCTCGGTGACGGCCAAGGGCAACGTCGGAGGCACGGCTGCCGACATGGCCCTCAACAGCGTCCCCGCGACGGCCCGCTTCGATTTCTCGGCCGCCCAGGACGTCGAGGACACCCTGAGCGCGGACCTGCGCGTGGCCTTCGACGCGGTGGAGTTCAACGGGAGCGGCTCGACCACGCTTCTGCCCCCGGAGGACGGAACCTACCGCAATCCGACCGCGCCGGAGACGGGGACGGCTCAGTAGATCGCATGACGCGCCGGCGTTTCCTGCGGGAGCTGCGGGGCGCCCTCCTCTGGGGGGGCGCCGGCGTGATCCTGGCGGCTTGCGGGCGACCGCAAGCCTTGCCGCCGCCTGCCCCCGAACTCCGCGTCACGGTCTCGGCCTCCGCCATGGAGACTCAGGCCGTGAGCCGCCGCTGGCGGGCCAGTGACATCTACCAGTACGAGGTCTCCCTCAGGCGCTGGGACGGAGCGAGCTTCGTCGACCTCTCTCCTCCCCTGACCGTCGTCCTGCCTCAGAAGGGCGAGGCCCGGCACGAGGCGCGCTTCGTCAACCTTCGTCATGGCGAGCGCTACCGCGTGGACGTCCTGGCCAAGGGGAACGCGGGCGGAACGGCTCCCGAGACGCTCTTGAACTCCGAGGTGCCGTGCACGCTCGACGTCGACATGCGGGGGGCGCAGGACGTGCTCGGTTTGCGGCATGAGCGCGTGAGCGTCCGGCTCGATCCGGTGCCGTTCGCGGCGACCGTCACGCTGCAGCCTCAGAACGTCCCGGAGCCCGTCCAGCGCTTTGGCGTGGAGCTGCGGGAGGCGCGCGGCGGCGCGACGCGCTACGCGGGGAGCTTTTTGCGCCGGCAGACCATGATGCTCGTCAACCTGCGCGCCGGCATCGACTACCAGGTCGTCCTGGAGGCCTACCGGGCCAACGGCCGGCTTCTGGGCGTGGCGGAGAGCGCGGTCTTCCGCTTCGATCCGGAGGCGGCCGAGCTGGAGCAGGAGCGGACGCTCACGATCGCCTTCTGAGTGGGCAAACGCGATGCGCCCCCGCCGGAAAACCGGCGGGGGCGCGTCGAAGGGGGGTTAGTAGCCGTAGCCGTAAGGGTTCGCGGCGTTGGCGAGAGGGGCATCGGTCTTGGTGGTGACCGTCGCGCCGTCGAGGGTCCACTTCGGGCTCTCGAAGTACTTGGTGATGGTCTCGTTGGGCATGAGGCTGACGCGTTCGCTCTTCATCTCGGTGGTGGCTTTGCCGCCGTTGGTGAAGGAGACGGTCACTTCGCCCGTCAAGGCGTACTGGGTGGGGTTGGTGATCTTGACCTTGGCAACCAGGGTGCCCATTCCGAGGAAGGAGCCGTTCTTGACGGATTCGACGACGGCCTGGATCTGCATCGAGGGGTTGCCGGGAGTCGACGGGGTGCCGGGGAGGCCCGGGGTGCCCGGATTGGTCAGCGGCGGAGTCGGCTGCGGGGCGGGAGTCGACGGCTGCGGGGTGGGATCCGCGGAGGCCGGCGGAGAGCTGGGTTGTTCGGCCGGATCCACCAGGGAGCCGACGCGCTTGCCGCAGCCGGAGCCGAGCGTGAGGATCAGGGTGCCTGCGATCAGCAGGGCGGTTAGGTTTTGCTTGTGAGCCCTCATCGGCGAACCCCCCTAAACGAAGTGGACGTTGCTCTTAACAGGTTATGGACAAGCGGCGTCCGGATCTGTCGTAAGAGGGGTTAAAGTCAGCGATAAGGTTTGGTTAATGCCCTAGAGCTTGCGGGTCATCCGGCGGTGCAGGATGTCGGCGTCGAGGAAGACTTCGCCCTCGGCGACGAAGCCGAGCTTCTCGTAGAGGGGCATGACGGTGAGTTGGGAGTCCAAGAGGGCCTGGGTGCGGCCTTCCCGGCGGGCGTACTCCATGAGGAGCTGGACGAGCTGGGTGGCGATGCCCTGGCCGCGGTAGGCGCTCAGGACCGCGACCCGGCCGATCTTGGCGCGGAGCTGATCGAGCATGACCAGGCGCGCGGTGCCGACGGGTTCGCCGTCGACTCGCGCGAGGACATGCCAGGCGACGCCGTCGTAGTCGTCGATCTCGAGGGCGGGGTCGACGCCTTGCTCCTCGACGAAGACGGTGGCGCGGATGGCGAGGGCTTCCTTGAGCAGCGGGTCGGTGCCGCTGAACATGTCGAAGGTGAGCATCTTAGATCGCGAGCTTCTGGAGCAGGGGGATCTGCTGGAGCCAGCCGGCGAGCATGGTGAGGTTGTTGGTGATCATCAGGAGGCCGACTCCGATGAGCAGCAGGCCGCTCGCCAGCTCGATGAGGCGCATGTGGCGCTTCAGGCGGTCGAAGACCGAGAAGAACTGGTTGATGGCGAGTCCCGCCAGGAGGAAGGGGATGCCGAGGCCGAGCGAGTAGACGGTGAGCAGCGAGATGCCCTGGCCCATGGTCTCCTGGGTGGCGGCGACGGCGAGGATGCTGGCCAGGATGGGGCCGATGCAGGGCGTCCAGCCGAAGCCGAAGGCCATGCCCACGAGGACGGCGCCCATGGCGCCCAGTGGCTTGGAGGAGAGCTGGACGCGTTTTTCCATGTAGAGCCACTTGATGCGCAGGATGCCCATGGTGTGGAGGCCGAAGACGATGATGACGGCGCCGGCGGCCTTGGAGAGCAGGTCGAGCTGGGTGAGCAGCAGCTGCCCGAGGGCGGTGGCCGAGGCTCCCAGCATGATGAAGATCAGCGAGAAGCCCAGGACGAAGCCCGCGGCGTTGATCAAGACGCGGCGGCGGGTCTCGGCGTCGGCTCCTGCGCGCATTTGATCGCTGGAGACCCCGGAGATGTACGAGAGGTAGCCCGGGACCAAGGGGAGGACGCAGGGAGAGAGGAAGGAGATGAGGCCGGCGAAGAAGGCCGTGTAAAGCGGAATTTGGCTGGTCATGGCGAAAGCGTACCTCCGTCGCGTCAGGGGGTCAATTCGAGAGCAGGCCCCGGAGGGGAATCTCCGCGCCTTGATCGTTGCGCATGCGTTGCGCCATCTGGCGCAGGTGGACCCAGAGATGGGCGGTGGCGCGGGCGTCGGCGAGGGCGCGGTGGCGATCGCCCTCCAGGCGGATCCCGAAGTGGTTCACCAGCGCGTCGAGGTTGTGCTTGGGCAGCTTCGGCAAGAGCTGGCGCGAGACCCTGAGGGTGTCGAGGTGGGCGTGCATGAGCTTGCGGTTGACGGCCTGCATGCTCTCGGCGTCCAGAAAGCCCCGATCGAAGGGGGCGTTGTGGCTGATGAGCGGGGCGTCGGCGCAAAAGGCCAGGAACTCCGGCAGGACGTCGGCGAAGCGCGGCGCGCTCGCGACCATGCGATCGCTGATCCCGTGGACCCGCTGGGCGTAGTAGGGGATGGGGCGCTGGGGGTTGACCAGGGTCTGGAACTCGCCGGTCACGCGATCGCCTTCGAGGCGGACCGCGCCGATCTCGACGATGCGATCGCCCTTGGCATGGGAGACGCCGGTGGTTTCCAGGTCGACCACCACCCAGGTGGCATGGGAAAGCAGCTGCATCTCGCCATTATAGCCGATCCGAGCCCTTGCGTGTTAGCATGGGCGCCATGGACGCATGGCAATTGATGATATCCGAGGCCGCCACGTTCGGCCTCATGCTCGACGCCGCCGCCGTGGCGAAGCTGAAACGCTACTACGCGCTGCTGATCGCGGGCAACCAGAAAACCAACCTCACCCGGATCACCGACGAGCGCGAAGCGGTCGTCAAGCACTTCCTCGACTCCCTCACGGTGCTCTCCGCCGTGCCGCGCGAGCTCTGGGATCAGCCGCTCAGTTTCATCGACGTGGGGGCCGGGGCCGGATTCCCGGGCATCCCCCTGTTGATCGTCCGCCCGAACTGGCGCGGCACGCTCCTGGAGGCCACCGGCAAGAAGGTCGCCTTCCTCAACGAGTCCCTGCAGGAGCTCGCGCTCAACGGCATGGCCCTGCACGGGAGGGCCGAAGAGGTCGCGCGGGATCCCGCCCACCGGGATCGTTACGACCTGGCCTTTGCCCGGGCCGTCGCCGAGATGAGCGCCCTGAGCGAGCTTTGTCTGCCCTTCGTCAAGGTCGGCGGGCATTTCGTGGCCATGAAGGGGAGCACGGGCGAAGAGGAGCTCTCCAAGGCCCAGAAGGCCCTGAGGCTCTTGGGCGGAGGGGAGATCGCGGTCACGTCCCTCGAGCTTCCGGAGGGGATGGGCGAGCGCCGGCTGATCGCGGTCCGCAAGGCCTCCCCCACCCCGAAGGCCTACCCGCGCCGGACCGGCATGCCCACGCAGAAGCCGCTCGGCTGATTTGTTGGGCTTTTGTTAAAGCGCCTTCGGGTTTTGCAAAATCTGCTTTTGATCTCCGCTAAATCGAGAACTTGTGCGCCTTCTTGCGGTATAGAACAGCTAGCAAGCGATTAGCAAGGAGGAGCTTATGTCCGCAATCGGCTCATCCGGTCGGAACACCGGTCCGCTCAACAACACGGGGAACCTGAACCGTCCTCGGACGCAGCCGCCTAAGCCGCGCCCCCAGGAGACGCCCGCTCAGACGCGCACCGAGCGTCGGCAGCAGGAGAAGGCGGCCGCCAGGGATGCCGCGAAGTCGGGCATCGAGAGCATGCTGGGGCATGTTGCGGGCGAGATGGCATCTTCGAACAACGCGGTCGTGAAGTCGACCGGCGAGGTCTTGCAGTTCGTATTGGACAGCAAGGCTCAGGTTGGTAACGTCAAGGACATCCAGCAGCTCTTGAAGGACAAGGGCATCGAGCCCGCCAAGATCCAGGAGCTCAACAAGGCGGGCGTGATCGCGCGGGTCTTCAACGTGGCGCAGGGCGCGATCGCCGCGAGCAAGTTCGTGGACATGGCGCAGGCGGCGGCGAAGGATCCGTCCAAGCTGAAGGACGCCACGTTCGTCGGCGGCATGATGAGCCAGATGGGCAAGATGACCCAGGGCGTCCTGAGCGCGATGGAGCTGATCAACAAGACTCCGTTCGCGGCGAAGATCCCGGGCATCGCGGGCCTGATCGGCGGCGTGGCCGGCGT
>JAKFCT010000093.1:0-11524 GCA_036676495.1 Candidatus Sericytochromatia bacterium
CCTTGGTTAGGGCAGGCGATGTCCCACGCGGTTGAAGGCGTCCCGGATGGGCGCATACTCGGCGGGAGAGGTGGGGGCGAAGCCCTCGATGTGGTAGATGTCCATGAGGTTCTTGCGACCCTCAGGCGTACTGCTCATCTTGATCAGGGCAGATTTGACCTTGGAGACGATCCCGGGATCGAGCCCCTCGGCTACTGCGATGTTATCACTCGGAGCGGGCTTGGTGTAGGCCAAGACCCGGATCTTGGAGTGCTGCTCGGGGGGAAGGAACCCATGCCAGGAGCCCTGCTTGCCGTTGGTATCGTTGGCAAACGTCGCCCCGGCATCCACCTTTCCGTGCAGGACGGCGAGCACCGTGGCGTCATGCCCCCCGGCGTAGATCACCTGGGCGAAATCGCGCTCGGGGCGCAGGCCCTCCTCGAGCAGGAGGGCCTTGGGGTAGATGGCGCCCGAGACCGAGACCGGATCGACGAAGGCGAAGGTCTTGCCCTTCAGATCCCGGAGGCTCTTGATGTTCGAATCGCTGCGCGTGATGATGGCCGAGTAGAAGAAGCCCTCGCCTCCGCGAACCGCCTTGAGGATGGCCTTGGCGTTTGCCTGGCGCTCGGCGAGCACGTAAGCCCCCGGAGCGAAGAAGGCCACGTCGAGCTTCTTGGCCCGCATGGCCTCGATCACGCCGGTGTAGTCGGTGGCGACGAAGGGAACGACCTCCATCTTGAGCTCGCGGCTCATGGCGCTGACGATGGGCTGCGCGTTGCGCATGATGTGCTGGAGGTTCTCCGACGGCACGAAGCCCATCCGCAGCACCCGAGGCTTGTAAGCCCCGACGGGCGCCTGGACGAGCGTCCAGCAAGCAACGCCGATCAGCGCGGCAAGCGCGGCGAGACGGGTCTTGCGTTGGCGAGCGTTCCTCAAGGGATCTCCTCCATGGGCTGCGGACGAACCCAGCGTCGAGCCAAAACAGGGGGATCCCCCCCATGGTCGTTTCCAGTATACCCGAACCCCCGGCATTGAAACAGCGCCCCGCTTGGCTTGAAGGCGACAACCCCCGCGGGGCCTGCGTCCAGCCAAGCGCCTGCACCTTGCTGGGGGCGGTTGCGGCTGAACGATCAGGGTCGCGGGGGTCGTCGTCGTTCCGGGGGCTCCCTCGCTACCTATCGACCAGACGACGGCACGAGGGAAAAGGTTCCACTAGAGGAGCTGCTGGTCGTCGTGAAGGTTGATGGCCCGATTGGGCTCCGCGTACTCGACCATCGGAGACTTGCTCACCTGGGCGATCACCTGGGCCAAGGACCGGCTGGAGGTGACGGCCATGACGTGCACGTTCACCCCGGGAATCACCCGCAGGGTCCGGGTCCCATGCTGCGCATGGAAGATCTGGATCGAGCTGGCGCTCACGGGCGACTTGAACTTGACCAGCAGCTCCTGCGTCGCGCCGCTGCGGGCACCGAAGGACGCCTGCTGGGAACCGGTGGCCGAGGGCAAGACCTGCCCGCAGCCCGTCAGACTATACGTGAGAACGGCCAGCATGGCCGCGAAGAACAGCTTCGACATGGGAATTCTCCTTATATAAACACGCCCGCCAAACGCGAGCCGTGAGAAACGCGGGACCGTCCCGCTTGATCAAGTTTTAAAAATTCACTAATACAATTTTAATAAACTTTCCGCCGCTTGTCTACTCATCAGGGAAGGATCCGTCCGCGTGTCAACTGGATGTTAGGACGCCTGCCATCCTTGCCCGCACGGGCGCAGAGGCCCGCGCCACTCTCTGCCTGTGCGGACCACCGCGCCCGCGCCACCGGCTCGTCATCAGCGGCTCGCCTTCACGGCGAGCAGGAACTCGTCCCAGGAGGACTCCTTGGCCAGCCGTGTCTCGCGGTAGGCCGCGTTGAACTCCTCGTGAGGGTCGGGAAGGTAGACCGAGAGGCCGTTGGCCACGCCGCGCTCCATCTTCTTGCGCTTGGCGACCACGATGGCCTGCTCGCAGGCCTCCTGAAGCGAAGCCGCCGCCCGGCGGATCTCCGGGTCCGCGACCCGGTCTCGAAGGTTCTGACAGAAGCGGATCAGGTCCCGGTGGCTGCTCTGGCCCTTGTCCTTGCGAAGCACGGGCACGCCGTCGTAAGCCGCGAGGATCTCCCGGCGGTTGGGTCCCAGGCGCTCGAGCAAGAGGTTCGAGAGGACGTTCATCTGTCGCTTGACGTCGGCGATCCGGCCGAGGTCGATGGCGGCCATGGTGTAGGCTCCCGAGGCCGGCACGTCCGGGCGGGCATCCTCGACGAGCTGGCGGGCGACTTCGCGGGCATCCGCCTTCTGCCAATCCGAGCGGGCGCTGAGCTTCCCGAACGTCCCCGCGTACGGCAGGACCCGGCCTCCCATGATCAGGTCTTCGCTGGCCACCATCATCTTGGCGGCGTCGCGGAACTCGTAGGCCACCTCCACCGTGGACATCAGGCAGGCCAGGAGGTTCAGGACGTCGAGCTGCCGGCCCTTCAGGCCTTGCCGGACGGCGGTCCCGAAGGCATGCAGCGGCATCTGGGCGTACTGGGAGGTGAAATCGACGCACATGCCCTGGTAGCCCGAGCCATGGCTCGACACGTCGAGCACCTTGAAGCGGCCGGGGTATTCCCGGAAGCCCCAACCCACGAAGCGCTCCAGCGTTGCCGGATCGGCCGAATTCAACTCTCTACCGGGCATGCCCAGGGGCGTTCCGGCGTGGAGCCAGGGGCTGGCGAGGGTTTTCTCGGTGTCTTGAACCATGTAGTGAAGGCGGGTATCGTCCTGCCCGTCGGCGTCCGAGAAGACCAGGAGGTTGGCGTAGGCCGAGGAGCCGGCCTCTTCCAGGTCGTTGAGGTGCTTGCCCAGGTCTCCGGCGAGATCGTTGTCCATGGCGCGGTAGGAAAGGACCGTGGCCATCTTCTCGCGGGGGATCCGCGGGAGCTGGCGGACGTGAGCGCCTTCGGGGGTGCGGGCAATCGTTTGCCGGGCGATCTCCTGGAGGACGCCCGGAAGATCCGCCAGCGCGTGGAAGGCATCCGGGCCGGAAGCCGGCATGACCGGAGCCATGCCGCCGCAGCCTGCCAGCAGGCTTGCCGCCAGGAACGCGGAAACGATTCGACTCCCTCGCTGCTTCATGACCATGCAACGGTTATCCCGTTTCCGGGCAGCATGCTTGAGCGGTTTAAATGCAGCTTATACGCAACTTAACCGAAGCATAAGGAGGTAAAGCCGGCATGCTAACCGAAACTTAAAGCCTTCTTGGGCAAGCCATGGGGACTTCGTCGCAATAACTCCGTTAACAGGCCGTATGGCCGCCTCATGGAGGAAGTCGGATGCGCGTCAATCATGCACTCGTTCTCACGCTGGCCCTTTCCCTGCTGACCGGTTGCGGGGCGGCTCCCCAGTCTGCCAATCGCTCCCTGATGGGCATGGACCAGGAGGAGTGGCGTTCGCTTTCGAGCAGCACGAGCCTGGAAAGCCTTTCCGAGCTGGACGCCGACCGCGATCGCCGCCTGAGCGTCTCCGAATCCGGCCTCGACGCCGACGCCTTCCGGGCGATCGACCTCGACGGCAACGGCACGATTTCCAGCTCCGAACTCTTGCGCGAGGCCATGCGCCAGGCCGAGGCCTTCCAGAAGGCCGCGCCCACCACCGAGCCCGAGGCGATCCGACCTCAGCCGCCGGTAGTCACCCCCCTGAGCCTGGAGCCCCGCCCGAACCAGGCCGAACTCTATCTCGACGCCGAGCAGATCTATCCGGCCATCCTGGAGTCCATGCGGGCGGCCCAGGAGATGATCCAGATCGATTACTTCCTGCTGGGCGGGGACATCGGCAAGCAGATCGCCGAGGTCCTTTCCGAGCGCCAGAAGGCCGGAGTGAAGGTCCGGGTCATGCTCGACGGGCATGCCGGCATCGCGGGTCCCACCCAGACGCAGGTCCGGGAAGTGATGAGCCGCATGAAGCTGGACCAGGTGCCCTTCAAGTTCTTCCCGATCAAGTTCATGCCTCAGAACAAGGGGCTTCTCGCCAACCGCTTCCAGATCGACCACAACAAGCTGATCGTCGTCGACCGCCGCGTGGCCTGGGTCGGCTCGATGAATCTCTTCGACTTCGCCACCATGAACCACGACCTCATGGCCCGGATCGAGGGTCCTGCCGCCGCCGAGCTCTCCCGGATGATGAGCGAGGAATGGGGCGAACCGGAGAACCCGGTCCGGATCCTCCCGGTCCTGCCTCCCGCGTACAGCAGCGCGATCCGCCTCACCCAGACCGGGATCCAGCAGCGGAACACCAAGGAGATCCTGCTCGCGAACATCGCCCAGGCCCAGCGGTCGATCTCGATCGCGATGTTCGAGTGGAGCGACCTGGACGTGGTGAGGGCCTTGGGAGAGGCCAAGCGCCGGGGGGTCCAGGTCCGCGTGCTGCTCGATCGGCATGCCTCGGACGAGAAGTACATGCCCTGGCTGCGGTTCACCGAGCTCTACGGCATTCCCAACCTCTACGCCGCCAAGCACCTCCTCAAGGAAGGGATCGACCTCAAGTGGTACGACTCCCAGATGGAGATGCAGGAGCTGCACATGAAGCTGGCTCTCTTCGACGGGCAGAAGGCCATGTTCGGCTCGACCAACTACACCTACCAGGCCTTCAACAACTTCCGCGAGACGGGAGTGGAGGTGACCGGCGGGGCCATCCTCGAGCAGCTCAACACCATGTTCGAGCGGGACTGGGCCGGCCGCGGCACCCGGGCCAAGTCCCTCAACGTCAAGGAGCGGATCACCGCGGGCTTCGTCGCTTACATGGAGAAGAAGCGTATCGGCTGGTGGTAATGGGTAGAATGGAGCCATGACGCGCGTTACCGGCCGATTGGCCCTGGCTCTAGCCCTGATCATGCCGCTGAGCGGCTGCGAGCTCCTCTTGGTCTCGCCCACCCTGCCGGGCATCATGCCCTTCGTGGGGCGTCCCTTCACGGGCAAGGTCGTGGACTCGGTGACCGGCCTTCCGCTCGGCAACGCGACGGTGACGGCCGGCATCCTGGCCACGGCCAAGACGGAATCGGACGGCTCCTTCAAGCTCTACGGCAACATCGGGGGGCAGGGGATCGCGATCGCCCGCGCCGGCTACACCTCTCTCTCCTACGTCACCAGCGGCCCCCTGGGGGACGGACAGACCTACTTCCTGCCGCCGCTCTTCCCCAGCACCGGCCTCCCTTCGGCCAAGCATGCCACCCTCCGGGGCACCGTCCACTACAACGGCGTCCCGATCACCCCCAAGGGGGGAGTGGTCTTCGCGGGGCTGGCCTCGGCCATGACCAACAGCGGCCAGTTCGACATGCCCATCCGCGAGCTCTTGCCGGGCTCGGTCCACTCCGGAGTGCTCGCCGGAGGCACGATCGTGGGCGGGCCCATCACCCCGGAAGTCGGGCAGAGCGCCGCCGACTTCTCCTTCGACTCCTTCGGCTACCGCTTCGTGGACATCCCCTTCGCGGACAAGCCCGACCTCGCCCCGCTGCCCCTGCAGCCCCTCGAGGCCAACCATGTCCCGATCCAGGCGCTGAGCGTCAGCTACGCCAACGCCGGAGCCTTCCAGCGCGTGCAAACCGACGTCATCATGGACTTCGGGCTGATGGGCTCCGTGCCGGTCGCCCGTAACTCCCAGTCCATCAAATCCATCCCCGTCCCCTACGTCCAGGGCATCAAGTACGCCATCGAAGGGCAAGCGAGCGACTCCACCGGCAAGCTCACGAGCAAAGTCTCCGTCACCACCAACTCCCTGGGCGCAATCAGCTTCAAGCTCCTGCAGCCGCCCGCCGTGGTCAGCCCCGCCAACGGAGGCGAGGAGGGAGGCACCCCCAACTTCGCCTGGGAGCCCGTCGCGGACGCCCAGAGCTACGCCGTCGAGGTCTTCGAGGGCACCCATGCCGCGGCCACCCTCAAGTGGAAGGGCTACACCTCCCAGACCTCCATCGCTTTCCCCACCTTCCCCGACTGGGACATGAACGGCGGCTCCCTGCTTCCCGGCATCTCCTACACCTGGACGGTCCGCGCCTACAACGCCACCGTCGAGTCGCTGGGCAAGGCCGTGACTGCACCTCCGCCCTCCAAGCCCTACCGCAGCAACGTCTTCGAATCGGCGGCCAGCGGCATGACGTTCACGAGGACCCGATGAGCGCGCGCGTGAAACATTGGCTCGCCGGCCTGTCGTTTGCCGGTCTATGGCTGGCGGGCTGTCAGGCTCCTCCGACGATCTCCCTGCCTCCCGCGGGCTCCTACGTGGCCGGGGAGCTGATCGTCGGCCTCGACGATCCCGCGGCCGAGAGCCGCCTCAAGGAAGCCGGCACCGAGCCCCGGGCTCCCCTGGGCGACGGGCTCTGGCTGGTGGCCGTCCCGGAGGGCACGGAGACCGACGCGCTTCGCCGCCTGGAGGCCATGCCCGGCGTTCGCTTCGCCGAGGTGAACCGGACGCTGCGGACCCAGATGGTGGGAGGCTTCCGGCCCGTGGAAGGCGCACCGGGGGGTTACCGGACGGCCGCGACCGTGACCGATCCCAAGTACCGCGCTCCTGCCGGGACCACCCTGCCCGGCCAGTGGGGACTCGACATGATCAAGGCTCCGACGGCCTGGGACACGACCCAGGGCGGGGTCACGGTGGCGGTGATCGACACCGGGGTCGATTCCACCCACGAGGACCTGGCGGGCAACCTCGACATGGGGCGGGCGGCGAACTTCGTGGAAGCCGGCAAGGAGCCCTTCGACGACTTCGGGCACGGGACGCACGTGGCGGGGATCATCGGGGCGATCGCCAACAACAACGTCGGCATCGCGGGAGTGGCCCCCAAGGTCACGATCATGCCCATCCGGGTGCTGGGGGTGAACGGGGGCACCACGGCGGCGCTCATCCAGGGCATCGACCATGCCGTCGCCAAGGGGGCCAAGGTGATCAACCTGAGCCTCGGCTCGTCTCAGGCCAGCCGGGCCGAGCAGGAGGCCATCAACCGGGCGATCTCGCGCCGGGTGACCGTGGTGGCCGCCGCCGGCAACGAGGCCCTGAGCGGAAACCCCCTCAACTACCCGGCCGCCCTCACGGGAGTGATCTCGGTGGCGGCGCTGGGGCGCATCCCGGTCAACGGCCAGATGCTGCTGGCCCGGGCGGAGTACTCGTGCTTCAACCCGTACGTGACGATCGCCGCGCCGGGCTCCGACATCCTCTCCACGGTCCCGTCCCAGTTCGGCAACGCCGCCGGCAAGGGAGGCGCCTACGCCTACGCGAGCGGCACCTCCATGGCGGCTCCCATGGTCAGCGGCGTGGCCGCCCTGATCCTGACGCGCCATCCCGACTGGGCTCCCGCGCAGGTGCTGCAGGCCCTGCGGGACGCCTCGAACCCCAACGGGCTGACCCGGGTCGCCGGGGACTCCGGCTCGGGCTACGACGCCAACTTCTTCGGATCGGGGCTGATCGACGCCAGCCTCGCCGTCGCCAAGTGATGCCCGAGCCGATGGCTCCCGATCCTGTGGATCTCCGGCCCCTGGCCCCCGGGCCCATGGCCCCCGCGCCGCTCGCCCACGTGCTGCGCTCCGGCGCGGTGGAGAGCATGCATGCCGGCTGGCTCGTGGTCGTGGACGCCGCTGGGCGCGTGATCGCGCAGGTCGGGGACGACGCGCCGATCTACACCCGTTCGAGCCTGAAGCCCCTCCAGGCCCTGCCGCTGATCGCGAGCGGAGGAGCGGATCGCTGGGGGCTCGGCATGGAGGAGCTCGCCGTGACGGCCGCCTCGCATGCGGGCTCGCGGATGCACCGCGAGACGGTGAGCAGCCTGCTCGCCAAGGCGGGGCTTGCGCCCTCGCAGCTCGAATGCGGGACGCACATGCCCTACGACGAGCAAGCCGCCCACGACCTGATCTGCAGCGGCGAGGCTCCGACCCTGCTCCACTGCAACTGCTCGGGAAAGCATGCGGGCATGCTGGCCCTGGCGCGGCACATGGGCTGGCCGACGAAGGGGTACCACCTCCTCGTGCATCCGGTGCAGCAAGCGGTGAGAGCGGCGGTCCTGGAGGTCACGGGGGTCGATTCCGAGGCCCTTTCCCATGGGATCGACGGCTGTGGGCTTCCCGTCTGGCGCATGCCCGTGAGTGCCCTGGCGCGGGGCTTCGCGCGCCTGGGGCGGCCGGAGACGCTGCCCAGCCGCTGGCGCGAGCCGGCGCGACGGATCGTGGACGCGATGGCGCAGCATCCCGAGCGGGTCTCCGGGGCAGGGCGCTTCGACACGGAGCTGATGCGTCTCACGCAGGGCCGGTTGATCGGCAAGGGCGGGGGCGAGGCGGTGCATGCGGGGATCGTCCGGGAGCGAGGCTGGGGCTGGGCGCTCAAGGTGGCGGACGGAAACCGGCGGGTGACGCCTCCGGTGATCTTGGCGGTACTCGAGGAGCTGGGGGCGCTCGGGGCGGAGGATCGCGAGGCGCTTGCCGGCTGGCGACGGCCCGAACTCAGGAACAACCGGCAAGAGACCGTCGGGACGATCGTCCCCGCGCTCGACTTTCAGCTTGTCCGCCGTTAAACAGGCCTGGTGATTTCGCCGTACCGGATCGGCCAGAACCCTCCTATGCTCCTCGATGGGGAAAGGAGGAGAGCATGTACTCCTGGAAGCGAGTCTTCACCGCGTTCACGCTTCTTGCGGCGCTCGGAGCGGCCGCATGCCAGTCTCAGGCTCCCAACGGTCCCGGCGGGGGAGGAGGACCGAGCCCGGCTCCCACGGCCTCCCCGCGGGATTCGGGGACGCTGACCTTCGACGCGGGGCCGGCCCCCTTCGCCGATCCCACCACTCCCGAGGAGCGCGCCTCGACCCGCTATTCCAGCGGCAGCTGGATCGTGAGCGACGGCGCCTACGCCCAGACGCAGACGGCTCCCAGCCAGACCCTCATGATCCAGCGCTACACGGGCAACGCCCTGGGCAAGCCCAACGGCGACGCCCCGTCGCAGTACCGGGCGGAGGCCGTCGTGCAGGTCTACGAGGCCACCACGACCGATCCCGCCGACATGGTCGGGGCGCCCAACGGCATCTGGGGCTTCATCCCGTACTACCTGGACGCGCAGCACTTCGTCCTGATGATGGCGACGGGCCGGGAGGCCATGGTCTGGGTGGTGGACGGCCTGAGGCCGGGCGACACCTGGGAAGCGGCCACCTACCGCAAGTGGCATCTCTACCTGCCCCAGGAGCTCAAGGTCGGGGATACCGTCACCTGGGGAGCCACGGTCAACGCCGCGACGAGCGAAATCGAGATCAGCTTCAACGGAGAGCGGCGGACCACCCTCCGGCACCCGATGATCACCCATGCAGCCTCGCACTCGGTGGCGCTGGTCTCGAACGGCAACAAGGTCCGCTACGACACCGTCACCCTGGAACCCCTGAGCCAGGACTGACCATGTGAGTCAGTCCTGACCATGAACGAGGGGGGCTGGGGCAAATGCCCCAGCCCCCCTCGACGTTTCTTGGCCGCTCCGCTTACGGCTTGGCCGTTGCGAGCGCGAGCCGGCGGACCCCGGACTCCTTGAGCTGGTCGATCAAGGTCACGACCTTGGAATAGGGAAGGCTCTTGTCCGCCGCGACGATCACCGCGGTCTCGGGCTTCTCCTGGACCAGGACCTTCAAGCGATCCTGCAGGACGGCCACCTCGATGGGCTGATCCTGGTAGTGGAGGCGCCCGTCCAGGGACATCTGGACGACCACCGAGGGCGGAGTCGCATCGGCGGTGGTGCTGCCGGGCAGCTCGGCCTTGAGGGAGTCGGTGATCTGCGGCAGGAAGGCCATCACCGCCAGGAAGAGCGTGATGATCATGAAGACGTCGATCATGGGGATCAGCTCGAAGCGGATCCCCTCGCGACGCCGCCTATTGCGCACCAAACTTGGCCTCCTCGATCGGACGCTTGGGGCGGGCCTGATCCCGGCGCTGCTCGCTGAGGTACCCCACGACGGTGGAGCTGAAGGCATCCAGCCGGTTGATCAGCGTGCTGTAGCCGAGGGCCGCCACGATGGCCACCAACAGGCCACCGCCGGTCGCGACCAGCGCCTCCGAGATGCCCCCGGCCAGCTGGGCCAGCGGGTTGGTGGGGCGCGAGGACGAGACGACCGAGAAGATGTGGATCATGCCGGAGACGGTCCCGAAGAGTCCCAGTAGGGGGGCGATCGCCGCCAGCGTCTGAAGCCAGCCAATCTTGCGCTCCATGCTGCCGAACGCGATCTCCGCGAAGGTCCGGACCTCTTCCGAGGTGGCATAGGGATTCGCCTGACGGTAGGCCAGCACCGTGCTGAAGACGTCACGGCTGGAGGCGTCCGCCGGAGCCTTCGGGTTCAGCAGATGGTGCTCGTAACGCTTCCGCGCCCGGCCCAACGCCCAGGCGGCTTCGATGATCAGCGCGACGGCGATCACGGAGGCGGCGAGAATGGGGATCATCGTGATGCCGCCGGCCTTGATCAGACTGAGTAACTGGTACACGAAGACTCCTTTCGGAAGGCGACTCGAAGCGTCACGCGAGACGGGGGAGAACCTCCCCCAGGGGCCATCCCCCGACATGGACGAGGGAGGCGTCGTTTAGGTTCCATGGTTATCCCAGAAAGGGAGCCCACCGTCAAGGTGCTAAGGGGCACCGGGCCAGGATCACAGGAAGTTCGCCCGCCTCGATCGGCAACGCCGCCGCCATGGCAAGCACCTTCCCAAAACCGCCCGAGGACTTGTAAAAAACCCCCATGCCGGGAATACAAGGCTCGTCACGTTGGTATAGGAGTAGCATCCTTGGCTGAAAGTACCGAACCCAAAACCCGTTTCGACATCGTCTCCAAGGGGGTCGGCCTCATTGCCGGCGGCCTGATGATGATCATCGTCGGCATCGTCGTCAGCCTCACCCTCCGCAACGAGTTTGGCCTGAGCATGCTCCTGATGGGCGCCTGCTTCGGCGGCTACGGAGGCTTCCAGATCTACAAGGGCATGGAAGCTCGGACCAAGTCGATCACCTGCCCGCACTGCGGCGAGGTCAACCAGGTCCTCAGCGAGGTCAAGGCCTTCAGCTGCATCGAATGCGACAAGCCGCTCAAGCTGGTCGCGCAGCGGCCTCCCAGCAGCCCCGGCCCCCGTCGCCGCGGCACCAAGCGCCTCTCGTAGATCCCCCTTCAAACGCAGGGCCGCCCGAGAGATTCGGGCGGCCCTGCGTTTTGACCCTGACGGGACAAAGGTTGCTGGCGGCGGGAGTGGCGATCGCCACTCCTGCCGCCATGACCTCAGACTTCCAGTCGAGCCTCTGCTCCGGTGAGCTTCACCGCGACCACGGTGACGTCGTCCTCGGTGGGCTGCACCTCGCCATCGAAGGCGAAACGCCGCCACTCCGCGAGCAGCTCGCTCACCACCCGATCCGCCGGCTGGGCGCCGAGGCTGCGGACGTAGCCTTCCATGCGGTCGAAGCCGAATTCCTCCCCTTCGGGGTTCTGCGCCTCGATGATCCCGTCCGAGTAGAAGACCAGAAGATCGCCGGGGTAGAGCTG
>JAKFCT010000094.1:0-62170 GCA_036676495.1 Candidatus Sericytochromatia bacterium
GTCGTCACGGCGGGCCTTGCGATCTACGACACCATGCAGTACATTAAGCCCGATGTCTCGACGATCTGCATGGGCCAAGCGGCCTCGATGGGTGCATTCTTGCTGAATGCAGGCGCACCCGGCAAGCGGATCGCGCTGCCCAATGCCCGCATCATGATCCATCAACCTCTGGGCGGCGCTCAGGGTCAGGCGACCGATATCGAGATCCAGGCCGCCGAGATCCTGCGCCTCAAGCGTCGGTTGAATGAGCTGATGGCCATTCATTCCGGCCAGGATCTCAAGAAGATTGAGAAGGATACCGACCGCGACTTCTTCCTTTCCTCCGAGGAAGCGAAGGAGTACGGTCTGATCGATGAGGTCCTTGTGCCCAAGATCGGCGCCGATAAGGTGCCGATGCCGCCGGCCAAGGGAACGGGAGGGGCCAGTGCCACCTAAACCACCAAAGTACGACGACAACAAGGGCCAGCCGAAGTGCTCGTTCTGCGGTAAGACGCAGGATCAGGTGCGCAAGCTGATCGCGGCCCCGGGCGTCTACATCTGCGACGAATGCGTCGACCTCTGCAACGAGATCCTCGATGAGGAGCTCTACGAGGGGCAGCGCAACGCCGAAACCCCGGCCGTGGAAATGGGGGAGATCCCCAAGCCCAAGGCCATCAAGAAGAGCCTGGACGCTCACATCGTCGGTCAGGACCTGGCCAAGAAGGCGCTCTCCGTGGCGGTCTACAACCACTACAAGCGCATCTCGGTCAAGGACGTCGAAGGCGACGAAGTCGAGATCGCCAAGAGCAACATCCTCTTGATCGGGCCCACCGGCTCGGGCAAGACGCTCTTGGCCCAGACCCTGGCTCGCATGCTCAACGTGCCCTTCGCCATCGCGGATGCCACCACCCTCACGGAGGCCGGCTACGTGGGCGAAGACGTCGAGAACATCCTCCTGCGCTTGCTGCAGGCGGCGGACTACGACGTGAAGCGCGCCGAGCGCGGCATCGTCTACATCGACGAGATCGATAAGATCGCCAAGAAGTCCGAGAACCCCTCCATCACCCGGGACGTCTCGGGCGAGGGAGTCCAGCAGGCCCTCTTGAAGATGCTCGAAGGCACGGTCGCCAACGTGCCGCCCCAGGGCGGCCGGAAGCACCCGTACCAGGAGTTCATCCAGATCGACACGACGAACATCCTCTTCATCGTGGGGGGAGCCTTCGTCGGACTCGACAAGGTCATCGAATCGCGCGTCGGCAAGAAGTCCATGGGCTTCGGCTCGGACGTCAAGGCCAGCGAACAGAAGGACCTGGGCGCGCTCTTCCGTGAGCTGCAGCCCGAGGATCTGCTGAAGTACGGCCTGATCCCCGAGTTCATCGGCCGGATCCCGGTCACCGCAACCCTCGAGCCCCTCGATGAGGAAGCGCTGGTCAAGATCCTCAGCGAGCCGAAGAACGCCATCTCCAAGCAGTACAAGCGGCTCTTGGCGATGGACGACGTCGAACTCGACTTCACCCCGGAGGCGCTCCAGGCGATCGCCGCCGAGGCCATCAAGCGCAAGACCGGCGCCCGAGCCCTGCGCTCGATCGTCGAGGAGCTCATGGTGGACGTCATGTACGAGGCCCCGTCGCGCAGCGATCTCACCAAGATCACGGTCACCAAGGAGATGGTGGAGAACAAGAACTTCGCCAACATCCTGATGATGCCCGACGGAAAGCTTCAGCAAAAGGAAGCCTCATAGCCTCCTGATGCCCGCGTGCGGACCCCTCCGGGGGTCCGCACGTCGCGTTTTTGGGGACCCTCGCTCGAAGGGTTCCCCTCACCCCGGAAAGGATCCCGATGCCCCGTAGGAAGCCTCTGCCCCCCCCTCAGCCCCCCCAAGCCCCCGTCGTCCCCCTCCGCGAGATGGTCGTCTTCCCCCAGACCGTCGTCCCCCTCCTGATCGGCCGCGAACGCTCCATCGCCTCCGTCCAGACGGCCATGAAGGGCGACAAGCGCATCGTCCTCGCCCCCCAGCGCGACTCCTCCGTCGACGCCCCCGGCCTGGACGACCTCTGTTCCGTCGCCACCCTCGCCGAGGTCCTGCAAGCCCTTCCCCAACCCGACGGCACCCTGCGCATCATCGTGGAGGGCAAGGAACGCGTCAAGCTGACCCGCCTTTCCGACGAGGACGATCTCACCGCCTCCTACGACGCCCTCCCCCTCGTCGTCGCTCCCTCCACTCCGGAGATTCAGGCCCTCATCCGCGTCGTCGTCGAACAGCTCGGCCGCTACCTGGAACTCAACCAGAAGATTCCCGCCGGCATCCGCAACGTCGCCATGGGCACTCTCGAATCCTTCGAAACCCCGCAAGAAGAGGACGAAGCCGGCACGCTCGCCGACCGGATCGCCTCGGTCCTCATGCTCAAGCCCGCCGACAAGCAAGACCTCCTTTTGACGCTCGACCCCGCCGAGCGCCTCGAAAAGCTCGCCAAGCTGCTTGCCGCCGAACTCGAAGCGCTCGCGCTCGACCATGAGATCCACTCCCGGGTCCGCCAGACCATGGACAAGACCCAGCGCGAGTACTACCTCAAGGAGAAGCTGAAGGTCATCCAGACCGAACTCAACGGCGGAGACGAGCGCCAATCCGAGGTCGCCGAGCTGCGCGCCGCCCTGACGCGCGCCAAGCTTCCCGATGAGGCCATGCAACGCGCCGAGCGCGAACTCAATCGCCTTTCGCGCCTCAGCCCCTCCTCGGCCGAGACCGGCGTCATCCGCACCTACCTCGAAACCCTCGCAGCCCTCCCCTGGAGCAAGCGCAGCCGCGAGCGGTTGGACCTCAACCACGCCGAGGACGTGCTCGACAGCGATCACTTCGGCCTGGAGAAGGTCAAGGAGCGGATCCTCGAGTTCCTCGCGGTCCGCAAGCTCCGCAAGGGCCAACCCACCACCGTCCTCTGCCTCGTCGGCCCTCCGGGCGTCGGCAAGACCTCGCTCGCCCAGTCGGTCGCCAAGGCCCTCGGCCGCGAGTTTGTCCGGGTCAGCCTGGGCGGCGTCCACGACGAAGCCGAGATCCGCGGCCACCGCCGGACCTACGTCGGAGCCATGCCCGGCCGGATCATTTCCGCCCTGAAGCAGGCCGGCACCAAGAACCCGGTCTTCCTGCTCGACGAGATCGAGAAGATGGGCCGCGACCACCGGGGCAACCCCCAGGCCGCCCTCCTGGAAGTGCTCGACCCCGAGCAGAACAAGGCCTTCTCGGATCATTACCTCGAGACGACCTTCGACCTCTCGGAGGTGCTCTTCATCTGCACGGCGAACTCCACCCACCCGCTCTCCAGCCCGCTGCTGGACCGCATGGAGGTCATCCGCATCTCCGGCTACTCGGAGGATGAAAAGCTCGCCATAGCCGAGCGCCACCTCTTGCCCCAGGTGATCGCCAAGCACGGCCTTCCCGCCAAGGCCCTGAAGATCGGGGACGAGGAGCTGCGGCACGTCATCCGCGGCTGGACCCGCGAGGCCGGAGTCCGGCAGCTGGGACGCGAGCTCGCGAAGCTGGCCCGTAAGACGGCCCGCGCGGTCGTCGCCAAGGATCCCAAGCCCAAGATCACGGTCGACTCCCTGTCCAAGCTGCTGGGAGCCCCGCGCTTCAAGCTGAAGCACGATGTGCGGCACCCCGAGGTGGGCGTCGTCAACGGTCTCGCCTGGACCGAGATGGGCGGCAAGATCATGACCGTCGAGGTCATCGCGGTGAAGGGCAAGGGCACGCTGCAGCTGACGGGCCAGCTCGGAGACGTCATGCGCGAGTCGGCCCAGGCGGCGTTCACCTATGTGAAGGCGCATCACGAGGAGCTGGGAGTGCCCGAGAAGAGCCTGACGAGCTTCGACCTGCACCTGCACGTGCCGGCCGGGGCCGTTCCCAAGGACGGGCCGTCGGCGGGCATCGCGATCACCATGGCGATCGCCTCAGCGCTGTCGGGCCGGCCGATCCGCTCGGACATCGCCATGACTGGTGAGATCACCCTGCGCGGCCGGATCACGGCCATCGGGGGCCTCAAGGAGAAGCTGCTCGCCGCCCGCCGGGCTGAGATGCACACGGTCATCATCCCGGTCGAGAACGTGCCGGACCTCGAGGAGATCCCCGAGGACGCGCTGGAAGGCCTGCGGATCCTCCCGATGGAGCATCTCAGCGAGGCGCTCGACCTCGGCTTGCTGCCTGCCCTGGAGAAGACGGTCGCGCCGCTGGTCGAGCTGGTCGAAGACGCCCCCGAGGCGCAGCCGACGGTGAACTGATCATGAAGGCCTTCCGTTACTGCCCCTATTGCCGCACCGACCTCGTCACGGAGCATCAGGAGGGCCAGGATCGCCAGCGCTGTCCCGGCTGCGGGGAGTGGTTCTACCGGAACTCCAAACCCTGCGCCGGGGCGCTGGTCGTCGACGGCCAGGGACGCCTGCTTCTGGCCCGCCGGGCCATCGAACCCTTCAAGGGGAAGTGGGACATCCCCGGCGGCTACCTCGAAGACGGCGAGCACCCCGAAGCCGGGGCGATTCGCGAGGTCCTCGAGGAGACTGGCCTCCGGGTCCGGATCACCGGCTTCGGGGGCATCTACATGGACACCTACGGAGCGGCGGGAGTCTCCACGCTCAACGTCTTCTACGATGCCGAGGTCGACGGGGATATTCCCGGCACGCTCGCGGCGCAGGACGACGTCTCGGAGCTGGCCTGGTTCGCGCCCGAGGCTCTGCCGCTCGAGGACTTCTCGTTCGAGAACGGCAAGCGGGCGATCGCCGACTGGATCGCCCGTCGAAACTTCCGCTGATTATTTCCGCTTCATTAGACGAGCGATCGAAGTTCGAGCCCCTTCTTAGGCATTTAAACCGACGTGATGCAAATTGCATCACGTCGGTTCTGCTTTGCGAACAGCCACTCCCTATCGCCAGTTGGAGGAGTTATCGGGAAGCAGGTCAAGACTGCTGGTTACCTAGTAGCTTTTCACACAACCTCTAGTTTAATGTCCACTGCCACCCATTTTTCCAACCAGACGAAGTGTCCCCATTGCCATAAGTGGGATGATATTGGGAGCCATCCGCTTTTACTCCATTGGCAACACCTGTTACCTGGAAACTCCAAAGCCGTCTGTTCTTGAAAATGCTAGTCGCACCTGCCCAAGGACCGCCACTGTTATACGTCCAGGTCTGAATTGCGGTTCCGACCGGAAAGTTCTTCATTGGGTTGTACGGGAACCATCCTTGATTTTCACCTCCACCGGCAGCCAAACGGATTTGTGCGTAATCATCAGATGCAGGCATGTAGACTGTAAATGGATTATTCGGATCATAGGATGAGGCTACTCCTACTGCTGCACCTGCGTTGAGGACCCTGACCTTTCTAATCCCATCCTTTGTGCTAGCGTATCGGCTTTCCATCCATCGTTCATTACCCCATGCCAAATCTGCCGTACCGATTAGAATATCTCGTACCTCTGCAGGACTAATGGTGTACGTTTTTACCAGAGCCGCAGCGGCAGCAACTAGCGGTGAAGCAAACGAAGTGCCAGATATAGGCGTGCGGGTTGCAGCCTGACCGTTATTATGGCTTCCTGCAGTGATATCTACCCCTGCAGCAGTAATATCAACTCGGTCTCCCCAATTCGAGAAATTTGCTCGATAGTTGTTTTTATCAACGGCACCAACAACAATTGCACCCGTATAAATGTTCGGGTCATAATTAATGAAATTATCTCCGTTACCTGCCGAGATAACCACCGTCACACCCGCATTCCAAGCCCTATAAGCGGCGTCTCTAAATCCCGTGTCATGCTCTAGCGTTACTCGGCCTCCAAAGTTGTATGAAAGGTTTACTACTTTAGCCCCTCTGAGGACAGCATAATCTAAGCCGCGAGTTAGGTTTATTGCCGATGAGCTATAATATACATCCCCGGTCTTAATGGGAATTATTTTTGAAGCAGGCGCTCCCCCAGTCAGCCCAAACGAATTGCTGTCCGCTGCACCCACAAGATGAGATGTATGGGTGCCATGGTAAGGATCACCACCTGTATAGCCATCTTCCCAAGTAACATTTAAGCTCGACCCTAAGCCCCACCACGCCTCAAAAAAACAACCCCGACTGTCCCAATCCCACACGATACCGTCTGTGCTGTCAGTTTCAAAACCATTGTCTATTACGGCTACAGTAACCCCGCTTCCCTTTGTCTGTTTCCAAGCTTCGCCAAATGAGTGTCGATTCCACCACCATATGCTAGATGGATAAGCACCGATCAAATCCTCTGTGTTACTATAATCCATTGATTGCCACGTTGCTAAGCTTGGAAAATATGAATCATTCGCCGGCGGATTGTAAGAAACAGCCGCAAGTTCTGCGTTAATGACTATTTCCGCTGTCTTAACCCCAGGCAAGTGATTCAGTTCCTTAACAAGGCTAATTGCAGCCTGTTTATCGAATGAAGCAAGCTTAAATATGGCATATGATTGCCTATTTGGGATATCGATTCCAGCTCTCTGCTCTAGCATTACTTCTTCGAGGTCAGGATCTATAGATACGTGGTCGTATTGTGGGTATATGTGCGAGAATTCGTGTTTTGCTAATACAGAATCAATCGCCTTTAGGTTGTTTGAATGACGTTTCCCTGCAGAAATGCCATTATTGTTTTGCTTCCCTCGAATATTGCCAGCTCCTTGCTTAACACGAACTTTCAATTCGTCATCAAATAGAACTCGAATATAGTGCGGACGTTCGTCCGCTAGTATTTGTTGAATTTGGGAATCAGTTTGCCGAATATCAAACCGCGGTTTAACTTCTTCCGTGATGACCCTGAAATCTACAGACTTGGCCGCGCCCCTAGGTTCCTCATTGGGATCCTTAGTTGCCATTGCTTGATTTTGAAAACCGTGCCCGACGCTTGTACCGCCAGATGGGCTGGGGTCACTATGGTCTGGGTGCCTCGGCTGAAAAGGACCACCAGTACATCCTAGTATGAGAGTGGCACTGGTCAGCACCCATGATACAAGCACTCGTTTTACGTTTGCGACATCAACGTTTGACTCGTTTTTCATTTGCAGCATCCTTGCCTCGTTTTTACTATTAACTTCTGACCATCAATCGTTATTAAGTATTGTGCCCAGCGGTACGATAGTTTAACCACTGGTAATCTCTTGACTCGGACGACACTGGAGACTTAGCGGTAGCGTTCGCGAACGGCTGGTGGCTCGCAGAGCAGGGGAGCGTCGTTTAGCCGATTCAGGGTTTTAGGGGATTTGGAATCCGGATGTGGCCGGGTGAATGGCTCCACCCTATATTCTTTTTCCTATCCCCAAGTCAGATTCATCTGCATTTCCGCTAGTTTGAAGAACCGTTTGAGGTTCAGGGATAGCGTTCGGATATTCAGCAGTAGAAGACCCGCCGGGGTGTAAGCCGGCGGGTCTTTGGTTCGAGAGGTTGGTGATGTGTTTGTGATTTATAGGATGCCATGGCCTGGCATTGGCGGCTGTTGGTAGGGCCTCATCGCTGGAGTGAGGCGACGTACCCCCGGTTGGTCGGTTAAGCGAATAAACGTTGCTGACGGATCCGGTGGAGGAGAGCATGGCGGTGAGTGCCCCGAGGAATGGAGGTCCGCCGTGCTGAAGCCCACCATTGAAAGCGAATCGAGCCCCGAGAAGGTCGCGCCGAAGCCCTTTATCAAGGAATCATTCGCCATGAAGCTGAATGCCCTGGGACAACAACCGAATAAAGCGCACATTTCCAAGACTTGTCGTGGGCGGGAAGAGGCAGTATGACTCGAAGTCTTTTCGCGGCACGGAAGTGGGCGCGTACCTCTACACCCTACTGGAATCCGCCGAGTTAGCAGGTGTCGAGCCCAGAACTCACCTATATGCCATGGTCGATTCTGCTTTCGAAGTGACGTTTTCCCGAGAAATTCGTCTACGTCAAAGGTTAGGTTTGACTCACAGATTGTTTAACCTGGCCACACGAATTCCAAGATCATCCCATTGGGCGCAATTTGGCCCGGCGACTGAGTCACAGGACCATTCTACTAGTTCAAAGGGACTTCGACTCGGCATAGACATTCGAGGCTTTGAAAAATCGGAGAAACGCCTTCACGCCTGAACGTCTTTTTCGAGGGTGTCAGTGATCCCGGTAGTACCGCTTGATATCCATGGAGATCCGTTTGATCTCTTGCTGACGGTCACGCTGAAGGCGGGCATCCTGTCGGCGCGCGTGGTGGGCCTGCTCGCGTAACAGTTTTCGATAACTATCCAGGCGCTCAGGAGTTAGCATTCCCTCGTCGAGGGCTGCCTGAACGGCACAGCCCGGCTCGGAAGCATGGGCGCAGTCCTGGAAGCGGCAGGCTTCGGCCAGGGCCTCCACGTCGGAGAAGGTGGCTTTGAGGCCGCTCGCTCCGTCCCAGAGGCCCAACTCGCGCATCCCGGGAGTGTCGAGTATCAAGCCGCCTCCCGGCAAGGCGTGCAACTCCCGGCGGGTGGTGGTGTGACGGCCACGGCCGTCCGCCTCGCGGATGCCACCGGTGGCGAGGAGGTCGCCGCCGAGCATCCGGTTGATGAGGGAGGACTTCCCGGCCCCTGATGAGCCGAGGAGGCCGGCGGTTCGGCCGGGGGCGATCATGTCCCGAACGGGATCGATCCCCTCTCCGGTCAAGCTGCTGGTGACAAGCACCGGAGCGAAACCAGCGAGCGTCGTGGCCTCCCGCACCTGGGAGTCGAGATCCTCGGCGAGATCCGCTTTAGTCAGAAGGACCACTGGTTCTGCGCCGGATTCCCAGGCCAGGACCAGATAGCGCTCCAGGCGCCTCAGGTTGAAATCCTGATTGAGGGCCATGACCAGGAAGACCAGGTCGAGGTTGGCGGCAACGATCTGTGCCACGTGGGCCACGCCGGCCGCCTTGCGCGTGAAGGAGCTGCGGCGCGGCAGGACCGCGTGGATCAGCCCCTCGTTCTCACCGAACGGGGCAAAAGCCACCCAGTCTCCCACGACCGGGAGGTCGTCTCGTTGGCCGGCTTCGTAACGAAGCTTGCCGGCAAGCTGGGCAAGGACGACTCCGTTCTCGGCAAAGAGCTGATAGCCGCCACGAAATTCGCTTGCTACCCGAGCGGGCAGAAGCGGCGAGGTCTCGAGGGTGTCAAATTGAGCCTGGAAGCGATCGTTCCAGCCCAGGTCGCTTAATGAAAACACGGATGCCTCCTGCAATAGGTCGCAGGGGCCCGAAAGCGCGAAAGTCTAAGGCTTCAGGGACGCCTGCGACGATGGGCGAGTGGAACTGGTCGACACAAGGACCGTCATCAGTTGAGTTGACATGAGCGTCCCTCCTTTCATAAATTGCCCGCCCAGCATAGCGACGTGGCCGGATGCTGTCAAGCGAGAGGTGCCAGTGATTAGTGGCCCCGGCCAGATGCGAGTCATCTTCGACGCTTGGCAGCGGCAACGAACCCGCTCATAATGAATCAAGCAAGCGTTGAGACAGAAAGGGAATGCAATCTTGAGGCTACCTTACTACCTGCTGGCCGGCATCCTGGCCGTCGGATCCGTCACCGCTCCCGCCGCGACCGCCATCGCCGCGCCGACCAAGGCCAATGCCAAGGCTGCGACCAAGGCCCCCTCGGCCCATGAAGCGTTGCACGGCCTCTTCAAAGCCGAGTGGGACTACATGATGGCCCAGGACCCGCTCACGGCGTCGGTCATGGGGGACTACCGCTTCAACGATCGCTGGAAGGACCTCAGCGCTGGCGCACGCCAGGCTCGTGCCCGCCACTACCAGGACACCCTCAAGCGCTTGCGGGGTATCGATCGGAGCCGCCTCGACGCGGCGGATCAGCTCAACTACGACCTCTTCGAGCGGGAAATCGCCCTGCTGATCGAGCAAAGCGCCCTCGGCGCCGAGCGGATGCCCTTGAGCCACCGCGACGGCATCCACGCCGCGCACGACATCGCGGACTTCATCCGCTTCGAGACGGTCAAGGACTACGAGGACTGGATCGGCCGCATGAAGGCCTTCCCCGCCTACATAGATCAAACGCTCGCCCTCATGCAGGAAGGCAAAGCCGCCGGCCTCATGCCGGCCAAGGCCATCATGAGCCGGATTCCGTCCCAGCTCGCGCTTCAGTTGCCGGCGTCGCCGGAGGCGAGCCCCTTCTACAAGCCCTTCACCAAGATGGCCGCAGGCATTCCGGCCGCTGAGCAGGAGCGCTTGCGCCAGCAGGCCCGCGCCGCCATCCGCGAGAGCGTCATTCCCTCCTACCGGAAGTTCGAGGGTGTCTTCACCCGCGAGTACCTGCCGGCGAGCCCGGAAAAGGTGGGGCTGAGCAACCTCCCCGGCGGCCGGGAGCTCTACACCTTCTACGCGCGTTACTACACGACCACCGACATGTCCCCCTCGCGCATCCACCAGCTCGGCCTCTCCGAGGTCACTCGGATTCGCCGCGAGATGGAGGCCATCATGGCCGAGGTCGGCTTCAAGGGCTCGCTGAGCGAGTTCTTCGCCCACATGAAGCGCCAGAAGCAGTACTTCCGCGCCGATGCAGACGCCCTCCTGATGGAATACCGCGCGCTGTCGCGCCGGATCGACCCGCTGCTGCCCAAGCTCTTCAAGGTCCTCCCGCGCGCGCCTTATGCCATCGAGCCCATCCCCGCGGATCTCGCTCCCAACTCGAGCGCAGCCTATTACATGGGGCCTTCGCCTGACGGAACGCGCCCCGGCACCTTCTACGTCAACCTCTACAAGTCCGAAGAGCGCCCCACCTACGAGATGACGCCGCTGGCCCTCCACGAGACCGTCCCCGGCCATCACCTCCAGATCGCGCTGGCCCAGGAACTGAGCGAGCTTCCCGATTTCCGGCGCTACGGCGGCTATACCGCCTACATCGAGGGCTGGGGCCTCTACTCGGAGTCCCTGGGCGAGGAACTCGGCCTTTATGCGGATCCCTACGTCCGCTTCGGCAAGCTCAACATGGAGATGCGGCGGGCCCTGCGCTTGGTGCTCGACACCGGCCTCCACCACGAGGGCTGGGATCGGAAGAAGGCGATCGCCTTCTTCCTGGAAAACGCCGCCAAGACCGAACTGGAAGCCACCAACGAGGTGGACCGCTACCTCGGCAACCCCGGCCAGGCCCTCTCGTACAAGGTGGGTGAGCTGTCGATCAAAGACCTGCGCGCACGCGCGACGGCAAAGCTCGGCAGCAAGTTCGATTTGCGCGAGTTCCACCACGTGATCCTGAGCCAGGGCGCCTTGCCGCTCGACATCCTCGAGAAGCGGATGGTCGAGTGGATGGAGAAAGCGGCCCGCTAGCGGAGGTTCGCCTCGGTTCGGCGGCGGTCGAAGGCGATGACGCCGTCCACCACCTGGATCTGCCGGTCAGCCTTCGCCGCGATCTCGTCGTCGTGCGTGACGATGACGATGGTCTGACCGGTCCGGCGATTGAGATCCCGCAACAGGTCGTAAATGGCCTGGGTGTTGACCGTGTCCAGGTTTCCGGTCGGCTCGTCCCCGAAGAGCACACTCGGGTGGTTAGCCAGCGCGCGAGCGATGCTCACGCGCTGCTGCTGACCGCCCGAGAGTTGTTTGGGGAGGTGTCCGAGGCGATCGCCGAGGCCCACGGCCGTGAGCACCTCTTCGGCGCGCGCGGCGGCTTCCTTGCGGCTCATCGCCTCGGAGGCCAACAAGGGCATCATGACGTTCTCCAGCGATGAGAACTCGGGCAAGAGGTAGTGGAACTGATAGACGAAGCCGATTTGCCGGTTCCGCTTGCGGGTCAGTTCATCATCCGACATCTGGGAGAGGTCCTCTCCGTCGAAGAGCAATTGCCCGCGGGTCGGATGGTCGAGCCCTCCGAGGAGGTAGAGCAAGGTCGACTTGCCCGAGCCGCTGGGGCCGGTGATGGCCACGAACTCGCCTTTCTGGATGTCGAAGGTCAGGTCCCTGAGGATCGGCGCCGGGGGTGCGCCCGGCAGGACCAGGTCCTTGCTCATCTCGCGGACGGAAATCAGGCTCATGACTCACCTCTCAGAACATCGATCGGACGCAGCTGGCTGGCGCGCCGGGCCGGTCCGACGCTGGCGATCAGGCAGATGACGAGCGCGAAGAGGGCCGTCATCAGGTAGGTATTAGGGTTTTGATCCATGGTCAGGGTCTTGCGGACTGCGTACTCGGACTCTCCCGCCACCGGAACCAGCGAGAGCAGGGTGGTGACGATGAAGCCGAGTCCCGCGCCGCTGGCCGCTCCCACCAGGCCAATCAGACCTCCCTCGATGAGGAAGACGCTCAGGATGCGCGCCCGCGTGAAGCCGATGGTGCGCAACAGGCTGATATCTCGGCTCTTGCCCAGAACGACGGTGATGAGAACGTTCGCGACGCCGAAGCCCGCCACGACGATGGTGAAGACCACCAGCAGCGTGGCGATGGTCGCGATGGTCTTGAAGAGCGAGATGATGTTCGCGTTGGTCTCGCGCCAGGTATCCACCTTGAGGCCCGTGCGGGCGGACAAGGCGGCCTTCAGGTCGTCCACGGCCTCGAGGTCGTGCGCCGTGAAGTTCAGGCCGGAGACGGAGCCCGAATCGAGCTCCTCGAGGATCTGCGCCTGCCTCAGATGGACGTAGCCCTTCTCGTCGAGGGCCTTGACCCCCGTCGCGTAGGTACCGACCACCCGGGTCGCGATCACGCGGCCGCTGGGACTGATCAAGCGGAGGCGATCGCCGACGCTGACGTCCAGGTCCTTGGCCGCCGCCGACCCGAGCATGATGCCCAGAGGATTGGCCCGGAAGGCCTCGAAGCTTCCCTCCTTGACCCGCTTGGCCAGCTTGACGATCCGGTCCTCGCGGTCGGGAATGACCCCACTCAGCAGGAGGGGCTTGGTCTCCGCGCCGCCTGCCGCGATCACCTGGCTGGTGACGAAGGGGGAGACGGTCTCGAGGCCCGGAATCTCGCGCGCCTGGCGCTCGCGTTCGGTGTAGGCCCGCATGAAGCCGCGCTCGGTGGGCTCACCGCGATCCGTGAAACCGACCAGGGCCTCGGGCCAGGTCTTGGCGGCCAGGTTCGTCGAGCTCTCCTCCTCGGTCTTCTCGCCGGTCATCACCAGGTGCGGGGCCGCGTCGACGATGGTCTCGGTGAAGCTGACCAGGAGACCGTTCATGAGGCCCGAGATGACCAGGAGAACCGTGACCCCTACGGCGACCCCGCCCACCGTGAGGCTGGTCTGGCGGCGCTGTCCCAGGAGGTGCCGGAAGGCGATGGAAAACAGGTATCCGATCCGCATCTCAGTACCCCCGGAAGATCGCGACGGGCGTGAGCTCCGCCGCCTTGCGACTCGGCCCGCGGCTCGCCACGGTGGCGATCACAATCGAGAAGCCCAGCGTCAGCCAGTAGAACCAGGGTTTTTGGGCCATCGCAATCCGGCCCGACTGGATGAAGGCGGCATCTCCGTAACTCAAGGGAGCCATGCCGACCAGCGTGCTGAGGCCCCAACCCAGTAGCCCCCCGATGAGCGAGCCGAGGAGACCGATCAGCAGGCCTTCGAGCGCGAAGATGGTGGTGATGCCCTTGCGCGTGACTCCCAGGGACTTCAACACGGCGATGTCGCGGACCTTCTCGAGGACCACGGTATTGAGGACGTTCGAGATCCCGAAGCCGGAGACCACGAAGGTGAAGAGCACCAGGATCAGCGTGGTCTGGTTGTTGCGGCGGAAGCTCGCGAGCACGGTCTTGTTGGTCTCCTCCCAGGTATCCACGCGCTGGCCCAGCGCGGCGCGCAGGGACGCGGCGACGGGGGCCACCTTGCGGGGCTCGACGGTCCGGGCGTTGATGCCGCTGATCGTTTCCTTGCCGAAGCGGCGGATGGTCTGGGCCTGGCGGATGTTCATGTAGGCGCTCATCTCGTCGATGTTCTTGATGCCGGCCTTGAAGACGCCCGCGACCCGAAGGGTCCAGAGCCGTCCTTCGGGGTCCACCAGCCTGACGCGGTCGCCGGGCTTGACGCCCAGGTTCTTGGCCAGGAGGCGGCCGACGAGGATGCCGTCGGAGGTCTGGTTCAGCGCGTCCCAGCGGCCGTCGATCATCTTCTCGGAGAGCGTCGAGACCTGGGCTTCGCGGTCCGCTAGGACGCCGTTGGCGACGATCGGGCGGAAGCGGGTTCCGTAGCGCAGGATGCCGCGGACCTCGACGAACGGAGAGGTCGCGACGATGCCCTCGGTCCCGCCGATCCGCGCGTCGAGGACGAAGCCGTTTGACAGCTTGTCGGGCACGGCGCGGCGGCCCTGGCGCTTCAGGGCCACGAGATCCGCGTCGACCAGCCGCTCCTTGGCCGCCACGAGGGGTTCCGCCTTGACGACCAGGTGCGGGGAGGCCTCGATGATCGTGTCCTCGATGTCCGTGATCAGGCCTTCGGTCATCGACAGGGTGGTGATCAGTATCATGGCCCCCACGGCGACCCCCAGCACCGTCAGCAGCGTCTGCCGCCGACGGGTCAGGAGGTGCCTCAAGGCGATGAAGAGGTGGAAGCGCGTCGGCATCTAGGGACGGTCCTGAACCTTGGCGGCCAGCGCTTCGTAGCGGACGCGACGACCTTCGCGCAGGCCCTTGACCGCCGAAACGACGACCGCGTCACCCGCCTGGAAGGTATTGCCCTTCACCTCGATGCGGTTCCCGTCCTGGATGCCGGCCTCGAGCGCGATGCGCGAAACCTTGCCATCCTCGGCGACGCGCCAGAGGTAGCTCGATTCGCCTTCCCGGACCAGGCCGGCCACGGGCGCGGTGAGGGTGCGGCGGCGATCGGTGACGAGGTTGACCGTGGCGGTCATCCCTTCGAGCAGACCCGCGGGAACGTTCTCAAGCCTCACGATCACCTCGGCGGTCTTGGCGACCGGATCGGTCTTGGGGATCACGCGATCCACCTTGCCCGGGATCGTCTGGTCCGGCTTGGCGTCGAGGGCGACCAGAGCTTCCTGGCCGGGTTTCACCTTGAGGATGTCCACCTCGTCGATGGCCGTCTTGATGATGAAGCGCCCGGGGTCGACCATGGTCGCGAGTGCGGTGCCCGGCGAGACCGAATCGCCCTCCTGCACCAGGTAGCTCGAAATCAGGCCCTTGAAGGGCGCCGTCACGTCGAAATCACCCAGTCCCTGCCGGGTCCGCGAGAGCTGCGCCTCTCGCTGCGCCAATTGCGCCTGGGCCACGGCCAACTGAGCCTCTGAGGCAGCGATTTGTTCCTTGCGCGAACCCCGCTCAAGTACCGCCAGCTGGGCTTCAGCCAGCTTGACCCGGGCGCGGTCGGCGGCGACGCGCTGCGTCAGGCCGTCCACTTCCGCCTGGGTGGCGGAGGCGCTGCTCAGGAGGCGCTCGCTGCGCGCCAGTTCGAGCTCGGTGCCCTTCAGATCCGCCTTGGCTTGCTGCAAGGCCGCCTTGGCCTGGTCGATCTCCTCGGCTCGCGCGCCGCGCTGCAAGAGTTCGAGGTTGCTCAAGGCCTGGGCGACCGAGGCCTTGGCCTGCTTGACGTTGGCCTCGGCTTCCGAGATGGAGAGCTGCTGGGTCCTGGAATCGAGGGAAATCAGGACCTGACCGGCTTCGAGGCGATCGCCCGCCTGAAAGGGAAGCGCCCTCACGCTTCCCGTCACGCTCGAACGCAACGTGGCAGAGCGCTCGGAAGCGACCACCCCGGTCGAGTAGATGGCCTCGACCACGTCCCCGACTTCCAGGCGGGTGACGCTCACGACGGGTTCCCGGCGGAGGCCATAGGCCGCTCCCCCGGCGACGACGATCACGGCAGCGGCGACGAGGCCGACTTTCTTCGCTTTCACTTGCTTATCTCTCCTGACGGATCAAACGTTCGGGGGAAATTCCGAGGGCCTTGGCGAGCGCGATCTCGCTGCGACGCAGCGCCAGGCGCGAGGCTTCGAGGTCGTGACGGGCCTGGAGGCTGTCCATCTCGGCATCGGTGAACCCAGTCAAGGTCAGAGCGCCCTCCGCCCGGATGTTCCGGGCAAGGCGCCGCGCCTCCTCGGCCAAGGCCAGTTCCTGGCGGCGCAGCTCTTGCTGGGTGGAAGCGGCCTCCCAGTCGGCATGCGCTTGCTTCACTTCCTGGACGACGGCGCGCAAGAGCGCGTCACGATCCGCCCGGCGCTTGGCGCTCATGGCATTGGCGCGGTCGATGCCCGCCTGGGTCTTCAGGCCGTCGAAGGGAATCCAATTGGCCTGAAGCCCGAAGATCGCGCCGCGATTGGCGGAGTTGTCTCCGAGCTGGCTGGTGGTGCCGAAGGCCGAGACGGTCGGCAAGTAGCCGGCATGCGAGGCGCGCGCTTGCGACTCGGACGCCGTTTCGAGCAAGGCCTGGGCCTTCAGGTCGAGGCGCTCCTGCAAGGCCATGGCGAGGGCCTCGGCCTGGGTCATGCGCGGAAAATTCCAGTCCAGGGGCATCGTGCCGAGGGAAGGAAGCTCGGCGCCCAGGGTCTCGTTCAGGAGATCGTGAGCGAGGGATGCCGCCCGGCGCGCGTCGGCGAGCTGACCTTGCAGGCGCGTGAGCTGGACCTTGGCTTGAAGCTTGTCGAGCGAACCAGCCGAGCCAGCGGTCGCCCGTGCCTCGACCCAGTTCAAGCGGGTTTCAGCCTTCTTGACGAGGGCCTCAACGGCTTGGAGGGAGGCCTGCCGTTGCTGCCAGGCGCCGAGGGCGTCGAGGGCCTCCATGGCGGCCTTGCGGCGAGCCCGCTCGAGCTCCAGGGAGGTGGCCTCGGCCTGGCGAACGGATGCCTGGTACCCGTTGACGTTTCGGAAGCCCGCGAAGATCGGCTGGGTCAGGGTGACCGAGCCGAGCACCATGGCCTCGCCGGACTTGGCGAAGGTCATGCCGGCGACGCCGCCGAAGCCGCTCTGCGGGCCGGTGCTGGGGATGCCGAAGACGGCCACCGGAGAGCCGTCGAGCGACAGGGCGTTCGCGGAGACGGAGAGCTGGGGAAGAAAGGCCCCGCGAGCATCCTGGACCTGGGAGGCATCGGCGTCGTAGGCCGCCTGGGCGGAGCGGACGGCGGGGCTATTGGCGATCGCCCGCTGCATCACGTCCGTGAGCGAGAGCGGGCCGGCCAGGGCGCTGGGCGCATAGAGCCCCAGACCGAGCAGGGTGAGCAGGGATTTGGGGTTCATTTCGACTCCTCGCGGGAAAGGGCACCGGAAGGGGGGATCGAAGCGGGGATGGAGGGGTGAGCGGGAGGGGAGTCCGAGGGCTCGAATTGCAAGCGGGAGAAGAAGCCCTCCTTGGCGAGCTGCTGGGCGACCCGAAGCAGTTGCTGGTGATAGAGCAGCCGGACGAACTCCTCGGCTTCCGGCAGGAGGGCGCGGCTGCGGGGATCCGCACCTTCTCCGAAGAGCTTCGAAACGAAGAGTTCGAGGTGCGTGCGCGCGAGGCTCGCGACCTGGTCCTTAAGGGGGCCGAGCTCTTCAGGGCCGACGCCGGCGCGCATGAACTTGCCGGCAAGCCCCGCCAGCGCGACGGCGTCCTCGTCGTAGAGCAGGACGGAGTCTCCCTCGTTGAACGGGCCGATCAGCTCGCTCTCTTCCATGGCCGAGATCTCGCCGGCGCTGAGGCCGGTGTGCTCGATGAGCGCCGGAAGGTCCATGGGCACGAAGCCTTGCTGGTAGGAGAGCGGGCGGTAGAGCCACTCGGTTTGCTCGAGGTGGCGGGCGATCTCATCGACGGAGAGGCCGGATTGCAGGTAGCGGCGGACCGTATCCAGGCTGAACGCCCGCTTGCTTTGAAGATGCTTGATCAGGCGGATGCGCGCGAGGTCCTCGTCATCGAAGAGGCGATGCCCCCCTTCCGTGCGCCGGGGCTGCAGGAGACCCTGCTTTTCCCAGTAGCGCAAGTTCGAGGCCGTGAGGGGAAACTCCCCCTCGAGCAGGGTGACGACCTCCTGGATGGTGTAGCTCGATCGCTCGCGGGACATGCCCCCTCCTGAACTTAAACCTGAACTGAGTACCAGGTTGAGGTTAAAGCCCAGACTTAAAGCTGTCAAGCAATTGGGTCGAAGTTTAACCTTCGCCCTCCGCCCCCTGCGGGGAACGTCGTTAATGGCGAAAACCCGCTCGTTACGTAGTTTCTGACGTACCCCCGCCTCGAGCAACCAGCTAAACTTTCCTTGGCGCTCTGTACGGGCGGTCGCGACGAACGTAATGAGGACCTTCTATAATGGCGACCTTTCATCCGCAAGATGGGCACTCGCTCGATACCGAGCTGAGCTTTTACCGGACGCTCTACCTCTCCATGCCGGAATTCGTCTGGATGAGGGACTTGCAAGGATGCTACCTCGCCGCCAACCCCTCCTATTGCACCTTCATGGGACGCCCGGAGGCGGAGATCCTCGGGCAGTCCTGCGAGGAGCTCTTCCCGGAGGAAACCAGCGAGCGGCTGCTACGGCAGGATCGCGAGGTCGCGGAGGCGGCGCAGCCGCGTCAGTACGAGACCTGGATCGAGGGCGCGGGGGGGAATCGAATCCTTGCGGACATCGTCAAGGTGGGCGTACGCCGGGACGACGGCACGCCCATCGGCGTACTTGGGCTCGCGCGGGACGTCGCGGAGCGCCGGAGCGCCGAGGAGATCCTGCGCGCCAGCGAGGAGCGCTACCGCAGCTTCTTCGCGGACAGCCGGGCCGTCATGCTCCTCATCGACCCCCAGGATGGCCGGATCGTGGATGCCAACGACGCGGCATGCGCCTTCTACGGCTACGACGCCGCACAGATCCGCCAGCTGCGCATCCGCGACATCAACATGCTCTCGCCCGAGGAAGTGGCCCACGAGATGCGGCGCGCGCGCGAGCAGTCCCGCGATCACTTCTACTTCACGCATCGGCTCGCCGACGGGCGCATCCGGGACGTCGAGGTCCTCTCCGGGCCCCTGACGATTGGAAGCCAGACGCTGCTTTACTCCATCATCCACGACATCACCGATCAGCGGCGCGCCGAGGCCCAGGTCGCCGCCTCCGAGGCCCACTATCGGAACGTCGTGAACCAGGTCCAAGACGTCATCTTCCAGACGGACGAGAAGGGCCGTTGGACCTTCCTCAATCCCGCCTGGGAGCGCATCACGGGTTTCTCCCTCTCCGAGAGCCTCGGCAAGTCCTACCTGGACTTCATCCACCCCGACGATCACGAGCTCGCAGGGACGATCTACGATCGGCTCTTCTCGGGCCAGGCGGAGACCCTCTCCCACGAGATCCGCCTGCTACACCGAGACGGCGGCCTCCGGGTCATCGAGGGTTCCGTGAGGGCCACTTCCGGCAGCGTCGGCAGCTCCGGCACCCTTCGCGACGTCACCGAGAAGCGCAGGGCCGAGGAGCAGCAACGCCTGGCGGCCAGCGTCTTCGACCATGCCCATGACGGGATCGTCATCACGGACCCCTGCGAACGCATCCTCGACGTCAACGACACGTTCTGCCAGTTGACGGGCTTCTCCCGCGAGGAGGTCCTGGGGAAGACCCCGCGCATCTTGAGCTCGGGCCGGCAGTCCCCAGAGTTCTACTCCCGCATGTGGGAGAGCCTCAGAAGCCATGGGCACTGGCAGGGCGAGATCTGGAACCGCCGGAAGAACGGCGAATCGTACGTCGAATGGCTGACCATCACCGCGGTGCTGACTCCCTCCGGCGAGATCAGTCACTACGTAGGCGTCTTTTCGGATATCACCCAGTCCAAGCGGCATGAGCAAGAACTCGACACGGTCGCCCACTACGATGCCTTGACCGGGCTTCCCAACCGCAAGCTGCTTAACGATCGCGTCGCGGCCGCCCTGGATAAAGCCGCAGCATCCTCCAAGAAACTGGGAATCGCCTGCCTGGACCTCGATGAATTCCGGGCCATCAACGACAAGCTCGGACACCGGATCGGCGATCTCCTGTTAACGGCGATAGCGCAGCGCCTCACGGCCTGTCTGAGGCCCCAGGACACCGCTGCTCGACTGGGCGGAGACGAGTTCGTCGTGCTGCTGGGCGAACTTGAATCCATCGATGAGGCCGAACATGCGCTCAAGCGCATCCTCGAAACCATTTCCCAGTCGCTCCAGCTGGAAGGACACCCGATCGAGGTGAGCGCCAGCATCGGCTTCACCCTCTACCCGTCCGACGGAGACGACGTCGACACGCTCTTGCGCCATGCGGATCAGGCGATGTACCACGCCAAGGAACTGGGGCGCAATCGCTACCATCTCTTCGACCCGGAGCACGGGCGCCGCGTCCAGGTTCACCGGGACGTCCGGGTGCAAATCGAAGGCGCACTCGAGCGCAACGAGCTGGTCCTCTTCTACCAGCCCAAGGTCGACATGCGCACGGGGCGCGTGCTCGGCGCGGAGGCCCTGATCCGCTGGAACCACCCGGAGCGGGGGCTGCTGGGGCCGGGCGCCTTCCTGCCCCATATCGAGGACTCGGATCTGATCGTCAAAGTCGGCGCCTGGGTACTCGAGGAGGCCCTGCGCCAGATGGCGGACTGGCACCGAAACGGCCTGCACCTGCCGGTGAGCGTCAACGTCGCCCCGCGGCAGCTTCAAACCCCGGACTTCTGCAAGCGGCTCGCTCAGTTGATGGCCACCTACCCGGACCTGCCGAGCAACATCCTACAATTGGAGGTGCTGGAATCGACCGCCCTCGACGACATGAAGCGGATCGGCGAGATCATCCAGCAATGCCGGGAACTGGGGGTCACGGTGGCGCTCGACGACTTCGGCACCGGTTACTCCACGCTCACGTACCTGAAGCGGATTCCCGCCGATCAGCTCAAGATCGACAAGTCCTTCGTGGGCGACATGCTGGGAGATCCGGAAGCCCAGGCCATCGTCGAGGCGGTGATCGGCCTGGCGGAAGCATTCAAGCGCACGGTGATCGCCGAAGGAGCCGAAACTCCGGAGCATTGCGCGATGCTCCTGCGCATGGGATGCGACGTAGCCCAAGGGTACGGCATCGCCAAACCCATGCCCTCGGCCGACGTGCCGGGCTGGGTCGCGGCCTTCAAGCCCCATCCCCTCTGGACGACGTCGTTCGCCGCCAGCGCCTAGCCGCTGAAGCCGCAAGCCGCTGCGGGGCCCCCCGGAATTCGGGGGGCCCCGCAGCCTTGGGCGATTTAGCGTTTCCACGCAAGTTTCGGGGCCTCCGGGCGGACTAGATTATTAAGATCTGATGCGAGCTGTTTTAAAGGACGGTTATGAATATGCAACGCGGGTGGGCCTGGGGAGTCGGGGCGCTGCTGGCGCTCACCGTGACGGGATGCGGAGTCGCGGGAAGCTTCGTGATTCCCGAGGGACAGGCCCCGGGGGGGCAAGCCGAGGGCTCGGGACTGTTCTCGCCCAAGCTTCCGGCGAACCGGGTGCTCACGGCCGACGAGCGTCAAGGGGATTTCGATCGCTTCATGGCAGTGGCGACGGGCGATGCCCGGCGCTGGAGCGCCAAGGCCGTGCTGACGGGCGCGCAGGCCACGAGCGTGGACGCCACGGGCGGCAAGGCCGGAGGAACGACCTACGTCTACAATTTCGCCTCGGGCAAGGACGGGCTGGCCGTGACGATCACCGCCAACGCCGTGACCTTCGCGAAGGCCAAGGCCGGAGTGCCGCTTGAATCCGGCACCCTGATCAGCGGCGCGCGCGCCATGGAAGCCGCCCTCGCTGTCGGCACGTTCTCCAGCGAGGGCTACGTGCTGCTGCTGGGCACGGCGCCAACGGGCCCCGTCTACGTGGTCCGCGAGTTCAAGCGGGAGGGTGCCGCCTCCGTGACGATCGACGCCCGCACGGGCCAGGCCTACCGGTAAGGAGTTTCCGATGAGAGCATTCCACCTCCCGCTCGCCCTCGTGCTCGCCGGCTCCTTGGCCGGTTGCGGCCTCCAGACGGCAACGACCCCCGGCATGACGGCCGACGCCACGACCTCCATGTCCGCGGCCCGCAAGGCCGGACAGGTGGAGGGCGACGCCGTGATCGTGAAGGTGAAGCGCACCGGGGACGCCGAGGCGATCGCCCGCGAGCACGGCCTCCAGGTCACCCGCAACATCCCCTCGCTGGGCATTGCCGAGCTGCGCGCCGCCAACGCCGGAGCCGGCTGGCTGGACCGCAAGCTCCATGAGCTCTCCAAGGATTCCCGCGTCGCCTTCGCCGAGCCCAACCTGGCCATCAAGCTGAAGAACACGCGGTCCGCCAGCCTGCCGGACGGAACCGCGACCGAGGGCCCGAACGATCCCTTGCGGAAGTTCCAGTACAGCCTCGACGCGATGAACGTCCCCGAAGCCTGGAAGACCACCCAGGGCAATCGCCAGATCGTGGTGGCCGTGATCGACTCGGGCGTGGACGCCGGCCACAAGGACCTCAAGGCCAACCTCACCTCCAACGGCTACGACGCCTACCACAGCCGGCAAGGCACCAAGTACGCCGATACCAACACCGTGAGCCGCTTCGGGGGGCCCTTCACCTCCTTCGGCCACGGCACGCACGTGGCCGGCATCATCGGAGCGGTCGGCGGCAACAACCGCGGCATCGTGGGCGTGGCCCCCAACTGCACGATCATGCCGATCAAGATCTTCCCCAGCCTCGTCGACTCCCTTCGCAAGAAGCCGACGGGCGGCGAGGATACGTCGGCCATCATCGCGAGCGCCGTCGCCGAAGGCATCGCCTACGCCGCCGACCACGGCGCGAGCGTCATCAACATGAGCCTCGGCTTCCCCTACGAGAGCCAGGCCTTGTCCGCCGCTGTGGACTACGCGCTAGCGAAGGGCGTCACCGTCCTGGTCGCGGCCGGCAACGAGCGGATGGAAGGCAGCCCGGTCAATACCCTGGCCAACCTCCCGGGCGTGATCGGCGTCGGGGCGACGGACGAAGACGACAAGGTCACCTTCTTCTCGAACAAGGGCAAGTACGTCTCGGTTTCCGCGCCCGGCTGGCGCATCATGTCGACCATGCCGAGCGTCTTCAACGGCCTGATCTCCGAGCCGTACCAGTACATGGACGGGACCAGCATGGCCTGCCCGAACGCCGCCGGCGTCGCGGCCCTGATCAAGAGCGTGAACCCCGCGCTCACGCCCGCCCAGGTCAAGGAGATCCTCGAGAAGTCCGCGGACGATCGCGGTCCCCAGGGCTTCGACGAGAACTACGGCCACGGCCGGGTCAACGCGGCCCGCGCCGTCGCGATGGCCGCCAAGCGCTAATCAAGCCCTCCATTCAAGCCCCAGGGCCCGGTCATTGCCGGGCCCTGGGGCTTGTCAGACTCCGGAGATTCGGCTAATATCTAATTAGATAAACACCTAATTAGATAGTCACCGAACCCTTTGGCAAGGAGTCCCCCATGGCCCGATCCGCCGATCTCAAGACCGCATTTCGTTACGTCGCGGTCGTCTTCGTCCTCACCTTCGCGCTCGATGCCGTCGTTTACCTCAAGGGCGGCCTGTCGAACCCGCGCATGTTCCAGATCCTGGTCGGCGCCCAGATGCTGATCCCGGCGCTGATCGCCGTGATCTTCCGGGCTTTCGGCAAGGAGGGCTTCAGGCAGACGGGCCTCGCCCTCGGCAAGAAGCGCTACTACCTTTACGGCATCGGCGTGATGCTGGGATTCCTGGGTCTCAGTTTCGGCCTCTCGGCCCTGACTCCTTGGCTCACGCTGGATGGCAGCCTAAGCAAGTTCCAGGAGATGATGAGCCTCCTGACCGAGCAGACGGGGAAAGCCGCGCCGTTCAGCACGGAGACGTTCGCGGCCCTGATGGCCTTGCAGGTGGTGTTTCTCGGAGCGATCCTGGGTTTGCCGGCCTACTGGGGCGAAGAGTACGGCTGGCGCGGATACTTGCTTCCCAAGCTCATGGGCCTGGGCAAGGCCCGCGCCATCGCCCTGCATGGCGTCATCTGGGGACTCTGGCATGCCCCGGTCATCGCCATGGGCTACAACTACCCCGGCCACCCGGTGGCGGGCATCCTCGGCATGACGGTTTTCTGCGTCCTGATGGGCGCGGTCTTCGCATGGCTCTACTATGCTTCGGGCAGCATCTTCGTGCCCTGCCTGGCGCACGGAGTCATCAACCAAGGAGCGACCTACCTCTTCATGTTCGTCTCGGGCCACCACGCCTTGCTGGGCGGTCCGCTCGGCCTGATCGGCTTCGCCGTCCTGGCCACGCTCGTCGGACTGCTCGTCCGGGTCAAGGCCTTCGACGTGGTCGGCCAGCCGCTACGTTAGGAAAAGGAGGACGTGATGGCGCTCAACGAGGTCTTCAAGGCGATCGCCGACCCCAACCGGCGCGAGATCCTGACCCTGCTGCGGCAACACCCCCGGACCGCCGGAGAGCTGGCGGAGCGCTTCGACCTGACGAAGCCCACCGTCTCCCACCATCTCAATCAACTCAAGGACGCCGACCTCATCTACGGCGTGCGGGACGGGACCCGCATCACCTACCACCTCAACCTCACGGTCTTCGAGGAGCTGGTGGCCTCCCTGCTCAGTCTCTGGAAAGGAGAGCAAGATGCGCCTGACGGTCAAAAGTGAAATCCTGCCGGTGCTCTTCGTGCTCGCGACCTGGGGGGTCGCCGTCGGGTTCTGGTCCCAGCTTCCCGATCCGATGCCGACCCACTGGGGCCTCGACGGCCAGCCCGACGCCTGGATGCCCCGGTTCTGGGGAGCCCTCGTCGGCCCTCTGACGGCGACGTTCGTCTACGTGATGATGACCCTCAGCCCCTACCTCGATCCGCGTTCCCGCAACTGGGCCGCGATCGCCGACCTTTATCCGACGCTCAAGGCCAGTGTCAGCGCGCTGATGCTCTTCATCACCTACCTGGCCCTCTCGACGGCCGCCTCCCCGGATCCCAGGCTCCCCGCCGGCCGGCTCATGGTGGGGATCGGCCTGCTCTTCATCGTCCTGGGCAATTACCTCCCCAAGGTGCGCTCGAACTTCTTTTTGGGAATTCGCACGCCCTGGACGCTGTCCAGCGACGAGGTCTGGGTCCGGACCCATCGGTTCGCCGGCAAGCTGATGGTTTTCCTCGGACTCGCCATCATGCTCGCCGCATGGTTGCCGCCCGCCTGGAGCTTCGGCGTGGTCGTGGGATCGGCAATCTGCTTGGTGGTCGTGACCTTCGGCTACTCGTACTGGCTGTATCGCCGGGAGACGCGGGGCTAATCCCCCGTCGGAACGGGCTGCCGCGGGCCGGGATCCTCGACGATGCTGACGTGGTTGGGGTTCATGGTGCAAAGGTAGATCAGCTTCCCGGGCCCCGCCGCGAAACGCAGCCGGGACTTCAGCATCATCGGAGAGTCGCACTTCGAGCAGCTCACGGTCATGACGGGCCTCATCGGGTTCTTCGAAAAAGGTGCTTGCCCGTCTAGCATGCAATCCGCTGAGATTGCGCCGTGTATCTCGCCGCACAGCCCGCATGTGAGCCTGGTCACACGTACCCAAAGCAAGCGGCCTGCCGGATCCGGCAGGCCTCGAATGCTGTCGCGGGCTTGCGCCCGCGGCGATGAGGTTAAACGTTGCGGGCGGCCTTGACGGCCGCGACCGCCAGCTGGTCGACGCGGTCGTTGTACACGTTGCCGGCATGGCCCTTGACCCAGGTCCAGCTCACGCGATGCTGCTGCACGGCCCGATCGAGGCGTTCCCAGAGTTCCCGGTTCGCCACGGGCTCTTTCTTGGAGTTCACCCAGCCGTTTCGCTTCCAGCCTTTGACCCAGCTCGTGATGCCATCGATCACGTACTTGGAGTCACAGAACATCATGATCTCCACGCCGGGCTTGGAGAGGGCCTCCAGGGCCATGATGGCGGCAAGCAGCTCCTGGCGCTGGTTGGTCGTGTTGGGATCCACCGGAGAGACCAGCTCGCGCTCCTTGACGAGGGTCGCCCCCTCGTAGGCCAGGAGGAGGGCGGCCGCGGCTCCGGGGCCGGGATTTCCGGAGCAGGCTCCGTCACAATAGGCTTCGATTCGCATGGCGCCTATCATAGCACAAGCGTGCGTTGAAGCACGCGTGGTAGAATCGAAGGGCGCGATCGCGCCTCAGAATCCCCCTTTACCCAGAGAGGACCGCATGGAGACGAAGCCCACGACGGAGAAATCGACGCTTTCAATGGCCACCGCCTACGAGCCGCAGCGGGTCGAAGATACCTGGATCGACCGCTGGCAGGAGCTCAAAGTCTACGCCATGGACCTCGATCAGAGCAAGAAGCCCTTCTCGATGGTCTTGCCTCCGCCCAACGTCACCGGCAACCTCCACCTCGGCCATGCCACCAACGGCACCATCCAGGACGTGCTCGCCCGCGCCAAGCGGATGCAGGGCTTCGGAGTCCTCTGGCAGCCCGGCACGGATCACGCCGGCATCGCCACCCAGAACGTCGTCGAGCGCAAGCTCCGCACCGAAGAAGGCAAGACCCGCCACGACCTCGGCCGGGAGGCCTTCATCTCCAAGGTCTGGGAGTGGAAGGAGCATTACGGCAACACCATCATCCACCAGTTCAAGCGCCTGGGCACCACCATGGACTTCGACCGCTGGCGCTTCACCATGGACGAGGGCTACACCCAGGCCATCCGCGTGGCCTTCGTGCACCTCTACGAAAAAGGCCTGATCTACCGCGGCAACCGCATCATCAACTGGTGCCCCCGCTGCATGACCTCGCTTTCCGACCTCGAGGTGGTCCACAAGCAATCGGACTCGACGCTCTACCACGTCCAGTACCCGCTGGCCGACGGCTCGGGCTCCATCACCATCGCGACCGTCCGCCCCGAGACCATCGTGGGCGACGTGGCGATCGCCGTCCACCCCGAGGACGACCGCTACCGCGCCTTCATCGGCAAGCAGGTGCGCGTCCCCATGACCGACCGCACGGTGCCCGTGATCGCCGATGGGGCCGTCGAGCGCGAGTTCGGCACCGGCGCCCTCAAGATCACCCCCGCCCACGACATGACCGACTACGAGATCGGCCAGCGCCACGGCCTGCCCACCCTCGACGTCCTCACCCCCGAAGGCTTCATGAACGACCTCGCCGGCGAGCGCCTCGCCGGTCTCGACCGCTTCGAAGCCCGCAAGGTCGCCGTCCTGGACCTCAAGACCGACGGCGTGCTCCTCAAGGAAGAGGACTACACCAACAACGTCAGCCATTGCGATCGCTGCGGCACGGTCGTCGAGCCCCGCCTCTCCGACCAGTGGTTCGTCAAGATGGAGCCCCTGGCCGGTCCCGCCATTCAGGTGGTCGAGGACGGCAAGATCGACTTCCACCCCGACCGCTGGAGGGGCGTCTACCTCGACTGGCTCCGCAACATCAAGGACTGGTGCATCTCGCGCCAGCTCTGGTGGGGACACCGGATCCCGGTCTGGACCTGTGAGGACGGCCACCAGACCGCCTCGGTCACCGATCTGTCGACTTGCCCCACGTGCCAAAAGCCCGCCGAGCAGGATCCCGACGTCCTCGACACCTGGTTCAGCTCCGCGCTCTGGCCCTTCGCGACCCTTGGCTGGCCTGAGAAGACCCCGGAGTTCGACTACTTCTATCCCACCAACGTGCTCTCGACCGCTCGCGACATCCTCTACCTCTGGGTGGCCCGCATGGTCTTCAGCTCGGAGGAGTTCCTCGATGAGATCCCCTTCCAGCACGTGGTGATCCACGCGACCATCCTGGACGCCAAGGGGCAGCGCATGTCCAAGTCCAAGGGCACCGGCGTGGATCCGCTCGACATGATCGCCAAGTACGGCGCGGATGCCTGCCGCTTCTGGTTCGCCGGCGCGGGCACGTCCAGCCAGGACGTGCGCTTCAGCGAGGAGAAGCTGGAGGCGGGCCGGAACTTCGCCAACAAGCTCTGGAACGTCAGCCGCTTCGCCCTCATGAACCTTCCCGAGGGTGACCAGGCCCAGGCGGGAGCGCTGACGCTGGCGGATCGCTGGATCCTCTCGCGCCTCCACCGGACCATCCAGACCGTCACCGAGGCCATCGACTCGTTCACCATGTCCCAGGCGACCGACGCCCTTTACGAGTTCATCTGGGGCGAGTTCGCCGACTGGTACATCGAGCTGGCGAAGTCCCGCATGCAGCAAGGAGACGAAACCGTCCGCGCCGTCCTGCGCGAGGTGCTCTACTCCACCCTGCGCCTGATGCACCCCTTCATGCCGTTCGTGACCGAGGAAATCCACTCCACCCTGGTGGAGCGTGGGCTCGTCCCGACGCATGAAACGCTGCTTCAGACCGCGTGGCCCGTGGCGGACGCCTCCAAGATCGACGAGGCGGTCGAAGCCGAGATGGCCGCCATCATGGAGGCCGTGCGCGCGGTCCGCAACATGCGCGCCGAACTGGGCATCGAGCCTGCCAAGCGCGCGGAGCGCCTGGTCATCCAGGCCTCGGCGGCGTCCGCGGAGCTCTACCGCAAGGGAGCGCCCTACCTCGCGCACCTGACCCGCACCGAGGCCGTGGAGGTGACCACCGAGGCCCAGGAGATCCCGCTCGCCGCCTCGGGCGTGGCGGGAGACGCCACCCTGCTGCTGCCGCTGGCGGGGCTGTTGGACATCTCCAAGGAAGTCGAGCGCCTTCGCAAGGAGGAAGCCAAGCTCCAGGGCGAGCGCGAGAAGCTGGCCGCCCAGCTCTCCAACGACGCCTTCCTCGCCAAGGCTCCCGAGCAGGTGGTCGCGAAGCTTCGGACCCGTCAGGGCGAGGTCGCGCAGGCCCTCCAGACGGTGGCCGGCCAGATCCAGCGCTGGCAGTCCTAGCGCCTGCGGCTGTTGCGAAAGGCAGCGAGCGTTAGCGGTGAGCCAGATAGCGAAGGCATGACAAGCATAGCTCGCTGACCTGAAGCAACGACGATCGCTCTGAGAATTACCCCTAACAACCAAACAGCGAGGCCGGGAGCAAGCTCCCGGCCTCGCTGTTTGGAATGACCGTGAAGGGTAAGGCTTAGCGGCCTGCAGCCAGCAGCCCGGAGGCCGGAACGCGCGCCTGAAGCTCCGGGGCCGCAGCGGCCCCATCCTTGAAGAAGGAGATGGCGTCCAGCAGCAGGTGCGCCTGGGATTGCAGATCCCGCGCGGCCTCGGAGACTGCCGCCGTGGCGTGGCTGGACTCCTGGGCCTGGCGATTGATGTTCTCGGCAGAAACCACGACCTGCTCGCAGCCCTTCTTTTGCTCGGTGGTGGCGAGGCTGACCTGCTGGGTGAGCACGTTCATGGATTCGACCGTCCGGATGATCTGCTCCGATCCGATGGCCTGCTCGCGGGTGGCCGAGCTCACCTGGTGGGTCAGCTGGTTCATGGTGCCCACGGCCTGCGAGATCTGGGCGGCGGCGCGGTTCTGCTCGCTGGTCGCGTGGGAAATCTGTCCCATGAGCTGGGTGACCTGCGAAACGGCTCCGACGATCTGGTTGAGGGTCTCCCCGGCGCTCTGGGCGAGCTGGGTCCCCTCGGCGATGGCGCTGCTACCCTGCTGGGTGCTGGTGATGGCCTGCTCGGACTCCTTCTGGATGCCCTTGATGAGAGTCGCGATCTCGCCGGTGGCCTTGGCGGAGCGCTCGGCGAGCTTGCGGACCTCGTCGGCGACCACCGCGAAGCCGCGGCCGTGCTCGCCGGCCCGCGCCGCCTCGATGGCCGCGTTGAGGGCCAAGAGGTTGGTCTGCTCGGCGATGTCGTCGATCACCGAGATGATCTCTCCGATCTCCTCGGAGGACTTGCCCAGCGCCTCGATGACGTGGACGACGTCGCCCATGACCCGGTTGATGCGGGTCATGCCCGAGATCGTCTGGTCCACCGCCATGCGGCCATCCTGGGCCACCTGCGCCGCGCGATCGGCAACGGAGTTGGCCTCCTGAACGTTGAGCGCGACCTGTTGCACCGAAGCCGCCATCTGCTCGATGGACGCCGAGGTCTGCGAAACGGCGGCCGAGAGGGTGTCCGCGCTGCCGGCCACCTGCTGGATGCTGGCTGCCATCTGCTCGATGCTGCTCGACGTCTCCTCGACGCCGGTGGCCAGGGACTGCACGTTGCCTGCCACTTGCTGCACCGAAGCGGCCATCTCCTCCATGGACGAGGAGGTCTCTTCGACCGCCGAGGCCTGGGCCTGCGAGGAGCGCGCCATCTGGCCCGAGGTCGCGCTGATCTGGTCGGCTCCCGTGGCGACCGAGTCGGCGACCTGGCGGACCTGGCCGATGGTGCCACGCAAGCGGGCAATCATCTCCTGGAAGCTGTTGGCCATGTCCTCGAGCTCATCCCCCGTCGTGACGTGCAGCTGCTGATCCAGGTTGCCCTGGGCCAGCGCATCGGCGGCGCGCGAGACGATCCGCAGGCCGCGGGTGATGGAGGTCGTGAGGTAGGCGCCGATGGCGATCGCCACCACCACGGCGACCGCGATGGCCCCGACGATCAAGACGATCGAGAACGAGAAGATGTCGCTGGCGCGCTTCTTCGCGCTCTCGGCGCTGGCCATGTTGTAGGCGACGAGGGCGTCGAACTGCTCCTTGAGCTTCAAGAACAAGGGATAGGTCTCGTTCTCCACCATGGCGGCCGCTTCGGCCTTCCGGCCCGAACGGCTCAGGGCGAGCATCTGATCCAGGTTGGAGAGGTAGGCCGACTTGGCGCGCGTCAGGGTCTCCAGGCGGCTCTTCTCCTCGGGAGAGTCGACGATGCCCTCGTAACGGCTGAGGTTGCTTTCGAGGGTCGCGCGGAAGTCGCCCATGTTCTTCTCGACCGACGCGAAGCCGGCCGGGGCGTTCGTGATGTAGACGTGGCGCAGGGCGAGCCGCTGCAAGTCGCTCGTCGCGGGAGTCGCGTTGCCCAGGTAGGTGGTGGCGGTGAGCCAGTGATCGGTCAATTCCCGGCTGGTGGCATTCAGCTGGTTGAGCTGCTGGAGCGAGAACAAGCCCGCAAGCAGCGTGACCAACGCCAACGCCATGAATCCGCCAATCAGTTTCTTGCCGACGGTGAGTCTCATCGAACCTCCTCTTCTCGGGTCATTCCACGCCCGCGCGCCGCGCGCGATCCACGCGCCGCGACACCTGGCGGCGATTTTAAAGTATGCGCCAATAACGGCGCGACCTTGAAGAGGACATCCGAATCAAATACGTAGTTATTACGGACTAATTTCTGCCTTGGGAGCGCCAAACCAGCTTCGGTGCAAGAAAAGCGCCAGTTCCGTAGAAACCCCGCTTATAAGTAAATGACCATGCGCCTATCCTGATGTCAGCACATCAAGTCTCGTGGGCTTTTCCGGGGGACAGCGGCGACGTGAAGGCCATCACCCTTGCGTTCCAACCTGCCGACCAGCGCCAGGAGACGCGGTTTCGCGCGATGCGTCGCGCCAGAGGGGATCCCAATGCTGCCGAATTTGACCATGCCGACCGTGCTGGTGACCGAAGATGATCCGGACTTTCGCATCCTGCTGAGCGACTGGCTCGTGGCCTCGGGCTACCACGTCCACACGGCCGCCAACGGCAGCGAAGCCCTCGCCATCGTCAAGCAGCACCCCGTGGACGTGGTGATCACGGACCTCAAGATGCCCGGCCTCAGCGGACTCGACCTCCTGGCCATCCTCAAGCAAATCGAGCCGGAACTCGCCGTCCTTTTCCTCTCGGGACAGGCCAACATGCAGGAAGCCATCGAGGCCCTGCGCGAAGGGCGCGCCTTCGACTTCCTGCTCAAACCGCTGGAAAGCCTCGGACAGCTCAACCTCGCCATCGAGAAGGCCATGCTGAAGAAGCAGCAGCCTTCCACGCGCCAAACCGGCGACATGGGCTCGCCACTGAGCAGCCGCGAACGCCAGATCATCGCCCTGGTCGCCGAAGGCTGCGAGAACCGCGAAATCGGCGAGCGGCTCTGCATCAGCGAGAACACCGTCAAGAACCACCTCGCCCGGATCTACGAGAAACTCAAGGTCTCCAACCGGGTGCAGGCCGCCTTGAGCTGCGAGCGGATGGGCTGGCTCTGAAACCGCCTCAGGAACACCGTTTCAAGCCCCCGATCCCGCCGAGAGTTTGACGTAACGCCTTTCTGACTGGTATCATCGTAGTTCCGCCCGCACCAGGGCGGCTTTGCTTTCATCCCCCTCGCATTTCGAGATGGAGGCTGCGCGCATTGACTGCTACGCTTTCCCAGACCCTTTCCCCGCAAGCCCCGGCGACGTCCGCGCCCATGTACCTGGGCCGCCAGATCCTCGCCGAGTACTACGGCTGTGACTCCGACGTCCTCCACGACAACCGCCGCATCGAGGAGCTCATGCTCGAGGCCGCGCGGCAAGCGAACATGACGATCGTCGAGAGCGTCTTCCACCACTTCAATCCCTATGGCGTCAGCGGAGCCGTGATCATCTCCGAGTCCCATATCACCATTCACACCTGGCCGGAGTACCGTTACGCGGCGGTCGATCTCTTCACCTGCGGCGAAGAGGGAGATCCCCAGGCCGCCTTCGGCTACTTGCTCGAAGGCCTTGGCGCCAGCCACCACTCGGTCTCCGAGATGAAGCGCGGCTACCTTCCGGTGCTTCAACGCGAAGCAATGCTCGGCAGCTAGCAGGAGGAACGATGGACCTCTGGTTTACCGAGACGACTGGCGACGCCGGCCTGACCCTCAAGGTGAAGGAGACCCTCTTCCGGGGTCAATCCGAGTTCCAGGAAGTCGCCATCCTGGACACCTACGATTACGGCCGCATGCTCACGCTCGACGGGCTGGTCATGACCACCGAGCGTGACGAATACGTCTACCACGAGATGATCGCGCACGTCCCCATGAACGCCCACCCGGCCCCGCGGCGGGTCCTGGTGGTCGGCGGCGGCGACGGCGGGACGGTCCGCGAGGTGCTGCGCCACCCGGAGGTCCAGCAGGTCGACCTCTGCGAGATCGACGCCATGGTCATCGAGCAATCGCGCATCTGGCTGCCGAGCATCGCGGGCGCCCTCGACGATCCGCGCGTCACCATCCACGTCCGGGACGCCATCGCCTTCGTCGCGGAAAAGACCCAGGCCTACGACGTCATCCTGATCGACTCCACCGATCCGATCGGCCCCGGCGAAGGCCTCTTCACCGAGGCGTTCTACCGGGACTGCCTGCGCGCCCTCGCGACCGACGGCATCCTCGCCGCGCAGACCGAAAGCCCCTTCGCCATGCCCGCGGAGTTCACGCGGGCCTACTCCAAGCTCTTCAAGGTCTTCCCGAGCGTCTCCTGCTACTACGGAGCCATCCCGACCTATCCCGGCAACTTCTGGACCTGGTCGTTCTGCTCCAAGCAGCACGACCCCTTCACGCAGCTTGAGACCAAGGACCTGAGCGCCCTGGAAGAAACCTGCCGCTACTACAACCGGGAGCTGCACCGGGGCGCGTTCGCCCTTCCCAGCTTCGCCCGGCGGATGCTCGACGCGATCAGGCAAGGCACCGATGCTCCCCCGTCCCTCGCTTAGCCGATACCTGGCCTCGCTCGAAGCGACCGGGGTCGGAACGACCGAGGCCGAAACGACCGAGGCCGACACCGTCATGGTCGGCCTGCCCTTCGACGGCACGTGCTCGTTCCGACCCGGCGCGCGCTTCGGCCCCGCGGCCCTGCGTGACGTCTCCTTCGGCATCGAGACCTACTCCCCTTACCTGGATCGCGACCTCGAGGACATCCGCTTCGCGGACCTCGGCGACCTCGACCTCCCCATCGGGAACCGCGAGAAGGTCCTGGCCGAGATCGAAGCCTTCGCCCGCGCCCACTCCGACCGCAAGATCCTGGGCATCGGCGGCGAACACCTGGTCTCGTACCCGTTGATGAAGGTCATGGCCGAGCGCCACCCCGATCTCCAGATCGTCCAGTTCGACGCCCACTGCGATCTGCGCGAGGACTACCTGGGAGAGGTCTACTCGCACGCGACCGTCATGCGCCTGATCGCCAACCACGTCGGCCCCTCCAACCTCCACCAGCTGGGCATCCGCTCGGGAACCCGCGAGGAGTTCCAGTACGCGCGCCAGCACGGCACGCTCGTCCCGGCGCGCCAAGCGGACGTGGAAGCCCTGCGGCCCCGGCTCGAAGGCAAGCCCGTCTACCTCACCATCGACCTGGACGTGCTGGATCCCTCGATCTTCCCGGGAACGGGCACTCCCGAGCCCGGCGGCATCACCTTCGACGTCTTGATGGCGCTCTTGAAGCGGCTCGACGGCCTCAACCTGGTGGGCGCCGACCTGGTGGAACTCTCCCCGCACTACGACGCCAGCGGAGTCTCCAGCCTCGTCGCCGCCAAGGTCGCCCGCGAGGTCCTCTTGATGATGAGCCCCCTTCGCGGCCCCGCAGGCACTGCCGAGCGGCTCTCCGAGGTCTCCCGGGCCTAGCTACCCGCCGCGGGCCATGGCGCTCGCGGCCAGCACCATCCCTACCAATAGCCCCACCTGAACCTCGCTGATACTCCCGAAGAGCCGGGCGCGATCCGTCGCAAACGGCTTGCCCTGGGCCTGGCGCACGCGCCAGGTGATCAGCGCCAGCATCGGCCATAGCTCGAGGACCCCGATCGCGGCGAAGAGCCCCATCTTGACGTCGAAGGCGGTGCTTGCCAGGTAGTGGGCCGTCCCCTTCTCCAGTCCTCCGAACGCCCGCCACAGGCCCGTACCGACCCAGAGCAACGCGGCCAGGCCCCAGAGGTTGTCGGCCAGAAAGACGCGCTTCAAGCCGGAGCCGTCGAGCTCTCCGCGCAAGGCTCTCCCCCGCGCCCAAAGCGCCCCGAGCCCCATCCCGAGGGCCAAGAGATGGGACGCCGCGACCAACCAACGCACGAGGTGGAGTTCCATGTGCCGCTCCTTTCCGTATAATGGATAGTAGCGCTATCCAACATCGGATAGTAAAGCTATCCATCCAAAGGAGTCAAGCCCATGAAAGTCTCCGAGCTGAGCCAGCGTTCCGGCACTCCGGTGGCAACCCTTAAGTACTACCTGCGCGAGGGGCTCTTGCCGCCGGGCGAGCGAACGGCCTCCAACCAGGCGAGCTACACGGAGAGCCATCTGCGGCGGCTGCGGCTGATCCGCATCCTTCAAGACGTCGGCGGCCTCAGCCTCGGCGCGATTCACGAGGTGACCCGCCTGCTCGACGAGCCGGAAGTCGAGACCATGACGGCCCTGGGAGCGGCGCTGGACGCGCAAGGCAAGCGGCCTCCGGAACGGGAAGCGCGAGAGGCCTCACCCGATTGGCATGCAGCCGCTCGAGAGGTCGATGCCTTCCTGGAACAGGTGGGCTGGCCCACGCGGAGCGAGTCGACCGCCCGAAAGCGCCTGGTCGACGCCCTCGTCGCCTTGCGCGAAACCACTCCGGACCTGCCGGTCACGGCCTTCTTCCCCTACGTGCGCGCCGCCGGAGAGATTGCCCAGGGCGAGGTCGCCCACGTCATGGGCGCGCTGGAGGCGGGGCCCGCGGAAGCCGTCGAGGCGGTGGTCATGGGGACGGTCCTCTGGGAGCCGGTCTTCACGTCGCTGCGGCGCATCGCGCACGAGCAGCTCAGCCGCCGCGTCCTGCGCTCAGCCCAGCCCCAGCACCCACGCCCAAAGGGGCAGGGTCAAGACGCTCAGCAATAGGCTCAGGGCGACGGCGTCGACCACCAGCTTGGAGTCCAGGCGGTAGGCGATCGCCATGCTCACGCACGAGAGCGCGCTCGGCATCGCCGACTGCAGCACGGCCACCTGGAAGTCGACGCGCGGCATCGCCAGCAGCGGATAGATGACGAGGCCCAAGAGCGGCATGGCCACGAGCTTGTAGGCGCTCACGCCCAGGGCGGCCGGCAGGGTCTCCTTGACGCTCTCGACGGTGAGCGTCGCCCCCAGCCCCACGAGGAAGAGGGGCGTCGTGGTCGCCCCGAGCCAAGCCAGCCCCGTGACGAGGAGGTCGGGCAAGGGCACGCCCTTGAGCAGGAAGCCGATGAGCAGACCCCAAAGGGGAGGGAAGGCGAGCACGCGCATGACGAGCGCCCGGGCGGAAGCCGTCGCGCCTCCGCCGCCCCACTGGGCGATCGCCACCGCGATGGTGGCGAAGAAGATCCCGTTGGCGAGCTGATCATAGAAGATCGCCCGCAGCAGGCCCGGATCCCCCAGCAAGGCGCTCACCGCAGGGTAGCCCACGAACGTGACGTTCCCAAGGACTGCCGGAAGGAAGAGCGACGCTCCCATGCGCGGGGAGAGCTTGAACGCCTTGAAGAGGGCAAGGGCGATCAGACAGCTGAGCAGCAAGGAAATCCAGCTTGCGGCCGGCAGCCAGAGGAGCTGAAGCTCGAGGGGCGGGGAACGGTGAAGGCCCGCGATCGTCAACGCCGGAAGCGAGACGTTGAGGGCCGTCCAGCTGATCGCCCGCACCCTTTCCGGCGTGAGGAGACCGAGACGCCTCGAGAGATGGCCCAGCGCGGCGAAGGCGAAGAGGATGGCGAAGACGGGAAGCAGCGCAAGCATGGAGACCTCGGGCCCTACTCCCGTTTGGCGCGCGTGACCACGAAGACGATGTCCGCCAGGCCCGCCGGAGGCGGATCCATGGCGGCCTCGCGCGGCAGGACCGTGGCGAGGCCTTGGCGCAAGCCCGGATCGCGGCGCCGAAGCTGCGCGGGGACACCCAGGCCCTCGTCCGAGTGAAAGGCTCCGTTGACGTGAAGGACCAGGGGAGTAGGTCCCGCCCCCTCGAAACGCTGGGCGATCGCCTCGGCCATGGTGGCGTCCTTGAGGCACTGGGCCAGGTACATCCGCGCGATCTCGGCTTCCCCGACACCGGGATGGCTGCCCATCATCTCCTGGAAGCGCTCCCAGAGGCGATCCCGGGGAGCCTCCACCTCGGAGGCGGCCCAGCGGCGCTCTTCGAGCGGCAGGGTGTCCAGGGCATCGAGGCCTTGCTTGGCGACCGCGGAGGCGATGCGGCGCGGGACGTTGGAGGCGAGGACCGGGAGGCCATGGGCCTTGGCGTACTCGACGAGGGGACGGTAGTCCGTGGCGTAGTTCGGCCAGGGGCGGGAACGGGCGAGGAAGTCGGCCTCGGAGATCGTGCCGTTCAGGTAGGCGTCGAGGACCGGCTGGACGTCACGTTCGAACATCTCGAGCGAGAGGACGAGGGGCTTGCCGGAGGCCTGGTGCAGGGCCTCGAGCATGGCGCGCTCCAGGCGGTGGGTGGCCGGATCGTCGTGCTGCTCTCCGAGGAAAACGACGTCTGCGAGGCTGAGCTGGCGGACGGCGTCGTCCCAGGTGAGTTGGCGATCGCCCGCATGGGCGGCGATCAAGCCGGTCGGAGGCTCGGCGGCCCAAGCGACCGGAGCGCTCAAGGCGAGCAGGAGGCCGAGGATCGCGGCGAGCCGCCTAGTGCCCGGTCTTGCGGATGGCATGGTTTCGCAACGCCTTGCTGCCCTGCTTCGCTGGCTGGGCGGCCTTGGCGTCCTTCGTCTGAAGCGGCAAGGTGAACCAGAAGGTCGAGCCCTGGTTCACGTCGCTGCGGGCGCCGATCTGGCCCCCATGCCGTTGGATGATTTCCTTGCAGATGTAGAGCCCCAGTCCCGAGCCGGCCGTCTGGTTCTCGTTGACCCGGTAGAAGCGGTCGAAGACGTGGGGCAGGGCGTCCTGGGGGATGCCGATCCCCTGGTCGTGAACCTCCACCTGCCAGGAATCGTCGAGGCGCTGGGCGTTCAGGGAGATGGTGCCGCCTTCGGGGGAGTACTTGACCGCATTGGAGATGAAGTTGACGAGGACCTGGGAGAGGCGGTCGGGGTCGGCGTGGACCATGGCGCGGGAGGGCTCGACCTTGAGCTCGAAGCGATGCGTGCTCTTGTGGCGCATCTCGAAGGGCTTGAGGCAGCCCTTGATGAGGGCGTCCATGCGGAAGCGCTTGAGGTCCAGGCTGAGGCGGTTGGACTGGATCTTGCTCAGGTCGAGCATGTCGTTGATGAGGCGGCCGAGGCGCCCGGTTTCGGAGTGGATCAGCTCCAGGAGGGGAAGCTGCTCCATGCGCTCCATGGGGCGGGTGATCATCATCTCCAGGAAGCCGGAGATGGTGGTGATGGGGGTTTTGAGCTCGTGGCTGACGGTAGCGATGAACTCGTCCTTCATGCGGTCGATCTGGGCTTCGATGGTGACGTCGCGGACAGAGAGGACGCCGCCGGTGATGCGGCCGGAGGCCTCGACGATGGTGGTGAAGTTGATCGAGACGGGGATCTCGCGATCGCCCTGCTGGACGGTGGCGGGGCAGCGGGCGGTGAAGGGCTTGCCCTCGCGCAAGGCGCGGTTGAAGTCCGCGAAGAGGTCGGCGTGGCGATCGCTGGTCTTGAGGAGGTCGTCCCAGTAGAGGGTGTAGAACTCGGCGTCGGGAAGGCCGCAGAGGTTGCGGAAGGCGTCGTTGAAGCTGACGATCAGGCCCCAGGAATCGACCTTGAGGAGGCCGTCCACCATGCTGGAGACGATGGCCTCCAGCTCCGCCCGGCGGGCCGCGTTGGAGCGGGCGTACTCGAGGTTTTCGAGGTGGATGGCCATCGGCAGGGCGACGATGCCCAAGAGCGGGGTGTCTTCGTAGGTGAAGGGGCCGTTTCGCTCACTCCGGAAGAAGCACATGCCGCCGATGAGGCGGCCGTCGCTGACGAGGGGCACTCCCACCATGCTCATGGCGTCCTCGCTGGCTCTCGAGGGGGCATTCTTGGAGCGGTCGCCGGGCCGCCGGGCCTCGGGGCGAATCGTGCGGGTGATGGTGGGGCGCTGCTCGCGGAAGATCTCGTTGTAGAACTCATGGAGCTGCTCCTGATCCATGGTCTCCTCATGGAACGAGGCTCCGGACTCGGCGAGGAGGCGGAGGTTGGAGAGGTCGGACGCGGACAGGAGGAAGCCTCCGTCGGCCTCGAGGAACTCCGCGAGCTCGCCGAGGACCTGGGAGAGGGCGCCCTCGAGGTCGCCGCGCTGACCGAGCTTCGCGAAGAGCCCGTGCAGGAGGCCGATGAGGCGGATCGCGCTCATCGTGGCGACGGAAGGAGGGGTATCCGGGGACGTGGGAAGCATGCGACCTCGCCTGCGATTCAGACCGCCGAAGACGGCTGTCAGGAAGCCGTTAAAAGGGTATAGGATCCATGTATACCACAGGAAAGGAGGGATGACGATGTTACGCCCGAGTGACCTGGTGGGGAGGCAATTCCTGGTCCAGGCCCAGACTCCCATGGGGGTCTACCAGCGACTCATCAAGGCCTTCGACGCGCAAGACGCCCGGGAGCAGATGATGGCCTACCTCACGTCGGAAGGAATCCCGTACCACGATGTTAGCATTCAACCGTTCTAAGGGCGCGCCCTGCCTGCCGTCCGCCCTCGGCAGTCCCCGCTAGCCGGTCCCCGTCGAGGGACCGGCTGCTTTTTTCGCGAAGAAGAGTGGTTGACAAGGGTTAAAGGCTGGGATAACATTGGGATTGCGATTGCGCAAGGGGCTGTAGCTCAGTTGGTAGAGCGCTTCAATGGCATTGAAGAGGTCAGGAGTTCGATTCTCCTCAGCTCCACTTTAAAATTCCATAACCCGGGGACATAGCTCAGTTGGTAGAGCGCTTCAATGGCATTGAAGAGGTCAGGAGTTCGATTCTCCTTGTCTCCACTAGACCGGCGGTTTAACGACCGCCGGTCGTTTTTTTCCAGGATTCCTCGGGCCGTCCCCCCCATCAGGCGCGGAACGCGGTACACTGGTCAGCGGCAAACTCAGTTGGTTAGCGCCCGCGGCTGTTTCGTAAGGCAGCGAGCATTAGCCGTGACTGCACTATCAGGGGGTGAGATCGATGAGGCTCGCTGACCTGTAGAAACAACGTTAGCTTTAGAGGGAGAGACGGGATGGAAGAAACGGCGGGCGCAACCTTGGCGCAGTCCTGGACGATCGACGACAGCATGGAGCTCTACCATCTCCAGGGATGGGGAGAACCGTATTTCGGCGTCAACGCCCAAGGAAACATCGAGGTGAGCCCGCTCGGGACCCGCGGCGGATCGATCGACCTGTTCCAGCTAATCCAGGCGCTTCAGAAGCGCGGCCTCAGCCTGCCCCTGCTGATCCGCTTCTCGAACATCCTCGAGGATCGCATCGACCGGCTCAACCAGTGCTTCATGCGGGCCATCGACGAGTACGGCTACGACGGCGTCTACCGCGGGGTCTTCCCCGTCAAGACCAACCAGCAGCGCTACGTGATCGAGGAAGTCGTCCGCTACGGCGAGAAGTACAAGTACGGCCTCGAAGCCGGCTCCAAGCCCGAGCTCATGATCGTCCTCGCGACCCTCAAGACGCCCGGCGCCCTGGTCATCTGCAATGGCTACAAGGACCGCGAGTACATCGAGACGGCCCTGCTGGCCCAGCGGCTCGGCCAGACCCCGATCGTCGTCATCGAGCAGCTCAGCGAGCTCGATACCATCCTCGATGCCTCCCGCCGGCTCGGCATCAAGCCGCTGGTCGGAGTCCGAGCCAAGCTCTTGAGCCGCGGCGTGGGCCGCTGGGGCACCTCCACCGGAGAGCGCGCCAAGTTCGGCCTCTCCGCCGCCGAGATCATCGAGGTGGTCGAGCGCCTGCGCGAAGAGGACCTCCTGGAATCGCTGCAGCTGCTGCACTTCCACGTCGGCTCGCAGATCTCCAACATCTCCGTCTTCAAGAACGCCATGCGCGAGGCCAGCCAGATCTACGTCGAGCTCGCCAAGCTGGGCGCCAACATGCGCTACATGGACGTCGGAGGCGGCCTCGGCATCGACTACGACGGCTCCAAGACCGACTTCCCCGCCTCCAAGAACTACAACATGCAGGAGTACGCCTACGATATCGTCATGGCCATCCAGGAAGCCTGCAACCAGCACGGCCTCCAGGTGCCCACGATCGTCAGCGAATCCGGCCGCGCCATCGTCTCCCACCAGGCCGTCCTGGTCTTCGATGTCCTGGGAGCCCACGAGGTCAGCATCGGAGAGGTCGTCACGCCCACCGATGCGGCGCACCAGGTCATCCGCAACCTCCACGAGACCTGGGAGTCCATCGATCCGCGCCACCTTCAATCGGCCTACCACGATGCCGTCCAGTACAAGGATGAAGCCCTCAGTCTCTTCCAGCTCGGCTACCTCACCCTCGAGGAGCGCGCCTGGGCCGAGAAGCTCTACTGGAAGTGCTGCCAGCGCATCCTGGAGCTGGGGCACCAGCAGGACTTCGTTCCCGAGGAGCTGACCGAACTCGAGCAGACCATGGCGTCCATCTATTACTGCAACTTCTCGGTCTTCCAGTCGGCACCCGATTCCTGGGCGATCGACCAGCTCTTCCCCGTCCTGCCCATCCACCGCCTGGACGAAGAGCCGACCCGGCGCGGCACCCTGGCCGATCTCACCTGCGACTCCGACGGCAAGATCGACCAGTTCATCGATATCCGCGACGTCAAGCACGCCCTGGAGCTTCACCCCCTCAAGGCGGGCGAGCCCTACTACCTTGGCCTCTTCCTGATCGGCGCGTACCAGGAGATCCTCGGAGACCTCCACAACCTCTTCGGAGATACCAACGCCGTCCACGTCCACCTGACCGACGACCCCGAGGGCTACCACCTCGAGCATGTGGTCCGAGGGGACTCGATTGCCGAGGCCCTGCGCTACGTCGAGTATCGCCCGGAAGGGCTCGTCGAGAGCATTCGCCGGGAAACCGAGAAGGCCCTCCGCGAGCGCCGCATCACCATCGAGGAGTCGCGCCTGCTGCTCCACCATTACGAGCGGAGCCTGAACGGCTACACCTACCTCTGGGATTAAGCGGAAACATTCCCGAAAGCCACGAGCCGCGGACGCTGACGCGTCCGCGGCTCGTGGTCGTTTGGATCCCTCGGGCGCTAGAGGGCGCCCAGGGGTTGCCGGCGGAAGGGATCTTGGGAGAGCAGGTCCGCGAACTGCGCCGCCGGTACAGGCCGGCTGTAGAAGAAGCCCTGGATCTCGTCGCAGCCCAGCTTTGCGAGCTGAGCGAGCTGCTGCTCCTCTTCGACTCCCTCGGCCACCACCTTCAGGTCGAGGTGGTGCGCCAGGTCGATGATGGCGCGGACGATGGCCTCCGAGCTGCGATCGGTATCGAGGTCGCGGATGAACGTGCGATCGATCTTGAGGGCCTGGATGGGCAGGCGCTTGAGGTAACTCAGGGAGGAATAGCCGGTGCCGAAATCGTCGATCGACAGGCGGACGTTCAGGCCGTTGAGCTGCTCGAGCAGTTCGACCGCGACGTCGAGGTTCTCCATCAAGAGCGACTCCGTCAGCTCCAGATCCAGCTGCTGAGGGGCCAGTCCCTTCTCCGAGAGGAGGTTCCGGACGGTCTCGGCGAGCTCCAGGTGCTTGAGGTGTCGCGCGGAAAGGTTGATGGCGATCCGGACCGGCTGCAAGCCGGCCTCCTGCCAATCGAGCGCCTGCTGGCTGGCCTTCTCGAGCACCCATTCGGTGATGGGGACGATCAGGCCCGTCTCTTCCGCGAGCGGGATGAACTGGGCGGGACTCACGAGGCCGAGGTCGGGGTGATTCCAGCGAATCAGGGCCTCGGCGCCGACAATCCGGCCGTCCTCGGGCGAAACCTGGGGCTGGTAGTGGATCAGCAGCTCATCCTGCTCGATGGCCTTGCGGAGGCTGTTTTCCAGGGCCAGGCGCTCGGCGGCGCGGGACGTGGCGTCGGGGGCGAAGTGCTGGTAGCTGTTGCGGACCTGCTTGGCCCGGTACATGGCGGTCTCGGCGTTCTGGACCAAGGACTCCGCGTCCTCGCCGTCGTGCGGGTAGACGCTGATGCCCGCGCTGGCGGTGAGGACGAACTCCTTCTCGTCGAGCAGGAAGGGCTCTTCCAGGGCCTCCAACAGGAGACGGGCCGTCTTGGGGGCCTCATGGACGTCGGCGAGGTCGCGCATGACCACGGCGAACTCGTCTCCGCCCATGCGCGCCAGGGTGGCGTCCTCGGGCAAGACCTCCGCCAAGCGCTCGGCGACCAGGGCGAGGATGCGATCGCCTCCGCCGTGCGTGAAGGACTCGTTGATCCGCTTGAAGTGGTCGAGGTCCAGCAGGATCATCGCGGCGTAGCGCCGGTAGGCGCGGGCGACTCCGATCGATTGCTGGAGCCGATCCAGGATGAGGGCCTTGTTGGGCAGCCCCGTCAACGGATCGACCGTGGCCATGGCGCAGAGCATCTGCTCGGCATTGCGGCGGAAGGTCGCATCGCGGACTCCCGTCACCACCACCACCCCATGCGGGGTTTGCAGGGGGCTCAGGCAGATCTCCACCGGCACCTCACTGCCGTCCTTGCCCAGTCCGACCGTTTCGAGGGGCTGCCCCATGGGGCGGTTGTAGGGACGCTCGGCATAGCGGTTGCGATGGACCTCGTGGCTGCCGCGCAGGCTCGCCGGGATCAAGGCTTCCACGGGCTGTCCCGTCAGCTCGCCGGGCTCGTAGCGGAAGATCCGCTCGCATTCGCGGTTGCTGTGGAGAATCCGTCCTTGCCCGTCCACCAGGAGCACTCCCTCCGGGACGGCCTCGAGGAGGACCTCCCAGTCGAGCTGCGAGAGACTTTGAATCAGCGGGGACTCCGTGAGACTTTCCGGGGTCATGGTGGTTACTCCTCCTAGCGACGCCTACTGCCATGATGGCGGCTGGCAGCCCCCTTCGCAGGGGCCAAATGATTCAATCTCATGGGCGCGATGGCTTAATCTGTGGTTCGCCTCTCCCCCGACTTCGGCAAGCGGAACCAGAAGTGGCTCCCTTGCCCGGACTCCCCCGCGCTCTCGACGCCGATTTCTCCGCCGTGCGCCTCGACCAAGGCCTTGCAGATCCCGAGCCCCAGGCCGGTCCCGCCGGCCTCCCTTCCCGCCTCCAGCTGCACGAAGGCCTCGAAAAGCTTGGGAAGGTCTTCCGGGGCGATGCCGACCCCGGTGTCCCGGATGCGGCAGATCACGTGCCCCGGCGCGTCATGCAGGCTGACCCGGATCTCCCCGCCGGCGGGGGTGAACTTGATGGCATTGCCCAGCAGGTTGAGCAGGACCTGGGTCAGGCGCTGCTCATCGGCCCGGATCTCGGGAATCCCCGGCGGGATCTCGCGCTGCAGGTGCAGTTGCTTGCGATCGAGCAAGGGGGTGAGCAGTTGCAAGGCGTTCTCGAGGGTAGCCGGAAGGCTCATGGGCTTTCGGACCAGCGTGAGCTTTCCGGCCTGAATCTGGCTCATGTCCAGCAAATCGCTCACGAGATGCAGCAAGGTCTTCGCGGCGCCGCGAATCTTCGCCAGGTAGTCCTTCTGAGCGGGGCTGACGGCCCCGATGACTCCCTCGCTGAGCAGCTCGGCAGCTCCCGTGACGATGGTCAGGGGGGTCTTGAACTCATGGGAGAGGGTGTTGATGAACTGGGTCTTGAGCGTGTCGCTCTGGCGCAAGGTCTCGATTTGCTCGCGCTGCAACCGCTGGTAGCGCGCGCGATCCGTGACGTCGACCCCCAGCACCAGCAAGCCCGTCACCTCTCCGTCGTTGTCGAAGACCGGGGTGAGGCTGAAGTCGAAGTACGCGTTCGGGCCCTCCTGGGCGGCCACGGAGAGGGCGACGTCGCGGACCTCCGTGGGGGCATGCGTCTCCAGGATCCGGCGCAGCTCGGGCAGCAGCGCCCCGCGCAGGTCGCGGACGATCGAGTCGGCCAGATCCGCGCTGAGCTCGGCGAGTGAGCGTCCGAGCAACTCTCCGGGCCCGAGTCCGAAGCGCCGGGTGAACTCGGGGCTGATACGGCGAATCACCATCCGCGTATCGAGGTACATCAAGGTTCCGGGCAGGTGCCTGATCAGCCCTTCCATGAAATTCCGCTCGAGCGCGAGCTCGGATGCATGGCGCTCGAGCTCGCGGTTGGCCACCTTCAATTGCTGGGTGCGCCGGATGACCTCCGCTTCGATGCGCTCGGCTTGGGCCTTCAGGTTCTGGTTGGCGAGCTCCAGGGCGTCCTTCCGACGGGCGAGCTCGTCCTCGGCGTGCTTGCGGGCGGTGATGTCCTCGAGCATGAGCAGGACCATCGGCGGGCTTTCGCCGGGGATCGGCAGCCTGGTCGCCGAGGCGCGGGCCCAGGCGATCGATCCGTCCGGAAGGGCGTAGCGTTGCTCGGCGTCGAAGTGCGGCTGCTCGCCTCCGAGGACCTCCTGAAAGCGGAGGGCCGCCTCGTCGCGAACCTCGGGATGAACCATGGCGAAGAGCGCTCCGGCATCGCGTCGGCAGGGCGGATAGCCGCGGAGACTCGAGGCCAGGGGGTTGCAGTCGAGATCGCAGGGGGGACTGCCGAGGAAGCGCAAGAAGGCCGGGTTGCAGTTGAGGATGCCTCCCAGGTGATCGACGAGGGCCATGCCGATCGGCGCGGATTCGAAGATGACGCGGAAGTTCTGCTCGTTCTGGCGGTGGTCGGCGATCGCCTGCTTGAAGCGGATCGACTGGCCGAGATGAGCTCCCAGGGTTTCCAGCAGGGCCTTGAGCTTCGCGTCTGGCGGAGGCATCGCGTGGCTGAGGAACGTGGCCACGCCCACGATCTCGCCCTGGTCTCGCAGCGGGAAGCCGATGGCCGCCCTCAAGCCGGCGCGCGTGGCCGCCTCGGCCCGCACGAACTGCGTGTCGTCGGCCAGGTTCCCGAGCCAAATCAAGCGGCCCTCGTTCCAGACCCGGCCCGGCAGGCTGGCTCCCATGGGGACCAGCAAGTGCTTGCCGAACTCCGCAAAGCTCGCCAACTCCGTCACGGGGCGATGCCAGGCCTCGATCATGCGCATGGCCTTGATGGCCGGGTCGATCACCCAGACTTCTCCGACGGACCAGCCGAGGCTGTGGCAAATCGCCTCCAGGAAGCGGCCGATATTCTCGCCGGGGGACAGCGATTCGAGCATGGAATGGGCGACCGCCTGCTGAATTCGGAGGTTGCGCTCGGACTGCTTCCGGCCGCGGATGTCGCGCGACAGATCGAGCCAGACCGGCTCCGCCGCGTCGCGTCGCGGGAGGATCATGCGCGTCACCGCGACGTCGATCAGCCGACCGTCGCGGTGGCGCCGGAAGGTCTCGAAGCGCTCGGGAAGGGAGGCCATGGGCGTGGAGAGGGGGGCCGAGTCTGCGTAAAGCATGGAAATCGGGCGGTCCAGGATCTCATGCGTGCGGTAGCCGTAGAGGGCTTCCGCGGCGGGGTTCCAGTGGAGGATCCGCGCGTCGGCATCGACCAAGGCGACGGCGTCGTGGGTGAGGTCCAGGAGCGCCTCCAGGGTGGCGGCGGGCAGGCCCACGGGGGGATTCATGACCCGCGCCGATCGGGCCAACGCGCGTCATGACCGGCGCTCGCGGCATTGGTGAATCGGCTAAACAAGGGTATAGTGGAATCAAGTCCCATGGTGACCTCGGAGAACAGCATGTCCAGTACCATACTATTTGTCGATGATGAAGCAGACATCAGGGAAATCCACGCAACGTGGCTGCGCAACTCCGGCTACCAGGTGTTGACGGCGAGCAACGGGATGGAGGCGATCGCCCTCGCCAAGTCGACGGCGCTGGACGTGGTGATCACGGACCTCCGGATGCCGGGACTGTCGGGCCTGCACCTCTTGACCCTGCTCAAGGAGCTCTCTCCCCAGCTCGAGATCATCATCCTCTCGGGCCAGGGGACCATGGACGACGCCATCGCCGCCCTGCGCGAAGGACGCGCCTTCGACTTCCTGCGCAAGCCCCTCTCGGACCTGGGCCAGCTCAACCTGGCCATCGAGAAAGCCCTGAACCGCCGCGAGCACCTCGCGGCGATCCAGGGAGACGTCCGGTCGAGCGCATTGGCCTCCGAGACCCTCAGCAAGCGAGAGCTCGAAGTCATCACGCTGGTTTCTCAGGGACTCGAGAACCGGGAGATCGGGCAAAAGCTCTGCATCAGCGACAAGACGGTCAAGAACCACCTCGCGCGGATCTACGAGAAGCTGGCGGTGACGAACCGAACCAAGGCCGTCACCGTTTGCCAGCGAATGGGTTGGATTTAAACTACTCGGCGAGCCCGTTCTGCGCGTAGTAGGCCGCCAGGGACTGCACCTGGTAGCGGTCGCGGCCGGTGGCGTGAACCGCGAGGCGTTCCGGCATGCCGCCGGACAGCGGCGAGACCGTGACTTCCATCGCCTCGGCGTACCCCCACTTGACCTCGGCCCGGGCCCAGTCGAAGGTGGGAAGCTTCTCTCCGCCCTTCGTCCGGGTCTCGACGTCCTGCTGGGCGGCGACCAGGGCCTCCAGCTTCCAGGTGGCGCGCTCGGTCCGGGGAATCGTCACCGTCTGGCCTGCCTTCAAGTACTTGCCGTTGACGGCTTGGAGATCCTTGACGTAGGCGTTGATCTCGGAAGACGAGGGGACGCCGTCGGGGCGGGTGGTGGCGGCGAAGCGGCGCGCCAGGCCCCAGTAGGTGTCTCCGGCCTTGGCCGTGATCCGCAGGGGCTGCTGGGAGGTGAGCGTCACCTCGCGGGGGGCTTCGGGGGCCTTCAGGGGAGCGATCTCGTAGAGGGAGCCGCCCGAGGTCGGACCGTATTCCCGGATGGCGAAGCCTTGCCGGCGATCGCCCTTGAGCGCGGGGACCGTCACCTCGATGGACTCGGCGTAGCCCCACTGAGCGTCGGCCTGGGACCAGTCGAACTCTGCGGCTTTCTTGCCGAGGTGCTTCTGGGCCGCCACCATGGCGGGAAGCTTCCAGGTGGCATGGTCCGTCATCGGCAGCACGAGGGCCTGGCCGACCCGGATCGTGGAGGACTTGCCGTTGGCGGCTTGGAGATCCTTGACGTAGGCGTTGATCTCGGTGGGCGAGGGGACGCCGTCGGGGCGGGTGGTGGCGGCGAAGCGGCGCGCGAGCCCCCAGTAGGTATCGCCGGCCTTGGCCGTGAGGGTGAGGGAGTCCTGGTCGGCGACCTTGACCCGCGCGGGGGCGGCGGCCATGGTCAGGGAATCGGCGTTCAAGCGGACCGGCGGGGCGGCCGGAGCGGACGGGGCAGCATTGAAACGGGAAGGGGACGCGACATTACGAACGGGGGCCGCCTCGGGGCGGGCGAAGAACAGGTTCACGGATCCTCCAAAAGGCACGTATCACAGGGATACGGGGTTATCCAGCCCCGGAGCTTAAGTCTTGCTTAAAGAGTTCTAAACCCGCCCGGGTGGCCTCCGGAAGGGATGCTTGGTAAAGTGAAGCGGATCCCCGAGACGAAGAGGAGGAAACCCGATGCTCCCGACTCCCGCCTATGCGGCCCCCGCGGCGAACGCCCCCCTGGCTCCGGCCGTCATCGAGCGCCGGACGCCCGGTCCTCACGACGTGCTGATCGACATTCGCTACTGCGGCGTCTGCCATTCCGACCTCCATCAGGTGAAGGACGAGTGGGGCGGCGCGCGTTTTCCCATGGTGCCCGGCCATGAGATCGTGGGCACGGTGGCCCAGGTGGGCGCGGAGGTGCGCCGCTGGAAGGTCGGCGACACGGTGGGCGTGGGCTGCTTCGTGGACTCCTGCCGGGTCTGCGAGGCGTGCGAGGCCGGCGAGGAGCAGTACTGCGAGCGCGGCATGACCGGCACGTACAACAGCCTGGAGCGCGACCGGAAGACTCCGACCTACGGGGGCTACTCCAGCCGGATCACGGTGGACGAGCGCTACGTCGTGCGGGTTCCGGAGTCGCTTCCGCTCGATCAAGCGGCTCCATTGCTTTGCGCGGGCATCACGACCTACTCTCCGCTGCGGCACTTCGGGGTGAAGGCGGGGGATCGGGTGGCCGTGGTGGGGCTCGGCGGCCTGGGGCACATGGGGGTGAAGCTCGCCAAGGCCATGGGCGCGCATGTGACGGTGCTCAGCCATTCTCCCGGCAAGCGCGAGGATGCGTTGCGGCTGGGGGCGGACGATTTCGTGGCCACGGGGGAGCCGGAGGCGTTCCGTCGGAATGCCAAGCGCTTCGACGTCATCCTGGACACGGTCTCGGCGGAGCATGACTACAACGCTTACTTGAGCCTCTTGAAGCGGGACGGGACCATGGTGCTGGTCGGGCTTCCCGAGGCGATGCCCCTGGAGGCGTCGTCGCTGATCATGGGGCGGCGGCGGCTGGCGGGCTCGTTGATCGGCGGGATCCGGGAGACCCAGGAGATGCTGGATTTCTGCGCGGCGCACGGGGTGACGGCCGACGTGGAGGTGATCGCCATCGCGGACATCAACACGGCATACGAGCGGATGCTGAAGAGCGACGTCCGCTATCGCTTCGTCATCGACCTTTCGACCCTGCAGTAGCGATCGCGGGGCGTTCGGGAGCTTGCTCCCGTGCAAAGGGTCTCGGCAGCGCGCGGTCGCGCGGCGCCGAGACCCTTTGTCAAAAGCATCTCATCCCACGCGTTCGCGAACATGTCACAGTGGGGGGCGCGCCCATCGACTTGGAGGGGAAGCGGCATGCGCATCGGAATGATCGCTCCGATCTGGGAGACGACGCCTCCGACCGGCTACGGCGGCATCGAGCGGGTGGTGGACATGCTGGTCCGCAACCTGCGCCTGCGGGGTCATGAGGTGGCGTTGTTCACGACCGGGGACTCTCCGGGCGCGGAGGAGGGGTGCTGGACCGAGCCCCGGGCCCTCCGGCACCTGGGCTTCGATACGTGGAGCGCGCAGATGGCCGAGGCCATGCACCTGGCCAACGCGTTCGCGCGCCATCAAGCCTTCGATCTCATGCACAACCACGTGGGGCCCATGGGCAACGCGTTCGCGGAGGCCTGCGGGGCGCGGGTGCTCTCGACCCTTCACGGGCCGTTCAACGCGGAGAATCTGCGCTATTTCCTGGCCTACTCCCACCAGCCCTTCGTGAGCATCAGCGACGCTCAGCGCGAGGGCTGCCCCGAACTGACCTACATGGGGACGGTCTACAACGGCATCGAGACGGAGACGTACCGTTGCGGCCGCAAGCAGGGCTACTTGCTCTTTTTGGGGCGGCTTTCCCCCGAGAAGGGGACGCACCTGGCGATATCGGCGGCCCAGCGTGCGGGGTTGCCCCTGGTGGTGGCCGGCAAGGTCGATCCGTTCGATCAGGGTTACTTCGAGCGCGAGATCGCCCCACGGATGGACGGGGCTCAGGTGCGCTTCATCGGGGAGGTGGCCGGGAGGGCGAAGCGCGAGGTGCTGGAAGGGGCGATCGCCCTTTTGCATCTCGTCCAGTGGAGCGAGCCTTTCGGCCTGACCATGGTGGAGGCCATGGCCTCCGGGACCCCGGTGATCGCCATGCGCCACGGGTCGATTCCCGAGGTCGTGAGCCCGGGGCGCACGGGCTTCATCGTGGAGCGCCTGGAGGAGGCGGTGGAGGCGATCGGGCGGCTCGAGGAGATCGAGCCCGAGACCTGCCGGCAGGAGGCCGTCTTGCGCTTCGACGTCTCCCGGATGATGGACGGCTACCTGGACGTCTACGAGCGGCTGGTCGCCGGTCCGCTCGTTCGGACCCGGGAGGCGCATTGACGCCTCATGGCCGGAGGAGGCCCGCATGAACGAGCGTCAATTCCAAAGCTCGGAGATCAGCGAGGACGAAGGAGAGCTCCTCGAGATCGACCAGGAGCTCACGGACCTCATCCGCTCGGGCATGCCGGCCCTCTTGACGGGCTGCCGGCATGATCCGGAGGTGCTCAAGCAAGGGCGGCTCTTCCTGGTCTCGGACAAGGACGGGGAGGTCAGCACCGGCTGCAAATGCGGCATGGGCCTCTACCACGAGGACACCCGCTTCCTCAGCCAGCTCACGCTGCGCTTGTCCGGAGAGACCCCCACGCTGCTTTCGGGCTCCACCGAGCGCACCAACTTCGGGCATATCGAGTTCGTCAACCCGACCCTGACGCTCGAGGACGGCAAAACCGTCCGCCAGGAGACCATGCATCTCTCGCTGGCCCGCGCGGTCTCGGACTTCTTCCGCGAGCAGGTCACGCTGCTCAACTTCAACGTCTTCGAGGTCTCGCTGCGGCTCAGCCTCGAGTTCCGGGCGGACTTCGCGGACATCTTCGAGGTGCGCGGCCTGCACCGGCAGCGCCACGGCGTCTTCTACAAGCCGCGCCTCAAGGACGACAGCATCACCCTCGCCTACCGCGGGGAAGACCAGGTCCTGCGCCAGACCCGGATTCGCTTCAACCTTCCGCCCGCGGAGATCGCTCCGCTGGCGAGCGAACAAGGCGCCGTGGGGGCCGTCGCGCACTGGGACCTCGTCGTGCCTCCCAACGGCGGCAAGGCGCTCATCGACTACCAGATCGACACGCTCGAAGGGCCCGAGCCGCCCCCGGAAATCCAGGGCTTCCCGGCCGTGATCCAGCGGGTCTCGGAGCTGGGGGTGGCCTCCCAGTTCTTCCAGACCGCGATCCAGACCGACAACGCCGTCTTCAACCTGGTCCTCGATCGCAGCATCCGGGACCTGGTCGCGCTGACCTCCCGCTATCCGACGGGGCCCTTTCTTTCGGCCGGCATTCCCTGGTTCACCAGCCCCTTCGGACGGGACTCGCTCATCACGGCCCTTCAGACCTTGATGCTGGGGCCGGAAGTGGCCAAGGGAGTGCTACGCTTCCTCGCGCAGTACCAGGGTAAGACCGAGGACGCCTTCCGCGACGAGGAGCCCGGCAAGATTCTCCATGAGTTCCGCTACGGGGAGCTGGCGCGCCTGGGCGTGATCCCGCATACCCCTTACTACGGCACGGTCGACGCCACGCCGCTCTGGCTCATCCTGCTCAGCGAGACCTACCGCTGGACGGGGGACGCGAGCCTGGTCCATGAGCTCTGGGAAGCCGCCGAAGGCGCTCTCCTTTGGCTGGAGACCTACGGGGACCAGGACGACGACCTCTTCGTGGAGTACCTGCGGCGCAGCCCCAAGGGCATCGGAAACCAGGGCTGGAAGGACTCCTTCAATGCCGTGATCTTCCCGGACGGCAGGCTGGCGCAGGCCCCGATCGCCCTCGTCGAGGTCCAGGGCTACGTCTACGACGCCAAGCGGCGGGCCGCCGAACTTTGCCACTTGGTCGGCCAGGAGCTGCTGGCCAAGCGTCTCCTCCAGGAGGCCGACGAGCTCAAGACCCGGTTCAACGAGGCCTTCTGGCTGGCCGAGGACGGCTTCTACGCCATGGCCCTGGATGCCGACAAAACCCCGGTCAGGACGCTCACCTCCAACCCGGGGCATGCCCTGTGGAGCAACATCGTCGCTCCCGAGCGGATTCCCGGCGTGGTGAAGTCCCTCCTGGATCCCGCCATGTTCTCGGGCTGGGGCATCCGCACGCTCTCCGCCGAGAGCCCCGTCTATAACCCCATCGGCTACCATATCGGCACGGTCTGGCCGCATGACAACGCCCTCATCGCCAAGGGCTTCGCCGATCAAGGCTACAAGCGCGAGGCCAACCTCCTCTTCACGGCCATGTACGACGCGGCCATCCGCTTCAACTACTACCGTCTCCCCGAGCTCTTCTGCGGCTTCGAGCGCGTCGGCGAGCTCGACAAGCCGATTCCCTACCCCGTCGCCTGCTCACCCCAGGCCTGGGCGGCCGCCACCCCCCTCCTGCTCCTGCAGGCGGCCCTCGGCTTGCAGGCAGATGCCGCGCACCGGACCCTCAAGGTCAACATCCCCGCCCTGCCCGATTGGCTGGGCCGGGTGACCCTGCGCGGCATGCGCATCGGCGACGCCATGGTGGACCTCGAGTTCATCCAGGTCAACGGGACCACCACCACCCGCATCCTCAACAAGCAAGGAGACCTGAGGGTCCTCATCGAGGGGTGATCCCCGCCATTCCCGGGCCATGCCGGCGGTGCCCATGCGCTATACTAGTACAGATGGGCCATTCCCTCCCCAACCTCAGTCGGGGCGAGGGTCCCGCGGCATCGCCGCGGCCATGGCCACTTCAGGAGACCAACCATGACCAGCACCCCTCCCAAAACGTTACCCCCCCGTCCCCCCTACCTGAAAGCCATCTTCCGGGGCTTCATGCTGCGCTGCCCGCGCTGCGGGGTCGGGCCCACCAGCGAGAAGCTCTTGAAGCTGTATCCGGCTTGCTCGAATTGCGGGCAGGCCTTCAAGCTGAAAACGGGTGAGTTCACGGGCGGGGTCTACCTCGGCTACTTCCTGACCATCATCCTGGTCACGATCGTCTTCCTGATCCTGATCGGGCCCTTCAAGATGGGCATCGACCAGACCTTGTGGGTGCTGGTCCCCCTCGGCGCCATCATTCCCTTCCTCACGCACCGCAACACCGTGGGCATGTTCATGGGAATGCTGATCGCCAACGGCGCCATGGACTACTTCTCGGAGGCGCCCGACGGCGGCGCCCCCTCCCAGCGCTGACGTCCGCGGCTTTTCGTCCCGGGCGCTTCGGGGTAAGAAGAACGGGTCGCCGCCACGTCCGGCGTGAGCCCCCATGCAGTCCCCATCGAGATAGGAACCCACCCCCCATGCGCTATGCCCTGATCACCGGTGCGTCGAGAGGACTCGGAAGAGCCCTCGCTATGGCCTTGGCCGAGCGCGGCTGGGGCCTGTGGCTGACCGCGCGCAATGCCGAGGACCTGGCGCGGGTTCGCGACGAACTCCGCGAAACGACCTGGGTCGAGGCGATCGCCGGAGACGTCTCCGACCCGGGACACCGCGCCCGCCTCGCGGGGGCCGTGGCGGAGGTCGGCGAGCTCGATGCCCTCGTCAACAATGCGGCCATCCTCGGAGCCAGCCCCCGGCCGCTGCTGCTGGACCATCCCCTCGACGACCTCGTGCGCATCATGCAGATCAACGCGCTGGCCCCTCTGGCCCTCGTGCAGGCGCTGCGCGACGCGTTGCCCGCGGGAGCGTGCATCCTCAACGTGAGCAGCGACGCGGCCGTCGACTGCTACCCGGAATGGGGCGGCTACGGCGCGAGCAAGGCCATGCTGGATCACCTCACGGGCACCCTGGCACTGGAGAACCCGCAATGGCGCGTCTACTGGGTCGACCCCGGCGAGATGCGCACCCAGCTCTACCAGGAGTCCCGCCCCGGAGAGAATCTCGACTACCTCTACCCGCCCGAGATCAGCCTCCCGGTCTTCCTCGACCTCCTCCATGGCGATCAGCCAAGCGGGCGCTACTTCGCCCAGGACAGCGCGGTCCTTTACCCCGCGTTTTGAGGCCCTTTCACGCAAGAACCCCGGCCACTCAGGCCGGGGTTCTTGCGTGAAAGTTCTCGTCTAGGCCTTGGTCTTCATCAGGGCCTGGATCACGGCGTTGACCTGATTGCCCAGGGTGACGACGATCTCGCCCATGATGGTGAAGCTCTGCTTGGAGAGCGTGCCCTTGATTTCTTCGGTCTTTTCCAGCGTCTCGGTCAGTGCGGCGAGCGCCTGGCGAAGCTCGGCCTCGACGTTGGCAGCCCCCTCGGAAAGGACCTTCTCGGCTTCCTGTCGGGCTTGCTCGGCGTACTCGAAAAGCTCCCAGAGGCGGCCGTTGAGGTCGAAGAGCAGTGAGTTCACGCCCTCGTGGATCGAGGCGATGCTGAAGCCGGACTCGGTCTGTGTCATGCGGATCTCCTTGAGCATTTGGGGGTCACTTGCTTACCATGGGGGTTATACCCATCGCACGACGGGTTTTCCCGTGAAGGAGGTCAGCCTTGGATCTCGGATTGAAGGGCCGCCGCGCCCTCGTTTGCGCCGCCTCGAAGGGGCTGGGTCGCGCCATCGCGACCTCCCTCTCGGAGGAAGGGGCCGAAGTGGTCATCTGTTCCCGCAATGCCGAAGCCCTCGTGGAAACGGCCCGCGCCATCCAGGCCCGGACGGGAAACCCCGTCTTTCCCATCGCCGCGGACCTGAGCCGGGTCGAGGACGTGGAGCGCCTCCTGGAATCGGCCGTCACGGCCCTGGGTGGCATCGACATCCTGATCAACAACTTCGGGGGTCCCCCGGCCGGGGGGCTGGACCAGGTGAGTGAAGCGCAGTGGCGCGAGGCGCTCGAGATCGGGATGATGTCGGTCATCCGGCTCACCCAGCGGGTGATTCCGGGGATGCGCGAACGCGGCTGGGGGCGCATCATCACGGTCTCCTCGACGACCGTCCTGCAGCCCTCGGAGGCGCTCTTGATCTCGAGCACCGTGCGCTCGGGAACGGCCGCCTTCATGAAGGCGATCGCCGCGGGACTCGCCAAGGACAACATCCTCGTCCACACCGTCTGCCCCGGCCCCACCCGCACCGACCGGATGGTTTACCTGGCGGAATCCCTCGCCGCTCAAAAGGGCACCCGTCCCGAGGACGAAGAGCGCGGCATGACCGCGGACATCCCCATGGGCCGGATGGGCCGCCCCGAGGAGCTGGGCGACCTGGTCGCGTGTCTCGCGTCGGATCGCCTCAGCTACGCGACGGGCTTGACCCTGGCGGTGGACGGCGGGCAGGTCAGGTGCCTTTAAATTAGCCCAGTTGGTTCTGTTCGAGGTAGCGCTTGTTGAGCATCGACAGCGCCAGGGTCATGGCGAAGAGCACCATGCCGATGGAGCTCGCGTAGCCCATGTTGAGGCTCTCGAAGGCCTGCTGGTAGAGGTAGTAGACCATGGTCGTGGACGCTTCCAGCGGACCGCCCTTGGTGAGCACGAAGATCTCGGCAAAGACCTTGAGAGCGTTGATCGAGCTCACGATGCCCACCATCGCCATGTGCGGGATCATCAGGGGCAGGGTCAGGTAGAGGTGCTGCTGCCAGCGCTTCGCCCCGTCGAGATCGGCGGATTCGTAGACTTCCTGGGGAATCCCCTGAAGGCCCGCCAGGTAGATCACCATGTAGTAGCCGAGGCCCTTCCAGACGGTCACGGCCATGACGGCGCCCAAGGCCGTCTCGGGCTGACTCAACCAGGGGACGGGATGTGCCATCAGCCACGGGAAGGCGCTCTGGGCCACCCAGTTCACCAGGCCGTTCTCGGCGTAGAGCCACTTCCAGGTGAGGCCGACGACCACGATGGGGATGACCACCGGCAGGTAGTAGGCGGCGCGGAAGAAGCCGATGCCGCGCATCGGCACGTTGACGAGAATGGCGATGAGTAGCGGCAGGATCACCAGGGCGGGCACCACTCCCAGGAGGTAGATGAGCGAGTTGACCAGCGCCGTCCAGAAGGTCGGGTCGCTGGCCAGCTGCATGTAGTTCGCGAAGCCCACCCAGCGCCAGGCCCCTCCGAAGTCCGACTCCGCAAACGAGTTGAAGACGGCCATGACCGCCGGCAGAATCCAGAAGATGCCCAGCACCAGGCCTGCGGGCAGCAGGAAGAGGTAGGGGGCGAGGTTCACGCGGCGTTTGCGGGACTGGGCGGGCTTCAGGAGGGTGGCCATCTTACTTGCTCAGAATCCGTTCCCAGTCGGCAGCAGCCTTCGCGAGGGCCTCCTCCGGGGTCGTCTTACCGAGGGCGGCACTCTGGAAGGCTTGGTTCAGGGCCTTGGCCAGCTCGTCATGTCGCGGCAGGGGCGGGACCAGCAGCTCCGCGCGCTCCAACTGCTGAGCGGCAATCTGGCGGGCGCGATCCTCGAGCGTGGGCGCTGCCGGCAGCTTCGTGAAGTACTCCGCCTGGGCTGCGGCCTTGACCGACGGGAGGATGGGAACCAGCTTCGAGAAGGCGAGCTGGTTCTCGGCGTTGGTGATGAACTGCGCGAGGGCGATCGCCTCGCTCTGGTGCTTGGCGCCCTTGGGGACGACCAGGTTCATGACGCCCACTCCGACCTTGCCCGACTTGCCGGAGAGCTGGGGGCCGACTTCGAGCTGGGCGTAGAGCGCGGGGGCGTTCTGCTTGATGAGGGTGAGGAACTGGGGACCTGCCGGAAGCACCGTGGTCTGGCCTGCCTGGAAGCGGTCCACCACCTCGCGGTGGTCGAGACTGAGGGATTCCTTGGCGATCGCCCCGTTCTTGTAAAGTCCCACCCAGAAGGCGAAGGATTCGCGGCCCTCGGGCGAATCGAAGGCGGCATGCTTCCCGTCCGCGCTGAGCAGCGTCACGCCGTCCATCGAAAGCAGCTCCATCAGCTTGTTGCCGTCTCCGAAGCTGGGCAGGAACGGCTGGAAACCCGCTTTTTGAAGGGCAGCGGCATGGGTCGAGAGCTCCCGGTACGTCATGGGCAGGCCCGTCACTCCCGCTTTCGTGAGGTTCCCGCGGTTGAAGACCGAAACCTGGGTGCTCAGGTACCAGGGCAGGCCGAAGAGCTTTCCGTCGATGCGGGTGGCGTCCAGGGAGGCCGGATAGTACGCGGAGAGCACGTCGGCGGGAAGGGTCGCGCTCAGCTCGACCAGGGCGCCTTGGCGGGCCAGCTTGGAGGAGAAGGCGGGGTTGAGGTTGATGAGATCGGGAGGGTTGCCGCCCGCGACCGAGGAGAGGGCCTTCTGCTCGATGGCCGAGGCGGGAAGGTCCACCCAGTCGACGTCCACGCCGGGGTGCGCTTTCTCGAACTCGGCGATGGTCGCTTCCATGTAGCCCGTGAACTGGGGCTTGAGGCCCATGGTCCAGAACTCGACCTGGTTGCCGGAATCGCTCGCACAGGCGGAGAGCACGCTGACGCTGAGCGCGAGGGCGAGAAGCGGGAGTTTGCGTGGGAACATGAGCGACTCCTCTAACCGTTTTTGGAGGACGGGGCCTCGTTGAGCAAGTTGAGCGGGACGATGACGACCAGGTCGTCGGTGATCTCGACCTTGACCGATTCCTTCATCACCAGCTGTTCGAGCACGATGCCCCGCCCGTCCGGGGTGGTGACCATGTCTCCGACCCGGGGAAGCTCGGCCTTGATCTCCTTGTACATCTCGTGCTCGTAGGAGAGGCAGCACATCAGCCGGCCGCAGAGCCCGCTGATCTTGCTGGGGTTCATGGGCAGGTTCTGCTCCTTGGCGAGCTTGATGGTGATGGGCGCGAACTCCTTGAGGAAGGTCGAGCAGCAGAGCTCGCGGCCGCAAACGCCGACTCCGCCCAGGATCCCGGCGGCGTCGCGCACGCCGATCTGGCGCAGCTCGATGCGAACCCGCCGGAAGATCGAGGTGAGATCCTTCAGGAGGGCCCGGAAATCCACGCGGTGATCCGCGGTGTAGTAGAAGGTGAGGCGCGAGAAGTCGAAGGTGTAGACCGTCTCGATCAGCTTCATTGGCAGGCCGTGGGCCTGGATCTTCTCTCCGCAGAGGCCGTGAGCCTTGACCTCCTCGGTCCACTTCGAGTCGAGCTGCTTGAGGTCCGCGGTGCTGGCCTTGCGGATGAGGCGCGCCGTGGGAAGCTTGCCATGCTCCGTGACCACGGCCGACGGCAGCACGATCACCGGGGAGCATTCGAGCCCCTTCTCGGTTTCGTAGACGACGAAGTCCTGGCGCTGAAGCGACTCGTCCTGAGGATCGAGCAGGCGCAACTCGCCGTTTCGCAGTCGAATTCCGATGGTCGACACGGTCGATCCTTTCTAGAGAGCCGCGAGCCCGGGAGGGCTAGCCTCGCGAGGTGCGCTCCACGTCACGCGCGGTCGGGGCCAGGTCCCCGGCAAGCACGGTCCACGCCAGCTTGGCGTTGGCGTGGCTCAGGAGTTGCCTCCGGTGTTTTTCCAGCCGCGAGAGCACCCGCAGCCAGTAATCCCGGGGCAGACCCCGGTGCATGGCCTCGGCGTCCCCGCAGCGGCTGACCAAGTCGTCGCGCCGGGTTTCGGCCCAAATGATGATATCACGAACCTGGATGAGGAGCGATTCCACCGCGCGCTGCTGGGCCTCGGCGTCGAGCGCGGAAAGGCGCTCCGCTTCCGCGAGCCGGTCGGTCATGGTGGAGAGCGCGATCAGGCGCGGGGCTTCCGCCGCCGCATGCTCGGACTCGGTCAGGGCCCATCCCAGACGGCCATCCGCGAGCGCGCCCAGCTCCTTGGCGCGGGCCGAATCGAGCCCCCGACGCAGCAGCTCGCTTTCGATCACGGGGCGCGCGACCGGTCCGAACGGCATGATCTGACAGCGCGAGACCAAGGTGGGAAGCACCGTGTCCACGCTGGATCCCAGCAAGATGATGACGGTCCCCGGCACGGGCTCCTCGACGGTCTTGAGCAGCGTGTTGGCGCCCTGGACGTTCAGGAGATCCGTGGAGACGATGTAGACCTTCCACTTCCCGCGATGTGCCTTCCAGCCGGCCTCCTGGACCAGCTTCCGGACGTCCTCCACCGAGAAGACCTTCTTGCCCTCGGAGGGCATGGCGATCCGGACGTCGGGATGATTGCCGTGATGGATGGCGAGGCATTCCGGGCAGGCGCCCTCCCCGTCCAGGCAGCCTTCCCCCCGCTCGCAGTTGAGGGCGAGCGCGAAGGCCTTGGCGGCCGTTTCCTTGCCGACGCCCGCGGGGCCGACGAAGAGATAGGCATGATGCGGGCGGGAGAGGGCCGCCCGCAAGGAGCGGACGGCCCTCTCTTGACCCAGGATGGAATCGAACGCGTTCACTTAGCCTTCCGAGCCCTCGCGGAAGAACTGCAGCCCGCCACCCGGGGTGGCGAAGCAGACGACCCGGCGGCCGCCGTCCTTGCGGGCGAGGTCCAGGCGGCGCGTCGAGAGCTGGACGAGCGCGCGGGGGCTGGTGGTCTCGACCGTCGAGCTCACGCCGGCGAGCGGCTCCAGGATGGGGGAGATCCCCACCAGCTTGCGGGCGAAACGCTTGAGGACCTCCACCGCCGCCTCCGCCGAGGTCGAGGGGAAGTAGAAGAGCAGGTCGAAGTTGTCCCAGCGTACCGCCCAGTCGGTCTGACGGATCACCTGGCGCACGGCCTGGCCGATCTGCGCGAAGGTGGCGTTGAGCTCGTCCGCGGGCATGGTCCGGGCGAGCGCCTGGAAGTTGTCGAGCGAGATGAGGGCCACCGCGCCGGTCTCCTTGGAGCGGACCAGGCGCTCGCACTCCTCGCGGAAGCGCTCGTTGAAGTACTGGCGGTTCCAGAGACCGGTGAGCTTGTCCGTGGAGGTCCGCTTGGCGACCTCGTCGGCAAGCTGGTTGCTCAGGAAGGCGAAGCCCATGGGAGTGGCGAGGATCCGGCCGAGATGCTGGAGGTAATCGGCATCGGCCTTGGAGCTCTGCAAGAGAAGCAGGCCGAAGGTCTGACGATTGGCCTGGATGGCGACCTTGTAGCCGCCGCCCACCATCGGGATGGGGGCGAAGTCCCCCTCCTGCATGAGGTCTTCGATCTCGCCGCTGGAGGTGAAGGGCTCGAAGGTGGCCGGAGCCTTGCCGCCGAGGGCGACGACGCCATCCGGAGCCGGGAGCCAGGCCGCGGCCTGCACGTCCGGGGCATGGGCGGCGAGGGCCTCACGAATGGAATTGGCCAGGTACTCCCAGGAGGTCGCCGCGGGGATTTTCGTGGCGACGCCGATGAGACTCTGCATATCCTCTTGCGCCAGCTGGGTGAGCGTTTCCATTCGATCCTCCATCTTTGACATGGCTGCGTCGTCGGAAGCTAGGACGGGTGCTTGCCGCAGGCGCTCCAAACACGGCTGCGTCGTAGGGAGTCGTTGTGCCGCCCTCGGGCAGTTTTGGCGCCCGAGGTTATCAGAATGGTAAAGGAATTCCCTCAGCCTTGCAAGTTGAAAGCAGCGGCCGTTCGGCCTTGGCGGGCTGGAGCGAGGGGTGATAAACTAGCGAAGTCAAGCCGCGACGTTGTCATGAGGACGCTCGTTTGAAATCAGCAAGCCCCATTGGGCTCTATGACTCCGGACTCGGAGGGCTCTCCGTCGTCCGGGAAGTTTTCCGCCAGCTGCCTCACGAGGCCGTGCTGTACTTCGGGGATACCGCCCGGGTTCCCTATGGAGGCCGCTCCGTCGAGGAGCTGATCGCGTTCAACCAGGAGATCCTCGCGATCCTGCTGGAGCGCGGGGCCAAGGCGATCCTGGTCGCCTGCAACACCTCCAGCGCGGTGGCGCTCGAGGCCCTCGACGCCCACTGCCCCGTCCCGATCCTGGGGTTGATCGAGGCCGGCGCCCGCGCCGCGGTGCGCTGCGGAGCCAAGATTGGCATCATCGCCACCGAAGCGACCATCGCGAGCGGGGCGCATGCCCGGGCGATCGCCTCCATCCGCCCCGACGCCGAAGTCCTCCCCCTCGCCTGCCCTCGCCTCGTTCCCATGATCGAGGCTGGTGACTGGAACTCCGAGCACGCCGCCGCCGTCGTCATCGAATCCCTTGGCCCCCTCCTCGACGCCGACCTCGACGCCCTGGTCCTCGGCTGCACCCATTACCCGATCCTCTCCGGGCTCATCCAGAGCATCGTCGGTCCCGGCGTCAAGCTGGTCGATCCCGCCCAGGAAGCCGTGAGAGCGCTGGGGGAGATCCTGGCCGGCCACGAATTGCTGGCCGAGCCCGCCCCCGCGCCCGAGCATGCCTTCCTGGTGAGCGGAGACCCGGAGGCCTTCACCCATAACGCCACGCGGCTCTTCGGGACACTCGCCGCCACGGTCTCGCACCACCCCGTGCGCAGCCTGCTCGACGCCAAACACGTCTAACCCTCTCAAGACGATGCCCGCCCTTCCTCACGGAAGGGCGGGCATCGTCTTGGAGCGAGTTGCCTCGCGTTAGTGGACCTGATCCATCAGGAAGTCGTAAGCCAGCGTGACGACCTGCTGCTCTTCCTTGGTGGTCGTGTGGTAGTTCAGAGAGCCGAGCTCGCGAGCGACCTTGAGCAGGCTCGCCTCGTCCTGGAGCACGTCGTGGCCGTTCAGGACCATCTGGGTCGGACGGTAGCCGCTGCGGTAGACCACGCGATCCTGGGTGGCCACGCCATCGAGGACCAGCTGACGGAACTCGCGGGGAGCGTTTTCGCGGGTCACCCAGTACATGACGACCAGACGCATGGTGTTCGGGGACTCGACGCGCTTGAATGCCTTGTAGATCTGGACCTGGGGGGCGGTTTCCAGCGCGGAGGCGGCGGCCTTGAGGCCGGTGGTCGTCTGCGGGGCGAAGGGGGAGGTGCCGCAACCGGCCAGCAACGACGCCGTCAGCAGGGAAAAGACGAGAATACGCTTCATGCAAGACCATCCTTTATCGAATCGCGGGTTTCGGATGGTTCGGCAACGTTGATGATCCATCGTCGGTTATCCCAGTGAATAAGCAACCCTCTAAGCATAAGGACGTTTTCCGGTCACTTAGTTAAGCCGAGATTAAGGCGCGATAAAATAATGGTAAACCTTTATCCGTACGAGGTTTTGCAAGCAGGCCTCACGCGCAAGGGAAAAAAGGGCTCGGTCCTCCACGGGTAAGGAAGGGCTCGGTCCGGTCGGTACGGTCCTCCGCGGATCTCGAACGCTTCCCCAGGCTGGAGTTTGGATGAGAGCCTGGGCCTGGGGATCCGGGCCTTGCTGAGGAGGCCTGGTGGTCGGGGCCCCTGTCTCTTCGGGCCAAAGCG
>JAKFCT010000095.1:0-2866 GCA_036676495.1 Candidatus Sericytochromatia bacterium
TCTGCCTGCCGATCCTGCGGCCGTATACCGTGGCGCCCCCCACCATGAGCAGGATGAGCGCGCCGATCAGGTACTCGAGTTTCTGGACGGACCTGGCGGCGGCCTGCTGTTCATCGAGGTTCGCCTTCTGAGCCGTCCTGACCTGTTCGTTCAACTTGTCCAGCACACCGTTCAATGCGGCGTACTTGCGATCCATGGTCGCCATGCGCGCGCCCGCCCGTTCCGGCTGCGCCTGCCTGAAGTAAGAGAAGATCAAGTCGCTCTCGGCAACCATTTCACGCAGCGCGGCCTCCGCCGCGTCGAGTTGCGGTATCAGGAACCGCCCGTCAACTTCGCCGGTGCTGGCGGCCAGTTCCCGGCGCGAGGCCGCGAAGCGCTGGTTCCATGCGAGGAGGGCCGATTGGGCCTTTGCGGCTTCAGCCTCCACCGCACGGGTGTCAAAGACATCGTTGCCGGGCGCGTTGACTGCGCCGGCGAGGCGGCCGAGGCTGGCGTAGTCGGCCTGCCTCGCGGACCACACCTTGTTGACCTCCACCGAGTGGCTGTAAATGCCCACGAACTGGTGCGTCAGATACAGACTCGCTGATACGGCAAAGACGTCGAACGCCGCGAGAATGTAGTAAATAAGGTACCATTTGGGACGGGAATTCGTGCGTTCGCACGGCTGCGCTGGCTTGCTGAGCATGGAAAGGGGGGAGTCGGGGTGATCCGTCCGACTGACTCGGACGCCCGCGCGACCATAGCGAACGGCGCGCCGGTGTGCTTAGGGTTAACACTAGCCCGGCTAAGCGATCGACCTACGGTTCCGCGAGCGCCTCTCACTACACTCCCCGGCCGAGAGCATCAATCGCTCTTCGCCGACGGACGCGCGGGCGGCAGTCTGACTCGCTGCTTCCATGGCGCGTTCCAACATCGCCGTTCCTTCATGCAGGCCCGCTCGCTCGCGGTAGCTGAGCCAGAGGCCCTTAGCTGACGAATCCATGGTCCCAAGCTCGGCCGGACGGTCCGTCGAGCTTCCCCGCTGGAGGACTGCTCCGCAAGGGGACCGTAATTGCAAGGTGATCCTCACCGTTCCTCGAATCCGAGGCGCCGCCGTTATCTGAGGCTTCGCCGCGCACCCTCAACGCTCGTGCAGGGATTCGGAATCGCCGCAGCCGGCATCGGCGCGGTGTCCTTGGGTGGCTGGTTGTTCGATGTCCCCGCCCCGGAGGGCATTTTGGCCGGCACCGGGCGGACCAACCCCAGCGCGGACGCGGCCTTGATCCTGGCAGGGCTCGCGTTGTTGTGCTTCGCCGCCGGTCGGCGCGGCCGTGGCGAGCCGGGGCTCGGCCGGATAGGGCAAGCGTTGGGGGCCGTCGTCGCAGGGATCGGGATCGCCGCGTGCGCCCAGTACCTGCTCGAGTGGAATCCGGGCATCGCTGAAGCGCCCCTGCGGCATGCCGCGGACGCTCTCGACCGATCCAGGGACCGAATGTCTCCATACACGGCTGCGACATTCTCCGCGCTGGGCATCGCACTCGCCTGCCTGCCCTACGCGAAGCTGCGAGCCATCGCCAGCGCCGTCGGCGGAGCCACGTTGGTCGTGGGGGTGGTGGTCATCACGGCGTACCTCTGGGACGCCTTCGAGACGGTCTCCGCTCAACGGGCGCCGTCCGTCGCCATCAATGCGGCCGCCGGCTTCGTGTTGCTGGGCCTGGGCACCCTCGCTGCAGGACAGTGGCTGTCCGGTGCGCAGGGGTTGAGGACCATGCTCGACCCCCTCCAGTTGAGGATCGTGGGCAGCTTCCTGGGAGCCCTGGTGGTGCTTTCCGCGCTCGGGGGATTGACCTACGAGACCGCCTCGCACATGGAGGAGCACGCCCGGCATCTCGTGCAAGCCAAGGCGCTCCGCAATCGCCTGGCCGCCGCTTACGGCGACATTGCCCAAGCCGCCTTCGCACAGCGCACGTTCCTCATTTCCGGCCGACCGGCCGATGCGATGCATTGGGAGGCCGCGGCGCGACGGCTTTCGGCCGATCGAGCCTTCCTGCTCCAGCAAGCAGGCTCCCTCGAAGAGCGTGAACGCGAACGACTCATTCAGCTGGACCAGGCCATCGGCCACTTCATGAACACGATGGACCGTGGCGTGAGCTTGTACCGCATCGAGGGAGCGGAATCGGCGCGCCGGTGGGTGCTGACGGGAGCCTGCACGGAGGCAATGGTCCGGGTGCGTGAGGCGATGGTGCGGATGGACGGGCTCGGGCGAGCCGAGGAGGAAATGCACGAGTCGTTGCTGCATAGCGACGGCGAACGGACGCTCGCCATCACCATCCTCACGCTCGCCGCGGCGGCGGTGGTCCTGAGCCTGGTCCTCGCCGCCATCCGGCGGGAGATGGGCGCCCGAGCCGCTGCCGAAAGATCGCTGCGCCGACGCTCCACCGAGGCGATGGTCACCAATCGGTTTCTCGAGTCGCTGATCGAGAACATACCCCACATGATCTTTGTCAAGGAGGCCAAGGACCTGCGCTTCGTTCGCGTGAACCGGGCGGGCGAGCAACTCATCGGGTTGCCGCAGAGCAAGCTCCTCGGGAAGACGGATCAGGACTTTTTTCCGCAGGATCAGGCAGCCTTCTTCCAGGCGAAGGATCGCGAGGTGCTCGAGCGCGGCGAGGTGCTCGACATCCGCGAAGAACAGTTGCAGAGCGCGACCGAGGGCCTTCGCCTGCTCCATACCAAGAAGATCCCGCTGCTCGATGCGGCGGGGCGTCCGACCCACCTGCTGGGAATCGCCGAGGACGTGACCGAGCTGAGGGAAAGGGAAAAGGAGATCGGTCGCCTCAATGCAGCGTTGGGTGCCCGCGTCGCGGAAGTCGAGAAGGCCAATCGG
>JAKFCT010000096.1:0-13441 GCA_036676495.1 Candidatus Sericytochromatia bacterium
AGAGCTCGGGGTTCTGGCGCAGGTATTCCTTGGCTCCCTCGCGGCCCTGGCCGATCTTGTCGGAGCCGTAGGAGAACCAGGAGCCGGACTTGTTGACGATGCCGTGCTCGACGGCCATGTCGAGGACGCAGCCCTGGCGGCTCACGCCTTCTCCGAAGATCAGGTCGAACTCGGCGACGCGGAACGGGGGCGAGACCTTGTTCTTGACGACCTTGGCCTTGACGCGGTTGCCGATTTCCAGGCCGTCCTTCTTGAGGGTCTCGATGCGGCGGACCTCGATGCGGACGGAGGAGTAGAAGCGCAGGGCGCGGCCGCCGGTGGTGACCTCGGGGTTGCCGAACATGACGCCGACTTTTTCGCGAAGCTGGTTGATGAAGATGACGATGGCGTTGGACTTGCCGATGGTGGCGGTCAGCTTGCGCAGGGCCTGACTCATGAGGCGGGCTTGCAGGCCGACGTGGGTGTCGCCCATGTCGCCTTCGAGCTCGGCCTTGGGAACGAGGGCGGCGACGGAGTCGACGACGATGATGTCGACGGCGGCGGAGCGCACCAGGGCGTCGGCGATCTCGAGGGCTTGTTCGCCGGTATCGGGCTGGGAGACGAGCAGGTTGTCGATGTCGACGCCCAGGCGGCGGGCGTACTGGGGATCCAGGGCGTGCTCGGCATCGATGAAGGCGGCGACGCCGCCGGCCTTCTGGACCTCTGCGACCACCTGCAGGCTGACGGTGGTTTTACCGCCGGACTCGGGGCCGTAGATCTCGACCACGCGGCCGCGCGGCAGGCCGCCGACGCCGAGGGCGATGTCCAGGGGCAGAATTCCGGTGGGCACGGATTCGACCTGCATGCGAGCGGAGTCGCCCAGCTTCATGATCGATCCCTTGCCGAACTGCTTCTCGATGCCTGCGAGCGCGAGCTCGAGCGCTTTCATACGATCCGACATCCAATACCTCTTCTCACGGGAACGCCCGTGGCTGATTAAGAAAACCGTGGCTGATTAAGAAACCGTGGCGGGTGGGGGCGCCTGCGGCTGATGGGGGCGCCTGCGGCTGACGGGGAGGATAAACCGAAGCTCCAGTATACCAGGGACGGGGCTGGAAGGCGGTGTCGCCCGTGCTTGAGGCGGGAGAAGGGGTGGGCATGCGGGCCCCGCGGGACCCGTCAAAACCCCCGAGGAACTTGGGTCAGATCGACCATACGGAGGCATGCGAGCGACCCGCTAGGATGGGCATGTTACATTTCTTAACGGTTGCTCGCAATCAGGGGTTTCGGAGAACGGAGCGCCGGTGATTCGGGCGAGAGGAGGGCCGGACGATGATTGAAGCGGAAGTGCATCGCAACGACGAAATCCTCATGCAGCGGACCTACTACGAACCGTCCCTTTCCCTGGAGATGGTTTTGAAGCAGCTCGAGATGTACATCGTCGCCGAGCAGCTCAACAATTCCGGGGAATGCCTCCTCCGGGTCCGTTTCGGCAACCTGTCCAAGCAATAAGTCGTGTCCGAGGGTCCTGAGCCGGCTCGCTGCGCCATGCGGGCCGGCCTCCACGGCTAGGGGGCCGGCTTCCCCCCGAAGTGCTGGAAGGCATTTTGAGATCTCAAGGGCTCGGCGTGACCGTTCCGCTCCAGGACGGCGATCGCGGGCCCTTTGCCCATGCGGCCGACCACCCAGACCTTCCCGCCGACGGCTTCCACCGCGCGGGTCACGGCCAAGAGTCCCTCCGGCTCTACGCTGAAGACCAGGTTGTAGTCCTCGCCCCCCCAGAGCCCCCAGTCGAGCGGATCGACCTTCGCATGGGCCGCGAGCCTCCTCAGGGGCTGGGAAAGCGGCAGGCGATCCGCTTCCAAGCTCACGGTCACCTGGTTCGCCTGCGCCAGGATCAGTGCGGAGCGCCCCAGGCCATCCGAGTTGTCGAGCACGGCGACGCGGAAGCCCGACTGGGCCAGGGCCCGGCCTTCCGCCACGTGCGGGCGCGGCTGACGGTGCGCCCGCGTGAGGGCGTCCCTTTCGGCGTCGCTGAGCGGGACGTTGCCCGCAGCTTCGCCGAGCGGGGCGTCGCCCGCGTGTTCGAGCAGCCAGAGACCGGCCGCCGACTCCCCGACGGGACCCGTGACGCAGACCCAATCGCCGGCCTGTGCGCCCGAACGCAGCAAGGGGCGCTCGGCTTCTCCCACCACGGTGACGGAAACCATCAGGGGGCCCGGTGAGCCGGTGGTATCCCCTCCGACGATGGCGAGCCCGACGCTGCGCGAGCCTTCCGCCACTCCCCGGTAGAGCTCCTCGACCCACGCGGCGGGGCAGTCCTTGGGAAGGGCCACGCTGACGGTGGCCCAGCGGGGCAGGGCTCCCATGGAGGCGACGTCCGAGACGTTGACGGCGATGGCTTTCCAACCGAGCTCGCGGGCCGAGGTGGTCCGGCGCCGGAAGTGGATGTCCTCGACCAGGATATCCGTGGTGGTGACGGCCTGCATGCCGGGCGTCAGGGTGGTGACCGCCGCGTCGTCCCCGATCCCGACCCAGCCCTCGGGCATCGGGACGTCGGCAAGCGTTTCCGAGATGAGGGCGATCGCCCGATCCTCGCCAAGCTGTGCGAGCGTGGGTTCCATGACGCGCTTCCTTCTAGAGTCGGTTCCGTCGTTGCGAGCCCCCCTAATCTACTGCCTCCCCTCCCCCCGGACAAGGCCCCGCTCCTTCTTTCTCAGGTTTGGACGACGGTTTTCGGCGCGTGCAGGCTTGCTCGGAAGGGGATCTCCAGGATTAAATAAATCTTAACCTCGGCATAAGTCAGCCCCGGGGTCTGGGCCCGGATAAGTCTCGTTAAGAGGCTGTACCGGAGGAGTTCCATGAGCTGGATCAACGAGCGGCAAGAAGCGAAGTTCAACCGGTTGCGGAACGATCCGCACTACCGTCCGATCGTCGATGCCGTCCGCCAGGTTCAAAAGGATGGCGTCGCCCCCGCCACCGTCGTCCAGCAAGCCGTCCGCGCCACCCGCGACCAGTACGTCGCCTCCGGCCGCAAGATCGACCAAGAGGATATCCGTCGCGATGCCTTCCTGGCCGCCACCGCCGCCAGCATCGAAGCGCCTTACAGCCTTGATGGCCTCCCCGAGGGCAACGACAAGACCAAGCACTACTTCTGGAGCGGCGCCTTCGCCGCCAAGGTCGATCAGACCCTCGACGCCCTGCGGATCATCCCCCAGGGCCTCCGCGAATCCGTCGCGGTCGGCAGCACCCTCTTCGTGGGCTGGCTCAAGGAAGTCGCCGACATCTTCACCACGGGCTACAGCCGCGAGGATCTCGTCGCCGATCGCCTGGGCGCCAAGAGCCCCTTCGAGGTCGTGGTCTCATGATCCGCCGCACGCTCTTCACCTTCTTGACGGCTTCCTTGCTCGCAGGCTGCGGCACGGGGCTTCCCGGCACCAGCCAGCCCTATGCCGCTCCCCAGTTCACCCTCGCTCCCGGCTGGGCCGCGAGCCCCGCAGCCACGCTGGATGCGCCCCGGGTGGCGAGCTTGGTCTCCCGTAAGGCGGGCGGCTTCGCGCTCGCCTACGATACCCAGAAGCTCGGCGGCAAGGATGTCTTCGTGACGCTCAGCTCGGACGGTCAGCGCTGGAGCGCCCCCGTGGTCGTCGGCAAGACCCGCCGCACCGAGGAATCCCCCGCCCTCTGGGAGGACGCTTCGGGCAAGCTTCACCTGATCTACTCCGGCAACGTGTCGGGAGGCTTCCAGCTTTACGCCGCGTCCTCGATGGATGGGACGACCTGGGACGAGCCCGTGGTCATCACCAACGAAGACGAGCAGGCGAAAACCCCCGCCATCACCCGCACTCCCAAGGGCGTGGCCTTGGCCTACCAGACCATGGGCGGGTCCTGCGAGGTGATGACCAGTTCGGACGGGGAAGTCTGGGGCCTGGCGCGCCGGATCGACGTCTCGGGCGGGGACCCGGCGATTGCCCACGACGGCGAAGGCCTGCGCGTGGTCTACCACCGCAACGAAAAGCTTTACGAGCGCGTCGAGCGCCAGGGTGTCTGGTCGGATGCCGTCCAGGTGCCGGGTTCGGCGGCGATGCGGGAACCGGCGATCGCCCGGATCTCCGGCACGCTCACGCTCGCATACAGCACGCTCTCCTCGGACGGCACCTGGAAGCTCGTCGCCCGGGAAGCTGGCCCCTCGGGATGGGGGCAGGAACAGGACCTGGTTCAAGGGCCCGACGATCATGGATTCCCCAGCCTGGCCGAAGGCCCGAACGGTGGATCCTGGCTCGCTTGGGGTATAAGTAGGCTAACCGAGGAGCGGGGGATTTTCGTCGCCCGTTCGGGCGGCCGGTAGCGGTCACCCATCCGCGGAAAGGGACGGAGAAATGAGCGTTGTGGAAACGACCCTGATGACGAAGCGCCGCCTGGGCGAGGTCCTGGTTGACGGCGAGTTCATCTCGCCCTCGGACCTCGATCGGGCTCTCGATGAGCAGAAGCGCACCAACGAGCGCCTCGGCGAGGTTCTCAAGCGCCTTGGCGTCCTCTCCGACATGGAGCTCAAGGCCGTGCTCGCCAGCCAGGCCGACCTCACCGATGCCGACGACGTGGCCGGCGTCCGCCAGCGCCTCGGCGATCTCTTGCTCAAGAGCAAGCGCATCACCTCCCGCCAGCTCAACCGCGCCCTCGACGAGCAGAAGCGCACCAACGAGCGCCTCGGCGAGGTCCTGGTCCGCTTCAACCTGATCAGCCCCTACGAGCTCGAGGCCGTCCTCGCCCTCCAGGAGGACATGTCCAGCGGAGCGATGGCCGCCCGCTTCATGCTCGGCGAGATCCTGGTCGCCACCGGCACCATCTCCCGCAAGCAACTCGAACATGCCCTTGCCGACCAGCGGCTGACCAAGCGCCAGATCGGCGAGATCCTGGTCGATGCCGGGATGGTCAAGCCCTCCTTGATCTCCGAGGCCCTGAAGATCCAGTCCAAGCTCGTGGCCGCCTCCCTGGTCGCCATGCTCGCGACCGGCGCCCTCAGCGGTTGCGGCCTCACGCCCATCACCGGATCGATCAACGACGGCCCCCGCCAGGGCATCGTCTCGCAGTACCGCGACGGCTCGGGCATCCTCGAGTACCGCACGACCCAGAACGCCACCAAGCGCTCGGCGACCACGGTCTACGCCAGCGGTGCGGTGGTCGTCAACGACGTGCCCTTCTTCGAGCAGGACGCGCAGGACAACACCTGCGCCCAGGCGGCGATGTCGGTGGTGATGAACTACTGGGGCAAGCAGACCACCTACTCGAAGGTGGTCCACGAGTCCAACCGCTTCAACCTTCCCACCAGCCCCCAGACCGTGGAGACCTACCTGAAGCACAACGGCCTGAAGGTTCAGCCCTACCGCCAGGGCAAGATTTCCTTCCTGCGGAGCCTGGTCGACCAGGGCCGCCCCCCGATGGTCCTCCTGCAGTTCGGCAACTCCGAGCACTGGGTCGTCGTGGTCGGCTACAACCAGTCCCAGAAGTCGATCATCATGCACGACTCGATCGACGGCGCCTTCAGCGAGATGTCCGAGGCCGAGTTCGTCGGCAAGTGGCAGAACAAGATGATGACCGGCATCCCCGTGGTCGGAGGCGCCAACTACGAGGGCCTCATCATCGATATCCAGGGCTAGCTCCCCTTTTCGATCCCAGGATAACGCTCGCTTCTTGAGGGCGTTTGGCGCCCGGATTAACCGCAAATGAACCCGCCGCGAGGCCCGGAGAGATTCTCCGGGCCTCGCGATCCGCCACGGCGGCCGAGGGGTGTTGACTTGAGGCGAAGCTACGCTATAATGAGACTCTCAAGCATTCAACTTGGGCGTATAACTCAGCGGTAGAGTACTACCTTCACACGGTAGGAGTCACTGGTTCGAATCCAGTTACGCCCACTTAGAAGCGGATTTCAGGTCTTCGGACCCGGAATCCGCTTTTCGCTTTTGAACTCCTTGGCCGCGAAAGCCAGTAAATCAAAGGGTTTCCGGTACTCCGGCTCGACTTTGCCATCTCAGACCTCACCCATGTCTGGGAACTCTACACCTAGGGAAAGCCATCCGATGCACGGTCCTGAACCTCAAACGGTTCTTCAAACTTGCGGGAAGACAGATGAGGCCAGCTTGGGGACAGAGCAAAAGAGCAAGGGGTATGGCCGGGTGAATGGCCCCACCCCGATACCAAATCCCCGAAAAACCTGAATCGGGTAAATGATGCTCTCCTGCTCAAAGGGCCACCAATCATTTACGAGCGTTACCATCAAGCCTACGCAGTACAATTTAGTGATCACCTCACTGAAACTACCTGCCTTGGGCATTATTCTGAATTCCCCATAATAAGTAACCACTAATCAAAAAGAATAGAAAAGAAGCAGGAATTGAAAGAAGTGCGAACAAAATACTTAGACCATGCCCAGAATAATACAGGACAATATTAATAACGATGTCAATTGATGCAAAAAATAGAGCTCGTTGCCATATGATAGAGGGGCTCGATGGCGCGATCATCCATTCTTTAAAACGTGGCGACATAGCTTGCAGTAACAAACCGCTCGCCACGACTATAATTGCCATTACGACAAGCACCACAATCACAATAATAACGTGCATATAAAAAGGTAAAGGACCTGACAGGTAGCTAATAGTATCTTGAAGCCATCGCATACTAGTCTCCTACGAACTTACAAGTAACCAAGAACAAGCTTTACATACTATTTTTGTAGAACTTATCAACGCTCTCTTTTCCGTTAATTAGCACGTACACATTATTTACGCCCGCAACTCTAAGATTGTATGCGAGTACTTTTGCTGAATGGTCATCAGCACATCCACAAAATGGAATTACAACATCAGGATTTCGCATATTAATTTCGCTAAGAATAGTTTCTTGCTTGTATTTTATTGCGCCGCGAACAGTCTCGATATTCCCAGTCAAGTCAATTAGGAGTACGCGCTTTCCTTCGTTTTCCATAGAGCGCCAAGAGTCATAATCAGTCGTTATGACTTCATTCATTTGGACTTCTGTCGGAAACTTGATTTGCGAAATCCCATCGGGCGGTCGATTTTTGCTGCAGGAAATCAGAATCGGAAGACTTAACAGCAAAATAATTCGAATGATATTCATGGTGATATCGACTTTCTTAAGTCCAACTCCATACAACACAAAGTTGCGCGAGCCAGCATTCGTGAAAAACGCAATTCCCGCTGACTCACACAACTTTGTCGTTATTATTGCTACCTCGGCACTTGATTAAAAGAGTCGATTACAGAAGGAATTGCATAACAACTCATTAGCACTCGCGCTCCAGCAAGTCCAACCGTAGCAAGCATACACGCCACAAAATAAGGCGGCGCTACAAGGGCGGGCCAACATTGTTGTGTTCCTGACACAAGCGGCCAACCACCGTTCCAAAGCAAACAAAACCACGGAATTGCCGGAAGATTTTGAGTGTTGTAATTGCTCGCAAGGGGTAATGAAGCTGACAATTCTTGCTTAATCTTCGAATTTACGTCGGCCAGCATTTCATCCGAAATCACCGGCGGACTAGCGAAGCGCGGCCTCTAAGTCGGGAATGGCATTAAAATTATCGATATGTTCCGCCGGAATCTGGAAGTCGATACTCCTAGTCCCCACTGGCGTAACAACCATATATCTGATCGTATCAATCTTACCCGACCCGTTCGCATCCAGAGCTCGATCGTAGAAAATACTAAATGAATTTTCGTCCAGGCTTTGAATTCGTTGTTCATCTAATGATGCGCGCCGAACACTGATGTCACCCATATTCTGAACACTAATGTGAATTCCCGAAGTAACCTCCGGAACGACTTCCGATTGGATTATAGGGACACGAGGCTCCTGTAGAGGAAGGCCTGCTTGGGGTGACGTGCAGGACACCGTTGAGAAAAGTGCTACGAGTGCTATCGCTATTGCTTTTTTCATATATGCCTTTTCTATTCTGCGATAAGTCTGTAAACCAATGGGCTATTCCTGCAGGAGACCCTCTCACACTTGGGGAAACAACCAAGTATGATATTATGGATTATGATGTCAAGAAAATTCAACGTCAACAGTGATGGGGGCTTTTGGTGAGGAAGCATGATCGATTCGCCTCCAGTAACCGTTCATGGGGTCTAATTTTGGCGCTATCACTTGATCCTAGTGACGTTAAAGAAGGGGCTGATTTTAGGCGAGGAGGGCTAAAGCCAGGCAAATACGTGGATGAGAGCAGCTTGAACCGCTTCTTGAAATACCGGACACGACCTCGATGCCCCAGCGCAAAGGCACCAAGCGAAGCACCGTGGGCACGTTCACCAGCACGGAGCATATCCAGCACTTCATGTCATCCCGGTTGGCCTGGAACCGAAGACTGACTTTGCCCCTTCATTTGCTTCTAATTTAGAGGTTGAGGAAGGTCTCAATTTCGCTTAATTTGGAAGGTTCGATTCCCGTAGGGGTACTAGGCACCCCTACGGGAATCGAACTAAGGGCGCCTTACTATGGATCATAAGGATGTCGAAATGGTTCTAAGTTCGTCCAGCCAAGCCCACTGCCCCGGAAGCGAGACATCGCTTCCGGGGCTTTTGCTTTGAGGGAGCGAATTCCGCAAGCCTCTCATCGGCCCGAGGCATGCCCCTTCAGCATTGCGCCCAGGCGCCCGCGATTCTTCGGGACCAGGAAGAGCATGGCCAGGTGCACGGCGACGAAGGCCGCGAGCGCCAAGGCGCCGTAGCCATGGCCGTTGCGCAGGAGGCTCTTGAGGAACTTGCCCATCGGCAGCGCATAGCGAAGCTCGAGCAGGACCCCGCTCACGGCGAGGAAGGCCAGGACGACCTGCGTATAGCGTAGCGCGAGGCGCTGCCCCGGGTTCCATCCATGCGCCGGGGCCGATCGCTTCCAGAGTGCGAGGTAGAAGGCGCAGCCTCCGAACAAGAGCAGGCCCCCGATCCAGACGTGAGCCCAGGCGATCGCATTGACTCCCAGCACTTCCCACTCGTCGTCGCCACGCCAAATGAACCATCCCGAGGCACCCAGGAGGCTCACGGCGATCGCCGTCGTCCAGTGCAAGAGGCGATCCGCGAGACTGAAACGTTCGGCCTTCATGAGGGCCTCTACCGGACGTACTTCTTCACATGGGCCTGCCATGTGGACGGCACGGCACCGAAACCGCGGTCAGGCAGCTGCTGCACGAAGGCCAGCAGGTCGTTCAGCTCCGGGGTGGAGAGGCTCATCTCCTGATACTTGAGGAACTTGAGCGTCTTCTTCTGGATCTTGGCCTCGTTGAAGCGCTCGTTCACGAGATCCGGGATGTCCTTTCCCTTGAACGTCTCGTTCGTCGTCAGGCCCGCCGGGTGACAGGTCATGCAAGCCTTGCCGTTGGCTCCCTTGGTCATGAAGATCTTCTTGCCGTTTTCCACGTTTCCGCTGAAGGCGAAGGCTGGGGATGCGAGCGACGCCACCAAGGCGGCGAGGGGGACGAGGTGCAATCCGTTCATCACTGCCTCCTTCTTTAGGAATGAAAGCGCTCCCGTTTCATCCCCATGTAAGCGACCGGCCGTGAAATCGCAGTGAAGTCCAAGAGTCGACGTCTCGTCATCCTCCACGCCCAGCGGATCCTACCGGCGGTCAAAGCGTCGTCGTGAGGGTCGGGACGCCACGCCGGCGGTCGAGGTATACTGGCATGGTCGGCCGCTTTTCCTCGGCTCGACCTGTCGACATCAACGGAACGCGCAGCGAAACCCACGGCATGGTTTCGGGGAGTGAGTGACGGTGACGATCCCAGCTAGCACGACTGATCCGGTCTACATGAGGGGCATGGAGCGCCTCGTCGAGGTGATCCAGGAACTCTCGATGGCGCGTAGCCTCGAGCGCGTGATGGAAATCGTGCGGCACGCGGCGCGCGAGATCGTGGGGGCGGACGGCGCCACCTTCGTGCTACGCGATGGAGAGCAGTGTTACTACGCCGATGAAGAGGCGATCGCCCCGCTCTGGAAGGGACGCCGCTTCCCCCTCGATGCCTGCATCAGCGGCTGGGCGATGCGCAACAAGGCCTCGGTGCGCATCGAGAACATCTACGAGGACGCGCGCATTCCCCTGGAAGCTTACGAGCCGACCTTCGTGCGCAGTCTGGTCATGGTGCCGATCCGGCAACTGGACCCGATCGGGGCCATCGGAACGTACTGGGCCGGCCGGCACGCGGCCCCCGACTACCAGGTCCGGCTGCTCCAAAGCCTCGCCGACAGCACGTCGATCGCCTTGGAAAACGTCTCGATCCTGCAGGACCTCGACCAGCGGATCCGGGCACGCACCGCCGAACTCGAAGCCGCCAACCTCGAACTCGGTGCCTTCAATTCAGCCGTGTCGCATGACCTGCGCAATCCGCTCAATGCCATCCTGGGCTTCTCGGAGTTCCTCTTGATGAGCAATGGCGAGCAGCTCTCGCCCCAGGTGAAACAGGGGCTGGAAACCATCGCCCGGTCATCAGGCAGAATGCGGCACCTCATTGAAGATCTGATGCGGCTTTCGTCGGTGGCCTACGGAGAGCTGAAGCACGAGTCCGTCGACCTTTCAGCACTGGCCGGCGGGATCTTGGATGAGTTTCGGCATGCGGATCCCGAGCGTTCCGTGCAGGTCCAGGTGGAGCCCGGCCTGGTCGTGACCGGGGATCCGGGGCTCTTGCAGATCGCCCTGACGAACCTGCTCTCCAATGCGTGGAAATACAGCTCCCAAGAGCAGGAGTCGCGCATCGAGGTCGGGCGCAAAACGGTCGACGGCGAGGCCGTTCTGTTCGTTCGGGACAACGGCATCGGCTTTGACATGGCGCAAGCCGATCGCCTGTTTCGCTCCTTTGCGCGTCTCAACTCGAGCAAGGAGTTCCAGGGGACGGGGATCGGGTTGGTGACGGTGCGACGCATCATCGAGCGCCATGGCGGTCGCATTTGGGCCGAGAGTCAACCGGGAATGGGAGCGACCTTCTTCTGGACCTGCCCCAACGCCGCCACGCCTCAGTGAGGCATCTGCCCAGGTAGGCCCGGCCTGAACATCGGCCCAGCCCACTTGAGCGCCGAGTTTGGGTCATCCGGAAACGGTGACATGAGGATCCGGTTCCGCCTTCTCCGATCCGGTATACTGAGCGTGCAGCCGATCTGTCGAGAGTATGCCATGCGTCCGAACATCCAACTCCTGGTCTTGATTACCGTGCTGGTATCCGGGTGTTTGCCCGTCTGGAGCCGGCAAGCCGCCCAGTCCGAGGTTCCTGCGCACCCCACGGCGCCGCGTGCCTTGATCGTGAACGCCGATGACCTGGGGTTGAGCGAGGGCGTCACCAATGGCATCGTGCAGGCATGGCGCGAGGGGGTGGTGACCTCCACGTCGGCCCTCGTCAATCTCGAGGGGGCCATGGAGCGCATCGTCTCGGCTCATCAGACGAATCCTCGCCTCCCGATTGGGCTGCACCTCAACGTTACGACCGGACGTCCGGTCTTGCCTCCCAGCCAGATCCCCACCCTGGTGGATTCAAAGGGCTATTTCTACGATCGTGATGCGCTCATCGAGCGGGCTCCTGACATTTCGCTCGCCGAGTTGAAGGCCGAACTGCGTGCGCAAGGAGAGCGGCTTCAGGCGGCAGGTATCCGCATCGATCACCTGGATTACCATGAGGGGATCTTGTTTCTATATTCCCCTTTCTTCCAGGTCGTCCGGGAGCTGGCTCGTGAATGGGCCGTTCCGGTGCGCCATCCGGTTCCCGAGACCCTTTACGGGCGCGTCACTTTTCCGGGGGGCGGAGGAAACTCCGGAATGATCTGGAAAATGATCGCCTTCGGGATCCTCCACCCCTTTCGTGCCTGGCAGATGATGCCGCACATGACCCCGGATGCCTACAAGCGACAAGCCGCCCTGCTCGCCGAAGAACGAACCCCAACGCCCGTCAGCTTCCTCGACGGCTTCTTTGGAGTCGCCACGGTCGAGGGCTTTGTCGGGATGTTGCCCCAACTCCCGCCGGGTATCAACGAGGTGGCCGTGCATCCTGGTCTCGTGGATGAGCCCCTGCGCAAATGGGGGGGCGGTTACGTGCAGTTGCGGGAGGCCGAGTTGGCCGTTCTGCTGGATCCGCGCTTAAGGGAGGCGCTCGTCAGGAATCAGGTCGAACTGACGACCTTCTCCTCGCTCACCTCAAGGCCGGACGTCGTATCCGGCCGGCGCTAATCCCGGGAGGGTTTGGCTTCTTCACCAGACCCCAGGGAACAGGCGGTAGCGAACCTGCTTTCGGTAGTCGTCATAGCCTTCCAGCTGGTCTGCCAGCAGGCGTTCTTCTCCGAGGATGCGGAGGGCAAGCACGGCGATGATCAAGAGACCGAGCGCCAGCCCCCACCGTGAGCCGAGCAACAGCGGCGCTCCGAGGGTCATGGCGGTCGCCCCCAGGTACATCGGGTGGCGCACGAGGCGATAGACCCCTGACGAGACGACCTGCTGTCCGCGCTCCGCTTGAATCCGGACCATGGCGGAAGCGAACGTGTTGTCGGCCACGGCCCGGAACATGAAGAAGGATCCCAGCAGCAGCAGGACGCCCCCCAGCACCTGCCAGGCGACGGGGAAACCCGCCGTCCAGTGAAAGCGCCTGGCATCCAGGGGCATCAGGACGAACCACGCCATGAAGAGCACGGTGATGGCGACGAGGGCGACGCGATCCCAGGTCGGCTCTCCGCCCGTCCCGGGCCGGCGCGAGCGCTCGGCGAGCAAGGCGGGATCGCGCACGTAGAGGTAGCTGAGCGTCGCGAGGCAGAAGCCCGAGAACCACAGGCCGAAGGCCCAACCCGCGCCCCAGCGCCAATCCCCTCCCAAGCCCACGACCAGGATCGGGTACACGAACTGGCAAACGATCGCCAGGAAGAACTTCGGAAAGCTGGGACGGCGGGGCGCGTCGGCCATGAGTTCCTCCCGCGCGCGGCGCTGACGCGCGTTCCTCCCGCATGGTAGGCGAAAAGGCGACAATCCGGATCGGCCAGATCTTGCGAGAGATCTCGTTGACCGTGCTTTCGCGCGCACTCCTTCGGCACGAGGGAGCGTCTATCCCACCAGGGAACGATAAATCGGCCACTATGATCGATAGTTCTTCCATTGATGCGCGTTGCCCGTCTCTGCGAAGCTGGAGATTCGTGAATTTCCCCGCTTTTTAGGAGATCGCATGTCACGCATTCTTCTCACCGCCTTGCTGGGCGTGGGCTTGCTCACCGGCTGCCCCGCGCCAGGAGCCGACACTTCCGACAAGCCGGGCGAGACGCCGCCCTTCAAGACGCAAACGAGCCTCACGCTCAGCCTCTCGGGGGCCGTCCTCCGGGTGGCCCAGGTCGAGACGGCGCTCTTCAAGCTCGAAGGGGATACGGAAGTGGCCGTGCCCAGTACCGCCCTCACGCATGACCGGGGCGAGCTGCCTCGGGCCCTTCCCTTG
>JAKFCT010000097.1:0-3164 GCA_036676495.1 Candidatus Sericytochromatia bacterium
TCGCCGCCGTCAGCGTGGTCTTGCCGTGGTCCACGTGACCGATCGTGCCGATGTTCACGTGAGTCTTGTTGCGCTCAAACTTCGCTCTTGCCATGGGTCTCAAAATCCTCCGAAGACGATGGCGTGCATACCATGAGGGGCCCCGACCGGGGCCCGGGCCTCTGGGCAGAACGTAAATGGAGCCCACGATCGGGATCGAACCGACGACCTCGTCCTTACCAAGGACGTGCTCTACCGACTGAGCTACGTGGGCATAAATGGTGGGGGGAGAAGGATTCGAACCTTCGAAGGCAGTGCCAACTGATTTACAGTCAGTCCCCTTTGGCCACTCGGGAATCCCCCCAGATGGAGCCAGACGCCGGAGCATCCGCTCTCCACGCCCGTTCGGTCCGTTTCCGGCCCGCGCGAACGTTCGATCTGCCAAGAGTGTCGTGCCGAAGCACAACGGGAGTCATTATCACACCGCGCTAACCTGCTGTCAAGCTAACCTTAATCATCGCGCGCGACCCGCGTCGGGTCCGTGGGGGGCATGCCCGAGGGCGCGGTGGAGATCGGCGATCGCCGCGGCGTACTCCGCGCGCGCCATGGCATTCGGGCAGGCCTCGAAGATCGGCCGGATCTCGGTTTCCGTCTTTTTCAGGTAGCGCTCCGCCCAGCTGCGCAACTTGGGGAGCATCCGGACCATGTCCTGAAGGTTGTCGGCACGATCCAAAAGCTTGATGGCCATCGCCTCGGCGTCTCCCAGGATCGCCCCGTAGTACTTGGGCTTCTCGGAGGCCTTGAGATCCTTGGGCGCGTCGTCCGGCCACCATTTGGTGAGCAGGTCGACGAGATGCACGACCCGTTCCGGAAAGCGCGCCTGGAGATCGTCGAGGGTCTTGTCCGTGTCCTCGACCACGTCGTGAAGCAAGCCGGCGGCGATCGCCTCGGGGGACAGCCCCGCCAGGGACGCCCCATGGGCCACCCGCAGCGGATGCGTGATGTACGGCTGCGGCGAGCCCTTGCGCGTCTGCGTGCCGTGCGCTTCGCCCGCGTAAGCCGCCGCCCTCAAGACCAACTCCAGACTCATGGCGTGTTCCTCAACCGTGTCGCTCGGGTCGCTGCGGAAGAGTCTACACGGGATCGCCGTCCCCCGGGGGCGCTACTCGTGATCCGGGTGGAAGTGACGGGCGCGTCCCGGGAACGCCTCATGCGGCAGCTGACGTCCCGCCGGGGCCACCTTGCCCTGGAGGAGATCCCCCACGGCCGCGACCAGCAGCTGGGTTCCCGTGGCCATGTAGTCGACGTTCACGGTGTCGAAGGCATCGGATTTCTTGTGGTAGTGCGGAGTGGTGTCACCGTAGACGTACTCCTCGGTGAGGCCCACCGCATGGAAGCCCTCCCGGCGGAAAGACGTGTGGTCGGTCGCCGTGGTGCTCGTCCGGTAAAGCGTCAGGTTCAGCCCATGGGTCTTGTTGGCCGTGCGGTACTGGGCTTCGAGGTTGCCGTCGGGCATCTCGACCTCGATGGCCCGGTCCTTGTCCGAGTCCCAGGCGAGCATGTCCACCGTGTGCACCGAGGTCAGGTTGAGCTTCTGGCGCTTGAACTCCCGGGCCATGTACGTGCTTCCCACCAGGCCCAGCTCCTCCTCGTCGAAGAAGGCGACCATGAGGTTGACCTGGCGGCTTTCGAGCGCCTTCAAGAGGCGGGCCGCCTCCAGGACGATGGCGGTGCCCGAGGCGTTGTCGTTGGCGCCGGCATTGCGGACCGAGTCGAAGTGCGCCCCGATCAGCACCCACTCCGTGGCATGCGGGCCGCTGCGCGACGTGGGGGCCGGGAGGCGCGCGATCAGGTTTTCACCGGTCGACCGGTAGCGATGGCGCTCGACCTCGAGTCCCAGGTCCTTCAAGGCCTTTTCCAGGTAGTCGCGCGCCTTGGCGCGCCCTTCCGCCGTCCCGCGCTCGGGGATCCGGGTGCCGTCCGCCAAGGCCGATTGCCCCGTCAGATGCGCCATGGTCGTGCGGAGCCGGGCCGTATCCACCGTGACCGCGGCCGAGCGGGACGTGAGCCCGGAGCGGGGCTCGGAGGTCAAGCGGGGAACCATGGGCTGAATGGCACATCCGGCCAACAAGAGAGCGAGACTCAGGGCGGCGGTGCGATTCAAGGCCATGGGCGGCTCCTTTCACGGTGACGACATGACTATCTTAACATAAGCATAATGAGAAGATAACCTTTCGCGCGGGCAATCCTTGTCCTGGGGGCGGGATGGGATAGGATTCCGGGTGAGAAGGGAGGATCGTCATGCATCTCAACGATCTCACGCGGCTCGACGACGCCTTCGTTTGCCCGCATCACGGCGCGATCTCGGTGGCTCCCGACGATCGGTCGCCCGGATTGGGTTTGTGTCCGTTATGCAACGAGGAGGCCCTGCAATCGCGGCCGGGGCTGGAGGTGGACGTGCCGGAACCGTCGCATTCGCCGCTGCACTTCCGGGAGCAGGAGGAGCGGGAGTAGGCTTCGCGCGGCGCTTTCAGGTGGCGATGTTGGCCGGCGAGCGCCATGCAAAACGCCCCCGCACGGGGGCGGGGGCGAAGGGGCTGGGGGATGGGCTAGACCTTGAGGGGCACGTGGGCCATGAAGTCCTGGGCGAAGCGCTGAGCGTACTGCTCGAGCAGCTGCTCGACGCGGTCGGGATCGGGCGATTGCACGACCAGGCCGGCGTGGTACTTCTTCTTCTGGACCCAGACGACCTCGGGGTCGTTGTAGGCGCTCATGTCCGGCCACTCCTGGCGCGCCAGGGTCACGATGACGCCGGCGTAGTCCTTGCGGGCCTTGGGGAGCTTGTAGGGCTCACCCTGGCCGGGCAGGTTGTAGCGCTCGAGGTCCTTGCCCGCGAGGTCGAGCTTGGCCCACTCGCTCCAGAGGCCGATGTCGGTGGCGCGGTAGACCACGTCGGGGATGCGGGCCGCCCCGACGCGCGCTCCGGCCTCGAGGAAGTAGAACTTCCCGTCCTCGGCCGACTTGATGTACTCGATGTGGGTGACGCCGCGGACCAGGCCCAGGCTCTTGATGACTTCCTTGTTGAGCTTCTGGAGGGCCTTCTCGTCGGCGGTGCCGCGCTTGATGGTGCGGGTGGTGTAGACGCCGCCGTCCTGGTTGAGGGCGAGCATGGGCTTGCCGTACTT
>JAKFCT010000098.1:0-36050 GCA_036676495.1 Candidatus Sericytochromatia bacterium
ACCGAGCTCCTGCGTGCGATGGTCATTCTCAACAACGTGCTCGGAGACGTGGGCGTCGACGTCAAGGTCTCCGACCCCATCCTCGACCCCTAACCCTACCTGCGACATCATCCCGGGGGGAGGCGCAACGCCTCCCCCCTTTTTGCTTGCATAGCCGCCTACCACGCTTCCACGTGACCCAGTCCGTCGCCGCGCTCGGCCGCCGAGCGGCGGGGCCCCTCCATTGCCCGCGTCACGCCTTCCACGCGCCATGCCCCACGAAGCCCGGGAGCGCCGCTCAGCTGACCGGACGCCTGGGTGGACATTCGCGCCAGGCCCTCCCCTGGAGGCCCTTGTCTGGAGGCCCTCGCCCTGTCCCATGCCTCCGTACCTGCGCGCCCGTGCCCCCAGAGGCGTCTCGAGCTCGTTGCCGAGAACGCCCAGGAGCCACCATGGCTGAGCGGGAGACGCATGTCCGCTCCTCCTGCTGAGCCATGCGCTCCTCCGTCGCTCTCCCGCCAGAGCCCCTCTGGGGAAGCCCCGATCCCCCGGAACGAAGCCGCCTGTGTGTCGCTTCGACACACAGGCGGCGGTATTAAAGGGCGCGCCCTAGGGCGTGAGGGGCGACGAGGAAGGCCGGGGGACGTCTGGGTCAGGTGGCGCGCACGGAAGGGCTCAACGAGAGCCGGTCTTGTTCAGGACGACGGAGACGGTTCGCAGCATGATGAGCAGGTCGAAAAGGATCGAGCGGTGCTTGGCGTAGTAGAGGTCGAACTTGAGCTTTTCTTCGGCGTCTTGAACCGACGAGCCGTAGGGGAAGCGGACCTGCGCCCAGCCGGTCACTCCTGGGGGGACCAGGTGGCGATGCTGGTAGTAGGGGATCTGCTGCTCGAGATCGCGGACGAACTCGGGGCGCTCGGGGCGGGGCCCCACCAGGCTCATGTCCCCCTTGAGGACGTTCCAGAGCTGAGGGAGCTCGTCGAGGCGGCTGAGTCGCAGGAAGTGGCCGAAGCGGGTCACGCGAGAATCGTTTTTCTGGGCCCAGACGGCCCCGTGCTTTTCGGCATCCACCCGCATGGTGCGGAGTTTATAGACGCGGAACGTCTTGCCGTTCAGGCCGACGCGCTCTTGGGAGTAAAAGAGGGGGCCGCGGTCGTCGAGCAGGTTGGCGATCGCCATGACCGGCAGCAACCAGGCGGAAATCATCAGGCCGAACAGGGAGAACGAGATATCGACCGCTCGCTTGGTGATCCGGTACCCGATTCCCCGGTTCCAGGTGAACTGCTCGATGAACCAGCGCTCATCGACATGCCGGACGGGAATCCGGTAGCTGAGCCTCTCGAACAGGCTGGGGATATCGAGCGTCTCCTCGTTCGGGGAGAGCTGCTGCCTCCAGTCCGTCTTCTGAACCGCGGAGGGCCCTGCCACGATGCTGTCCGCTTTCCAGGCTTGCGCCAGGATGGGCAGCTGGCCGGGCTCACCGAGCAGCGAGAGGGGCGCATCGTTGGCTTGATCCTTTTCGCTGATCAGGCCGAGGGCCCGGATCCCCGAGAGGGGATGGCGGTGGATTTCATTCAGGGCGTCTTCGGCTTCCGGACCGTTACAGAGCAGGAGGGTCCGGCGCCGGGTGGCTCGGCACGAAAACATCCAACTCCAGAGTCGGCGGCTCGCAACCAGGAGCAAGAGCGCCAGGCATGTGGCGGCGAGGATCGCCGGAAGGAGGGCCGTCGTTGCCGTTCCCCACGCGAGTGCCAGGGTCCCCCCGCCGGCCATCAAGACCCCCTTGCCGATGGCCCGCTCGTCGTGGGGCTCGAGGGAGTACTGGTTGGCCGAGTAGAGGGCGCCCAACACGAGAACGGCCCATAGGGCGAAGAAGCCAAGTGCTGGGGATCCGCCCGTGAGCACGACGCCGATCATCCAGGCGACGCTCGTGCACACGCCGTCGTTGACCATCAGAAGACCGCGACGGTCCGTTTCACGGAGCTGATGAAGCCACGGCCGGAGGGCCTCCAGCCAGGCCTCGCGGCCCATGAAGCGTCTCGGAAACGTGCCCAAGGAGGCGACGGGCTGGGGGTCTTGGGGCGGAAAGTTTAGCGAGCCGGTCGACATGTTTTCACCTCGTTCATGACTGCTGGCTATTCCTTGCCCCCTTAATCTACCGAGCAGCGGTTGAGGAGGCTTCTGCTGTTTTGACAAAAAAATGTCTTAGTTTGATTGAGGTCAAGTTGGGGCGCCGGCCTGGACGTGATGCCCGGACGCTCGGCTAGTCCCAGGCCTTGACGAAGGCGATGGCCGTGATCAGGGAGGTGATGAGCGGGATCCAGATCTCGGCATCCGGCCCCCAGACCTCGCCCACCTCCACGACGCCGCCCTCGGCCAGGGTGGGGATCGGCTCCTTGCCCTGAAGCAGCCGGTCGAGGTCGTAGGTGCGACGGGAGAGGCTCCCGGGCTCCACCACGGTGATGGCGTTGCGGGCGGCTCGCCGATTCAGGCCTCCGGCCGTGGCGATCGCTTCGACCAGGGTGGGCGGCTGGGTGAAGTCAAAACTTCCCGCCCGTTCGACTTTTCCCAGGACGGTGATCCGCAGCGGACGGAACTGGGCGATGCTGACCAGGACCCGGGGGTTCGTCAGGATGGACCGGTAGGCCTCCTGGACGGAGGCGGTAACCTGCGCGATGCTTCGTCCCTCGACGCGTAACGGAGCGATCATGGGCAGGGAGATATGGCCGTCCGGCCGGATGGGCTGGGCGGGGACCATCAGGTCCGGATGTCCCACCACCGAGACGCTCAGCGCGTCGCCGGTGCGCAGGAGGTACTCCGAGGCCGCGCTGAGGGGGGCAAAGAGCGCGGTGACGAGCATGGTGCAGATGAGGGTCGACGACAGCAGGCGGATGAGTTGCGGCATGGTGAGGCTCTCCTCTCAGCGGGCGAACCCGCGGTGATAGGCGGGGGGATGGGGGCGGCGGCCCAGGCTAATGGGCGAATGCATGGAATCGGCCGAACCGATGGGACGGCTGCGGGGATGGCAAGCGGACCAGCGCGGCCTGGGTGGCCATGATCCAGGCTCCCCAGAGGATCTTGAACATCAGAAAGTGTAGAAAGACGGCAGCCAGCGCCAGCCCGATCAGGGCGGCGAAGATCGCCCCGGCCATGGGGCTGCGCCGGGGGAAGCGCAGATGGACTCCCATGGCGAGCAAGAGGGCCAGCAAACCCAGGCTGCCCGTCTCGGCAAAGGCCTGGAGGTAGGTGTTATGCGTGGCCAAGCCCCAGTAGAGGCCGCTCGCGGACCCGCTGACATGGGGGAAGGCCCCCAGACCAAGCCCGGTCATGCCGTGCTGGATTCCCGCCGCGACGGCGACCTGCCAGACCTCGGTGCGTCCGTTTCCCGTGGTATCGTCGACGTCGCTGAAGCGTCCCAGCATGGGGCCCATGGTCGCGAAGGCGATCCCCAAGCTGATGATCAGGACGGCGATCGCCTTCCAGCGCCGATCCCAGGCCAGCATGGCCAGCCCCATGACGATGATCGCGAGGATCCCCCCCCGGGACTGCGCCAGGGCGGAGGCCCACCCGATCAGGCCGAGGACGGCGACGGCTTCCAGCCGCCGCTTGGGCTGGCGAAGGAAGTAGAACCCCACGGCCGCCGGGAGCAAGAACGCCGCGGTCAGGAAGTTCGGGTCGACCACCACGGATCCCAGGACGATGGAGCCCCGGCCGTCGACGGCGGTGTTCCCTTGCAGGGTGGAAACGATGGTCAGCAAGGCGCAGGCTCCCCCTCCGAGGAACCATGCCCGGAGCCCGTGCTCGAGCTGGGACGGGGTGAGGGCGCGGGCGGTGGAGCCGAGATAGATGATCCAGAAAATGGCGACCGGAACGAGGGCCGCCCGGCTTCCCATTGGATCGATCGAGCTGAAGTACGAGAGCACCAGCGCCAGCATCAAGACCGTGACGGCGAGATACCGTCCGAGCAACTCTCGGCCCCCTGCGCCGGGACCTCGGGGGGCCGCCATGGCGAGGAGCGCCGCCGAGGCGACGCCCAGCGCGTTGACCGGCAAGGAGAGGTTGAGGCCCGCGATCAGCATCTCGAAGGGCATCAGGAAGAGGAAGAGACACCAGGGCCAGAGCCAGTACGGCATGACCTCGGCGGGCTGAAGGGCGAGGGTCGGACGGCTCATGGCCGATCCCCCTCGCTGGCGACGAGGTAGTAGCTCGCCTCCGGGGCGGAGCTGAACGGACTGATGGAGAGGGCTCCCAGGATGGGGATCCCGACGGCCTGCATCATCTGGACTCCGGCGAGCAGCGCTTCGGGGCCCACCTTTTGGAAGTTCCCCAGGAAGAGGGTGCCGTCAGCCTGCTTTGCAACTTGCGCGACCTCGGCGACCATGGAGAGGGGCGGGAGGTCGATCAGGATGACGTCGAACTCCTTGCGCCAGTGGCTCAGGAGGGGCGCCAACTGCGTCCTGAGCTTGGCCTGCTTGAAGGGGAGCTCCGCCGATCCGGCGCTCACCAGGTGGATGCCCTCTTTTTCACGGACGGCCTCGGCGGGAGACAGGCGATTGAGCAAGGCCTCAGAGAGGCCGAGGCCAGGATCGTTCTCCCCGAAGATCGTGTGTAGGCGGGGTCGCCGCAGGTCGCCGTCGACCAGGAGCACCCGTTTGCCCATGTCTCGCAGGGAGAGGGCGAGGTTGGCGATGGTCATGCTCTTGCCCTCGCCGGTGCTGGTGCTGGTCATGACGATCACCTGCCCTTCGAACCCGCCGAGGTGGTTTTCGAGGGCGAGGCCCAGGGTCATGAGGCTTTGCAGGTACGCGGGGCTCGACATCGTGGTGACGATCAGCTCTCCCTGTCGCTTCTCGGACTTTGAGAGCAAGGGGAGGCTGCAGAAAATGGGAATGTCGGGCATGTAGCCGGCGAGCGCCGTGGGGGAGACCCGGCGGTCGAGCACGTCCCTCAAGGTGCCGGCCCCAAACCCGGCTGCAAGGCTCGCGAGCAGGAGCACGCTTCCGGCTTGTCCTCCCAGGGGTATGAGGGGACGCTCCGGAATCTCGGGAGCTTGCACGACCTGGGCGAAGCTGGGAGCGATGGAGAGGTGCTGGCGGGCTTGCTCACGCTTCTGGAGCAGGTCTTGGTAAATCTGCCCCGCCATGACGACCTCGCGCTGGAGCCGCTCGAGGGTCATCTCGTGAGCGGGAAGCTGGGTCATGCTGGCGCTCAGGGAGCTCCGGCTACGCTCGGCTGCCGAGATGCTGGCTTTGGTGGCCATGATCTCGACTTCCGTGGACGTCAGGTCGCGCAGCAAGCCGATCTGGATATCGTCGAGCGGGCGGAAGGCCTGCTGCCGACCCACGAGCAGGCGGATCTCGGCGCCGATGTCCTGCTTGAGCATGGCGATCCGGCTTTCCAGGGCCATCAGATCGGGGTGGCTCGCGGCGAGTCCCTGGGTGCGCAGCGGAGAGGTCTCGGCCGTCACCAACTGCTCTTGCAGGGCTCGCAGACGCGGGTTCTGGGCGAGGGCTGCCGCCTCTTGCGCTTCTCGAGGAGACATCCGCAACCGTGAGCGCAAGCTCGCGGCCTTGGCCTGCAGGCTTTCGAGGGCCAGCTGGTGATTGCGGATGAGGGTGTTCAGGTCCCCCATGTCGCGCACCGAGGCCTGGATCTCCTGGTTGAGGGAGACGCTGCCCAGCGTTTGCTTGAACTCCCGCAGGCGGGTTTCCGCGTCACTGAGGCGGCTCTGGGCACTTCCCATGTGCTCGTCGACGATCTTGAGGCCCGCCTGGACTCCTTCGCGCCGGGTGGATTCGGTGTTCTGGAGGTAGAACTCGCAGAGATTCTGAACCACTTGCTGGGCGAGATGGGGATCGGAGTCCCGGTAGGAGACCTCGATGAGGTCGGTCCCCTTGATGGGAGCGACCCGGATTCGCTTGGCGAGCTCGTCGGTCGTCATGGGTTTCCCCTCGCCGTTTCGGAGGTCGAGCTTCTCGATGACGTTCCGAAGGGTGGCGGGTAACCGGATCATCTCGACCTGGGTGAAGAGGGGCTGGCTGGTACCTCCCAGTTCGGGAAGGGCGTTGCTGACGATGCCCAGTCCCCCGAAGCGCTGCTCGGTTCGCATCACGAGGAGCTTGGCGCTGGATTCGAAGGACTTGGGCATGACGAGCAGGAGGGGGATTCCGGCGGCGAGGACGAGGCCGCTGGTCAGCGCCATGACGCGCCAGCGGCGTTTGAAGAGGGCGGCCAGGCTGGGATCGGCGGAAGTGTCGTACATCATTGGTGCTACCTCTCGGATGGCATGGAAGGTCGTTTCACGTTTACCGATCATCCGTCTGTTGCGACATCGCTTATAGGTCAAGTTGCCCAAGGTTATTGGGTGAAGGATCCAACTCCCGATGGCGTGGGGCTGGCTTGGATCTCCGGGTGCTTGGCGCTCGCGAGCGCACGCTTGATGCGCTTGACGAGGGGAACCTCCCTCAAGTAGGGCTTGAGGATGCCGTCCCAGCCGACCAAGGCCAAGGCCGGAAGCCGGCTGGGCTGGGCCACGGCCAGCTTGACCGTTTCGGTCCGATGGGTTTCCAGCGCGGATTTCCAGTCGTAATGCCCGGGGCCCAGGTCGATCTCTCGGACCCCGCATTGCTGCATGCGCTCGAACGCCCAGGCCGTGAGGAGGCTCCCGGCAGAGTACGCGGAGTAGCGAGGCGACGGATCGATGATGCGCAGCAGCTCGTAGGCCCGATCCCCGCAGCGCACGAGCAGCTCGAGCGCGAGGAGCGTCTCCTCGGCCTCGAGGGCGTAGAAATGGAGGTCCCCGCGTTCCAAGGCCTCCGTTGCGATCGCCCGGATGTAACGGTAGTACCCGCGCCAGTCTCGCTCGCCATGCCATCGCTCGGCGTGCAGCCGGAACATGGCCTCGAGGAGCGGCTCCAGATTGCCCGCATCGGCTTCGAGGAAGCGGGGATTGAGGGCGGAGAGCTTCTTCCCGCGCCGGCGCACGAGCTCGCGGGTCGCCGAGGGACGCGCGGCCCAGTAGGAGTTCCAGTCCTCCCCCAGGATGGCGGTCTGATTCTGCATCCAGTCGATTCGTTCGGTGACGGCCAGCCCTGCGCTCCCGAGGCCCTTGATCAGGGAGCTGCTCGTCGCGTCGCGCAGGACCAGCTGCAGCATGTCCCAGTCCTGCCGCGCGCTTCTCAGTGCCGCTATCAGCGCCTGGACGATCTCTTCCTCCTTGTCCGGCCGGAGGATCCAGGGATCGTGATACCAGGCGTCTTCTCCACCGATGCCGGTGAGCTGCCGAATCCCCCAGCGGTCACGTTCGAGGCACCAGGGTGCAGCCGCTACCCAGCGACCCTCGTCGCCCACCAGGATGACGAAGGGCTCCGTCTCGCGCTCGCGCTGGACGAGCCAGGATTCGACGGCGGACCACCCGCTGAAGGGGCTGGGGGCCGCGGATTCGCTCCAGCCATGGCTCAGGGCCCGGATGTCGGTCATGTCGCGTAGGATGGTCGTTTGCATGGTTGCTCCTCTCAGCCCGGGGCACGCTCGTGCGTCCGGAACCTAGTTCGTCTCGTAAGCCCCCAGGTCGGGAGCCTTCCCGAGGGGGCGCTGCTGGTTCGCGAAGTCGGTGTCGAGGGGAAAGACGTTCCCGCGATCGTCGCGGAGATCCGGGAGCATGTTGCCGCCGTCGATACCCGGCGCCATCTGCTTGAGCCGGAAGTCCTTCTTCGGGGCATCGAGGAAGGAGCGCAGGCTTTCAATCCAGGCGTTATGGTGGATGGAGATCTGGGACCCGACGCTCCAGTCGGCCGTGTCCGTTCCGCTCAGGGCAAGACCCAGGTTATTGGCCACCTCGACCGAGTTTCCGCGGCCTGCGAAGTTGAAGGAGGTCTTGTTGCCCACCAGGGTGTTATGGGCGAAGAGCACGCGCTCGGCTCCGATGTCGGGATCCCAGACGAAGCAGCCGCTGCTGTCCGGGTGATCGTAGATCAGGTTGTTATAGACCCAGACATCATGGGTGCGGTACCGTTGATCTTCCGAGGAGATGCCAATCCCCCCCTTGGCGTTGCCATACACCCGATTCCGGTGGATCCGAAGGTACGAGCCCCCGTCCACGTAGATGCCGGGCGCGCCGTTCTGGTAGACCTCGTTTTCGCGCACCTCCCCGTGCGAGGCCCCCAGCCAGAGGTCGATCCCCTCGGTGCGGTTCTCGTAGACGCGGTTTCGCGAGATGACGAAGCCGTCCGCGATCAGGCTGATGGCTTGACCGAATCCGGCTCCCTTGAGCACACAGTCATGAATCGTGTTTTCGGTGAGCGTGATATCCCTCAGGACCGGCGAATCTCCGTGGGGTTGGTGCCCGGTCTCCGTGCTGATGGCATGGCGCTGGGCGTAGGAGACCTCGCAAGCTTTGACGGTGAGGTGGCTCGCGGCCAGCAGAATGCCGGTGTTGGGGGCCTGAGTGACGACGAGCCCTTCGAGCCGCACGTAAGGGTGCCGGAGTTCGACGAGCCCTTGGTTCTGGTTCGAGCCTTTCTTGACGGGGAGATTGGACCCGTCGAGGATGGCGCCGTCATGCCCCTTGATGACCAAGGGGGCGCTGGCGGAGCCGCCTCGCCGGGTGACCAGGGAGTCGCGGTACGTCCCGGGCAAGAGATGGACGGTGGTCCCTGCCCCCGCACGGCTGATGGCGACATCGAGGCTGCGGAGCGGAGCATCGGCCCGGGTGCCCGGGGCCTCGTCCGATCCTCGAGGCGAGACGTAGAGCTCTGCTGGTGCGGGAGTCTTGGACAATCCCCACCCGGGAGAGTTCGGCCCACTCTGGCAAATCACCAGCATGGGCAGGATTCCCAGCACTCCGAATAGCCGCTTTGGATTCATGGGGCCCCCCTTAGCTCGTCGTCGCAACGACCGGTTCACGCTGGATGGACTTGATCGACCGGACCATTCGTTGCAGGATCGGGTTGGTCTTCAGCGGGTGGATGAGCAGGCCCTCCCAACCGATCCTGCCGAACCCCTTCAGGCTGCTCGGTGAAGCGGCGTGCACCTGAACCGTCTCGATCTCGCCGGTCTTCAGCATCTCCTTCCAGCCGTATAGCCCGGGGCCCGGATCCACGGAGCGGATGCCCTCGCGATGCAACTTCTGCAAGGTCCAATGGGCGAGAAGGCTTCCCGGCGAGTAGGCGTTATACGCCTCGTCGAACGATCGGGTAATCGCGAAGACGTGATTGCCGCTGCGGATGTGAATCGAGGCCGCGGCCAGTCCCCCGTCGATCTCCAGCTTGTGAACCAAGAGGGAGCCCTGGCGGTTTGCTGCCCGACAGAAGACCCGAAGCACCTCATGGTAGGACTTCCAGTCCCGCATTTCGGTCAAGCGCTTGGCCTGCAGCTCGAACAGCTTGTCACAGGTCGCTTCGGCCTCTTCCGGGGCGCAAAGCTGGAAGCGGTGGGCTATGCCCTTCAGACGCTTCTCCTTGCGCGTGAGGGTATCCTTGATCTGTCGAGGTCTTGAGGACCAGTACTCGGACCAATCCTCCCCCAGGTCGATCTTCTGGTGCTGGCGCCAGGAGACGCGATCCTCGTAGCTGAGGCCGAGCCGAGCGACGGACTTGCGGAGCCCCGCGTTGCGGTCCGTTCTCAAGATGAGGCTCAAGACGTCCCAGGATTGGCAATGGGCCTGTAAGGTGCGGACCAGTTGTTCCTCGAGGGAGGGGGCCAGCTCGGGGCGGAGGATCCAGGGATCGTGGTACCAGGCGTCCTCCCCTCCGATCCCGGTGAGGCGGCGGATGCCGCGCGGATCCCGTTCGATGCACCACGGGGCGACGGCCGCCAGCTTTCCGTACTCGTCGGAAAGCAAGATGACGAAGGGCTCAGAGCCCGGTCGGCGGAGTGCATTCCACTCCTGGAAGACCTCCCAGCCATTGAAGGGAGTCGTGGGGCTTAGCGCAGCCCATTGCTGCGTCAGCGGATGGCGTGAATCGGCATGATCTAGGACGAAGGCGTGCACATGGTCCTCCTTTCGAGGAAAGAACGCGCCCGCCATGCGGGGCATTCTTCGGGGAGCGGCGCTACGACGGGACGTTTTTCCAAAGGAGTTGGCGCTCGAGGGAAGAGACGAGTTGACTCCGTCCCAGAAGCATCAACGCGGGATAGCCGAGAGCGAGGATGCCGCCCGCGGCAAGGAGGGTGGCGTCCAACATGTACAGGGGCAAGAGGATGAGGCCGGAAAGCAGGAGGCTCTGGAGGGCCACCCCACTGCTGGTCGCCCAATGGGAGCCTGTGGGGCGAAGGAAGAACCAGAGGCTCAACGCGAGCACCATATCGGTGAGTAGGGCGGTGACGCAGGCTCCCATGGCGTGCCAGCGGGGAATGGCGATGGTATTGGCCGTGAGGTTGAAAAAGGCGGCGATCGCCGTACAGGTCATGCGCTGGGCCTGGCGATCGCTGGTGCTCAGCACGGTTCCCAGGGAATTGGAGAGGAAGCGCACGGGAATGCTGAGCGCCATGACGCTCAGAAACGCCGCGGCAGGCAGGTACTCCGCACCGAAGAGCATGGTCACGATCTCCCGGGCGTAGAGCATGAGGAAGAGGCTTGCGGGGATGGAAACCCGCAAGAGGATCCGACTTGCGGCGGCTCCGTACGCTCGAACTGCCTCAGGGCCTGCCTGGGCGGCCGCACACATGCGGGGAAACAACGAGTTGATCAGCGCATCCGCGATCAGGGAAAAGGGAAGCACGAGGATTCCCGCGGCGCGGTAATGGCCGACCATGACGTCGCCGCCCCAGCGGGCCAGAAAGAGGATGTCAGCCATCTGGCGAATGTTGCCGAAGCCGAGGTTGAGCCCGAAGGGGAGGGCCTCCTTCGCGAGGCCTCGCCGGGTGCTCGCGTCGAGGCGGGCCGGATCGCTCTGGGGTTTGATGAACCGGAAGAAGAACCAGAGGCTGGTCGCGAGCCCTGCGCCCTTGCTGACGGCAAGCCAACCGAAGAGGGCCTGCGGGGACGGGGGTTGGGAAGCGAGCCAGAGCGCGGCAGCGATCCAGGTCAATCGCTCGACGATCGCCGGCACGCTCTCGAACTCCATGCGCTCGAAGGCGTAGTAGCTCGAGCGAAGAATCTGCAAGACGGCGTTCAGCGCGAGCTGCACGCAGATCCATGCCAGGATCGCCACGTGCGCGCCGCCGGTTTGCCAGAGCCCGAGCCCGAAGACGACCAGGGCGCCCAGCAGGGTCTGGGGGAGCACGAGCAGGAGGGCGTTCAGGACGACGTGGCTGGCGCGGCGCGGAGCGCGCGCCACGGTGCGGAGCAGCAGGTTGGACAGGCCGAAGTCGAAGAGGAAGGTGCAGATCACCGAGAGGCTCATGAAGAAGCCAATCTGCCCGAAGGCGCCGCTTCCCCAGTGTCGGGCGAGCCAGGCGTTGATCAAGAGTCCGCTGACGAGCTCCAGGCTGCGGGTGGTGACTTGCAGGGCGGTGTTGACGGTGAGTCGATTCATGGCGGCGACCTCCGGATTGCTATCCTAGCGAGCAGACGTCCGGAAGAAGTTCGTGCGAATTGACCAGAATTTTCTCCAAGGAGGGAGGGTTTTGACCTGCCGACGCGGCGGTAAGCTGGGGCGCATGTCTAAAGGAGGTAGCCTCATGCGCGTAGCGATCGTTGCCCTGTCATGTCACGGTGGGATGCGTCATTATGCGTCCCAGCTCGCAAACTCCCTGGCGCGCCATGCCGACGTCCACGTTTTCACTCCCCCCGATCCGGAGCTGCGGGAGTACTTCTCGCCGGAGACGACCCTGCATCCTTCCCGGCCCTTGAGCTTCCCCGGCCAGGCCTGGCGGGGGAGCCTCACTCAGCTGAATCCCTGGGTGCATGCCGCGAATGCCAAGCGCCTGCGGCGCATCCAGCCGCACGTGGTTCACGTGGTGACCGCGCACCCCTCCAACGGCCTGATGATGCCGCTACTGGGGGACGTTCCGATCTGCTACACCATGCATGATCCGACCGTCCACCCCGGCGAGGCCTCCCCGATCCGGGACGCGCTCGCGCGCCGGGCGGTCCACGGAGCCGATCAGCTGATCGTCCATGGGGAGGCGCTGCGCGCGGAGCTTGCCGAGCAAGGCATCGCGGAGGACCGGATCTCCGTGATCCCCCACGGGGATTACGGCTTCTTCTGCCAGCATGCGACGGGGCGGACCGAGGAGCCGATGATCCTCTTCTTCGGCCGCCTCATCGCCTACAAGGGCCTGGAGGTGCTTTGCCGCGCCGAGCGCCTCTTGGCCGAGCGCTCGAGCGGCTACACGGTCTGCATCGCGGGCGAGGGGGACACGTCTCTCTTCGCTTCCGAGATCGGCCCCTCCGGCCGGGTGAGCGTGCGAAACAAGTACCTCTCCGACGGGGAGGTCGCGGAGCTCTTCGAGCGGGCCCGCATCGTGGTCCTGCCGTATACCCAGGCTTCCCAGTCCGGGGTCCTCGCCATCGCCTTCGCCTTCGGGAAACCGGCGATCGTGACCCGGGTGGGGGGATTGCCCGAGGCCGTCGGAGAGGGAGAGGCCGGGCTCATCATTCCTCCCGACGATCCGGAGGCACTCGCGGACGCCATGGAGCGCCTCTTGGCGGATGCCTCCCTGCGGGAGCGGCTGGCGGAAGGGGGGCGCCGACGCATCGAGGAGCATATCGGCTGGCCGCACATCGCCCAGCGTCACCTTGCGCTCTATCAGCGGCTGCTGGAGGACTCCCGGCGACGGGGAGCGCAGCCCCGCGGGTCGTTGCGGATGGGCTGAGTTTCAAAGGCTTCCGCCCCCTCACCCATCGGGTGAGGGGGCGGAATCTTGTGCGGGGGGCTACCCGCTCGTTGGGACTTACCGGTACTCGTAGGCTCCCGCGTCCGGCTTGCCGTCGGTTCGCGTGGCCTGGCTGTAGTCCACGTTCACCGCGAAGGTGCGGCCTTGGTCGTCCTTCGGGGCGGTCAGCGTCCTGCCCTTGTTGATGGCCGTGGACCCGGAGGTGAGGCGGAAGTCCTTGTTGCCGGCGGAGACGAAGCCCGAGGCGCTGCTCAGCCAAACGTTGTTGCCCTGGTTGATGGTCGAGCCGCTCGTGCCGTTGTAGAGGCTGGTCTCGGTGGCGTAGCCCAGGTTGTTGTAGACGTCGATGGTGTTGCCACTGCCGGCGAAGGCAAAGGACTTCTTGTTGTTGACCAGGGTGTTATGTGCGAAGAGGACGTTCTGGGCGCCGGTGTCGGGATCCCAGACGAACATGGCATCTCCGGTCGTGTGATCGTAGACCAGGTTGTTGGTGATCCAGATGTGCTTGGTCGAGTAGCGCGTGTCCTCGGACGAGGCGCCGATGCCGCCCTTGGCGTTGCCGTAGAGCCGGTTGCGATGGACGCGGATATAGTTGCCGCCGTCGATGAAGATGCCGGGAGCGCCGTTCTTGTAGACCTCGTTGTCGACCACCTCGCCGTGAGCGGCGCCGAGCCAGATGTCGATGCCCTCGGTGACGTTGTCGTGGACACGGTTGCCGCTCACGGTGAAGCCGTCGGCGATCACGCTGATGGCCTGTCCGCTGCCAGCGCCCCTGAGCACCGCATGGTGGACGTCGTTGCCGCTGATGGTGAGGTTCCTGATCATGGACTTGCCGGCTGCCGTCTGCCGCCCGGTTTCGGTGCTGATGGCGTGGCGCTGGGCGTAGGAGACCTCGCAGCCCTGCACGGTCAGGTTATCGGCGTTCAGGATGACGCCGCTGTTCTTCGAGTTGGTGATCTTGAGCCCCTCGAGGCGATTGTGGGGGTGATTGAGGTGGAAGAGACCCTGGTTCTGGTTCCCGCCGGAGGTCCAGGAGAGCTTGGAGCCGTCGATCACGGCGGTGCCGTTGTAGCTCCGGAAGGTGATCGGCGCGCTGGCCGTGCCAGCGACCCTCGTCATCACCTGCTCGTAGTAGGTGCCGCCGGCGATCATGACGGTCGTGCCGGCCTTGGCGCGGGAGGCTGCCGCGGAAATGGTCTTGAGCGGCGAGCTTGCGGTTCCGGAGTTGGAGTCCGAGCCGGACGGGGAGACGTAGATGGCGTTGCTCGGGGCGGGAACCGGCGAGGGGGTCGGGGACGGGGTGGGGTTCGGAGCGGGCGTCGGGGTGGGGGAGGGCGTGGGCGTGGGCAAGGGGATGATGTCGCCGTCTTCGATGATCACGCCGACTCCGACCAGGCCGGTGCCAGGGGAGACGGAGGTGGGGTCCAGCTTGAGGTTGACGTTGATGGTGGTGAGCTGGCCGGCGACGACGCTGACGCCGCTCTTGGACGCCTGGCCGATGACCTGGGCGGAGGCGTTGAGGGCCTCAATCTTGAGGTTGATCGTTCCGGCGGGAAGGTCCTTGAAGGTCGCGGCTCCCGTGGGATAGCTGACGGTTTGGCTCTGGGGAGAGGCGAGGGGGCCTCCCGAGAGGGTCACCCGGATCTGCTTGATGTCGGCCTTGGTGGCCTGAGTCGAGTAGGAGTCCTCGAAGGAGATGCGGACCGCGCCGGTTTCCGGGGCCAGCGTCAATTCTTCTCCCAGTTGCGGGGTTTGTCCCGGGGCCAGGGGGGAGACGCCGCATCCGACCATGGTCAGGCTGAGAGCGAGCGCCGCGGATACGGTGAGAGGGGATTTGAAGATCATTAAAGAAGAACCCTTTCTGAACGCGATATCGGCTGAAGGCGTGGAAGCGCCTCAAAATTACCGGGATTTGGCTTCAGCATAGGAAAGTCAGGTTTTTTCCAGACAAAGTTCCTGTGAAGCCTAGGTTACGGAACCCCTGCTCGATTTGCACAAGAAACGCTGGCCGCCTTTCCATGCCCTCCCTCGGTTGCCCGGTAGTACCATCGACGCGTTGTCGTTTAGAGGGAGGGCGCCATGTCTCGGGGTCATCCATCCGCGGGCCGGACGATCTGGTTCTACCTGGATCAGCTCGAGGTCGGCGGGGTTGAGCGAATCCTCATCAATCTCTTGACCTGTTTCTTGCGTGAGGGCTGGGAGCCGTCCCTGGTGCTCAACCGCGCGCAGGGAGTCATGCTGGAGGCGGTCCCCCCCGGGGTTCCGATCCATGATCTGCACGTGGGGAGCTTCCGCGCTGCCGTCCCGGCGCTGGCGCGCGAGCTGCGCGAGCACCGGCCCGCGATCTTGGTTTCGCAGCGCGGCTACCTCAATACCCTGGCGGCGATCGCCCACATGGCCGCGGGGCGGCCGGGACGCCTCGTTCTCATGGAGCACTCGCTGATCTCGCGCATGCCCATGCGCCCCATGGATCGCGTCCTCGGAGGGCTCGGATCCGTGATCTACCGCCTTGCGGACGCGGTGGTCGGAGTCTCGCGCGGGGTGGCGGCCGATCTCGAGCGGACCATGCACTTGCCCGCGGGCAGGGTCGGCGTCCTCTACAACCCGGCGATTCCCGAGCCCGCGGAGGTGGCCCGGAGCCTGGCCGTCCCCGTCGAGCGGCCGTGGCCCGAGGACGGGAAGCCGCTGATCGTCACGGTCGGGCGGCTCAGCCCGGAGAAGGGGTACGCCATGCTCCTGGAGGCCTTCGGGCGGGTCCGGGAGCGCTTGGACGCCCGCCTGGCCATCATCGGCACGGGGCCCGAGCAAGCGCACCTGGAGCGCCTGATCGCCACGCATGCGCTCCAGGACCATGTCTTCATGCTCGGATATCAAGCCAACCCTTACGCCTGGCTAAGGGGCGCGGATGCCTTCGTGCTCTCCTCGCTGATTGAGAGCTTCCCGACGGTGATCCTGGAGGCGATGGCGGCCGGAGTGCCCGTCGTGGCCTTCGATTGCCCCGAGGGCCCGCGGGAGATCATCACGCCCGAGAAAGACGGGCTGCTGGTGCCTCCCCAGGATCCCTCGGCCTTGGCCCAGGGGCTTTGCCGGGTCCTGACGGATGGCGAGCTTTCAAGGACCTTGGCGGAGGGAGGGCGCGAGCGCGCCCGCGCCTTCACGTACGAGGCGACGTTCCACGAATACGCGCGCTTCTTCGGGGGATTGCTCCCGGATCCGACCTCGCCTGCAAAGCGGCCGAAAAGCCCCGTGAGCGCGTCGTAACCCCGCTCGGCGGGCGAGATGCCCCCCGCTTGCTGCCTTGCCGCCATCAACGTCGCAAAGGAGGACGCCATGAACATCCTCGTCACCACGAACCAACTGGACCTGGGGGGAGCCGAGCACTTTGTCGTGCGCCTCGCCAATGGCCTTCACGCCCGGGGGCATCGGGTCTGGGTGGCCGCCGAACATGGTCCCCTCGCCTCCTTGCTCGTGCCGGGAGTGGGCTGTCTTTCCGTTCCGGCCCGCAGCAAGTCGCCCCGGGGCATCTGGAAGCTTTCCCGCCACTTCGCGCGCCTTATCGCCGAGCATCGGATCGACATCGTGCATGCCAACTCGCCGACCACGGCCCTTGCCGCGCGCATCGCGAGAGGGCCGGGAGGGCCCGCCGTGCTCACGACGGCCCACGGGAGCTGGAGACCCTGGACCAAACCGGCGGTGGCACTGCTCTTCTCGCTGGGATCCGACCGGGTCATGGGGTGTTCGGAGGCGCTCACGTCCGACTTGATCCGCCATGGCTTGAGCCGGCGCAAGGCCTTGACCGTCCATAACGGGATTCCCTTCCGGGACGAGGCCCCGGATCCGGGCGTGCGCCTGGAGGTCCGCCGAGAGCTCGGGATCGACCCGACGGACCCCGTGCTCCTGGTCGCCGCGCGCTTGTCCGAAGAAAAGGGCCTGACCTACCTGCTGGAGGCCATGCCGTTGCTCTGGCGGGAGCGCCCCGAGGCATGGCTCCTGATCGCTGGGGACGGGCCCCAGGCTCGGATCCTTCAAGAGCGAGCGGAGGCCCTTGGCGGCAGGATCCGCATGCTCGGGATGCGCTCGGATGTTCCGAGGCTCATGGCGGCGGCGGATGTCTTCTGCCTCCCATCGCTCGTGGAGGGATTGCCCCTGGCCTTGGCGGAGGCCATGGGCCATGGCCTTCCGGCCGTGGCCTCCCGGGTCGGCGGAGTGCCGGAGCTCATCCGTGAAGGAGAGACCGGTCTCCTGGTGCCTCCCCGGGATCCGGAGCAACTCGCGCAAAAGCTGCTTCTCCTGCTCGGCGATCCGGCCTTGCGCCAGCAGGTCGGCAGCGCGGGGCGCGCGCTGGTGCGGCGCGAGTTTACCCTCGATCGCATGATCGGTCGCTTCGAGGCGGTCTACCAGTCCTTCGCGCTCCTGAACCCCCTCCCGGCCCGCTAAGCGGCGGGCCTGACCCGCGTGTCCCGCGCTCCGGGATGACTCGCTGAAAGGAGATGGCCATGCAGCCTTCGACGAAACCCCGCATCCTGATGCTCTCGTCCCGTCGGATTCCGACCCCGCTGTCGGCCGGGTTTGCCATTCGCATGTTCAACACGGCCAAGGCGCTTTCCGAGGCCTTCGAGATCGACCTGCTCTGCCTGGATACCGGCGGCCCCCAGCAGCTTGACGTCAAGGCCTTCGAGGGCGTCTTTCGGCGCGTTTACAGCTTCTCTTATCCGGTCACGCGCTACCTGGTCAACTCCGTGGGAGGGCTCTTCTCCGGGGATCCCATCCAGGTCCGTACCTTCAGCTTCGAGGGCGTCCGGCGCTGGATCCTGGAGCATCAGCATGAGTACGACGGGGTCGTCGCCAACCACGTGCGGATGGCCGAGCTGGTGCGCGATCTCGACATCCCCGTGGTCGTCGATCTGGTCGATGCCATTTCGCTGAATTACCAGCGGGCCGTCGCGACCGCGCGGGGGCCGCGCCGGATGTTCTACGGCCTCGAGAAGGATCGCTTGCTGCGCTACGAGGTGGAGACCGTCAACCGCTTTCCCTGCTCGCTGGTGGTCTCGGAGGTGGACCGTCAGCACCTGCTGGCGCATGGCGCGGAGCCGGATCGCCTCATGACCCTGCCGGTCGGCGTCCAGGAGCACGTCGTGCACCGAGCCGCCTACACGGGCCCCGAAGAAAACGCGATCGTCTTTCTCGGAAAGATGAGCTACCACCCCAATCAGGACGCCGTGCTCCACTTCGCCCGCGAGGTCTTTCCGCGGCTGCGCGAGCAGGTGCGGGACCTGACGTTCTACGTGGTCGGAGGGGCCCCCCCCCGTGAGGTCCAGGCGCTGGCCACTCAGCCGGGCATCGTCGTGACGGGGTTCGTGGAGGATCCCTATCACTACCTGGAGCGCGCCAAGGCCGTGATCGCTCCGATCCGCTTCGGAGCGGGCATTCAAAACAAGGTCCTGGAGGGCATGGCGCTCCGCAAGGCCGTCGTGACCTCCTCGGTGGGCGCCGAGGGGATCGGAGGCATGCACGGGCGGGACTTCCTGGTCGCCGATGCTCCCTCGGTGGTCGCCGAGGCCGTCCTGAGGTGCCTGCAAGACGACGACCTGCGACGGCGGATGGGAAATAACGGCCGCCACCTGATCGAGAAGCAGTTCACGTGGCCGAGCATCGGCCTGCGCTTGAGGCAATCCATCGAGACCCTTCTGCGCGTACGCTCCGCGGGGGCCCGGGTCCCGGCCACGTCCTTCGGCGGCGCCTGAGCGCGTGCGGAAGAGCGAAAGGAGAGTGTCGATGCCGATCTTCAACGTCCTCATGAGGCTGGGGGCTCCCGTCGCGCGGGCGATGCTGGAGCGCATGGGCTGGCGCGCGGGGCGCGTGCTGGTCCTGATGTACCACCGGGTCCATCCCGAGCCCCATGCCCTCAACGTCTCGCCGGAAGGCTTCGAGAGTCAGATCCGCTTCCTGCGGGAATGCTGCCATCCGCTCTCCTTGTCGGAGGTCGTCGACGCCCTGCGCCACGGGCGGCCCTTGCCTCCCCGCGCGGTGGTCGTGACCTTCGACGATGGGTATCGGGACAACTATCAGCATGCCTTCCCGATCCTGCAGCGCTACGAGGTCCCCGCGACCTTTTTCGTCACGTCGGGCATGATCCAGGCGGGGCGCTATTTCTGGTGGGATCAGGTCCGGCTGGGCTTGGAGCCCCCCGAGGTCGTCGCGCAAGCGTGGCCGGCGATCGCCGACTCCTTGCTCGGCCAGGATCGGGCGGGGCAGATCGCCCTCGTCACCGAAGCCCTGAAGCAGACGCCCCACCGCCAGGCGCGCGAGCTGATCGCCCGGATCTGCCGGCCCGTGGAGCCCACGGAGCCCGTGACCATGACCTGGGACGAGATTCGTCACATGGCGGCCGCGGGCATGGAGATCGGCAGCCATACCGTCACCCATCCCATTTTGGCCCAGCAGGCTCCCGAGGAGGCGGCATGGGAGGTGCGGGCGTCCAAGGAGACGATCGAGCGTGAGCTCGGGATGCCGGTGCGTCACTTCGCCTACCCCAATGGCCGGGCATGCGATTTTTCACCGGAGCTGATAGCCCAGCTCGAAGCGTCCGGCTACGAGAGCGCATGGTCGACCATTGAGGGCGCCGTGACCCGGGAATCGCCGTGCTATGCGCTAGAGCGCGTCGGTGTCTACCACGATCCGCGCTTGGCGCGCTTCGTCCGTGAGCTGGTGCGGGTCCTCAGGCCGATCGCGCCGGCCGGAGCGCGTCAAGCTTCCGAGGGTGCCGGCTTGCCAGCCTCCGCTTCCCGAGCGTGAGCTTGCGCGCCAACCCCCCTCAGTCCCGAGGGACTGAGGGGGGTTGGCGCGCTTTCTGCGGGGGGCCGCGGCGAGACGCGTCGCAGGCCCTTCGCCCTGCGGCCCGCGCGCTCCGGCGGATCGTTACCCGACGGGAAGCGGGCTCTCGCGTTTGGCGCGAAGGGCCCGGATTTTTTCGTTGACGTTCCGCGCGAGGCCAAGATTCATCAGCTGGGGCTTGAGATAGCCCGCCACCCCGATCATGCCCATGGCGAGGAGGCTCGAGGGAGAGCCGATCTGGATCTGGACGGTCTCGTCGGTGGTGGTTTGAACCTGTCGTTTCCAGCCGTTTTCTCCGGGCCCGAGGTCGATCCACCGGACTCCTTGCTGGTGCATCTGCTCGAAGGACCATGTCGCGAGGAGGCTGCCCGGGGAGTAGGACTCGAACACGGGGTCGTAGGCGCGCAAGAGGCCATAGACCCGATCGGCATGTCGGCTCTGGAACTGGATCGCCGCGGGCTTGCCGTCGATCTCCAGGACATGCAGGCTTCCGAAGCCATGATCCAGCATGTCGGCGGCGATGAGCCGCATGAAGGCATGATAGGACTCCCAGTCCCGCTGCCCGTCGAAGTTGGCCGCTTGAAGTCGGCAAAGGGTCTCGAGCATCGGTTCGGCCTCGTCGCGGCTTGCCTCGTAGAAGCGATGCGGGTGTTGACTCAGCCGCTTGCTGCGGCGGGCGACAAGCCGTCGAAGCGAATCGGGACGCGCGCTCCAGTAGGAGTTCCAGTCGCCCTCCCAGTGGATGGCCGGATGCTGCCGCCAAGGGACATGGGTCTCGCGGAGCCAGCCCAGGCGTTTGAAGGCCTGGATGAAGGGGGTGCTGGTCGTGGGGCGGAGGATGAGGTCCAGCAGATCCCAGTCCCGCTTGGACTGGCGCAGCGCGTCCTCCAGGCAGGCGGCGAGGGCGCGGCCGTCCGTGGGATGCACGATCCAGGGATCGTGATACCAGGTATCCTCCCCGCCGATGGCGCTAAGGCGTCGGATGCCGAGCCGATCGCGCGTCAACATCCATGGAGCGACGGCTTGGAGGCGTCCCTGGGGATCCGTCATGGCGATGACGAAGGGGTCTCCGTGCCGCTGGGGACTCTCTAGCCAGGCCCGGATCATGCCCCAGCTGGCGAAGGGAGTGGTGGGGGGAGCGGATGCCCATTGATCGGCGAGGCGGCGAATCGCGGGGACGTCTCTGAGGATGGTGCAAGGCATGGGAACCTCCTTTGCGGCGAGGCATGCGGCGAGTCCTGCGGCAAGGCGCATTTCCCCTTTACCGGCCGGCCTCCCTTCAGCTTAACCAGCCAACCTTTGCTTGACTTGTGGATTTCGGAGAGGGTTTTCGGCGTGAGAACGATCTGGGGCGTTTAGACCGGGCTTGCCGGGCGAGGGTCCGATTAGAATGGCAGGCCCTGGGGGCTTGCCTCGAAGGGAGTCGCTCTCTTGAACCCAAGCAAGTGAGGTAAAACACCATGCGCCAGAAACTACCTGTAGCCTTTGTCCTCAGTCTCTTCGATACGGGCCTGGCTGCCGTTCGCAGCCTGGCCAGGGAGGGCATCCCCGTCAAGGGGTTCGACTCCGATCCGCGCCACGTCGGCTTCGCCACCCGCCTCGCCCCGACGCTCCTCTGCCCTGATCCCGACCGGGAGCCCGAGGCCTTGCTCAGCTTCCTCTTGAACGAAGCCCGCCAGCTGGATCAGCCCGCCGTGTTCATCTCGGCCTCCGATGCCTTCGTGCTCTTCCTCTCGCGCTACCGAGAGCAACTGCGCCCCTTCTTCCGATTCAACCTGCCTCCGGCTCCCTTGATGGAAGCCCTCATCAACAAGCGATCGACCTACGAGCTCGCCGAAAAGGTGGGAACCCCCATTCCCCGGACCTTCTTCCCGGAGTCCCGCGAGGAGGTGGAGGCGATCGCCCCCCTGCTCGACTATCCCGCCATCCTCAAGCCCCTCTATGGCCACCTCTGGCGGGACTCGGTCAACCCCCTCAAGGCCATCAAGGCCAATAGCCCTCAAGAGCTCATCGAGCGCTATGCGGAGTACGCCCATTCCGGCCAAAAGCTCTTGGCTCAATCGGTCATCCTCGGGCCGACCACCAATATCCGCGAGGTTTGGGCCTACTTCGACCCCGAAGGAGAGCCGCTCGGTCTCTTCACCTCCCGCAAGATTCGCCAGTGCCCCCCGGAGTTCGGAGTGGGCAGCTATGTCGAAAGCCACCTCGACCGCGATCTGCTCGCCGTGGGACTTCACTTCATGCGGAGCATCGGCTATCGGGGGATGGGCTGCGTCGAGTTCAAGCGCGACGAGCGCGATGGCCTGTACAAGCTGATCGAGTTGAACCCGCGTCTCGGCCAACAGAATCGTCTTGCCGGCGACTGCGGGGTCGATTTCTCGTTGATTCAGTACTTCGACATCATCGGCAAGCCCCTCGCCCCCCGATTTCACTTCAAGGAAGCCGTCTGCTGGCTCGATGCCACCGGGGACTTCGACTCGGTTCGAAACCTGGGCCTGAGTCCCAAGGTCTGGCTCCCTGAATGGCTAGGCGCCCAATCCTACGCCAAGTTCGCCTGGGACGACTTGCGCCCGTTCCTTCGTGCCAGCCAATGGGGGAAGCTCTATCTGCGCCAGCTGCGAGGCCTCTTGCCGCGCTCCTCGCATCCGGGCTGGCCTCAAGCCTCCAAGATCTGATGCCTGCCAGCTTGCACCTGCCGACCTGAAATCTCGCGAGGCCCCCGGGACGTCCCCGGGGGCCTCGCGATAGTCCCCGGGCGCCGTCCCGACGGTGAGAGTCCTCTACGGGAGGCCCCCTGAACCGTTGCTTGAAGGCAAGGGCGACCTTCCACCCGATGCGAGGAACTACGCGGTGGCACGCAGGGCCGGGGTCGGGCGCTGCTCGAGGGCACGCGAGGCGCGTCGCCCCAGGCTGATGGAAGGCTGCTCGATCCAGTACCACCCTGAACGCGTCAGGGGGGACCCCTTTGGGAGGTCCCCCCTGGCGCGAGCCGATTCTCCGGAGGGCCTTACTTCAGGAGCTTGGCGCTGCGCAGGGCCTCGCGGACCTCGGAGGCGTTGCGGTAGCGATCCTCCACCTTGAGCGCCAGCATCTTGCTTAGAATCGCCTGAAGCTCGGGAGAACAGGTGTTCTCCGGGAAGACGAACGTCCCGGTGCGAGCCTCGTAAAGCCCCAGGGGATGCGCGTTGCTGAGGAGGTTCAGGACGGTGGTGGCGAGACCGAAGAGATCACTCGACGGATAGGCGACCATTCCCATGAGGACCTCCGGGGCCGCGAAGCCCTTGGTCCAGATGGCCGTGAACTCCCGCTGGGGGCCCATGTCGACCTTCTCGTCGATCTTTCGGGTCCGCCACTGGGTGGCGTTGCCGAAGTCGAGGAGGTAGTAGCGGCCGTCCATGCTGCGCATGAAGTTGCCGGGCTTGATGTCGCGGTGGATGATGGGAGGGGTGTGGCCGCCCAGGTACTCGAAGATGTCGAGGGCCTGGCTGAAGAAGTCGAGGGCGTCCTCTTCGGAGAACTTGCCGCGTTCGCGCAGCAAGGTCGAGACGGTGAGCCCGTCGATCCGCTCGATGACGAGGAAGAGGGCGCCATCCAGCTCGAAGGCGTCGTGGTAAGCGGGGATATGGGGGTGGTGAAGGGCGCTCAGGATCTCGCCCTCACGCTTGAATAGCTCCCGGTTCTTGCTGCTGACCTGCCGCTTGTGCTGGAGTTGCTTCATGACCAGGCGCTTCTGGGTCTGGGTGTCGACGACGGCGTAGATGGTGCCGAAGCCGCCCCGCTTGACCAGGAGGTCCTCGACGAGGTAGCGGCCGTTGACCATGTCGCCGCCCTTGAAGGTCTGCTCGGTCGGCTTCCCGCAGTAGGTGCAGTTCTCGGAGCCGCTGAGAACGGGCTTCTGGCAGAAGGCGCAGCGGAAGACCATCGGGGCGGGGACGGGCTTGACCCCGGGCACCTGCGCGGGATCGATGCCGTTCTTGAACTTCTCGGGGTTGGCCTTGACGTAGTTTTCGATGTGCTTGGCCAGGTCGTCCAGGTTGGGGTTCGAGCTGGGGTTCTGCATGCGGAGACTCCTTTTTTCAATAGGCTGGCGGCATGCTTAGAGCAAGCAGTCGCTGCAGGAGCTAGATCAAGCTGGCGGAGCGGAGGGCCTCGCGGACCTCGGCGGCACTCTGGTAGCGCTCCTGAACGGGGAGCGCGACCATCCGGTTCAGGATCGCCTTGAACGCGGGTGAGCAGACCTTGTCGGAGAAGAGGAACTGGCCTTTCCGGGCTTCGTAGAGACCCAGGGGATGGCTGTTGGTCATCAGGTAGATGAGGGTCAAGCCGAGGCTGAAGAGGTCGGTGGCCGGGTACGCCACTTCTCCGAGGAGCAACTCGGGGGCGGCGAGCCCCTTGGTCCAGATGCGGGTGCGATCCCGCGCCGGACCGTCGATGCCGCGGCCCTTCGAGACGGTCGTGTTGTAGAACGTCGCATTGCCGAAGTCGACCAGGTAGACGCGCCCGTCGAGGGTCCGCATCAGGTTGGCGGGCTTGAGGTCTCGGTGGATGATGGGAGGCGACATGCCATGCAGGTGCTCGAGGGTGTCGAGCACTTGGGGCAGGAACTCCAGGATCTCGGCCTCGGTCATGGGCCCGACGTCCCGCTGGTGCATGCTGAGCGGATTGCCCGGGACGAGCTCCATGACCAGGTAGTGGCCTCCGTCCTCGACGAAGGAATCGTGGAAGCGCGGCACGTTGGGATGCTTGATCATGCCCAGGATCGTGCCCTCGCGCTTGAAGAGCTCGATGTCCTTGGGCCTGAGGCCCGCTCCCGCGCGCAGCTGCTTGAGGGTGTAGCTCGTCGAGGTCCGGGTGTCGACGACGTCGTAAACCCGGCCGAATCCTCCATGCTGCACCATCAGCTCGAGGATGCGGTAGCGCCCGTGGAGGACCTCACCCGCCTTGTGGACGGTATCGAGCAGCTTGCTGCACGCCGGGCAGTACGGGGCGTCGGGCGCGATGGACTCCTTGCAGTAAGGACAGCCGAGCGATGCACCGGCTGTGGGCAAGGGTTTCGAGAGGTTGGGGTTGAGCTTCTTGAGATCGGTGAAGTTGACCGAGACGGGCTGACGGTCAGGCTGCTGGGGCGACGGCATGGAGCCCTCCTTTCGCCGGGGACGTGTCGAGTGCTTCACATAACTTCATAAATAAACGTATCACACCCTCCCTTGCCTGGCAATGCCCTCCGCTGGCCCCGGACCCGCGCGCGGCGGAGCCGCTGGCCGTGCGCCTTGCATGCCTTGCAAGCGGTCGAGCGAGGCTCATCAAGCCCTCAGGGCAGCTGTGAGAGCCCTCACACTGCCTCCCGAGGGCCCGTGTTAAAAACAGGACATCAGCCAGGACGCGGTTCCACCATCCTCGAGTCAACCCCTCCGAACGCTCGAAATCACGCCGCTTTAACCTCTCACCCCCGAAGCCCGAACGTCCCAGGAAATCACCGCCGGACGCCGCAGCTGGAGCGGGGCTCCGCCCCGTGTAGCACCGCGTTTCATTGGGAGAGAGGAATCGCGATGAAAATGAAAGCTTGGATCAAGACCCTGTGCGGACTCGGCCTCGCGGCGTCGTTGAGCGTCAGTTGCGCCACCCAGCCCGTGGGATCCCCCCCTTCCGAGCCGCCGGCGGCCATTCCGGCCGATACCTTCGGAGGCGTCCCGCAGCCCGTTCCCGTGGTGCAGCCGCCCGAAATCCAACCGCCCATGCCGGTCCCGCCCCCGGTGCCGATCACGCGCAATCCCTACGTCGTGGCCTTCACCGCCGCGACCTGCTTCCAGGGCAACCTCTTCCTCTATGACGACCGCATCAAGGACGTCTACATCCTCAACGGCGCCGTGGCGGGCCTTTTCCCTCCGGGCTGGGGAGGCAACATCTTCCTCACCGAGCTGAACCCTCAGCTCTTCAACGATACGAAGATCCTCTTCGAGTTCCTCGGCCACATCTACTACTACGATATGATCACGGAAGAGCGCGTGGAGGTCGCCTTCGACGGCTGGTGCGGCCCCGGCGGAGCCCGCCCGTCGGTCTCGGAGACCGGACTCCTGCTCTACAAGGACAAGTTCGGCAACCTCGTGCTCAAACCCATCGATGGGGACTACCTGACCAAGAGCCGGGTCCTCACCAAGGTGGCCGCCGAGATCGAGGTCAACAACTTCACGCCCTTCGCCCCCTACCTCGGCGTCTACAACTTCGCCCACTTCCACGTCTGCTCGACCCTGCTCGACGCCCAGATCAGCGCCGACGGGCTCTGGGTCGTGGTCAACATCAAGGGCAAGCTCTACCTCTATGACGTCGCCAACCCGCAACTCTTCCAGATCCTGCCCCTGGATGGGATCGCGTTGGCCGGTGGGCCCGGCAACATCGGGCACGTGGCCATCAGCGAGGACGGCCGCCTCATCGCCTTCACCGTCATCGCCGGCTTCTCCGAGCGCCTGCTCATCCTCGACCGGGTGACCGGCCTCATCGACACCGCCCCCTACGCCAACCTCGGCAATATCGGCACCATCGTCGACCCCATCTCAGACCCGTATTTCGCCGGCGGCTTCCTCTACTTCAACATCCTCACTCCCGGAGGCTATCGCGTCTGGCGCTATGATCCCCAAACCGAACTGCTCACCGCCCTCGTCATCCTTAACAATGCCCTGGGCGAGCTGGGCACGAACGTCACGATCTCGGATCCGCTTCTGTAGGCAGTCTCTCCCCGAGGGCGGCAAGGGCGAAAGCCCTTGCCGCGTTCGTTTTGCCAGGGGCTTTTCAAGCGGGACCGAAAACGCTATAAGGGAAAGCCACGCGTCAAACTCCGGTCACCAAGATTTAATCGTTTGTTTGCATTCGCTCCGTCACAAAGCCCGTTCCAAGGGTATACGGGGGTAGCCCTCTCCGCGGTCGCAGGAGACTCCTGCCATCGCTAGTAAAGGATCCGACATGACGCCAAGCTTCCGCCCTCTTTTCCATTCCTTCTTCGCCCTGGGCATGCTGCTTCCGCTGTTGGCGGGTTGCCAGAAAGCCGATGAACCCTCGGCTTCCGCGTCGGGCTCGGACGCTCAGGCCAAGGCCGAGCAAGCCGCGCCCGCAGCCGCGTCGCCTGCCGCCAAGGTCGATTACCGGATCGCCAATGAACTCGGCCGCGTTCCGGTACTCGAGTACCACCGCTTCGGCCCGGTCGAGGAGCGCTGGACCCGGACCTACGACAACTTCCGCAAGGATCTGGAGTGGCTCTATAACAACGACTACGTGCTGGTAAACGCCTCGGACTTCGCCGCCGGAAAGCTCAACGTGCCCGCCGGCAAGAAGCCTGCGATCCTGACCTTCGACGATTCGACCGAGGGCCAGTTCAAGTATCAGCATAACGCTGACGGCTCGGTGAAGCGTGACGAATCGGGCCAGCCGCTGCTGGATCCGAACTGCGCGATCGCCATCATGGACGCCTTCTACGCCAAACATCCCGACTTCGGCAGGGCCGGAACCTTCTACATCCTGCCGGGCGCCTTCGAGACCCCCAAGGAAACCGCCGAGAAACTCAAGTACCTGGTCGCCACCGGCCGGGAGATCGGCTCGCATACCTTCAACCACGCCAACCTCAGCAAGCTCCAACCTGCCCAGATTCGGGAGAACTTGGCGAAAGCCCAGGCCGAAGTGGCGCGGGAACTGGGTTCGAGCTTCGAGTTCCAGACCCTGGCCTTGCCGTTCGGGATCTTCCCGAAGTCCGACGAGGGCTTCCAGGCGGTCATCAAGGGAGCGGCCGGCGAGCAGGATTACCACCACCGGGCGGTCATGCTGGTCGGAGCGGATCCCGCGCCGTCTCCGTTCGACAAGAAGTACAACTCCGCCAAGGTTCCGCGTATCCAGGCCATCGACGACGAGTGGATCCGCCACTTCGCCCGGAAGCCGGGCGCGACGGCGCGTAACGAGGAGCGCTTCAAGCCCTTCGTCAGCGACGGTGACGCCCAGAAGGTGACCTTCCCGGCCAAGCTCAAGGATCGGCTGGCCGAGACCTTCGCCGCGCAGGCGAATCCGGTCGACGCCACGTCGGGTCAGTAGAAACGAGGAACGATGATGCAACCCAACACGTGGCTGGCGCTCCTGCTGAGCGCCTCGCTCCTCGGCACGCTCGTGGGCTGCCAGCCCTCGTCCACCCAGGACGGGAAGGCGGCCCAGGGGACGCAAAAGGCGCAACTCGCCCCCACTCCCTCGCCGACTCCCTCCTACCCCCCGGATTTCCACCCGGGGTTTGGGGAGAAGCTGCCCGCGGGCGGCTTGTTCGAAGCGGGGACGATCCGCCATACCATCCAGAAGGGCCAATCGACGGCCTTCCTGGCGGATCAGTATCTCAAGTACACCGATTACTACACCAAGAACGGCCTCAAGAAGGCCCTGGTGAAGCATAACCAGCTGGCCTCCGAGGTGCTCTCCATCGGGCAAGTCCTCGCGATTCCAGGGGTTCGCCAGGCACCCTTGAAGGCCGAGCGGGTGAAGCGCGACGCGACCTTCGACGCGCGCGGCATCTACATCACGCAGACCTCGGCGGCCACCGAGCGGGTCTTCACCCTGGTCAAGGAGCTGAAGCCGCTGGGCCTCAACACCGTGGTCTTCGACGTCAAGGACATGGACGGGATCGTGGCCTACAAGACCAACGTTCCCCTGGCCATCTCAACGGGCGCCCGCCGCGAGGTGATCCGCGACATGGGCAAACTGATCAGCATGCTGCATGATCAGGGCATTCACGTGGTGGCCCGCCAGGTGCTCTTCCATGACAAGTGGATCGCTCAAAAGCAGCCCCGTCTCGCCCTGCAATCCAAGAAGGGCGGGCCTTGGCGCGAAAAAGGCCGGCTCGTCTGGCTAGACCCCAATAATCCCGAGGTCCAAGAGTACAATCTCGCCATCTCCCGCGAGCTCGCCGACCTGGGAGTCGACGAGATCCAGTACGACTACATCCGCTTCCCGGCCATGGGGGACACCCAGAACATCGCTTACTCCTTCGACCGCGAGAAGGTCCGCAAGGACGAGGTCATCACCGGCTTCTTGAAACGTGCCCATGAGGAGCTCAAGGCCCGCGGGGTCCTGGTCTCGATCGACCTCTTCGGCGTGGTCGCCTGGGACGAGGGAGTGGACGTCAAGATCACCGGCCAGCGCATGGAGGATCTCGGCAAGTACGCCGACATCATCAGCCCCATGGTCTACCCGTCCCACTTCTACCCGCCCTTCGACGGCTTCAAGTACCCGGCCTGGGAGCCCTATTACTTCGTGAACCAGGGCGTGCTCAGGACGGCCAAGAAAACCGCCGGAACCGGAGCGGTCATCCGCCCGTGGCTCCAGTCCTTCCCCTTCATGGTGAAGGACCGCTTCAACGCCGATTACGTGGCCACCCAGATCAAGGCCTCGTACGACGCGGGAGGCATCGGCTGGCTGCTCTGGGACGCCCAGAACCAGTACATCGTAGGCCGGCAGGGCATTGCCCGCTGGAATACCCTCAAGGCGACCTTGCCCCCGGCGAGCCCGTCCGCGCCGGCTCAGGCCACGGCCAGTCCCTAGAGCGACCTTCGTTGCCATAGGTCAGCGAGTTTTGCCGCTCAGTCCTCAGCGACGTGGCTCACGGCTATCGCTCTCTGCCTTTCGCAACAGCCGCGGGCGCTAGTTCACCCCGTCTCAGCCGCCGGCACCGACCTCGGTGCCGGCGGCGTTTTCATGGGCCTCCTTCAAACGCCCTTCCGGCCTGGCGCAAGAACGCCAGCCGCAGGAGCGTGCCCCGCTGGTGCAGAGACGGCCAATCGCGGGTATAGGAATCTGGAACTTCTTGCGGAGAGCCTTCATGCCCGAAATTCAGCTGGTCGCTCGCGAGCTCACCTGCCCCGCGTGCGAATCGACCTTCATGCTCCATACGCCGAAGAGTCGAGCCTTTCAACTCGTCCGGCGCGATGCCGATTACTGCCCCCATTACGAGGGAGTCAATCCCCTCTTCTATCAGGCATGGGTCTGTCCGCATTGCGCGTTTGCGTCCTACAAGGAGCATTGGAAGCCGCTTTCCGAAACCGAGCGAATCGGCATGCGCCAGCTCAGCAGCGAGGCCAAGGAAGGCATGCGCTTCGACTTCTCCAAGCCCGAGCGGACGCTCTTCGCGGCGATCCTGAGTTACCAGCTCGCCTACCGCTGCTACCTGCGCCGCATGCCCACGGCCTACGATCACCTGGCCGGAGTCCAGCTGCGCCTGGCGTGGCTCTGCCGGATCGGCAACGACCGGAAGCGGGAGATCATGCACATGGGAGCCGCCATGGCGCATTTCGCCGAGGCCTTCGACCATGGCCGGAACCTCTCGATGAGCGAGGGCCGGATCGCCTACCTTCTCGGGGAGCTCAACCGCCGGGTCGGCAACGGCGAGTCGGCGGTGGAATGGTACATGCGGGCGATCAAGGCGGATCCCTCCAAGGGCGAAATCTACCGCATGAGCCGGGATCAGCTCTACGAGGCCAAGGAGTCCATTCGCTTCTTCCAGACGTTGCAGGGAATCGATTTCCTGAAACCGCTTCCCGTCGAGCAGCTCGCGGAGCTCGCACCGCAGATCAAGAACCACCGCATCGTTCCCGGCGCCATGATCTGCCGCAAGGGGGACGCCGCCGCGAGCATGTTTCTCATCGCCAAGGGCGAGGTCCGGGTTCACCCGGGAACGCTCGAGGAGCCCTCGGTGGCGACCTTGCAGGCGGGGCAGTACTTCGGGGAAGCTTGCCTGCTGACCGGACAGCCGCGTAACGCCACGGTCGTCGCGGTCCAGGACTGCGAGCTGCTGGAGATCGATCGGATCGCCTTCCGGACGATCCTGGCGAGCCAGCCCGAGATCGTGGACGAGCTGGTCCGGGTGCACCGCTTCCGGACCGAGCAAGTCGACCGCTGGCGAAGCGGCCTCTCCCCGGAGGCCTCCGATTCGCCCCAGGATTCCCTCATGGGGCGCCTTCTCAGCTTTTTCGAGCTGCGCTGAGCCCCCCCTTACCCAGGCCAAGGAGCCCCATGAAATCGACCATCGGCCCGATCATGGCCGCCATGCTGGCGGCTTCTTCGCTCTTTTGCGGGGAGGCCTCGGCCGCTCCCATCGTCCCCGATCGCCCCAGCCTCTCGACGGGCCCCGAAACGCTCGAGGCCGGGATCTTCCAGCTCGAGCTCGGGACTCGTTTCGCCGGGGGGGCGCTCGCGTCGGCGGGCTTCGAGGGCTTGCAGCGCTTCGGCCTGGTGCCGGGCCTGGAGTTCCGGGTGTCGTCGCCGCTCGCGGTGAGCGGCACCTCGGCGTTTTCGAGCGTGTCGCTGGGGGCCAAGGCACAGTTCCTGGAGGGCTACCTGCTCTCGCTGGGAGCGCTGGGAACCGTGGAGTTGAGCCCTCAGGGGCCCAGCACGTCGCAGGCTTCGTTGCTGGCGACGCTGGGGCTGCCTGCGGGCTACGGCCTGACTTTGAACGTGGGGCCGTCCTGGAGCGGGGCGAGCCTGGACTGGATCGGCTCGGCCTTGCTCGCCTATGATTCCGGGGACCTCTGGCAGGTCTTCGCGGAGGTCGGGCGCTTCCAGGACCCGGCCGGCAGCGCCCTCGGATGGGGAGCGGATGCCGGTTTGCAGGTCCTGGTCTCCGAGGACGTGGGCTGGGATATCGCCGTCTTGAAGGGGCTGAGCCCCGAGGCGCCGGACTGGGCCGTCACCTCGGGATTCTCCGTGCGCTGGGGCAGCCGCTAGCGGAACTGCTGGCTACCTGAGGGCCTCGGTGATCACGCGACCGCGGGCATCCGCGGGAGCGGGAATGCCCAGGAGCCGGCTGAGCGTGGGGGCGACGTCGATGGTCCGGATGGGCGGGATCACCTCGCCTTGCTTGAAGGCGGGGCCCGCCGCGTAGAAGATCGCGTGCATGGACGGCCGGCGGGGGTTGAAGACATGCCCTCCGGAGGCCAGCGGGTGGCGCGCCTGGATCATGGCGTTGCCCGTCACCTTGGGGCTGAAGAGGTAACCCGGAAGGATGTCGAGGTAGAGGTCGCCTCCCTCGGTGCCGCCGATGCCCAGCCCCGGATCGGCCTTGGCGGCATCGTAGACGGCCGTGACCATGCGGCGGCCGTCGGGAGCCGAGACGGCGGACAGGGCGTGGATCACGCGCTCCTTGACCGCGGGGACGTCGTTGGGAAGGACGATCCCTCCGTGGCTGGCGCGATTGATCCAGACGTAGCCGCCGTCATTGAGCGAATAGAAGGCCTCACTGCGCTGGAGGTCGATGTTCCCGGCGGCGTCGAGCATCAGCAGACCGGCTTCGCGCAGGGCGACGTTGGGGTGGAAGTCCCAGCCGACGCCTTCCATGCCGTGATCCGAGACCACGACGACGTGGCCGGACTTGCCGGCGATCGCCCGCATCTCCCCGATGTACCCGTCCACGATCCGGCAAACTTCCTCCATGTAGGGCCAGAGCTTGGGGGCGATCGCCGCCCGGTAGACCGGGCTCTCGGAGTCCAGCAACCCGTACCACATGTGCTCGGCGCCGTCGGGGTAAGGCAGGTAGCTGAGCGCCAGGTTCCAGGGATAGCTCTTGGTTGCATGACGCAACTTCTTGACCCGGTTCTCGGTCATCAGGCGCACGGTTTCGACGAAGCGCTCCTCCGCCTCGCCCGAGCCCCCGTCCAGGAGGGTGGGGCCGAGCTTGCCGGTTCCGTAGAGGGTGGCCGCGCCGGTCGGGACGATGGCGCCCGTCTCGGCGAGCCACTGGGGAACGATCTCGGGCCGGTTCGATTGATCGTGGACGATGGCGGTGCGGTAGAAGGACAGCCGCGAGAGGTCCGGGGCCATCTCGAAGAGTCGCAGGTGCACGAACGTCGAGACGTCCTTCGAGGCCCGGATGCGCAGGGGAACGCTGAACTTGTCGGTGGTGCCGGCGGTCGAGCGGCCCGGCTTGAGGCGAATGGAGCCTGCGGTCTTCGCCTTGTCACTCCGCACGATCATGGTGTCGTAGCCGGAGGCAGGATCCTGGGGATCGTCGAAGCAAAGCGCCCAGAACGGGCTCTCGCCGACCTGGAACGGGAACTCCTGCGCCGCAACCCCCGCGGGAAGGCCCGCCCACCCGATGGCAGGCTGAAGAGGGGCTTGGGGAGTGATCATGGCGTCGGTGGCCAATAGCCCCGAGTACCCGTCGAAAAGGGTGAGGTTCTTGCCGTGAGGCCCCCCGAAGCGCCCCCCGTCCTGGTAGGCTTTAACCGGCTCAAGGTGAGTGGCCTGGGTGGCGACGACCCGCTTTCCGTTCTTGGCGGCCGTGATCCAGATGGGCTCGGCCTTGAGCGCTTCGGCGCTGAAGCCGCTGCGGGATTGGAGCCGCGTACCGCCCGGCAAGGGGACGGAGTTGCCCGTGATGCCGTTGACGTTGCCGTACGCTCCGGTCCAGAGGGAGGCGTGACCGGCGGCCGTCTTGCTCGGGAAGTTGGTGAGGGAATAGTCGGCCTGGACTCCCTGCTCCTTGAGGGCCGCCAGGTTCGGCATGACGCCGCGATCCACCATGCGCTCGATGAGCCGCTCGCCGCCGCCGTCCAGGGAGACCAGCAGGATCCGCGGCTCGCTTTCCGCGCGGATGTTCGAGGTGCAGGCCAGCAGGCTCAGGGAGCCGAGTATCAGCACGATGCGTCGCATCTTGGGGGTCCTTTCCGAGCTTGGGGTCGCCAAAGCGGCCGGGGTCCGCGGGAGAGCGCGTGCGAGTGCCCTCCCATGCTACCCCATGCTACCCGGAAGCGGAGCATGCTATCGTACTGCCATGACAAGTATCGACGTGGTTGGGGCCCTCATCCTGAAGGAGGGCCGGGTGCTCATCGCGCAGCGCCCCGAGGGGAAGTCTCAAGCCCTCAAGTGGGAGTTCCCGGGGGGCAAGATCGAGCCGGGCGAAACCCCCGAGCACAGCCTCACGCGCGAAATCGCCGAGGAGCTGGGCCTCCGGATCGCCGTGGGCCGCTGGTTTCAGACCGTGACGCATCGCTACCCCCAAGGCCCCGAGGTGAAGTTGGACTGCTACCTGGCACGCCCCGTGGAAGGGGAGCCGCGCGCCCTTCAGTGCCGGGACTGGCGCTGGGTGAGCGCGGCGGAGCTGGACGCGTTCGAGTTTTCGGAGGCGGACGTGCCGGTCGTCGCGCGCCTGCGGAGTGAAGGCCTGCCGACAATGGTAGAATGAACTGGAAAACCGGGAGCGTTCCCGCAACGGAAACCCTTGCCAGGAGTCGCTGAACGCCGCCTCCGGAGGGCCGCCCGGGCCGTGGCATTTGCCGTCGATGAAGAGGAGGTCGCATGCTGGAGCACGTCGCATCGGAGATTGAATCGCTGCTGCGCGAGGAAAGGATGTTCCCGCCTCCGGCGGACTTCGCGCGCCAGGCCCAGGTCCGGAGCATGGACGAGTACCAGGCCCTGGTCGCGGAGGCCGAGAACGACTACGAGGGCTACTGGGCCCGCCACGCCGACCGGGAGCTGCATTGGCACCGGAAGTGGGAGAAGGTCCTGGAGTGGGACGAGCCCTTCGCCAAGTGGTTCGTGGGAGGCCAGCTCAACGCCTCCTATCAGTGCCTGGACCGCCACCTCACCACCTGGCGCCGCAACAAGGCCGCCCTCATCTGGGAAGGCGAGCCCGGCGATCAGCGGACCCTGACGTATCAGCAGCTCCACTGCGAGGTCTCGCGCTTCGCCTCGGTGCTTCAGAGCCTGGGCGTGACGCTGGGAGACCGGGTGGTCATCTATATGCCAATGGTTCCCGAGGCGGCGATCGCCATGCTGGCCTGCGCGCGCATCGGAGCCACCCACTCCGTGATCTTCGGGGGCTTCTCGTCCGAGTCCCTCAAGGATCGCATCAACGACGCCCAGGCCAAGCTGGTCGTGACCGCGGACGGCGGCTGGCGCCGGGGCAAGGTCGTGCCCTTGAAAGCCAACGTGGATCAGGCCCTGGAGCAGACTCCGTCGGTGGAGCACGTCGTGGTGCTCAACCGCTGCGACAGCGACGTCTCGATGAAGCCCGGCCGGGACCACTGGTGGCACGAAATGGGCGAGATCGCCTGCCTCGACGTCCCGGCGGTTCCGGTGGACTCCGAGCACCCCTTGTTCATCCTCTACACCTCGGGGACGACCGGCAAGCCCAAGGGGGTCGTCCACACCACCGCCGGCTACATGCTCGGCGTCTCGCTCACCAGCAAGTGGGTCTTCGACCTCAAGGACGAGGACGTCTACTGGTGCACCGCGGACATCGGCTGGGTCACGGGGCATTCCTACGTGGTCTACGGCCCGCTGGCGGCCGGGGCGACCGTCTTCATGTACGAAGGCGCCCCCATGACCCCGCAGCCGGATCGCTTCTGGCAACTGATCGACAAGTACCAGATCTCGATCCTCTACACCGCTCCGACGGCCATCCGCGCCTTCATCAAGGCGGGCGAGCAGTGGGCCCTCAAACACAAGCTCGATAGCCTCAGGCTGCTGGGCACCGTGGGAGAGCCCATCAACCCCGAGGCCTGGATGTGGTACCACCAGATCATCGGGAAGGGCCGCTGCCCCATCGTCGACACCTGGTGGCAGACCGAGACCGGGGCCATCATGATCACCCCGCTGCCGGGGGCGACCCCCACCAAGCCGGGCACGGCGACCTTGCCGTTCCCCGGGATCGCGGTGGACGTGGTGGACAAGGACGGCGTCTCGGTCCCGGCCAACGCCGGAGGCTACCTGGTGGTGAAGAAGCCCTGGCCCTCGATGATGCGCACCATCTACGGGGATCCCGAGCGCTTCAAGAAGACCTACTGGTCGGAGATCCCAGGGATGTACTTCGCCGGGGACGGCGCCCGCCGCGATTCGGACGGGTACTTCTGGATCATGGGCCGGGTGGACGATGTCATCAACGTCTCGGGCCATCGCCTGGGAACCATGGAGGTCGAGAGCGCCCTGGTCAGCCATCCGCTGGTCGCCGAGGCCGCGGTGGTGGGCCGTCCCGATCCGATCAAGGGAACGGGAGTCGCCGCCTTCGTGACGCTGCAGCAGGGAGTCTCCGGCACGGAAGCCCTGAAGCACGAGCTGAAGGATCACGTGGCCAAGGAAATCGGGGCGATCGCGCGGCCAGATGACATTCGCTTCACCGATGCCCTGCCCAAGACCCGCTCCGGCAAGATCATGCGTCGCCTGTTGAGGGATGTCGCCGCCGGCCGCGAGGCCGCGGGCGATACCACCACGCTCGAGGATTACACGGTGCTGAGCCGTCTGCGGACGGAAGAGTAGCTGCAGGCCCAGCCCTTCTCACGTCGTCCCCCCGGTGTCCATGCGGATGCCGGGGGGACGTGGCTCCGTAGGTCTGATTGCTCAAGCAATAATTGACTTCAAAGGAGGGGCTCGGTCCGGGCGGTACGGTCCAACGCTTCCCTCGAGCGCTTCCCCTGGCTGGAACTTGGATTCTGGTGGGGGCCAGG
>JAKFCT010000099.1:0-7415 GCA_036676495.1 Candidatus Sericytochromatia bacterium
CCGAGACGGCGGCTCTCGGCCATCCGTGGCCTTCGCCGCCCTAGCGCATCCTGCGCGTTGCCACTCCGTCGCGGCCCGGCCCGCTGTCGAGGGGGCGCTGATGGACTCGACCGCCCTTCCCTCGCCATGAGAAGAAGGGGTCCTACCCCGCGTCCTTTCGCCCGGGGGACGAACTGAGATTCGTCTCGCTTACCAGGCAAGCGACCGTATGCATGTTCACACCACCGGTGCGGCTCTACCTACAGCCGCCCAGGCCGGACTGTGGCATCCTGTAGATCAATCACACACCACACCCCTCTCGCTCCGACGGCCACCTCCCACACCGGGTGGCCGTCGGAGTTTTCGGCATGCGAGTGATCCGCTTGGCGAATAACACGGCATCGTTCGAAGCTGAGCCCGCCGAGAGTGTGACCGGCGGGCTACCTTCATGTGCCCGGTGGCTGGCACGGGCACCGTCGGGTGTTTCCGAAGCGAAGGTGACCCTATCGGCTTCGATGGCGAGGGAAGGGCGGTCGGATCCTCAAGCGGACTCTCGACTAGCGTGCCGGGCCGCACGGTGTCGGGGAGGTCACGAGGGCCCGGGAATAGGCTTGATACCCGATGCTTTGGCCCGAAGAGACAGGGGCCCCGACCCCCAGGCCACCTCAGCAAGGCCCGGATCCCCAGGCCCAGGCTAGAATCCAAGTTCCAGCCTGGGGAAGCGCTCGAGATCCGCGGAGGACCGTACCGACCGGACCGAGCCCTTCCTTACCTGTGCGTGCATGAATTAACCTAAATAATGTCTTCCCTTAAACAAGGATTAACGTTATGATTTACTTCCTATGCTTGGAAGGGTGTCAGATTTCGAAGGAGGACCCGGCGGATGCACTCCATGAAACGGTTCGGGAACATGATCCTGGCCTTCTGCCTGAGCTTGGCTCTGGTGGCTTGCGGCCAGGCGGCGAACACTTCGGCTCCTCATTGGCAGGTCTCGGTGGGCCAGGAGGCCGACACCAGCGCGCTGGACTTCACGGCGGACGAGGCCGCGAAGGCTGCGGAGTTGAACCGCTCGGGCGAGCTGGATACCGTGGAGATCGCGGACTTCGAAGAAGCGCTCGGCGTGAAGGCCGTCTCGGTCGCGGGCCAGCAGACCCAGGGCCTCTTCAGCGGCGGCGCCGGTGTCTTCCAGCCGCAGCGTAAGACCCGCATGGGCTATGTCCGCTCCATCCAGGACGGCTCTTACCTCCTGGTCCTGAAGGGCGAGACGTCCGTGGCCCTGGAGGGCAAGGACGGCAAGCGTGACGCCCGGGTCGCCAAGTTCCTCAACCGCAAGGTGATCGTCCGTGGCATCCTCGACGACAAGGGCTTCCTGGTCGAGCACATCATGGCCATTCCCACCTTCAAGTATGTGACGGACCTCTTCTTCAAGGGGCGCATCGCCGGGGCGGTTTACAGCAAGGCGACCCGTCAGGGCTTGCAGGGAGCGCTGGTCACCCTCACCCAGGAGTCCACGGGCTACCTCTTCCGGACCCAGAGCAACTCCCGGGGTAACTTCCAGTTCTCGGGGCTCGAGCCCGGCGAGTACAAGGTGCAGGTGGGCATCGGCGGCTTCCAGCCGGTCGTGATGGAGAGCATCGGCGTCCAGCGCGGCAAGAAGACCACCCTCTACCTCCCGGTGGCACCCCGCTAAGCCTCAACGACGCGAGACCCCGCAGGCCAAGCCTGCGGGGTCTCGTTTTGCGTGGGCGGCCTTGGCGCTGGGAAGCCAGGATGTCATGGAGCCACCTGGGCGGCGGAATGAGTCCGGAGCCGCACCAGGAAGGAGCTGCCTCGCCCTGGCTGGCTGGTCACGACGATGCTGCCGCCCAACGCGTCGAGGATGGCCTTGACGTGGGGGAGCCCGCAGCCGTGCCCATCGATGCGGGGATCCTCGCGGACGGAGGCCTCGAAAAGGCGGCGCCGAACGAGCGGTCCGATCCCCCTCCCCGTGTCCGAGACCACCAGGAGGCAGAACCCGTCTTCCTCGCGCAAGCGCAGCTGCACGCTCCCGCCGTGGGACGTGAACTTGTGAGCGTTGGAAAGCAGATTGCCGAGAATCTGGTGATACTGCTTGGGGTCGCCGTCCACCCAGACGCCATGTTCGGGAAGCTGGAGGCTGAAGTCGAGGCCGCGCCGGGAGAACGCGCTTTGCCAGCCTTCGGCGAAGTCTCGGCAGACGGCGACGAGATCGCTGCGCTGGAGGCTCGGGCGTGCGACGGCGGAGAGGCTCTCCTTGGAGAGCTGGTCGGCGAGCCGGATCTGCCGCTCGAGGTTGATGAGCAGCTTGAGGGCGTCCGGGGCGCTGAGGATTTCCTGCAGCTCCTCGGTGGCGTAGAGCATGGGCACGAGCTGGTTGCGAAGATCATGGGAGACCTGCCGCAGGCGCTGGCCGAGGTTCTTGGCCTGGTGGTGGTGGCGATTGGCGCGCTGCTCTTGAAAGTCCGCGGCCAGGGCGCGGGTCTCGAGCAGGGCTTGCGCCAGGACCTGGTCCATCGCGGCGTGGAGCAGCTGGAGGTTCTGAGTGTCCGCGGCGCTGCGAGGCTTTTCGCTCGGTCCCATGACGACCAGGGCGTAAGGGCGTTGCTGGTGCTCGACGAGCAAGATCTCCGAGGCCCCGAGGCGCTGCCATGGCGGGGCCTGGGGGTCGCGCGACCCTTGCCAGGCGATCTCTCGGCTCCGGGGGGGCGGGGCGCCGGCGTAGGAGATTTCGATGGCCTCCTCCGTGCTCACGGTGAGGTAGAGCAGGACGAAACCGGCCCCGCTCGTCTCCCGGAAGATGGCGGCGGCGCGCTCGAAGAGATCGGGGAGATTGCGGGCCTGTCGGAGCAAGTGGCACCCTTTTGGCGGGGCTTGCGACCCGGCGTCATGGTTGATCGTTTGCATCGACACCTCTTGGGGGGCAGGAGGGGGGACGACGGAGAACACAAAAACGCAAGGTTGTTTCCAAGTTTAATTAATTTATATAAAGCATGCAAGAGGATCATCGTGAGGGGCCCGTGAGGAATCCCCCCCCCTCGCATGCAAAAAGCGGGCCCCCCGGAGGGGACCCGCTGAGGCGGCGTGGGATCTACTCGTAGATCCAGGTATCGTTCGCGCGCTTCCAGCTGACCAGCTCTTCGGGCTTGAAGAAGATGCCCAGCTCGCGCTCGGCGGACTCGGGAGCGTCCGATCCGTGGATGATGTTGCGGCCGATATCGACCGAGAAGTCGCCGCGGATGGTGCCGGAGGCGGCGTTGGCGGGGTTGGTGGCCCCCATCATCGCCCGGGCGGTCGCGATCACGTTCTTGCCTTCCCAGGCCATCGCCACGATGGGGCCGGAGGTGATGAAGTCGACCAGGCCGGCGAAGAAGGGCTTGCCCTGGTGCTCGCCGTAGTGGCGCTCGGCGGTCTCGCGGGGGACCTGCATCAGCTTCAGGCCGACCAGCTTGAAGCCCTTCTGCTCGAAGCGGCGGATGATCTCACCGACCAGACCGCGCTGGACGCCATCGGGCTTGACTGCGAGGAACGTTCTTTCCATTGAATGTTGCTTCCTTTCAGGGTGCGTTGAGCGTCTAACAAAACTGTTCTTTCAAGCCGCCATCAGCGGCCACCGGCTTCCATGCCTGGTTTTGTTAGATGCGAGACTTCTTCTTGGAGAGGACCTGCCGGACGGCCTGCATGAGATCCGCCGGCATGAGGCCGTACTTGGTGAGGAGCTCGTCGAGGGTCCCGGATTCCCCGTAGGTGTCCTGGGTGCCGACGCGGACGATCGGGGTGGGGAGTTCCTCGGAGAGGACTTCCGCCACGGCCGAGCCGAGGCCGCCGATGACGTTGTGCTCCTCGGCGGTGACGATGGCGCCGGAGTCGCGGGCGGCCTTGACGATGGCTTCCCGGTCGATGGGCTTGATCGAGGCCATGTTGAGGACGCCGACGGAGAGGCCTTCCTCGGCGAGCGCGAGGGCCGCCAGGCGCGCCTGGTTGACCATGAGGCCGCAGGCGATGATGGTGGCGTCCGTGCCTTCCATGAGCCACTCGCCCTTCCCGATCTGGAAGGAGACGGGGGTCTCGCGGGGGATCACCGGCAGGGCGGGGCGGCCGAGCCGGACGTAGACCGGGCCGTCGTAGGCGTAGGCGGCGCGGATGATGGCCTCGGTCTCGGGGCCGTCCGAGGGGACGAGCACCGTCATGCCGGGGATCACGCGGGTGGTGGCCAGATCCTCGAGGACCTGGTGGGTGGCGGCGTCCTCGCCCAGCGAGATGCCGGCGTGGGTGCCGCAGATCTTGATGTTGGCGAGCATGTGGCCGGCGGAGTTGCGGACCTGCTCCCAGGCCTTGCCCACGGCGAACATGGCGAAGGTCGAGACGAAGGGGACCTTGCCGGCGAGGGCGAAGCCGCAGCCGACGTCGATCAGGTTCTGCTCGGCGATGCCCATGTTGAAGAAGCGCGCGGGGAATTCCTTGGCGAACTTCTCGGTCATGGTCGAGCAGGCGAGATCGGCGTCGAGGACGACGATGTCCGCGTGCTCGCGGCCGAGAGCGACCAGGGTCTCGCCGTAGGCGACCCGGGTAGCGACCTTGTCCTTGGTGGTAACGACGATTCCAGCCATTAGACGAGCTCCTTCAACGCGGCCTCGGCCTGTTCGGCGTTGGGCGCCGTGCCGTGCCATTTCACCTGGTTCTCCATGAAGGAGACGCCCTTGCCCTTGACGGTCTTGGCGAGGATCAGGGTGGGCTGGCCGTGGACGGGCTGTTGCCTGGACTCCGCGAGGGCGGCGAGGATCTGGGGGTAGTCATGGCCGTCGATCAGGACGACGCGCCAGCCGAAAGCCCGCCACTTGTCGGCGAAGGGCTCGAGGCCCATGACCTCTTCGGTGGGGCCGTCGATCTGGAGGCCGTTGCGGTCCACGATGGCGGTCAGGTTGCCGGCCTTGTGGTGGGCGGAGGCCATGGCGGCTTCCCAGACTTGGCCTTCCTGGCACTCGCCGTCGCCCAAGAGGGCGTAGACGCGGGAGTCCGAACCGTCCAGGCGCAGCGCGAGGGCCATGCCCAGGGCGTAGGAGAGGCCGTGGCCGAGCGAGCCGGTGGAGGTCTCGACGCCGGGCAGCTTGTGCATGTCGGGGTGGCCTTGCAGGCGGGAGTTGATCGCCCGGAAGGTGGAGAGCTCCGCGACGCTCAGGTAGCCGGCCTCGGCGAGGGTGCCGTAGAGGCCGGGCGAGGCGTGGCCCTTGCTCATGACGAAGCGGTCGCGGCCTTCCCAGCGGGGGTTCTGCGGATCATGCCGCATGTGGCCGAAGTAGAGGGCGGTCAGGAGGTCGGTGGCCGAGAGGCTGCTGCCGGGGTGGCCGGATTTGGCGTCCCGGACGGAGGTGATGATGTTGCGGCGGATGCGGGTGGCGATCGCCGTCAACTCCTCGGGGGATGAGGTCAACGCGGTGGTCATGGGGGCTTGGCTCCTTGCGCGTTCCAGGCGCGGGTCCGGGCGCGGGTGAGGGCGCGATAAATGGCCTGGTTTTCTGCTTGCCCGCAGGCTTTCAGTATATCACGAGTGAGGGCGGGCGCAGCGGCCCGCCCCATGTCCAACCGAGCAGGATGCCCGTGGCGCGGGCGTCCCTGCCCGCGCGCCTCAGGGGCGGACGCGGATGTCGGCTTCGAAGAGCCGATGCCAGGGAAGGGAGGCCGAGATGCCCGCGATCGGGACCTGGGGGAAGTGCTGGCGCCAGAGGGCCTCGAGCCGGGGGCCGACCTCCGCTTCGAGCGCGTCGATCGTCCGCCCCGCCGCGAGCTCGGCTTGGAGTTCGGGGCGCAGGAAGGTCTGGTAGAGCAGATCGTCGGCCATGCGATCCAGCAGGAACTGCCGCTGGGCTTGCGGGTTGCGCAGGGCGAGGAAGGCGCTCGCCTGGGCCACGACCGTGCCGAGGGTATTGCCGGCGGTGTTCCAGGCGGCGAAGGCGGCGAGCCCGAGGACGTCCTGGAGGAGCGCGAAGAGCTGGGGGTCGGCCCCATTGGCATAGGCGACGTCGGCGAGGGCGACGGGGAGCGCGGAGGACTCGAGGGCGCGGGCGAAGGGCGCGAGGTCGCGGGGGGGAGTGTCGGGAAGCTCCAGGCGGATGCGCAGGGCGAGATCGCCTTGTCCGGAGGAGGGGGTGTTGAGCATGAGCATGAGGTCGGCGTCCTCGGGGCGGTCGACGAGGCAGCCTCCGACGGCGGCGACCTGGCCGGCGACGGTGCGCGCGAGGGGGCGATCCTCGTACATGGCGGTGATCGCGCCGCCGTCTCGCGTGCTGGTCACGAGGTGGAAGGCGGGTTTGCGTCCTTGCATGCGGTTGAGGTGGCGGGCGACGAGGACGGAGGCGACCTCGTCGGCGCCGGGGTAGATGAGGACGCGGTCCGCGAGCTGCTTTTCCGCGACGTCGGCCATGAGCTGGCGCTGTTCGCGGACGTTGAAGCCGAAGCGGGAGGTGTCGTCCTGGGTGAGCAGCAGGAGGTCGAGGATGCCGTCGCGGGTCCAATCGATCAGCATGCGGTTGAGGGTGAAGTTGCGCGCGCGGGTGCGGAGGTAGTCCTCGAGGATCTCCGGGGGGATCGCGGCTTGGGCTTCGCGGGCGATGGCCTGGTCCTGGGGGTCGCCTTCGACCTCGAACTTGTCGAGGTGAAAGGAGTAGCGGTAGAGGGTCTTGCCGAACTGGGCCCAGTAGGGCTTCTCCTCGGTGGCGTCGTTGGAGTCGGAGAGGCGCATGGTGACGGAGAAGGCGTAGAGGGGCAGGTCGGGGTGTTGGGTTTTGAGGTGGCGGAGGATTGATAGGCGGGCTTGGAGGGTCTCGAGGGGGACGGGGTGGCGGCGGGAGGGGATGAGGCCTCCGTAGGCGAGGGTGTCGAGGGCGATGACGAGGGCGGAGGCGTGGGGGGCCTGGGAAAGAAGCCAGGCGTGAAGGGCGTCCGGATCGGCGGGGCGCGTGAGGTCGCCGAGCGCGGATGGGGGGGGGGTGAGGACGGGGAGGTCGGCAATGGCGGCGAGGTCGACGGGGAAGCGTGCGGTGCAAGGACGAGCGTCCAGGGGGATGAGCAAGAGGGGGTTGGTCATGGGCGGCACCTCATGGCACGAAAGGGGACGGGGCTTTTCGATACAATCGACCGATGACGTTTGCTTCGTGAAACTTTATAATCACCTCGAAAGCGGCGAACAGCCGCGTTCAGCGACCGATCGGCCCTTTGGGAACCCCCGGGGGGGCGACGGGTCCGGGCCCGGCATGGGCCCGCGAGCGGGAAGGTTCGCCCGAGGGGGGTGGGTCTCCCGCGCATTGAGGAGGGAACGTCGGTGATTTCACAAGCAACTAAGACGGGCACGACGCTGCTCAAGGTCTCTTCCAAGTCGAATCCGGCCTCCGTGGCGGGTGCGATCGCGGGCATGATCCGGGAGA
>JAKFCT010000100.1:0-49916 GCA_036676495.1 Candidatus Sericytochromatia bacterium
TCTACCGGAAGGGCCCGTGCCCCGGGCCACGGCTCTCATCTTCTTTACCATTGGCCTGGGGACGGCCTTTAGGACGACGCGGCGGGCCCCCAGACCTCGGGACCCGCCGCTCCTTTTCCAAGTGGGTCGCTCAATTCGTGGGCTTTTTCAGCAGCCTGCTAGCGCCGACGGACGAGCGCTTTTAAGACTCGACGTTAGAGGTTGTAGAGCCGGAGGAGCTTCTTTTCGGTCTCTCCCTCGATCTTGGCCTCCACCTCCAGGTGGTTGGAGATTCCCGAGGTCTTGAGGTTGTGCTTGAGCAGCTCGTCGAGCAGGTAGATGCCGGCCGAGTTGCTCATCGCAATCTCGATGGCGACCGGCTTTTCCTCGCCCTTGTGCAGGGTGACGGTGTCGATGGCCATGGCCGAGACCGAGTGGATGTTCACCTGGCCCGCCTCGAACGGGATTCGCGAGCGCCCCTGGGCGATGTCCAGCGCGTTGGCGACCTTGACGACGCCGGCTTCCAGCGTCAGGCACCGTTCGCTGGGCTCGTGAGAGACGATGGCATGCAGCACCTCGGCCGTCACGATCTGGCGCGCGTCTCCCTCGTAGAGGCCGTCCAGCAGGCGCGGCAGCATGCGGTTGGCGATGAAGAGGCTGTAGATATGGTGGCGATCGCGATGAATCGCCATCCCCACGTCGTGAAGGAGCGCTCCGAGCACCACCACGACCTCGGCGTCCTCCGCCGTCATGGCATGGTCGGCGACCATCGAGGGCTCGATGCCGGCCTCGAGCAAGAGGCGAAGCAGCTTCACGGCCAGGTTGGAGACGATCTTGACGTGCACGTAGCCATGATCGCTCATCGCCAGCCGGTTGACGGCGTTCACATTGGAGGAGCGCCAGAGCTGGTTAAGCTCGGCATCCTTCTCGGCCCGCTGGAGCAGGGCTTCGAGCTTCTGGTTCTGACGAACGGGTATGTTGATCGGCAAAATTTACCCCCTCGGTGGAATCTTCCCCTCCTTATACCCGTCCGGGCCTTCGAGAACGCACGGCGGTCGTTTGGCGGGGGCGCCTCGCGTTCAGAGCGTGATGATGGGCTCGACGTTGCCGGTGGACGGGGTTGGAGTGGGCTCGGGCATGGAGGCTTCCTCCGACGGAGTCGGGGACGGGTCAGCGACAGCGCCCCCGACGGGGGTTTGGCATGCGGCCAGCCCGACGCAGAGCGCGCTCAGCAGGCATGAGAGAAAAAGGGACGGTCGTCTTCGCAGCGTCATGAGGCTTCCTTTCCTCTCCTTCCTACCCCTCGGGCACGCGATCTTACCGGGCCCTGGAACCGCGACCGCATTGACGCTCTCAGGTCGGATCCGTTAGGCTGGTAAGCTGTTACTCGTGTATCTTAGCCCCATGCATCCCCTCGTTCGCGGGAGCGAGAGCCGGGACCTCGGACCCGAGCCTCGCGAGCCCCGACAGGGAGTCTCCCCCGGGAGAAAGGATCGCGGATGAAGCAGGGAATGCGTCGAGGCATGGCCTCGCTAGGACTCCTGTTGGCAATCACCTCTTGCACCGATCCGCCGGTGGTGCCGGGTCGCGGCACCTCCGGGGATCCGGTCGGCACGCCGCCGACGGGTCCCGGAGCGGTCACGCCCGACGATCCAGGCGCCCGGGTCGCGAGCATCGCCGTCACTCCCGAAGCCGTCGAGATCAACGCCCCCCACTACGAGAGCGATTCCTCGGACATCGGCGCCCCCAGCTCCGACGGAAGCGACCTCGAGCACGAGTCGGCGGGCTTTCCGACCACCGCGTTGCTGGCGGTGACCTTCCGGACGGAGTCGGGCGAGATCGCGTCGCCGGCCGAGCTCCTCTGGACCAGCTCGAACCCTCAGCTCGTCACGGTGGACGACTACGGCTGGGTGCAGGCAAGCGACACGGACGTGAGCGGGGTCGCCACCGTCACCGCGCGCCTGAAGCGCAACCCCCTCGTGAGCGCGTCGGCGACCGTCACGGTCCGAAACGATGGCATGCTGGCCATCGAGTTGAAGTGAGGCCCCTCATGCCGAACCCTCGCATGCGCTCCGTCGCCGTCTGCTTGCTCGTCGGCGCCCTGAGCGTGGGCTGCCAGAACAAAGTCGCTCCGCTGCAAAGCGAAAACCAGGCCCTTACGGACGCGGCCGGCCAGATGGCCGATTTCGGCCAGGTCGACATCCGGGTCCGCTGGCCGCAGGCCGTCCAGGCCATCCCCTACAGCGCGAACGCCCTTCACGTCGTCGCCTTCGACGGCTTGGGGCGCGTGGCCTCCCAGACCACGCTCACCCGCGGGGGAAGTCCCGAGGGCCTGGGCGCGACCAGCATGCGCCTGCGTGCCGGAAGCTACACGATCGAGGCCCGGGCCTACCGCGAAACCAGCCCCTCCCTCGCGAGCGAACCGACGGCCATTGGCTCGGTCGGCAGCGTTCGGGTCAAGTCCAACCTCAAGACCAGCCTCTCGCTGACCCTCAACGCGACGCCTCCGAGCTCGGGAGCGATCTCGCCGGCGGCCGGCGGGGTGGGCGCGGCCTTCACGATCGACACCGTCCAGTTTTTCGGGCGGCCGGTCAAGACCACGGATATCGTCGAGGTCTTCATGGGCCAGGAGCCCGCCGTGGGCCAGCATTCCCAGTACCGCCTCAAGGCCGCGGCGAGCATCGAGCCGCGCCGGCGCCTCGACCCGATCTCCGGCGTCAACCAGATGGTGGATCCGGAAGTGGACATGCTCCGGGTGATCGTCCCCCGAGGGCTGAAGGGCACCTGCAAGGTCTGGCTTCGGGTCGACAACGTTGAGATCGACGCGGGGACCTTCCATGTGGTCGATCGCATGACCGTCGACCGCACGTCCGTGACCCGAGCGGTGGGCGAAACCTACGATGCGCCGACCAACCTGCGAGCCTTCGCGCTCGACACCCAGCGGGTCCTTTCCTTCCCGGCCATGACCTGGCGCAGCTCCATGCCGAACGTCGCGTTCGTCACGACCGGGGGCATGGTCTACGCCTACCGTCCCGGCCGCGTCGTCGTCACCGGGCAATCGGGAGACGTCTCGGCCTCGTTCGAGCTGCTGATCACCAACCGGCACAGCACCGCCTCGATCGACGTCGATGTCCCGAACCTGGGCACGGGAACGGTCGAAGCAACCTTCTCCTTCCCGGTTTATTCGGGCGACGACATCGGCACGGTCATTCACTAGCGGCGATTGCCTGTATTTGGAGGTCAACTCATGAATGCCATCCTTCGAAACTCCGGGGCGATCGCCGCAGCGGCCCTATTGGCCAGCAGTTGCGCGGTACGCCAGCCCTTGCAGCCTCCCACCGTCGAGTCCTCGTCGCAGAAGGTCGAGCTCAAGACGCCGGGCGACGTCACCGTCCCCTTGACGATTCCCGCCCTCCCCGAGCGTGGCGTCCAGTACGCCTACGATCGCAACACCATCAACACGATCGAGGTCCGCTTGCGCGACGCGCTCGGCAACGAGTCGGTGCAGTACGTCGCGCGCAATGCCTACCTCTCCGGCTCTCAGGCCGGGGGCATCGTGAAGGTCACGTTCTCGAACGTCATGCCCGGCGTCTTCACCCTCACGGTCCGCTCCAGCCATGAGCGCCTGCTCGCGGCCACCGGCCGGATCGCCTACGACGGCCTGCGGGACGTCTTCTTCCTCGATGGCGATGGCGACCAGGCCTTCGACCCCGGCGAGATCGAGCCCCTGGTCATCTGGAAGAGCGGAACGACGAACGCCAACAGCAACTTCATCACGTTTGCCCGCAATTTCGTCGATGTGGGCTGGGTCTTCCCCGACGCCTTGCGGACGGATGTCTCGTCGACCCGCGCGGGCTTCGGAACGGGCGGGGCCACCGAGTCGATCATTCCGGGGGGCACGACCCAGGTCGCCGTGACCGTGGGGCAGGTGCCCCAGTGGAACTCGACCCTTCTCAACTCCACGCGCACCGTGATCGCCGGGGATCCGGTCGTCATGAGCGTCGTGGACGGCAGTGCCCTGCAGGCCTCCGAGCGGGTCCTGGTGAACGGATCGGCGACGCTCGAGGCTGGCATCGTGCGCGCCGCGGACTTCGACGACGCCAAGCTCAGCCTCTACGCGCCGACGATCGACGCGGCGGCGGGAACCGTCACGTTCACTCCCACCCGCGCCACCCATCCGAATGCGGCCGTCACGCCGACGGCCTGGCGCCTCTGGCTCTCCCGGGGGCAGGCCATCGCCGAGCCCGGCTTGACCGCGCTCAACGCTCCCAAGCTGATCGTGCACCCGGCCTTTGTGAAGAAGGCCTCCAGCCGCATCTACGGCCTCGACTCCCATCTCTCGAACACGGGCACGTCGGCCATCCAGTACGATCTCCGGGATGAGTACGGCAACCGGGTGGCCGGCAACATCGCGAACGTCAATGCGATCAACCTGGCCAGCGTCAGCATGGTGAACTCGCTGGTCACCATGGACTACGCGGTGTATTCCCATACCTACGCCGCGGATGTGCGCAATGGCCTGAACCCGTTCATTTTGCCGGGACGGACGACGGGGACCGTGAGCGCGGGCGGGGTCTATACTCAGGGCGCGACCGCCGCGGACGTTCTGACGCGGTCGGCGAGCTACTCGGCCACTCCGGCGGGCATCCAGGTCAAGCGTCTCGAGGTTCCCTATCACGTCTACGCGTCGGATCCCCTGAACTTCGGCATCGGGGATCATGATTACGTGCTCAACTTCGCGGCCGATCCCGGAGGCGACGGTAACAAGCGCGTGGCAAGCCTGACCCGGGTGGGCGGGCCGCTCGTCGCGTCGGGCAGCGTGACCTTGGACACGGTGGCTCGCACCACTCCGCGGGATATCACCCTGAACCAGGCTTTGCCCCCTGCCGCTGCCTTGCCGGTCCCGATCAAGTCGGAGCGCGAGGTATCGGTCATCTTGACGTTGCCGCCCGGAACGCTGGATCCGGATGCCGCGAACGGCACCGTGTTCACGGTGACGGATTACGGGGCGCGCCGGGTGGAGGATGTAGATACCGTCCGGGCGCGGGTGCTCAACAACAAGGCGGAGTATTTCTTCGAGGACATCCCGTTCCGCTGGTCGAACTAGCGGCAAAACTAAGAGGGGAGGGCCACGGCCCTCCCCTCTCGCTATGGGCGGGGATTCCGGGCGTAGGGCTCGCCCAGGATGCTGTCGACTCCGATGAGGAAGCGGTTCCAGTCGAAGTTCTCGGCGGGGTCGTTCTTGCTCTTGCGATCGGTGATGTCCTTGTGGCCGACGATCCGGTCCTTGGGGATCTGATACTTGGCGACGAGGTGAGCGACCAGGCGGTTGAGCGTATCGTACTGGGCATCGGTGAAGGGGTCGTGGCCCGACTGGGAGTTGACGAGCTCGATGCCGATGGAGAAATCGTTGACCTTGACGCGATCGCCCAGCTTGCTGGGGCCGGCGTGCCAGGCGCGGCGCTCGTCCTCGACGCATTGCACGACCTCGCCGTCCTTGCCGATGATGTAATGCGCGCTGACCTGGCTCTTGGGATTGAGGAAGTGATTGGCGATGCGGCGCGCCGTCCGGACGCCGGGCGATTCGGTGTCATGGATGACGAGGCAATCGATCGCCATGCCCAAGGGGCGCTCGTCCTGGTTGGGGGACGGCAGGAAGGTGACCGGAGGCTTGGGAGGGATCGGCCGCGGGGTCATGAGCGGGGTGGGCGTGGGCACGGGAGCCGGTTTCAGGCCCCAGCCCATGGCGTAGAGCGACCCGGTCATGATCAACACGGCAAAGGGAAGGAAACTGGCCAAGGGACTCCTCCTTCTCGGAGCGTCATGACGATCGACTTGACGGCTTGCGGTCCCGATACGGGAGACCCCGCGGCTGTTACCTAGCTAGAATTGTACACGGCCCCTCGCCGAGTTTAACCGTCCCTCCCCCTGTGCAAATCGCAAGAATTTTTTCGCCGGGCCAGGAGGCAGCAGGCTCCGGCGAGGGCTCGAAGGCTTCCCATGGCGGACGGCTTGGCGTTCGGGTATACTGGTGACTCTGACGGAATCCCCCATCCCGCAACAAGACGAGGAAAGACCCCGTGAACTCCACCACCGAAGAACGCTACGAGGAAGGCCTGAAGCTCTACGAATCGGGAGCTGCGCTGGAAGACGTGCTGAAGTTTTTCCAGGACCTGCGCAAGGACGTCCCCAACGACGTTCGGGTCGCCGTGAGCCTCAGCTGGCTCAACATTCTCCTGGGCAACAAGGAGCCGGCCATCCGCTACGCCAAGGAAGCCAAGAACACGGCTCAGGGGCGCTACAACCACGCGCTGGCGCTGCTGGCCTTCGGTGAGAAGGGCGTTCGCGAGAAGCTGATCGAGGCCGTCGAGCTCGGCGGTCACGACGGCATGCACGACGCCGTGGAAAATCTTCAGGACGCCATCCAGAAGAAGGGCGGCTCCTTCCCCGCGGCCGAGAAGATGATCCGCTGGATCCAGGAAATGGATCACCACCACTAGCCATGACGAACCTGACCCGAGCCAAGGAAGAGAATCGCGGCATGCAATCCAAACTGGCAGAACTCAAGCGCCGAACCGACGAAGCAGCACTGGGCGGCGGCGAGGCGGCGATCGCCAAACAGCACGCCAAGGGCAAGCTCACTGCCCGTGAGCGCCTCGACCTCCTCCTCGACCCAGGGTCGTTCGTGGAGATCGACCGCTTCCGGGTCCACCGGGCCCAGAACTTCGGCATGCCCGAGAAGCGGATCCCCGGAGACGGCGTCGTCACCGGCTACGGCCGCATCGACGGCCGCCTGGTCTACGTCTTCTCCCAGGACTTCACCGTCTTCGGCGGAGCCCTCGGAGAGGTCCACGCCGAGAAGATCTGCAAGATCATGGACATGGCCGTCAAGAACGGCGCTCCCGTGATCGGCCTCAACGACTCGGGCGGCGCCCGGATCCAGGAAGGCGTCGAGAGCCTCGCCGGCTACGCCGAGGTCTTCTGGCGCAACGTCCAGGCCTCGGGCGTCGTTCCCCAGATCTCGGTCATCATGGGGCCCTGCGCCGGCGGAGCCGTCTACTCCCCCGCCATGACCGACTTCGTGGCCATGGTGGAGGACTCCTCCTACATGTTCATCACCGGTCCCGACGTCGTGAAGACCGTCACCGGCGAGGAAGTGACCTTCGAGGACCTGGGCGGAGCCTCCGTCCACGGCCGGATCAGCGGCGTCTCCCACCTCAGCTACCCCAGCGAGGAGGACTGCCTGGCGAACATCCGCTACCTGCTCTCCTTCCTGCCCGACAACAACCTCGAGACGCCTCCGCTCGTGCCCACCGCCGATCCGGCGGATCGCGTCGAGGAGCGCCTGCGGGAGCTCATCCCCGAGCAGCCCAACAAACCCTACGACATGAAGGATATCCTCGAGCTGGTGATGGATGACGGCGAGGTCTTCGAGATCATGCCCCGCTTCGCCCCCAACCTGATCACGGCCTTCGGCCGCATCAACGGGGAGACCGTGGGCATCGTCGCGAACCAGCCCAAGGAGATGGCGGGCACGCTCGACATCAACGCCTCGGTCAAGGGCGCGCGCTTCGTGCGCACCTGCGACTCCTTCAACATCCCGATCCTCACGTTCGTGGACGTGCCCGGCTACTTCCCCGGCAAGACCCAGGAGTACGGCGGGATCATCCGGCATGGCGCCAAGCTGCTCTACGCGTACTGCGAGGCCACGGTTCCCATGATCACCGTGATCACCCGCAAGGCCTACGGGGGCGCTTACGACGTGCTGGGGTCCAAGCATATCCGCACGGACGTCAACCTGGCATGGCCTTCGGCCGAAATTGCGGTCATGGGCGCCGAAGGCGCGGCCAATATCCTGTACCGCCGCGAAATCGCCTCCGATCCCGCGCACAAGGACGAGATGATCGCCGAGTACCGCGAGCGCTTCGCCAATCCCTACATCGCGGCCGAGCGCGGCTTCCTCGACGATATCATCGACCCGGCGGAGACCCGTCCGCGGCTCGCCGAGGCGCTTGCCATGCTCAAGAACAAGCGGATTGAGCGCCCCCGGCGCAAGCACGGGAATATTCCCCTTTAATCCCCGCAGGGGAATACGTTGTCAGGTCCCCCCTCGACGGGGGGACTGGCGAAGCCAGGGGGGTGTCACTGATCCCAGGTTCCTTGGAAACGAGGAACGCCGTGGCTACGCCGGCTAACACCCCCCGGGGCTTCGCCCCGCCCCCCCGTCAAGGGGGGGCAAGATAGGGAACGAGGATTATTTTGCCGACCGAAGCCGAACTCGCGGCGATCGCCGCCGCGCTCTCCGTCGTCCTGGAACAGCCCGTCGCGGTTCAGGGAGCCCCGGCTCCCTCCGCGTGGGCCCTGGCGTCCCGCCAGGAGGCCGTGGGGCGTTTGCCGGCCGTCGCCGAGCGCGCCTCCCTGCGAGGCCCGCTCGCCCCGTAACGATGTGCCGCCCTCCGGGTATGCTCGGAGGGCATGATAAAATACCCAGCAAGCGGGCTTAGATCGCTTGAGGCTTTGCCGCGCAAAGCCCCCGATTTTTTTCATCGAAACAGGGAACCAAGCCACCCCGAAAGGGTCAATAGCGGTTGGGGCGTTTCGTCCCGACCCCACCTTCCCCGGCGAACGCGGCCGCATGGGGCCGCGCTCCCGGGCATAATGCCCAGCCGGCCCCATGCGCGCCGCGCGCAGGCCGGCGGGAAGGACCTTAGCAACAAGGAGTGAAGCGGACATGATCGTGATTGAGAATCTGTCCAAGCGCTACGCGGACCGAACCGTCGTCCGGGACGTCACCTTCGACGTGAAGCAAGGTGAGATCCTGGGCTTCCTCGGCCCCAACGGCGCGGGCAAATCGACCACCATGAAGATGCTGACCGGCTACCTCACCCCGACGGCCGGTCGCGTCATGGTCGGCGGGTTCGATATGGCCAAGGATCCCATCAAGGCCAAGAGCCTGATCGGCTACCTTCCTGAGAATCCCCCTGTCTACCCCGAGATGAGCGTGCGCGACTACCTGGCCTTCGCCGCCAAGCTGCGCGGCGTCCCCGGACGCGACGTCAAGGCCGCCGTCGACGAGGTGATCGCCCGGTGCTTCCTCACCGAGGTCCCCAACAAATTGATCGCCCACCTCTCGAAGGGCTTCCAGCAGCGCGTGGGGCTGGCTCAGGCCCTCGTTCACAAGCCCAAGGTCCTGGTGCTCGACGAGCCGACCAACGGCCTGGACCCCAAGCAGATCATCCAGATCCGCGAGCTGATCAAGGGCCTCGCTCAGGACCATACGGTGATCCTGAGCACGCATATCCTGCCCGAGGTCCAGGTGACGTGCGGCCGGGTGCTCATCATCAACCAGGGCACGGTCGTCGCCGAGGGTAAGCCCGAGGAGCTCGAAGGCAAGCTGCGCGGCGGCATGCGCATCGAGGTCGAGGCCCGCGCGCCGCAGGCCGAGATCCTGACCCAGCTTCAGCACATGCCCGACGTCTCAAACCTCTCGGTCACCCCGAAGGCCGAGGGTCTCGTCCGGGTCTCGCTCGACGTTCCCAGCGGCCTCGACCTGCGCGAGCGGATCGCCGCCGAGGTGGTGGGTCGCGGCTGGGGGCTGCTGGAGCTCAAGAGCGTGGGGCTCAGCCTCGAGGAGATCTTCCTCAAGCTGACCACCGCCGACGCCGCTGCCTCGTCCCCTGCCGATACTCCGGAGGTGCTCACCCATGGCTAAGATCTGGGCGATCGCCCAACGCGAGCTGAAAGCCTACTTCGTCTCGCCCGTGGCCTACGTGGTCGCGGCCCTCTTCATGCTCGTCTCGGGCTACCTGTTCTCGCTGATCCTCTATCACACTCGCGAAGCCTCGCTTCGGGGCCTGTTCGCCAACCTCAACGTCGTCTTCCTGCTCATCACGCCGGCCCTCACCATGCGGCTCTTGGCCGAAGAGCGCCAGCGCGGCACCATCGAGATGCTCATGACCAGCCCGGTCACCGACCGCGACATCGTGCTCGGCAAGTACCTCTCGTGCCTGCTCTACCTGGCCTTCCTCATGCTCCTCACCGCCCTCTACCCGATCACGCTGGCGTGGCTCGGCAAGCCCGACTGGATGACCATCGTCACCGGGTACCTCGGCATCTATCTGCTGGGAGCCTCCTTCATGGCCGTGGGCCTGCTCACCTCGAGCTGGACCAACAACCAGGTCATCGCCGCGGTCGCCACCTTCGCGCTCTCGCTGCTGATCTGGCTCTTGCCCTCGGCCGGCGCCGTGGTGGGCCAGCCCATGGGTCAGGTCTTCGAGTACCTGTCGCTGCTCCAGCACCAGGAGAACCTCCTGCGCGGCGTGATCGATTCCTCGGACATCATCTACTACCTGAGCTTCATCGTGGGCTCCCTCTTCCTGACCATCCGGTCGGTCGAAGTCTACCGGTGGAGGTAAGTCGTGAAGAATAAGAAATCCCTCCTGGACTGGGCCATCACGGCCGTCGGCGGCCTCTCCGTCCTCTTGTTGGCCGGAGCGCTCGCCGGAACCTACTTCCCCAAGGAAATCCCCTTCAGCGTCGCCAACGGCCTGCGCCTCGCGGGCTGGGTCGGCGTCGGCCTCTACGCGCTCGGCGCCGCCTGGCAGAGCCGCGAGTTCCTGATGGACCTCGCCCGCAACAAGAAAGCGCAAGGCGGAGCCAACACCCTGGTCTTCTCGATCGCCTTCCTCGCCGTCCTCGGCCTCCTGAACTACGTCGGAGCCAAGTACCACAAGCGCCTGGACGTGACCGAGAACAAGCAGTACTCCCTCTCCGAGCAGACGCGCAAGATCCTCGCCAATCTCAAGGCCGAGACCAAGGTCGTCATGCTCGTCCGCCCCGGCGATCCCCAGGTCCAGCAGATGAAGGAGCTCTGGCAGGAGTACACCTACCGCTCCAAGCAGCTCAAGTTCGAGACCATCGACCCGGACCGCGAGCCCTCGAAAGCTCGCAGCTTCGCCACCGAGTTCAACACCGGCCCCAACTTGCGCTACGGCCAGATCTTCCTGACCCAGGGCGCGAAGAAGGTCGAAGTCACCGGCTCCACCGAGCAGGACTTCACCGCCGGCCTCCTGAAGCTGACCCAGGACAAGCAAAAGGTCGTCTACTTCCTCGAAGGCCATGGCGAGCAGGAGCTCTTCCAGGCCAAGAACGCCCTCACCAAGCAGAACTACCGGACCGAGAACCTGTCGCTGCTCGGCAAGAAGGAAGTCCCCGCCGACGCGGCGGTGGTCGTCATCGCCGGCCCGCAATCCGCGCTAATGAGCCAGGAAGTGGACGTCCTGAAGGCCTACGTCGAGCAGGGCGGCCGGGTCTACGCCATGCTCTCCGACAAGCGGACGGGCATGGAGGACTGGCTGAAGCAGCTCGGCATCACCGCCCGTAACGACCTGGTGGTCGATCCGCGTGCGAACATCAACTACGAGCCGGCCATGCCGGTGGCCCTGCGCTACCCGCACCACGCGATCACCCAGGGCATCCAGGCCACGGCCTACCCGATGTCGCGCTCGCTCATGCAGGCGGAGAAGATGCCCGACGGCGTGACCGCCTGGTCGATCGTCGAGACCTCCCCCGAGGCCTGGGGCGAAACCAACCTCATGAGCCGCGAGATCGGCTTCGATGCCGGCCAGGACGCCAAGGGCCCGCTCACGCTGGCCTACGCCCTCATGCTGGATCAGAAACCCGCCACCCCCCCGGCGGCCAGCGGATCCACCGAGGCCGAGAAGAAGCAGACTCGCATGGTCGTCGTGGGAACCGCGCAATTCGCCGCGGATCGCCTCTACAACAGCGAACTCTCCAACGGCGATCTCTTCCTCAAGAGCCTTAACTGGCTTGCCGAGGAAGACGCCCTGGTGTCGATCCCCGCGAAGGACCTGACTCCCAAGACCATCGAGATGATGGGCAACCAGATCAACGCGGTCTTCTGGACCTCGGTGGCCGGCGCTCCGGCGCTCCTGGTCTTCATCGGCGGCATGATCTGGTGGCGCCGCAGGAGGGCATGATGAACTGGAAAGCAACAGCCGCCATGGTGGCGGTCGCGGCGGGACTCGGCGCGTACGTCTACTTCGTCGAGGCCCCCAAGCCCGCTCCGGTCGATTCCAACGAGGTCACCGTCTGGCAGTACGACGGGGACAAAGCCAAGGAGTTCAACCGCTTTAGCCTGAAGACTCCCAAGGGTGAGGTCGTCTTCCAGAAGGCGCCTGCCAGCGGGTCGATCGAGGGGGCGTGGAAACTCTCCACGCAGCCGGAACGCGACCTCGAGACCTGGCAGTTCGATGGGCCGCTCAACGACGCCTTGACCCTCAAGGCGGAGCGCAAGGTCGAGGATTCCGTCTCGGATCCCGCGGCCTACGGCTTCGACGCGCCGCAGCTCGAGCTCGCGCTCGGCACCGAGAAGGAGCCCCAGAAAGCCAAGATGGTCATCGGGGCCAAGAACCCGCTGGGCTCGGCCTACTACGCCCAGGGCTCGGACGGCAAGGTCTACCTCCTGAGCGCGTACAAGGTCGACACGTGGACGCGGATCCACGCCGAGCCGCCCCTGGCGGCTCCGACCCCCCGTCCTACCGAGGCGGCCTCGGGCTCGGCCCAGTAACGAAGACCCAACCTGGCGCGAGGAGGCGGGAGTTCCCCGCCTCCTCCCCGTTTCTCCATGCATGGAACTCCCGCCTGCTGGGTAAGAAACGAACAGTGACTTCTTTGTTCTCCTCGTCTGCTGCCGCAGGCGCTCCCCGGAGGGACCCGCGATGCTCTACACGATCAAGCCCGGCGACACCATCCCCGACCTGGCGCGCCGCTTCAATGTGCCCGAGGCCCAGATCGCGAAGGCTGCGCAGACCACGGCAGAGGGCAAGCTGCAGGCGGGACAGCTCATCCGCCTTTCAGACGAACTCTTGATTCAAAACAAGACCGCTTCGCAGGCGCCCGATCCCAGCGATCAGACCCAGCTCTCCTCGACCGTCGCCAAGGCGCAGAGCGCTGAGACGCAGAGCGCCGGGGCGCAAGCCCCCTCCACCACGGGGCTCTGGAGCGAGACCTACGAGATGCCGGGCCTGAAGTGGGGTGACGACCTCGAGGTCCCGACCTACGGATCCGTTTACAACCCGAGCACGACGGCGGCCCCGGGGATCGGAGAGCCGCAGAAGTCCTGGTGGGACAAGCTCATCGACGGGGCCGAGGCCAAGGTGGACGAGGCGGCCAAGAAGGTCGAGACGGCGACGGGGAACAACCCGCTGGTCAAACTCTTCACGGGCTTCGGCCGCTTCCAGGTGCAGGTCGCCGGCGGCGCCCTCAAGGCGGTGGGGGACATGGTCGGCGGCATCGTGAATGCCGTGGCCCATCCCATCCAGACCCTCAAGGGGCTGTGGGGCCTGGCCGCCCATATCCCCTTCTCTCCTCCGAACCTGATTCACGTGGGCATCCAGGCCGTGCAGGGCAAGAGCTTCTCGGAGATCCTCGACGAGGAGAAGCGCTACGCGGTCGGAGTCTGGAACGGCCTGACGGCGGGCTACCAGACGGCCATCAGGGAAGGGAAGTGGGGCGAGATCCCCGGACGCTTGCTGGTAGACGTAGGCTCGCTGCTGATTGGCGCGGGCGAGGCCAACGCTGCGGCCAAGGGAGTCTCGAGCGCCGGCAAGGCCGCCTCCGTGGTGGACGACATGGCGAAAGTGGCCGCGGTGGCCGATGACGTCGCCAAGGCCTCGCGCCTCCAGAAGGCCGTCACGGCGGCGACCACGGCGGTCAAGGGCTCGCGGATCGCAGGAGTGGCCACCAAGGCCGCATCGGCGGCCCAGAAAGTGCTCGACCTCCTGGGAGACGTGGGCAAGGCGGCCATGTCTGCCGCCAAGAGCAATAAGCTGGGAGCCGCGGCGGTCGCCCAGGCCGAGCGGCTCGGCGCCAAGGTCATGACGATCGCTGAGAAGGCCAAGGGCTTGCAGGGAGTGGAGAAGGCGGCGGAACTTTACGCCAAGCTCGCGGACGAGGCGGCGATCGCCGCCCGCGAAGCCCGCGTCCTCGGCTCGACCATCAAGGATGCTTCCTTCGCGCAGATCGCCGTGGAGCTGGAGACCCGGGCGGGCCAGATGCGGCTCGCTGCCACGGCCGCCTCGACGGGGATCCCCCTCAACGCCCTGGATGGCGGAGTGTCGGCCTTCGGTGACCGCTGATGTCGGCGGTCGATTTCGCGCGCTACATCGGGGAAGGGAAGGCGCACGCCGAGGCGGGACGCTTTGCGGAAGCCCTTCCCCTTTTGAAGAAGGCCTGCGAGGCCTTGCCATCCAATCCCAACGGTCCCGTGCTCCTGGGCGCGGTCCTCGAGGCCATGGGGGACCTGCGCGGCGCCCTCGCGGCTTTCGAACAGGCCATCGAGCTGGAGCCGGCGAGCCCCAAGCTCCGCCACCGGCTCGCCATGGTCTACGAGAAGCTGGGCCATGGCTCTGATGCCCTCCTCCAGTACCGGAACTGCGTCACGCTGGCCCCGGACTTCACCGCGGCATGGTTCCAGCTCGGCATGCTCCAGACCCAGCAGGGCTTGGATGAGGAAGCGATGCAGAGCTTCCGCATGGTGATCGAGCGAGAACCCGGCTTCGCTCCGGCCTGGAATTCGCTGGGCGTCTTGCTCGCCAACTCCGCTCGGACCGAGGAGGCCCTGGAAGCCTTGACGCAAGGCGTCATGCTCTCCCCCGAAGACGACGCCATCCGGCTCAACCTGGCCAACCTGCTGGCGGCGGAGGGGCAAGCCGAAGCGGCTCTCGAGGCCTACCTGGAAGTGGCCATGAGCCGGCCGGATTGGCCTCTGGCGCATTTCGGGCTGGGGGTGGCCTACTCCGAGCTGTCGCGGGACGACGCGGCCATCGCCAGCTTTACGGAGGCCCTGAGGTTGAGGCCCGACTGGCGGGAGGCTCGCCATAACCTGGCGTGGCTGCTGGGGCGCAGCGGCCGGACCGCGGAAGCCGAGGAGCAGTACCAGGCGCTCTTGAGCGACGAGGGGACGGATTTGCTGGCGCTGACGGGCAAGGCCGTTGCGCGGGCAAAGGCGGACGATGAGGCCGGGGCTCGCTCGACGCTCATGACGATGGCCGAGGCGATCCTCCGGGATTGAGCCGCCCTGCTGGGGGGCGTCGCAATTCTGTGGGGTAGCCGCAATTCTGTGGGGTAGCCGCAGGCGCTTCGTTGGTCGTGGTGGCGTCGTTAGCGCCGGACCATGAGGATGGTCGGGTGCATGTAGACGTCGCGGAAGTAGGCGGCCTTTTCCTCGATGATCGGCGGCAAGCCTTCCTCCGGGCAGCGGACGAAGCCGAATTGCTCGTAGAACTGGATCAGGTGGTCGAAGGGCATGCAGTAGCAGGTCTCTTTGCCGAGCAGCTCGACGAGCGATTCGAGGACCTTTCGCGCGATGCCCTGGCCGCGGTAATTGGGGTGGACGTACATGCCGCCCAGCTCGATGGCCTCCGGGTAGCGGTGCAGGCGGCCGCAGCCGACGAGGCGATCGCCGACGACGGCGACCAAAAGCTGATCCTGGCCCGGATCCCACGGCATGAAGCCGAGCGTGGCGTAGATGGCATTGATCTCGGGGCGGTCACTTTCAGTGGCCTCCCGAAGCTGATAACTGACAGCGACTGGGTTCATGGTCGACTCCCGCATGCGAAACGTGCCTGGATTGCAGGCGTCTTTGCCTCGCAGTCGTCATGGACGCCTCGGCACCGGAACAGGCATCCGAGTATATTCTACCCAATCGGGCCCAAAGCAAGCAAACCCGCCCCCTAGCCGGGGCGGGTCCGCCTTTATTACCTTGCAAGGCCTGGCGCTTCGCGTGCCCGAGAGGGCTAGGCCCGCAGCTTGTAGCCCCGCCGGAAGAGGGTCATCGCCAGGACCAACCCGAAGGTCGTGAGCAGGACCAGGAAGGCCAGCTCCTGAAGGACCGGCGCCTGCCAGTCGGCGAGCATGCTGCCTCTGAAGCCGTCGATCAGGTAGTAGAGCGGATTGGCGCTGATGAACGGCTGGAGGTTTTCCGGCAGCAGGCGCGGCGCGTTGAAAACGCCTCCCAGGAAGACCAGCGGGGTGATGACGAAGGTCGTGGGGATGGAGAGCTGGTCCCAGCTCTCCGCGACGAGCCCCATCACCAGGCCCAGGCACGAGAAGAAGGCCGAGATGAGCACCATGAAGAGCAGGTAGAGCCCCCAGTTGGCGGGGGAGACTCCCACGACCACCCAGCCGAGGGCCATGATGAGGTTTCCGATGATCAGCCCGCGCAGGACGCTGCCGACCACGTAGCCGAGGACCATTTCCAGGTAGGAAAGCGGGGCCACCAGCAGCTCCTGGATGCTGTTGGTGAAGCGTCCCTGGAAGAGAGAGGCGGAGCTTTCGCTGAAGGAGGACTCGACCACGCTCATGATGATGAGGCCGGGAATCAGGAACTCGAGGTAAGGGACTCCGTCGATGTCCTTGATCCGCTGTCCCAGGGAGATGCCGAAGATGAAGAGGTACAGTAGCGTCGAGACCAGGGGGGGCCAGATCACCTGGTTGATGATCCGGAAGGTCCGCTTGATCTCGCGCGTGACCAGGGTTTGGAAGCCGATCAGGTTCATGGGTTCTCCCTCCGGGCCGTCAGTTCGAGGAAGACGTCTTGCAGGGTCTTGCGCTGGACGTCCACGTGCGTGAGGCGATCGCCCTGGGCCTCGAACGCGGCGAGGATCCGGGGCAAGTCCTTGGCCTCCGCCTCGGAGAAGGAAACCTCGCGGCTTTCCGGGTTCCAGACGGGACCCAGCGCGCGCAGTCCTTCGGGCAGTTCCCGCAGGGGGGCTTCGAATTCCAGGACGAGGCGTTCCTGGCTGCGGCCAGCGATCAAGGCGTCAGTCTGATCCAGGGCCACCAGGCGGCCGTGGTTGATGATGCCGATGCGCTTGCAGAGGTGCTGCGCCTCTTCCAGGTAGTGGGTGGTCAGGATGATCGTCAGGCCCTCGCGATTGAGGGTCGACAGGGCATCCCAGAGCTCGAGCCTCAACTCGACGTCCACGCCGGCGGTCGGTTCGTCCAGGATCAGCACGCGGGGCCGGTGCACCAGCGCGCGCGCAAGGCTCAGGCGGCGCTTCATGCCGCCGGAAAGCTTGGTGAAGTCCTGATCCCGCTTGGAGGTGAGCTCGAACTGCTTGAGCATCCGATCGGCCTGGATCTTGGCCTCGGCGGCGGGCATGCCGAAGTAGCCGGCCGTGTAGATCAAGACCTCGCGGATCGTCAGGTAGCGGTCGAAGTTGAACTCTTGAGGCGCGAGGCCGATGCATGCGCGCGCTTTGCGGTAATCGGACGTGACGTCGTGCCCGCAAACCCGGATGCTTCCTTCTTGAAAGGTGACCAGGCCCACGATCGCGTTGATCGTGGTGGTCTTGCCGGCGCCGTTGGGTCCCAGGAAGCCAAAGAACTCGCCTTCGGGGACGTCGAGGGAAAGGTGGTCGACCGCCGTGAAGTCGCCGTAGCGCTTGACGAGGCCTTGGATCGAAAGGGCAGTGCTCATTAGGGGTAGACCTTCAGGTTGAAATCGGTTTCCTCGGCCAGCAGTTTACCGGTCTCCGTTTCCCGGACCTCGATCCGGTACTCGGTGGGATCGTTGAGGTCCCGCTGCTGGGCGGCCAGGGCCCGGCGGAAGTCGCCAACCAGGGCATGGCGCGCGAAGCGGCTTTCGGTTCCCAGTTCATCCCAGCGCGCGCGCGGCATCTCGACGATCACGCGATCCGAGCCCTTGAATCGGACCTCGTAGCCGAGCTTGGCGAGATCGGAGGTGAAGCGCTGCTCGACGGTCGTCTGGGCGGCTCGCGGAGCGGGCTCCGAGGGGGCCACGGCGGGGATCTGGCTCAGGCGCCAGACGCCCAGCGTCGTCATGGCGATCAAGAGGACCGCGAGGGCGAGGATGAGTTTCCAGTTGAAGCGACCCGGTAGTCCCATTCCGAGGTGATCCTCCAAGGTGGCGTCGTGCTCCCGGAGGGTCCGAGCGCAGTGGGGGCAGTAGCGATAATCCGAAGGGAAGGGTTTCTGGCATGCTTCGCATGCCATTCCGCGGGAACGGGGGCCCTTGGAGGGAGGGTCCGGGGGTGTCGGGTCAGCCATGGGTTTCCTTTCACGTGAGTGGCCTCCATTATAACCCCCCACCCGGGCCTCAGCGGAAGGCGGCTGTGGTGCAGCGTCTGCGGCTGTGGGTGTGAAAGCGCCGCTGTCCTGACGCGACGCAATCTAGGATGCGTTGTCCCGAAGTCGCGCCCGTGCTACGTTCTTCACGAACCGTAACCATGCGGTCCGCGGTATCGGTTCGGAAGGAGGAGACCATGCGGGGCAAGAAGCTACTCGCAGTCGGCGTGGCAGGGAGCTTGGGATTGTTGCTCTCGCTGCCGGCCGAAGCTCAGATGCGCACGTCCGGGCGAATCGTCCAGCCAAGAGCCAGCTTGGGCATGGTCGGTTACGGTCCGACCACCTTGTTCACGGTGCCGCGTGCCCAGACGCTCGGCATCGGCAACAACATCGTCTCCACGGGCGTCCTGCTCGGCGGCGGCTCGGGCTTCCTCGGAGTCCCGGGGATCGGCGCCGGCACCTCGGCCAACTCCGTTCAGCTCGGCACGCAGCTGGGCATCACGGAGAACTTCCAGCTCGACATGGGCATCGGCGGCCTGAACATGGGGCCCACGTGGGCCGGACGCCTGAACATGGCGGGTAAGTGGGGATTCCTGCAAGAGGACATGGGTGCCTTCGCCTCGCTGTCCGGCCTGGCCGGCGGCATCCTCACCGTGGATCCCAACGGCGTCCCGAACCTGGGACTTCAGCTCGGGGTGCCGATTTCCAAGGTCTTCCCCTTCGGCATGGATAGCTACTTCGGCTTGTCGCTCTACCCGAACTACAACCTCGGAGTCTTCCAGCCGGCCGCGCTCCTGCCCGGGGGAGCCATCCCGACGCCCTCGAACTTCTTCGCCGTCGGCGGAGGGGCGGATTTGGCCCTCGGACCGGCCTTCCACGTCATCGCCGATACCAACATCGGCCTGACGGGGGTCACCGGCACGATCACGCAGACCAACCTCGGCGTTCGCTATGCCTTCACCCCGACGTTCCTGGCGGATGCCTTCGTCGGCTTCAACACCGGTCTGGGGCTCAACCTCGCCCAGACGGCGCCCTCCTTGGGCGTTGCCGCGCACTGGGGCTTCTAGCGCGCGTCGCGTCGTCTCGCGGCCTGTGACGAACGCCGCAGGCGCGGCGACCCGGGGCCCGGCTCGTCATCGAGCCGGGCCTTCGCTTTCGACGAGAAGCCTTGGCGAGCTTGCCCGTTCCGCTTGCTCGCTGGCCATGGCAAGCTGAAACTTGGCGCCGGCCGGCTGGAAGTTCCGAGCTCTCTCAGGGGGGGGGGCGGACGGCTGCGACGCCGAGCGGTCTCGCCGGGAGGCCGCTTCCGGGGGTAAAGAGGGGAGATCGCGGACCCTCGTTCGAGGAGAGGACGCTCATGGCATGCTGCAATTCTTGCGGTCACGCGTACGAACGGGAGGCGAACTTCTGCAGCCGCTGCGGAAGGCCCACCACTCCGCTCGCCAGCGGCGATCGCCGCGTCGTCACGGTCCTCTTCGCCGACGTCTCCGGCTTCACCCGCTTGAGCGAGACCCTCGATCCCGAGCGCCTGACCGAGATCATCAACGCCTGTTTCAAGGCCCTCTCCGAGCCCATCTACCGCTTCGGGGGCATCGTCGACAAGTACATCGGAGACGCCATCATGGCGCTCTTCGGAGCCCCCGTCACCCATGAGGACGACGCCGAGCGCGCGGTGAGCGCGGCCTACGCCATGCAGCGAGCGGCCGAGCGTTTTTCCGAGCGCCTGGAGGCCGAGACCGGCATTCGATTGCGCATGCGCATCGGCCTCAATACCGGGCTGGTGGTCGCCGGAGCGATCGGCGGCGATCAAAAGCAGGACTACACCGTCATGGGGGACGCCGTGAACCTGGCCCAGCGCCTGGAGTCCCAGGCCGAGCCGGGCAGCATCCTGGTCTCCGGGCAGACCTACCGTCTCACCGCGCATGCCTTCAGCTATCAATCCGCCCGAAAGCTCTTCGTCAAGGGGCGGCAAGAGGCGGTCTACGCCTACGAACTCAGGGGGCCCTTGCTGGAGGCCCCACCCCAGGCCGATCGACCGCCGTTCGTGGGCAGGGGCACGGAGCTCGCTCAGCTTCACACGGCCCTCCACGCTGCGGCCAAGGGCACTCCCCAGTGGATCATGCTCACGGGCGGAGCGGGAACGGGCAAGAGCCGGCTCGCCCGAGAGGCGATCGCCACCTTGCCGCCCGATCCCCGCCGCCTCGTGATCGAGGCCCGCGGACAGACCTACCATGCCGAGACGCCCTTGTCGCTGCTCCGCCAGATCGTCGAGGGCTTGATGGCCCCCATGGTGGAGGGCGATCACCTCGACCGTCTCGAGGCCGGCCTTGAAGCCCGGGCCGTGCCCCAGGCCCAATCGACGAGCCGCAAGCTCGCCTTCCTCCTCGGGGGCGAGGGGGGAGACTCCTTGGCGGCACGGGAGGCGCTGGCGGGCGTGATCGCGCGCATGGAGGCTCCGCTGATCCTGCTCCTCGAAGATCTGCATCGCATCGACGCGGACTCCGCGGCATGGCTCTCGCAACTGGCCGGACGCCTGGATGGGGGGACGCTTGCGGTGGTCTGCGAGCTGCGGGAGCCGATGCCTCTCTCTCCCTCGCCCTGGCTCTCCCCGCTGACGCTTGCGCTGGGTCCCCTGGCAGTGGGAGATGCTTGGCAGCTCATCCTGGCAGAGCTGAAGGCCAGCCGCGACGCGCTCGAACCGAGCGCCCGGCGGCTCCTGGAGGCCGCCCTGGCGCGCGCGGAGGGTAACCCGATGTTTCTGCGCGAGCTCGTCCATGGCTGGATCGACGCCGGCATCCTCCAGCGCAAGGCCGGCCGCTGGCTCGCGGAGCCGCGCGAGAGCGACGGGCTTCCCACGAGCATCAACGCCATCCTCGCCGCGCGCCTGGATCAGCTCACGCGGCCTCACCGCGAGGTCTTGCAGGCGGCTGCCGCCCTCGAGGGGACGTTCACCGTCGAGATGCTCACCACCCTTCTCGAAAGCCCGGACCTGGACGGGGCGCTCGCGGAGCTTGCGCGGCGCGACCTTTTGCACCGGGGAGCGGACGGCAGGTGGTACTTTGCTCAGAGCCTGGTCCAGGAAGTGACCTACCAAACGATGCTCCTGAGCCAGCGCCGTGCCCTGCACCAGCGGATCGCAGAGGTCCTCGAGGGGCACAGCGCCGGAGTCGAAGTGCTGGCGCGCCATTACCGGCTTGCCGGGGATGCGCATCGGGCCGTTCCTTTGCTTCAGCAAGCCGCCATGCGGGCACAGCGCCGCGCGGCCCATGCCGAGGCCTGTCTGTACTTGCGCCAGGCGCTCTCGATTTCGCCCGACGACGCGGCGGGTGCGCCCTCGCCCCGGGCCGACCTGCTCCGCAGCCTGGCGGAGTCGGAAGCGGTTCTGGGCAACTACGCTCCGGCCTTGGAAGCGGCATGCGAGGCCCGCGACATGCTCGTCGAGCCCTTGGCGATCGCTCAAACCGAGCGAACCCTTGGCAACTTATACGAGCGCAAAGGGGATTACGCGCAAGCCGCCACGCATTACGGCGAAGCGATCCGGCAAGCGCCGGACGAGGCGTTGCGCTGCCGGGTCCAACTCGACCTGGCCTGGCTCGCCTTGAGGCAAGGCGACCATGACGCATGCCTCGAGGTTTGCTGCCAGGTCCTTCGCAGCCCCGCCGCGGACGCTGAAGCCCAGGCGATGGCGTTGAGCTTGCGGGGGGTCGCCTATGATCGGCTCGGTCGGTGGAGCGACGCCGTCCGATCCCATGGCGAGGCGCTGAGATGGCGCATGCAGCGCCGGGATCGCTTCGGTATCGCGTCGAGTCTCAACAACCTCGGCATGGCGCTCACGGAGCTCGGGGACTGGCCGGCGGCGGAGCGGATGTACCAGCGCAGCTTGAGGCTCTACGAGCGGATCGGAGAGTTGGCCCGCGGGTCCGCGGTCCGCAACAACCTGGGGGATCTGGCGGCGCGGCGCGGGGATCTGGATGCGGCCGAGCAGCACCATCGCGACGCCCAGGGGATCCGCGAGAAGCTGGGCGATCGTTTCGGCATCGGGGCGTCACGCTGCGCCCTGGGGTGGGTCCTGGCCCTGCGCGGAGACCTGGATGAGGGGGGACGGCTCATCCGGGAGGGGGTCGAGATCCTCGAGGAGATTGGCGAGCGCGAGCTCTTGGCGGAGGCGTATCAGGCGCTCGGTCGCATTGCGCTCGAGGCCCGGCGCTACCCCGAGGCGGAGGTCAAGCTGGCCAAGGCGCTGGGCCTCTCCCAGTTCGATCGCAATCCGCTCCAGCGCGCGATCGTCCACCGCCTGCGGGGGCAGTTGCTTCTGGAGTGGGGCGACATGGCGGGGGCACGCTCGGAGATTGCGGAGGCCCAGCGGGTGCTCGAAGGTCTTTCCCATCCGCTGGAGCGGGCGCGGGCGATGGTGCTGCGCTCGCGGCTGCTGCGGGCCGAGGGGAGCTATGCGGAGGCGGAGGCGATGCTGGGGGAGGCGATCGCCCTCTTCGAGCGGCTGGGAGCGCGCCTGGATCTGGCGGGCTTGACGGCCGCGCCTTCCCTCCAGATCCTTTGTGCGGATTCGCTGAAGCCCAAGGCCCGCTAGCTCGCTAGGATGGAAGGGGGGCAAGCCCCAGAGCCCGGTGAAACGTCTGGTTTCCGAACGGTTGCAAGAGACGAGGGTGATCCATGCTGGACCGTCGAGCCCCACGCCACCTGATCCTCGCCCTCCTCATGCTCGTCGGGCTCACGGGCTGTCCTTGGCCTTGGGGAGCGCCTCCCCAGACTCCCGCCCCGCTCAAGGGTCAGGTCTTCCTGGACGGTCAGCCGGCATCGGGAGTCACCGTCAGGGCCACCTTCACCAATGCCACGCCCTTCACCAACGCGACCCCGCTGACCGTCGCCGCGGCCTCCGACGGGCCGATCACCACCCAGGTCACCACGGACGATCAGGGCCGCTTTGCCTTCGTCAATCCGCCCGAAGGCGATCTCAACCTGGAGGCCGTCAAGGATGATCGGCGCAAGGCGATTCTCATGGGCGTCGCGGTTCGCCCCAACGCCCAGACGGACGTCGGGAGGCTGGACTTGCGGCCGACCGGTCACATCGTGGGACGCGTGACGGCTCCAAACGATCCGCAAGTCACGGAGTTCACCGGCACCGACGTCTATATCCCCGGGACCAGCTACGTGGCCAAGACGGATGCGGGCGGGAACTTCCGCCTCATCAACGTCGCGGCGGGCTCCTTCCGCCTGCTCGCCGAAAATCGCTTCCTGGGCCGGGGCGAGATTCCCGCGCTCGAGGTCAAACCCGACCAGGAGGCGCAGGCGGGGGCGATCGCCCTCACCTTGAAGGTCCCCAGCATCGAGCGGCTCGAACCGAGCAGCGGCGCCCCGGGGACATGGGTTCGGATCGAGGGGACGAACTTCGGGGCCTCGGAGGGGATTCCGATTGTGGTGCAGTTCAACGGGATCGAGGCCGTGGAGGTTGTGAGGGAGTCCAACACGGTGATCCGGGCTCGGGTCCCGGTAAATGCGACCACGGGACCGCTCCAGGTCAAGGTGGGCTTGGTTCCCAGCGCCAACCCGGCCTCCTTTCAGGTGATCGAGCGGCTGGAGATCGAGACGGCCACTCCGGTCATTCTCCGGCAGGGAGATACGCTGCCGTTCAAGGTGAGGGCCATCGGCGCGTCGGAAGCGGCCATCTCCGAGCCCGGGGTGAGCTGGTCCACGTCGGCTCCGGCCGTGGGGAGCATCACGGCGAGCGGGCTTTTCACGGCGATCGGGTACGGCCAGACCTTCGTCACGGCGACGAGCGGCGACGCCTCGGTGCAGACGAGCGGACCGGTCTACGTCTCTCCGCTCGAAGGCGGATTGAGAAGCCTGACGAGCGCTCCCGTGGCCGATGGCGGGGTACGGTTGGCGGTGGGCAACGGGGCAGTGCTTGCGGTCTGGGTCACCTTCCACCCCGGCCAGGCGGCACCCTATCGCCTGGCGTGTCAGATCCTCAAGAGCGATGGCAGCTGGGGGATCGTGGAACTTGCTGGCCTGGGGGCCTTCGCCATGCATCCGAGACCGGTGGTCTCCTGGACCGGGCAGCATTTCGAGCTGGCCTTTGCAACGTCCGATGGGATCGCGGTTCAGCCGCTGAATCCGCAGACGGGGGTTCCGTTTGGCGGGTTGGATACCATGGCGACCGGCGGAGGGGTGAAAGGCATCGGTCTACAGCACGGAGACAACACCCGCCTCTTGACCTGGATCGATGCGAGCAATCAGGTAAGGGGCACGACGTCCCTGCAGACCTCCGTCAGGCTTTCTGCGAATACGGGGACGGCTCGCCAGTCCCTCAGCAGCGCCTACGATGGGAGCGGCTTTCTAGTCGCCTGGCAGGAAGGGGCCACCGTGATGGCGACGCGTTGGCAAGTGACTAACCAGCTCGAGGCCGTGCCCATCAGTGCGGGGCCAGCGCAAGCGAATCCATGCTTGCTTGGGTTTTCGGGGGGCGCGATGCTCGTATGGCAGGAGGGAAGCGGTGCGGAGACGGATCTCAAAGTCGCGCGCAGCACAGGGAGCGGCTGGGGAACGCCGACGAGTCTCGTCAGGGAGGGGGAGCAATCCCATCCGAGCCTGATGGCGCATGGGGACGGCGTCTGGGTGAGCTGGCAGGAGTCGGGCGGCGTCTTCATCCGCAAACTGAGCGTCCAGGGCGTTCCGGTGGCGGACGCCTATGCCGTGATGGTGAACGGGGCTGCATTTCGGGAGCCGACGATCGCCTCCAGCGGCCTGGGGGGGCTGGTGACCTGGGGCGTGCTGGGGAGCGAGGGATTGTTCAGTCTTTTCGCCCAGCGCTTCAGCCCGTAGCGGTCAAACAACAAGGGGCTGCCTCTTTTGAGACAGCCCCATATTTCAGCCTTGAGCTAGATGCCGAAAGACTGGCGAACCTGGCTGGCGGTGCCGCCGAAGTAGGCCGAGAAGTTCAGCAGGGTGACGTTACCCTGGCCGAAATCGCTGTTATTGGGCGTGCCGAAGTTCAGGTAGCCATTGACGAGGGTGACATCCACCGTGGTATTGGGGGTGGCGGCCACGCGGACGCCCGCCTGATAGGTGTTCTGGGTGACGCTCTGGCCACCGGCCGCCGCAGGAATGACGCGGAGGTTGTTCGCGAGCATGAGGCGCCAGGTCGGGTTGAGCGCCATCTCATAGGCCAGATCGATGCCGGGGACCGTCTGGATCTTATTGGCGGCATCGGGAACGAGTTGCACCACGGGGACGACGTGGAAGCCGCCACGCTGGCCGATCCAGAACGAGACCGGAACTCCCGCGTTGATGAAGGTCTGGAAGGTGTCACCGGCAACGTTCTTCGCGATGCCGAGGCCGAGGAGGCCTGCGACGCTGAGGTTGCTGGCCTGCGAGAAGAGGTACTTGCCGCGGGCTCCGGCTCCGAGGCCAAACTGCGGATACTGAGTTCCGTTAGGAACGGACACGGCTCCCATGTTGGCGAGGGTCGCGACGCCGCTCAGACCGAGCTCGAGGGCGTTGTTGACGCCGTAGTTGAAGGAAAGGCCGGTGCCGTTGATGGAGAGGACGGTTGCGTCGGCGGGAAGGGTTTGGGCGCGCTCCACTCCGGTGGCGGAGACGTTGCCGCTCGTTCCGCTGGGGAAGCTGAAGGGGGTGTTGGGTTCGAAGACGCTGGTCGGACGGAACTGATCGTTCGTTGCCGGAGTGGCGCTCGGCGCGGCGACGCCCGGGGCGGGCGTGGAGCGGCGCATCTGGGCATCCGCGGGGGCGGCGAGGGCCACGGTCACGAGGGTGGCGGCCGTCAGAGCGGTGAAGTATGGGCGCATGCAGTGCATCTCCTTTGTTACGTAGCAACCAAGAACGAGCGGACCTCTCACAGTTCGCTCGCATCCCTATCAATCAAGGGTTTACCACAAGGCCCAGCGGCCGGTAAATCCCCTCGCGCCGGGAGGCGCTCGGCGCGGGCGTGCCGGCGGGAGGGCCGATTCCCGCGACGCGGGGGCGTAACGGGGTCTTGGAGACGCTTCACGATTTTTCATGCTGCTTTGCGCTCGATTGCATCTTGCATGGTTACGATTTGTTAAGTAGGATCGCGATGTTGCCCCCCTGATCGCGAGGAGGCGCCTGTGGATCCAAAGCCCCCGATTCGGAGTTTCAGGCGCGAGCGCCTGAAGGCGAGCCTCATCTGCGCCCACTGCGGGGCGCGCGCGGGGGAGGGCGATGCCTTCTGCCGAGACTGCGGCCATGCGTTACTGGTTCCAGAGGCGCAGGCCTGTTTGCAGTGCGGGGAGACGGGGCTGGCGGAAAGCCGGCATTGTCCCGCCTGCGGGGCCGATCGCCGTCGGGCGCCGCGGGCGCGGGAGGGGCGCGCGGCCGCGCCGCGCCTCCTGCCGCGCCTGGCCCTCATGGCGGGCTTGGGCGCCCTGCTCGCCGTGGTCGTGGCCTTCGTTCCCGGGGCGCTCGGCCAAGGGGATCCTCACCTGGCGGGGGTCGCGGTGGGGGACGGCCCCAGGGAGGTCGAGCGTGCTTTGGGCGTGCCGGAGGACCGGGGCTCGGAGGTCTTCTGGCAAGGGATGGACGGCCGCAGTCACCACATGATCCAGTGGCAGTACGGCTTGGACGAGACCGAGATTGCCGACCTGACGGTGACGTTCATCGATGGGAAGGTGCATCAGGTCGGCGCGCTCGCGGGGACATGGCAGACCAGCGAGGGGCTGCGGATCGGCGATCGCCTCCCCAAGGCCGATCGGCTCTACGGGACCGGGATCGAGGACACCCCCATCGAAGGCCTGACTCCGCACCGTTACATCCAGGGGGGAGTGGTGGTCCGGGTGATCACGGAGTTTCCGTCCGATGAGATCCTGGCGATCGGGGTGGAGTCCCCCCGGCAAATCCCCCTCGAAGCCAGTAACCAGCCCTCGACGCCGGACTGGCATCCCCCGGTCCCGCCCGACACCGAGGCCGTGCCTCCGGTGCTCGACGAGACGCCGATCTTGCCGCGCCAGCGCTACTTCTAGGCGAGTTGCGTCACGATTTTCGCAAGGTTGCCGTGTGAGGAAACGACAAGGAGAAAGGTCCCCTCACGCTAACGGAGAAGTTTCATGTGGTGCTTGCGGGTCGTGCTCGCCACGACGGTGACGATCTCGCTCTTCGGAGCGGTAACCAGCGGCTGCGGGCGGGTGCCGGCCTCCTTGAAGAAGGCCACCCAGCAGGAGCCGGTGGATGAGCCGGATCTCGATCCCAACCCAGCACCGGATCCGGGGTCCTGGTTTCCGGATGATCCTTCGGGACCGGCCGCGCCGGTAGCGGGGGGGACTGAACCGTGGCCGGAGCCCTTGCCGAATCGGGCCTGGCCGCCGCTGGTCTGGAAGCCCTTGCCGACCTACACGCCGATTCCGTCGGCGAATATCCCGACTCCGGCTCCGAACGTCCCGGCGCCGGCCCCGACCCCGACGCCGGTGCCGCCTCCGCCGCCCAGCGATCCCCCGGCGGGTTGGCAGCCCTCCAGCTCCGACGAGTTTTACCTGACGCTGCGGAAGTTCGGCTACAACGGCTCCCGCGACGAGGCGTTCGCGCGGGTCCGGCGCTACGTGGGCATCGAGCGGGACGTCTGGTCTCCCAGCAGCGCCAAGCAACTGGATGCCAAGTGGCGCAAGGCGCGCACGTACATGGATCCGGCCCCCATCTTGCTCGCGTACTATGACGCCCAGGCGAAGGCGTTCGCCCGGCGCGAGAACGCGTACTACGTGCGGACGGATTACTCGTTCCGGGAAGGATCGGACCTGATCGTGATCAAGGCCGATCCCGTGACGCGCGAGTCACTGGCCTACAACCTGAAGGGCGAGATGACTTACTTCACGCAGTTAAGGGCCATGCAAGGGGTTCAAGGCATCTTCTACCGGCATGCCATCCGGATCCCGCCCGAGGTCTACCGCTCGCGCTAGCTTCAGTGGCGATTTCAACGCGGCCGCCGCTTTTGCCGTAAAGCCGCGCGGACCGCTCGAGCCGACGTTGGCGAGCGAGAGGCAAAGCAAAACGAGGCGCTGCCGGAAAGCCGAGTCACTCGGTACTCCGGCGGCGCCCGTCGCGTTTTTGGGGTCAGTCCAAGAGCCAGTCGGGTTTGTCCCCGAAGGTCGTCGTGAGCACCTCGTCGAAATCAATGATGTACTCGTCGTGGAGTTGTCCTTGGGTCGAGGGATCCAGAACGGCTTCCTGGACGTCGATGGACTGGTAGGAGAGCGCGATGCCTTGCAGCTCTTCCTGGGTGGTCAGCTCGACGATATCGGCTGGCGCCACGTCGTAGGCAAAGATGAAGTCTCGGGCGAGATCCTGGCTCGTGAACAAGACTCCGAGCGAGGAACCGTCCGGTAGGGCCAGCAAGGTGAGCGAGTCGTCGTCTCCCAGCACCGCGAAGAGCTGGTTGACCTCCACCGTGTTCTCCACCGCGTTGTTCGCCATGTTGTGATCCATGGGGCCACCTCCTGCCTCCAATTACCCGATTTCCAGTGTGGATCGTTCGGCCGAAATAGTCACTAATCGACCAGGGATTGTGCGCGCTGCACCGTTCACCGTCCGGCTCGGGGAGGGGTACGATCGGGATCGAACCCTTCGCCGGCGGCTCGGAAACCGGTGTCTTCCTGGGGGTTCGCTCTGCCCGTCGAGAGGAGGTCTCCATGGGATCGCGCAAGCCCTCGTCGTCCCCGGCGGGACTGCGGATTCCCCTGTGGCTCGTCTTGCTGGTCGTCCTGATGGTGGTGGCGGCCGTCTTGTGGTTCCTCGTTCCGCGCGACTTCACTCCTCCTCCGACCCCCGCGAGCCCGGCGGCGGCTGGGAGTCCTCCCTAAAGGCGTGGTAAACTGGGGTGTTCGCCCCCAGGAGGACCCGCCATGACCGTCAAGACCGCCACCAACCTTCCCATGTCCACCGTTTACGGCCCTGTCCGGTCCTGGCGGGTGGGAAATTCCTTGGGCATCGACCTGCTCTATCGCAGCTCGATCTGCTCGTTTCAGTGCGTTTACTGCCAGCTCGGGAAGATCCTCGAGCATACGGCGGAACGAAAGGTCTATGTCCCCACCGAGAAGGTGATGGCGGATCTTCGGGAGAGCGCCTGGCAGGAAGCCGACATCATCACGTTTTCGGGCAACGGCGAGCCGACCCTGGCCCTCAACCTCCCCGAGGTGATCCATGAGATCAAGGCGGCCACTGGCAAGCCGGTCATGGTGCTGACCAACGCCACGACCCTGTGGGACCCGCAAGTGCGGGCGGACCTCGCCGAGGCGGACCAGGTCTTCTGCAAGCTGGATGCGGCTGACGATCGGATGCTTCAGCGCGTGAACCGCCCGGTGGACGGAGTGACCATCCGGTCGATCGTCGAGGGGATCAAGGCCCTGCGCGCCGAGTACCCGGGCTACCTGGCGGTCCAGATGATGTTCATGCCGATGAACCGTGCCGAGGTCGAGGCGATGGCCGACCTTCTCAACGAGATTCGCCCGGATGAGGTCCAGCTCAACACCCCCCGGCGCCCGGTGCCGCGCGAGTGGTTCATGGAGTCCCGGGGCAATCATGAAGGGGTTCCCTACCCCGCGGTCCAGCTCAAGACCGTCGATAGGGACGAGGCGATCGCCATCGAGCAGCAGATTCGCGACCTGACCGGCCTCAAGGTCGTCTCGATCTACCGCAAGGACTGACCCTCCTCACGAGGCCTGCCGCCCTGCCGGACGACGACCGTCCCCGTCATGAACGGGTGCGGCGTGCAGAGGTAGGGGTAGCTGCCCTCTTCATCGAAACGCCGGCTCCAGGACGCTCCGGGCCGGATATTGCCCGAATCCCAGAGGCCTGACCGGCTCGTGACCGTGTGGTCCATGATGTCCCGGTTCACCCAGCGCACCGTGGTCCCCGGTGCGACGCTCAGGAGGGCGGGAGCGTACTTGAGATCGGTGATCACGACCTCCGCGTCGTTGGCGACCTGCATGGCCCTTGTCTCCTCCGAGGAAGGGGCCGATGCCGCGACGGGCGGAGGGGCCGGCGGCGCGAAAATGGCGGCCCAGCGACTCCAAGAGGTGAAGGGGACCAGGAACTCGAACCCCCCGCGCAATTGAGACGTGCCGCGGCTCGTGCCTTCGAGGGTATGGGTATTGGCATTGGTCACGTAGAGCGACACGGAATGCGGCGAGTAGGGGATCTCGAACGTCGTCCCCACGCTCCAGGCCGGCTCGAAACGCCCCACGGCTCCCCCGCTCGTCAGACCGTTGAGATCCGCCGAAAGCTGGAGGTACCGGGTCAACTCCCAGCGCAACCCCGTGCCGAGGGCGGTTGCCGGCCCCATGCCATACCCATTCGAGAAGCCCTTGACCGTCCCGAGGATCGAGACGGCCCCCCATTGCCGGGCGACGACCAGGGCCGCGTCCGTGGAGCCCGCTGAGGTGTTGTAGGCGAGCATGCCCGTCAGATCCAGCGGAGAGCCGTCCGCTTGCCGCAGCCCCATGTGCTTGAGCAGGGGCTCCCATTCGTTGAATGCCCCCGGACGCGTCGGATTCACGTCCGAGCTGGTGGCGTAGCGCAATGCCGCCGACAGCCGCGGCGTCAGCCCGGTGCTCAGCGTGAAGGTCGGAGAGCTCACCACCTTGGAGCCGAAGACGCTGAAGCGGTGCGTGAACGGAAAGTCGAGCTGCCCCAGGGGCGTCGTCACCGGACTCTCGACGTTCACCGTCTTGGTCGTCAGCGGCTGCGCGCGCAGCGGCCAAACCTGCCCCAGCAGCAAGACCATCATGACGATCAGACGCAGGGCGACCATGGCACTCTCCTGGGTTCCCGGAGGAAGGAAGGGGCTTTCAGGCCGGCTACCGCCATGATGACGAACGATCCGCCGAAAGGCCTTGTGCCTTTCGACGGATCGCGTTGTCCAAAGCCCCCGGGTTTCAAAAAAGCCGCGATTCCAAGCCGGTCGTTTCGACAGGTCTGCTACGCTTTACTGGATGAGCCGCGGGCGCTAGCGGATGACGCTGAACGGGATCCACTTGGTCTGACCGTAGGATCCCTCGCCTCCGAACTTGGTCCCCACCGCCCGGAACTTGACCTGATAGTAGTGCGAACCCGAGCCCGAGTACGCGCCCGTCGGGCTGTTCGTCTCCGAACCCCGGTTGCCGTTCCAGCCGAAGCTGGTCGTCTTCGTCCAGGCGCTCGACCAAACTGACGACTTGTTCGCGTCCGCCACCAAGATCTGGTACTCGGCCCCGGAGTCGCCGTACTTCGAGCTGAACGAGAAGCGATCCGCCGCACTCGGCCGGAACGTCGCATTCGGCTTGATCGTCGGGGAAAGGTCCCAGCCCACGTCGAAACTCACGTTGGGAGCGGAGCCCGAGCCGACGTCCACCACCTGGACCGCCGCATCCACGTACGCTCCGACGGTGTTCACGTCTGCACTCGTCACCACCTCACCCTGGTCGTCGTAGTAGACCTGATACTTGCCCGAAGTCAGCGACTCGAACTGGTAGTCGCCCTGTCGGTTCGAGCGCGTGGTGATGCCGACCTTCTGGAAGTTGGCGCCGTCGAAGCGCTTCAGTCCCAACGTCAGGTCCTGGCCAGGGGCCTGGCCCAGGTGGGTCACGCGGCCGAAGATCGAGGTATTGCTGCCGGTTCCAGGCGCCGTCGAGCCCGGAAGGTTGCCGCAGCCGGCAAGCGCCGTCATCGCAAGGGTCAAAGCCAGCACGGAAGTACGCTTAAGCATCGGAAGAACTCCTTCAGGAAAGGGGCGTCGCATTCACACCCCTTTCGACGGCTCCCCGTCGCTTTTTTGTTCCATGCGCCTCGACGCGACTTTTTAGAACCGCTTCGTCCCTGACCTCACTCGGGGCGCGGCGTCACCTCCGGACGCGCTTCCTCGCGCAGGAAGGCGATGGTCGGCACGCGCTCGCCTCGCGGGACCGCCACCGGTTTTGGCTTCATCACCAGCTGAGCGGTGTCGCGCGGCAGGAACCCCGAGAGCAGCCAATCGATGACCAGCCGGATGCGCCGGTCCGGACTCGGCATCAACGCGAAGTGGATGCCGCGCCACATGGCCCAGGCGAGCCAGCCTCGGACATGGCGCCCTCGAATGGTCGCCACGCCCTTGTGCCCGCCGATGGAGACCAGCGTGCCGATGGGCTCGTAACAGTAACGGCTGGGTTGTTCGCCGCGAGAGACGGCCAGGATGTTCTTGGCGAGCTGCTTTCCCTGGCGAACTGCATGCTGGGCCGTCGGCGGAAACGGCTTGCCGCTCGGGGCCACGATCCGCGCGCAGTCGCCCAGGGCCCAGACGTTCACCACCCCGGGAACGGCCATGGTGGCCTCGGGGCGCAGGTAACCCTTGGCGTCCTTGGGCAGGTCGAGGTTGCTCAGCAGGGATGGAGGCGCCAGCCCGATGGTCCAGATCACGGTCCGCGTGCGAATCTCCCGCCCATCGGAAAGGATCACGTGATCCGGGTGGACTTCCCGGGTCGAGGTCTCCAGCATCACCTCGACGCCGCGGCGGCGAATCTGCTCCAGCGCGTACTGGCCCAGCTCCGGCCCCACTTCTGCCAGGATGTGCGGAGCGAGATCCATCAGGATGAGCCGGATCTCCTCGCGGCGGACCCGGTACTTCGACAGGATCCCGAAGAGGTAGGACTCGACCTCGCTGAGCACCTCCACTCCCGTGGAGCCGCCGCCGACCACGAGGAAGGTGAGCAACTCCCGGCGGCGCGCCGGATCGCTTTCGAGCTCGGCGTCCTCCAGCATGTCGCCGATCTGGTTGCGCAGCGTCACGGCGTCCTCCACCGTGCGGAACGTGAAGGCGTGCGGATCCACCCCCGGCACCAGCTTGAGGTTGGCATCGGCCCCCGCCGCGATGACCAGGTGATCGTAGTCGAACGTCCCGCTCGCATGGGTGTTCCCGTGCTTCACGAAGACCTGCCGGGCCTCGAAGTCGATGTCCAGGACTTCCGCATCGAGCAACTGGCACTCGGAGAAGATGTCCCGCAGCGGCACCAGCACGTGCCGTGGCTCGACCGAGCCGGAGCAGACCTCCGGAAGGATCGGATAGTAAAGGAAAAAGTTCTTGCGGTTGATCAGGATGACCTCGAGCCTGCCGTCTCTCACCGCTTCCTCGAGGCCGAGCGCCGTGTAGATGCCCGCAAACCCACCCCCGATGATGACGACGCGCTGACGCTGGTTGGCCATGATCCCCTCCTCGCCCCTCGCTCCGCTCCACTCCGATTTGGCCGCGGGCGCTCGCCATGATCGGCACCGGGACGAGTATACAAAACTTAGCACCCAGAAAGAAGGCGGCCTCGCTCGCTTTCAGGCTCACCTGGACCCTTCGGGGGTAAAAGGTCATCATGAGTCTTGACCCCTGCCGCCTCGATTAATTTCCTGGGTGGGGGCCGGAAGGAGAGCTTTGTGAATCGTTTCGACGTGATCGTGATTGGCGCGGGAAGTGCCGGATATGCCGCTGCGCGCACCCTTGGAGGGCGTGGCAAGAAGGTGGGCCTGGTGGACAAGGGGCCTCTGGGAGGCCTTTGCATCCTCAAAGGCTGCATGCCCAGCAAGACGTTGCTGCGGAGCAGTGAGGTCCTCCAGCTGATCCGCGAGGCCGACGAGCTCGGCCTGCGGGTTTCCGGGGTGGAACCCGATTTTCCCGCTATCATGGACCGTCGCCAGCGCCTCGTGAAGGGGTTCCAGGACTATCGGGTCGACGGGATCCACCACGCCCCTAACGTCACCCTGATCATGGGCAAGGCGAGTTTCGTCGACGCCCAGGCCATCGAGGTCGAGGGCGTCCGCTACGAGGCCGATCAGTTCATCATCACCACCGGCTCCACTCCGACGATCCCCGAGGTCCCGGGGCTGCGCGAGGCGGGCTTCATCACCTCCGACGAGGCCCTCGAACTCACCGAGGCGCCCAAGTCCATGGTCGTGCTCGGAGGCGGAGTCATCGCCCTGGAGCTGGGCCAGTTCTACGCGCGGCTCGGCACCAAGGTGACCATGGTGATCCGCTCCGGCCATATCCTGAGCCAGGAGGACGACGACGTCCGGGAAGGCCTCGAGGGCTACCTGCGCGAGGAAGGGATGGAGATCCTTCCCTACGCCACGCCCTCCCGGGTCGAGATCAAGAACGGCAAGAAGGTCCTCTACGCCAAGATCGGCGCGTCGGAGACCCCGATCGAGGTCGATGAGATCTTCGTCGCCCTGGGCCGCCGCCCCAACCTCGACGCCCTGAACCTGGAAGCGGCCGGCGTCACGACCGAGGACGGCCTGATCCCGGTGGACCTCGCGATGCGGACCAGCAACCCGGCCATCTACGCCGCGGGCGACTGCGTGGGCAACTACAACCTCGTGCACGTCGCCATCTACCAGGGGGAGATCGCCGCGTACAACATCCTGGGGACGCCGCGGGAGGCCGATTACCGGATCGTCCCCTACGCCATCTTCACCGATCCCAACTTCGCCCGGGTCGGCCTCAGCGAGCGCGAAGCCGCCGCCAAGGGCATCCCCGTCATCACCGGCAAGTACGAGTTCGCCGAGCTCGGCAAGGCGGAGTGCATGGGCAAGGGCGCAATGAAAGGCTTCGTCAAGCTTCTCGCCAGTCCCGAGACCGGAGAGCTCCTGGGCGCCCAGATTCTGGGCCCTGAGGGCGCGGATCTCATTCATGAGCTGATCGTGGCCATGGAGTTCCGCTGTACGGCCGAACGCTTGATGGCCATCCCGCACCTGCATCCCACGCTCGCCGAGATCATCACCTACCCGGCCGAGGAGATCGCCGACAAGCGTCTCGAACTCGCCGCGCGCTGAGAGGATTCGCCGTGCAGATGACGAAACGCGCGTACAACTTCTACGCGGGCCCCGCGATCCTGCCGTTGCCGGCGCTGGAGCGGGCCCGCGCGGAGCTGCTCGACTTCGCCGGCACCGGCATGTCGGTCATGGAGATCAGCCACCGCTCCAAGGAGTACGAGGCGGTCCACCAGGAGGCGGAAGCCTTGCTTCGGGATCTCCTGGCCCTTCCCTCCAACTATCACGTGCTCTTCCTGCAGGGAGGAGCGAGCCTTCAGTTCGCCATGGCCCCCATGAACCTCCTGGGACCGGGGAAGAAGGCGGATTACGTCCTCACCGACGTCTGGTCCAAGATGGCCTTCAAGGAAGCCGGTCGCTTCGGGACGGTCCGGGAGGCGGCCAGCTCCGAGGACACCGGTTTCGACCGCATCCCCTGGCAGCTGGAGCTGGATCCGGAGGCGACGTACGTTCACATCACCAGCAACAACACGCTCTACGGCACCCAGTACCAGGAGTTCCCGGATACCGAGGGCGTGCCCCTGGTGGCGGACATGTCGAGCGACCTCTGCGGGCGGCCGTTCGACGTCTCCCCCTTCGGGCTGATCTACGCCGGAGCCCAGAAGAACCTGGGTCCCGCCGGCGTCACGGTGGTGATCCTTCGCGACGACCTGCTGGCGGCATGCCGTGAGGACGTCGCGACGATGCTCGCCTACCCGACGCATGCCAAGAATCGCTCGCTTTACAACACTCCCCCCACTTTTAACATCTACATGCTGCGCAACGTCCTCGATTGGCTGCGCCAGCAGGGCGGCTTGGCCGTCATCGAGCGCCGCAACCGCGAGAAGGCCTCCCTCCTCTATGATGCCATCGACCGCCATCCGGACCTCTACCGCGGTCATGCGCATCTCGACAGCCGTTCGGCGATGACGGTGACCTTCCGGCTGCGCCACGAGGAGCTCGAGGCCTCTTTCTTGGCCCAGGCGGAAGCTGCAGGCCTGATCGGGCTGAAGGGGCATCGCCTGGTGGGCGGTTTCCGGGCGTCTTTATACAACGCCATGCCCCTTGAAGGCGTCCAAGCGCTGGTGGAGCACATGGATCGTTTTGCCGAGCAGCACAGCTAGGGGTTTGGCCGTCCCGGGAGGACGCATGTTGGTAGACGCGTTTGGCAGCATCATCTGCAAGGCTCGGGTTGGGCTCGATTTGACGCGCGACGCGGTCGCGCGCGGCGCGGACGTGCCCATGCGGCGCCTGGAGCGGCTGGAGGCATGCGATCAACACCCGAGCGAAGCGGAAGCCGCGCGGCTCGCGTCGGTCTTGGCATTGGCCCCGGGGCCGCTTTGGCGGATTGCCGAGGGCAACTGGCATCCGCAGCCGGTGCCTCAGGAGAAGAACGGGCTGATCGTCCACACGATGGCCGTGCGCCAGCCGGATGGCCGGGTCTCGAATTGTCACCTGGCAGGTTACGAGGGAGACGAAGAAGCGATCGTGATCGATCCGGGGGGCGAGCCGGACTGCATCTTGGCGGAACTGGACCGGCGCGGCTGGTGTCCGCGCTACGTAGCCCTCACGCACGGACATGCCGCACATGTGGGCGGGCTCCGTCCCATTCTGGACGAATGGGGAGTCAGCGTCCTGGTGAGCGCTGCCGAGATCCCCGCGATCGGCTGGAGCGACGGCCGCTTTCACGAGGTGAAACCCGGTGAGACCCTCACCCTGGGGCGCTACTGGGTCAAGAGCCTCTTCACGCCGGGGCATACGCCCGGAGGGATCAGCTTCCTTCTCGATCATGCCTGTTTCGTGGGGGATTCCCTCTTTGCCGGAACGATCGGAGAGGCCACCATCCCCAACGGCCATCGCATGCTTCTGGACGCACTGAAGCGCGAGGTCATGACGCTTCCTCCCGATACCCGCCTCTTTCCGGGGCATGGCCCCAACACCATGGTCGGCGAAGAGCGGGAGCACAATCCCTTCTTCGCCAAGTAAGCCTCACGGTCCCGACGCCCTGGGGCGTTCGCCGCCCGTCTCCGGCGTCCGAGGCCTCAATATCACCAAATATCACTGTTCGTAAATTATTTTTTTGAGGCCGGAAACCCAGGTATGGCCTGCGTTTCCAGGGCGCGAGCGAAAATCGAAGCAGGCAAGTACATATATGTTTATGTTTAAATATTAAGCACCGGGGTATGAATCCCCAGGACACGCAAAAGGGTCCCTGGGACTCCGAGCATCAAGTGAGGTTTCGAAGCGATGATCACGATGAGCCTGTATTGCCCCTTCTGCCACGATGATCTGGTTTCGGTCACCGCTAGCGGCGAGGAATTCACCTGCCGGCACTGCGAGGCGATGGTCGATATCCTGGATGACGACCTCTGCATGGTCAGCCGCCCCCCGAATCACCTTGACGTCTCGATCATGGCGACGTTGGAGCTGGGTTCGCGTCAGGCCGCGGTTCGGCTCTAGCGCTCGCGACCGGACTCAGCGTCCGCCGCTCGTGGATAGGAACGCGTCAAGATAGCCCTCGGGATCGCGTTCCTTGGCCACTTTGTCTCTGAAGAAGGCGACGAAGGCCCGAAGGTCACGCCCCAACCGGTCGTAGACCTTCTCGAAGCGGTGCATGTTGCCGTGGTAGGTCAGGTACGTCACGAGGTACGCGTTGTTGAGGGGAACGCGATCCCGTCTCTGGTAGCCTCTGGTCTCGAAGGCGAGACCTTGCAACTCCGAGTTGGCCCGGGCGAAGCGTGCTTCGCGCCGGGCCAGCATCTCTTGCGGCGCGAGGCGCGAGGCGTAGAGCATCCGCAGATCACCGGCGAGCTCCTCGATGAACGCCGCGTAGCGGGCCTGGTCGCGCGCGCTGGCCTCCGCTTCTTTCACTTCGGCCGAATCGGCGCCAAAACGCATGCTCAGGAACTGCAACGCCCCCTGGTCGCCCACGAAGGTCGCGAATCCCTCGTTGAAGCTCGGCTTTCCCGCCAGAAACGCGGTGCCATGCGTGAGCTCATGAATGATCACGTTGGCGAGCCCCGGCCGCGACGCCGCGAGCATCGGGGAGTAGAGCGGATCGGGCACGAACCCGAGCAGGCTGAACGCCGAAACCCCGCGCAGGTAGGCGTCTAGCCCTTGGGTCTCGAGATGGGCCTTCTCGCGCTCGGCGTCCCCTTTGTTGAAGTACCCCTTGTAGGGGACATGACCGACGATCGGGAACCACCAGAGGTGGGGCTCCAGCCGATCCTTGGGGGCGCCGGCGACCACGTAGCTCACCGCCTCGCGATCCAGGCGTATCAGCTGATCGTACGAGGCGCTTTTCTTGAGCCCGAGCTGCGTTTCGGCGAACGCCTTGGCTTCCCGGACCAGGACGAGACGATCGCGCGTCTCGGCATCCAGCGTCGGATCCGAAAGGACCCGATCGAGGGGCTCACGGCGCATCAAGAGCGACACCTGGCCCTGACCCTGCTGCAAAAGGTAGCCCAAAGAGCACGCCGATGATCCCAGGACCGCGCCCCCCAAGGCGAGGCCCCAAGCCAGCATGCGAAGTATCTGCCCGCGCGGCGCAAGTTTCAAGATTAAGCTTTCTATAAGGAAATTAACCGGGACTTACCCTCTTGCGAGGCCGCCCCATTCTACGGGGTCGCGGCCCCCGGAGCAAGGCCCCGACGAGGTTTGGACCCGGTCGCCCTCGGACCGGTGAAACGAGACGGCAAGCGGCTGACCCCCGGCACGACCCTCTCTAACGAGCGTGAACAGGCTTTGAGATGCAACTGAGCGACATCAAAACCTACGAGCCCCCCCGATCCTTGAGCGCCGCGACCCGGTCCTCGAGTGACTCGGCGGGCTTCGCTCCGCCGCCGCCTCCGATGGCCGGCGATCGCGCCCAAATTCGCAACCGCCCTCCCCGGCGCGCCCCTCAAGCCGCCCCTCTCAACCTCGCCCTCGGCTGGGCGGCCCTCGCCTTCGCCGTGATCGCCCTGCTGATCGCCTTGGGACTCGGACAACTCGGCGGAGCCCTGGGGTTGCTGCTCGGCTGGCTCAGCGCCGCCTTCGCCTTCACCGCCCGCCGCGAGCTCCTCACCCTGCTCGACCGCGCCCTGCGCTGACGTTCACCTCCCCGAACACCCGATTTCGGAAATTTCTCTTCCGAGAGCCCCTGCCCCGCACGTCCTTGGGTACAATAGTAGCGTCTAGCGTAGCCCAGCCCTCGAGCCGCTCAGCGGCGCCAACGTCTTTGAGACGGAAGGCTGCGGGTGATGCTAGCGGAGGCCTCGACCATGCGGTCGGCCTGACCGTTTCGCGAGGCCCGGCGCCAAGAGATGCCTAGGGGAGGGGTTCGACCATGGCTCAGATGCCAGATCAGTTCATTCAAGAGATTCAGGCCGGTTTCTTCGGAGACTTCCTCATCTCCAAGCGCCTCATCAACGGCGAGCAGCTCCGCCGCTGCCTGCAACTCCAGGAGAAAGAAAAGCGCCACCTGCGCATCGGCGAGATCCTCGTCGAGCAGGGCTACCTCGACCCCGCCGAACTCATCCCCTCCCTCACGGAGTTCAAGGTCCAGATTCGCCTCGGCGAACTGCTCATCTCCACCGGCGAGCTGACCTTCATGCAGCTCCTCGACGCGCTCGACGAACAGCGCCGCACCGGCGATCACCTGGGCGAGATCCTCGTCCGCAACGACTTCTGCGAGGCCCAGACGGTCAAGGAAGCCCTCGAACTCCAGCAGTCCCTCCTCGTCGAAGTCTGATGCTCCCGGCCCCCGATTCGCTCTCGCTGCGCGAGCAGCTTGGCCAGCTCATCGCCCCCCTGCTCCCCAGCCACGCCTTCCAGGCCGAACCGGACGCCCTCGACGTCCAAATCACCGAGCTGCGCCAGGGGCGCTGGGGCGGCTACATCACGATCTTCCCCAAACCCGACCTGACCACGGCCCTGACCCGTCTGCAGGCCGAGACGGCGATCCCGCTCCTGGTGGCTTGCGACCTCGAACGGGGAGCGGGCCAGCACCTCGACGGGCTCTCGCGCTTTCCCCATATCATGGCCCTCGGGGCCGCCGAAAGCACGGAGCTGGCTTACCAGCAGGGACGCCTCACCGCGCTCGAAGCCCGCGCGGCCGGCGTCCACTGGGTGCTCGCCCCGGTCGCCGACGTCAACTCCAACCCCGCGAACCCCATCATCAACGTCAGGGCCTTCGGCGGGGACCCGGACCACGTCTCGGACCTGGTCGAAGCCTTCGTGAAAGGCTGCCAGGAACACGGAGCGCTCGCCACCGTCAAGCATTTCCCCGGCCATGGCGACACCGACGTGGACTCCCATGCCGCCCTGCCGGTCATCCACGCCAACCGCTTGCGCCTGGACCTCATCGACCTCCGGCCGTTCCGGCGGGCGATCGCCGCCCGCGTCGCCGCCCTCATGACCGGCCACATCGCCGTCCCCGCGCTCGACCCCACCCTGACGCCCGCGACCCTCTCGGAGCCCATCATCACCGGCCTCTTGCGCCGAGACCTGGGCTATGACGGCCTGGTGGTCACGGATGCCTTCAATATGGCCGGCGTCGCCGACGCCACCAGCGAGGAAGAAGCCGCCATCCAGGCCATCCGCGCCGGCTGCGACGTCATCCTCATGCCCCCGCATCCCCTGCGCGTCCTGGACGCCCTGGAAGCAGCCGTCCTCGACGGCAGGCTGAGCCGGGAGCGCGTCCTGGAGGCCTGCCGCCGCGTCCTGGCCGCCAAGGCCTCGATCGGCCTCGACTCCCCCGAAAAGGCCGCTCCCTCCGAGCGGATCACTCCCCATGCGGAGGCCGCCCGGGTCGCCGAGGCGATCGCCGCCCAGGCCATCACCATGGTGAAGGGAGACGAACACTGCCTCCCCTTGAACCCGGAGGCCACCGCATGCCTCCTGCTCGACGACGACGGAGACGCGGCCGTCTACGCCCCCTGGGACGAGGCCCTGGCCACCTACGGCATGACCCGCAGCGTCCTCGATACGAAGTCAGGACCCGCCGAGTACGGCCGGATCATGGCCGAGCTGAAGGGCTGCGAATACTTGCTGGTGCCGGTCTTTGCTCACGTGAGGGCCTGGAAGGGCCGCATCGGCTTGCTTCCGGAGATGGCCAGCCTCCTCAATCGGCTCGCGGCCGCGGGCACCCGGATCGTCCTGGTCTCATTCTCGAATCCCTACCTGATTCGCCAGGTCCCGGACGTCTCGGCTTACTTCTGCGCGTACAGCGACCATCCAGCTTGCCAGCGCACGGCGCTGGAGGTGGTCATGGGCGATCGCCCCCCTCAGGGCATCCTGCCCGTGGAGCTGAGCGTCACGGTGGACGCCTGACATGCGCCTCCGGCGCCTCGGGCTGCTTCCGGCCCTGCTCTCCCTGGCCCTGCTCTCGGCCTGCGCGACCCGCTCCGGCACGCTCAGTTTCGCGACCTGGGGTTCGGTCGACGAGATTGCCCTGCTCAAGCCCTTGCTCGCGGAGTTCACCGCCGAGACCGGGACCGAGGTCGAGCTCGTCCACATCCCCGAGAGCTACTTCCAGAAGCTGCCGATTCTCTTCGCCTCCCGGCAGGCCCCCGACGTCCTCTTCCTCAACAACATGACCGTTCCCGCCTACGCCGACTCCGGAGCCTTGCTCCCGCTCGATGAGCAGCTCGCGGCCTCCCCCACCCTCAAAGAGGGGGACTTCTACGCGCAGGGGCTCGAGGCGATGCGCTGGAAGGGCCAGCTCTACGCCGTGCCGCGCGATCTTTCCAACCTCGTGGTCTACGTCAACCGCCGCATGTTCGACGAAGCGGGCCTCTCCCTCCCCCCCAAGGACTGGACCATGGCTGAGATGCTCGACGTGGCCCAAAAACTCAGCCGCAAGAGCCCGCAGGCCCACGATTCCCAGGCTCGGACGTTCGGCATCTCCTTCGACAAGCGCCCTCTCTTCTGGCTTCCGTATCTCTGGAGCGAAGGGGGAGACCTCTTCGACGCCGGTTTCACCCGCTCCACCCTCGCCGAGCCCCAGGCCATCGCGGCCATGCAGTTCTACGCGGACCTCGCGCATCGCCATCACGTCGCCCCCCGCGAGATCGACACGGGCAACGCGCCGATGGCGCAGCTCTTCGCGCAGGGGAAGCTGGCGATGTTCGTGAGCGGGCGCTGGAGCGTGCCGGGCTTCCGCAAGTCGCTGACCTTCGACTGGGACGTCCTCCCCTTCCCCACCGGCAAAGCCGGATCCATCGTCGACGTGGACGCTTCCGGCTGGGCGATCTCGGCCCAGAGCCCGCGTCAGGACGAGGCCTGGAAGCTGATCTCCCACCTGGCGGGCAAGCATGCGAGCGAAACCTTCTCGAAGGGCGGCCTGATCGTTCCCGCGCGCCGGGACGTCGCCGAGGCCCCGGCCTTCCTCTCTCTCGGACAGGCCCCGCGCTCCTCCATGACCTTCCTGGATGCGCTCGCCACCGGCCGGCCTACCCGCACGCCCCCCAACTGGGGCGAGGTGACCACCGTCCTGGACCTCGAACTGGGGCCCCTCTGGCGCGGAGAAGCCTCGGCCTCGCAGGTCCTCCCCAAGGCCGCGCGCCGCATCGACGAACTCCTGAGGCAGAACTGATGGGCATCGGCAAGTCGCTCTCCAAACTCACCCGCCACGACGGCTTCTGGGCCTTCCTGCTCGCCGGCCCCACCCTGCTCGGGATTTTGGTCTTCAACCTCATGCCGATCGCCGGATCCTTCTGGCTGAGCCTCACCAAGTGGAATCTGCTGTCGGCCCCGCGCTTCGTCGGCTTAAAGAACTACCAGGACCTGCTCTCGGATTCCCTGTTTTACCAGGTGATGGGCCAGACCTTCGCCTTCGTGGGCATGGTGGTCGCCCTCGAGCTCGTCTTCGGCGTCCTCGTCGCCATGGCCCTCAACTCCAAGCTCAAGGGAAGCACGTGGCTGCGAACGGCTTATTTCCTGCCGTTCGTCACCTCGATGGTCGCCGTCAGCATCGTCTGGGGCTGGGTCTTCGACCCGGCCAACGGCGCCCTCAACATGCTCCTCAAGGCCCTGGGATCCGCTCCCGTCGCCTGGCTCGCTGACCCGAACATCGCGCTGCCCGCCCTCGCCTTCCTCACCGCCTGGAAGGGCCTGGGCTACGCCATGATGCTGATCTTTGCTGGCTTGCAGGCCATCCCCGCTCAGTACGACGAGGCGGCCTCCATCGATGGGGCCACCCCCGTGCAGCGCTTCTTCCGCGTCACGCTGCCGCTGCTGAGCCCCACGATCTTTTTGGTGGCCGTGCTCTCGACCATCAATGCCTTTCAAGCCTTCGATGCCGTCTACCTGCTCACCGCAGGAGGACCGGCCAATCGCACCACCACCATCGTTTACTGGCTCTACCAGAACGCCTTCGTCCACTACAACCTCGGTAAGGCCTCGGCGATCGCCTACGTGCTCTTTGCCGTGCTGTTCCTGCTGACGCTGATCCAGTGGGGCGTCCGCAAGAAGTGGGTTTACGCGGAATGAGAATCGTCGCTTACCTGATCCTGCTCGTCGGAGCCCTGTCGATGGTGGCGCCGTTCGCCTTGATGCTGGCGACCAGCCTCATGACCGCTGAGCAGGCCATGAGCTATCCCCCGCGCTTCTGGCCCGATCCCGTCGCCTGGGGGAACTATGCCCAGGCCTTCGTCACGGCACCGTTGTGGAGGTACTTCTGGAACTCGGTGCTGGTCTCGGGCGCGACCGTGCTGGGGCAGGTGCTCACGGGGGCGATGGCCGGCTATGCGTTCGCCCGCTTGACGTTCAAGGGCCGGAACGTCCTCTTTCTCGCGGTGCTCGCCACGATGATGGTGCCTCCCCAGGTGAACGTGGCGCCCTTGTTCGCGATGATGTGTCAGTTCGGCTGGGTCAACACCCACTGGGCGCTCATCGTGCCGGGTCTCTTCGGGGCTTTCGGGGTCTTCCTCCTGCGGCAGTGGTTCCTGACCTTCCCCACCGAGCTGGAGGAGGCGGCGAAGCTCGACGGCTGCACCCCCTGGGGCACGTTCTGGCGGATCGCTCTGCCCACGGCGGCCCCGGCCCTGGCGACCCTGGCCATCTTCGCGTTCATCGCCTCGTGGAACTCGTTCTTCTGGCCGCTGATCGTGACGCATTCGGATGCCGTGCGCACCCTGCCGGTCGGACTCGCCGCCTACAAGAGCTCCTTCCGGGAGATCACCGACTGGGGCGTCCTCATGGCCGCCACCACGCTTTCAGTCCTGCCCGCCGTGGGCGTCTTCCTCTTGGGGCAGCGCTACTTCATCCGGGGCATGCTGGCCGGTTCCGTCAAGGAGTAGGACAGCGCGGCTTCACCGCATATCTTTCAAGGAAAATCCAAGCAAATTCTGCATGTCTACTAGCCATGACGCCGGTCTTGTGGCATGGTGTGACGGCGTTCTGCTGTTTCGTTTTTATGCGGGAGGGAGACATGCCTGGAATTTCGACGGAAGTCCCACAGCGCTTGATGGCACGGGTTCTCGAAGGTGCCGCTCGTAGGCTGGGCGTGGGGATCGACCAAATCCAGGTGGAACGGGTGGAGGCGACGACCTGGGGAGACAGCTCCCTGGGGTGTCCACGGCCCGGCATGGTGTACGCCCAAGTGATCACCCCTGGCTATCGCATCGTGGTCAGCAATGGTGGCCGGCGGCTCGTGTTTCATACCGATAGCCGCGACGATGCCGTGCTTTGTCAGCGATAGGAGGGTTCGGAAGGAGCGGGTCATGATGGATAAGCTGGCCGAAAAGACGTGGCACGGCATGCCGCAGGAAGCGATCGAGGCAAACCAAGATCGGATTCCGGCGCGCGAGCCGGCGGGGAAGTTCTTCGCTCCCCCGAGCGGCTACCGCTATCCGAAGGTCTATTTTTCGGGAAATTATGGCGCCCTCTGCGGCGAGTTCCAGGAATTCTGGCGACAGAACATCACCAAGGACACCGCTGCGCAAGTTGCCTGGTCGGCATTTGGGCTCTGTGGACATTCGATTCGCTACTACGACGACAACGGCCAGGAAATCGGCTAGGCAACTAGCTTGGGCGGCCCTCCCGGGGCCGCCCATCCTCTATCCATGCGGTTCTCGCTTGACGCTCGCTCTCCAAGTCTCCAGCCACGGGCGTCTCGCATCAGCCGCGGGCGCTAATCGCCGGGGCCTGGCATATGATGCTTAAAGGTCTTCGGCATGGGCATGTGTGATTCAATGCGGGTCTCCTCACGCCGGCGGGCCGCGGCGGCCTCTCGTCTCTGGCGTTCGAGACGCTCGTCGTCCTCCCGAGAATCGGGGCCACTTGAGTCAGGGGCGGGTCTCTGTACGGCTTCCGGGCGGGAAGTACTTGGAGATCGGCGCTTTGACATAGGCAGGCCTCCCATTTTCTAGGCTGGGGCAGTCCCAAAACGTCACCTGAAGGATCTGGTCGCCCCGAATCCAGACCCCTTGGTTGCCCTCGATCGGCAGCCAGGTTCCATCGCCGGCGTAGTGGTACTGCCAAAGTAAGGCGATGTCCCGCTCGTCATGGGAAGCAAAAGCCTCCTTGGAATAGATGCCACCGAGGACGTGATTGTCGGTCAGGAAAATGGTCACGAAGTCAGGACGCTTGTTCTGGCCGATGACGGTGAACTTGTAATCCCATGCGGACTTGCTCAAACCGAGCGGATGAATCCCGACCAGCTTCCAGAACCAATTTCGCTGGCCTGCCGACATCGATCGGCCGATCAAGACCCCCAGTACCGCGGGGCTGACGAGAGCCACCAGGAGGACGGCCAGCGCACCGGCTATCTGGGGATGGGTCTGCACCCACGGCGTGTGGGACAGGGGGAAGAGGATCGGAAACCAAAGGGCCAGGTTCAGACATGCCAGCGATAGAAAATGCAGGATCCGAGCGGAGGGATCCTTGCTCGTCCGTGGCATGTAGGCCGCAAAGACGGTGTAGAGGATGAAGCCTGGCACCACGAAGAGCAGCACCGGCAAGATCAGATTGGGATCGATTTGCGGCAAGCTCGGTAATGTGAGGGGATTGGCCACTGTAACCTCCTGGCCGATCGGGCCGAGATGATCCTAGCGCAATCCCCATGGGTGCAAAGCGCCGCGCGGACGAAATCCGACGCGAATTCTGGCCATTCAAGCCAGCTTTGGGTAGGGCTTGCCCTGCCTACGTCACGGCCGAGTGCCCGCTAACGTCACGTGCTGGACGGCGTTCCCCGTTCGAGCAAGCTCCTGAGCCGGCCCCTGGCCTGGTTGAGGGCCTCGCGCGCCTCTGAGGGCGAGAGCCGGGTCGCGTGGATGGCGATCGCCAGCTTCACCGACCCGTCCGCCTGATCGAGCAGCGCTTGGGCCGTGGCCGCGTCGACGCCCGCGACCCGCTGGATGATCCGCAGGGCGCGGGCTTGGAGCTTCCGGTTCGAGACCTTCACGTCGACCATCAGGTTGCCGTAGACCTTGCCCAGGAGCACCATGGCCGTGGTCGAAATCTGGTTGAGCGCGAGCTTGGTGGCCGTCCCCGCCTTGAGGCGGGTCGAGCCCGTCAGGACCTCGGGCCCTACGATCAAAGGCAGCGGGTGATCGACGTAGTCCAGGGGAGGCAAGGGGTTGCAGGCGATGAGCGCGGTCGTCGCGCCCGCCCTCTTGGCCGTTTTCAAGGCTCCATGGACGTAGGGAGTGCCGCCGCTCGCCGCGATCCCCACGACCAGGTCTCGGGGCCCGACGCCGCGCGCCTCCAGGTCCGAGCCCCCGGCCTCGGCATCGTCTTCGGCTCCTTCGATGGCCTGGGTCAGGGCCTTGGATCCCCCGGCAATCAGCCCCTGGAACCATTCCGGAGGAGCCGAGAAGGTCGGCGGAATCTCGGACGCATCCAGGACTCCAAGCCTTCCGCTCGTCCCCGCCCCCACGTAGAAGACCCTCCCTCCCCCGCGAATCGCCTCGGCAGCCGCAATAGCCACCTGGGCCGTCGCCAGGCTCCCGGCTGCGACCGCTTCGGCGGTTTGGGCATCTTCGGCGCTCATCAGGGCGGTGATTTCGGGGGCCGTGAGCGTGTCGAGACGCTCGCTGAGCGGATTGGGGGTCTCGGTGACCGGGTGGGGCTCGTCTACCGTCGCGGGTGCCAGCAGCAAACGCTGGAAGTTCGCACCGGGACTGATCTTGCCGAGGAGGACGGGCCGATCGGCCCCGGTCGTCTCGGGGAGGTGGTTGTTCGCGCCGAAGACGGCCTGATAGGCGAGCACGGCGAAGGCCACGGCCTCCTTGGCGTCGGCATCGAAGCCCCGCGCGTCGCTGGGCAGGACCTGAGCCTCGGGAAGGGCTTGCGCGAGCATGGCCATGAGCGTGCGGTTATGGGCACCGCCGCCGCTCACCAGGATCTCTCCGGGCAGGACGGGCAGAAAGTCGCGGTAGGCGCGGGCGATGCTCCGGGCCGTCAAGGCGGTGGCGGTGGCGATCGCGTCCTCGGGCGACAGGCCCTGTGCCAAGGCCTCGTCGTAGCGCGCATCCGCGTAGGCCTGACCGAATTCTTCACGTCCGGTGGACTTCGGCGGCTGCGCGGCAAAGTAGGCATGGCGCAGCCAGGTTTCCAGCAGGCCTTCATGGACGTGGCCCCGGGCGGCGTAGCGGCCCTCGGGGTCGAAGTGCTCGCGGCCTGCGGTGAAGCGCTCGACGAAGCGGTCGATGACCATGTTGGCGGGGCCGGTGTCGAAGGCGACCGGTGCCTGTCCGGGGACGAGGGCGGTGACGTTGGCGATGCCTCCCAGGTTCTGGAGGGCCACGGCAGGGGCCGAGCTGCCGAAGAGCAGCTGATCGACGAAGGGCACGAGCGGCGCTCCCTGGCCCCCCGCAGCGACGTCCGCTTTGCGGAAGTCCGAGACGGTGGTGATGCCCGTGCGGACGGCGATGAGCGAGCCGTCCCCCAGTTGCAAGGTGGAGGGGGCCTCCCCGCTCGGGCGGTGCCATAGCGTCTGGCCGTGCGATCCGATCAGATCCGCGCGCCCCCCCGCTTTCGCCAGGACCGCCTCGGCGGCCTCGGCAAAGAACGCGCCTAGCAGGGTGTCGAGTTCGGCCAAGCGGTCGATTCGGCTGGTCTCGGGGGCGAGTTGCTCCTGGATGCGCGCGCGGAGCGTGGCGGGCATGGGCAGGGTGAGGAAGGCTTCCAGACGGAGGTCCAGGCCCGCGGCGCGCGGGGTGAGGGAGACCAGGGCCGCGTCGCAGCCGTCCAGGGAGGTGCCGGACATCAGGCCGATCACGCGCAGGGGACGGCGGTAGGGGGAGTGATTAAGGCGTTGCATGCCTCGAGTGTACTCCCGGATCGGCCGAGGCTCAAGCGCGTTTCCCCGGGTTGCTTGCGTTCGCGACTATTTTTCGCTTTGAACTCCAGTTCCGAGGTTAAGACCGCTATAATAAGTTTAAGACGTTCGAGCTTGCCGCTCGAGCAGGTTTCGTCTCGGAAGGATCGACGTGCCGCAAACCATCACGGTGGAGCTCTTCGCTCCGACGCTCGCCAAGCAGGAGACCTTCCGCCAGATGCAGGCGGAATTCAATCGGCTGGCCAATGAGCTGGCGGACGCCTCCTTGGGCGCCCTGAGCGATCAGGCCTCCGAGATGCTGGAGTGGATGGTGCCGACCGCCTGGCATGGCTCCCTGTACCGGATGGTGCAAGGCCGCCTGAAGACCATGGCCATCCGGGGCGAAGGCGCCCGCTTGGCGCGCTTCAAGTCGCACCACCCGGTGGTCTTCGATCCGGCTGCCTGGCAACTGAGCGCGGTCGACGGCACCTGGAAGCTCACGATCCCGGTCTTCGGACGGACCGTCTCGGTGCCGATCCTGGTGCCGCCCAGCCAACTGAGCCGTTTGAGCCGCATGCTGGAGGCGGGGACGCCGCTCGAGGGGCGCCTCTACCAAAAGAAAGGCCGCTGGTACTTTGCGGCCACCTACCTCAACCGTGCCGGAAAGGCCGATGGCAGCCGCCACTGGGCGTCCTACCGCCCGGTCGGGGTGGATCTCGGGCAACGCATGCTGGCCGTCGCAGTCGACCCCGTGCGCAATCGCCGGATGTTCCTCTCCGGCAAGGAATCCCTTTACCATCGCAAGCGCTACGAGCGGATCCTCAAGCGCCTGCGCAAGGCCGGGACCCCGGCTGCACGTCGTGCGGCCAAGCAGGTCGAGGCCAAGTATGCACGTTTCCTCGAACACCGCGATCGCCGCGTGGCCAATGCCATCGTCCGGTTCGCGTTGCCGCCCTCCGGGGCTTTGGCCGGCATGCCGCTAACCGCGCGGCTGGCCAGGCGCGTGGTGATCAAGTTCGAGGACTTCCAAACGGCTCCGTCCACCGCGGAGGTCGCCTCCTACCGTCGCATTCAAGGCCTGGTGGCCCGTCGAGCAGAGCTCGCGGGTCTCCCGGTCGTGGCGGTCAGTCGGCATGAGACCTCCCAGCGGTGCGCGCAGTGCGGAGTCGTTCAAGAGGGCAATCGCAAGGGCGGGCGTTATGCCTGCGCTTGCGGCTATCGGTCGCACGCCGATCTCAACGCGGCGCGCAACCTCGCCCAAACGGCGATCCAGTCCGAAGGGATTGGGATCGTGCCTGCCGGGTATGAGCCCGGCAGCCAGGCCGTCGGCACGGCTGTATCTCAAGCGGTCCATTGGCTCAAGGGAACATCGGACCACCTGAGAAGCGCTTTGGCGCATGCCACCCCGCAAATTCCTCCATCCCTTGCAGTTCAAACGCAACTCACACATATGGAGGTAATTCAAATGGCTAGCATCGTTAAGGATCTCACCGACACCAGCACGAAGTTCGTGACCGGGAGCCTCGACAACCTCAAGACCTACGTGGACCGGACCAGCGACGAGCTGGGCAAGGTCGACGTGGTCGGCGTGACCCGCCGGGTGCTCGACACCGCCATCGACAACACCAAAGCGGTGGTGAAGATGGCCGCCGAGCCCAACGGCCTCGACTTCTTCGGCAAGGCCAAGGCCGTCGCCGATGGCTCGCTCGAGGCCGCCAAGGAGGTTGTGAATACCATTTCGGAAGAGGGTAAGAAGACCGATTTCTTCGGGATGGCGACCCGCATGACGATGGATTCGCTCTCG
>JAKFCT010000101.1:0-57790 GCA_036676495.1 Candidatus Sericytochromatia bacterium
GAAGGAAATCTTCGACTACATCAAGTTCCCCGCCTTCCTCAAGCCCTACGACGGCGGCGGCTGGAAGAACGTCTACAAGGTCAACTCCCCTGAGGAGTTCTTCCACTACTACCACCAGACCGGGCGCCTGATCATGGTGCTCCAGGAGTTCATCGACTTCGACCTCTACATCCGCTGCATCACGGTCGGCAAGGACAACATCATGCCGATCAAGTACGACCCCAAGAACCGCTGCTACGTCGTGGACCATAACTTCATGTCCGCGGAGCTCGGCGCCAAGGTCGTCCGCGATGCCCGCGTGATCAACCACGCCCTCGGCTACGACATGAACTCGGTCGAGTTCGCCGTCCGTGACGGCATCCCCTACGCGATCGACTTCATGAACCCGGCCCCCGACATGGACTACTACTCGATCACCCCCCACTACTTCCAGTGGGTCGTCGAGGCCATGTCCGACTTCGTCGTCAAGGTCGCCACCGAGGACCGCAAGATGGCCGAGCACTACCCCTGGGCCAAGATGATGAAGGGCCTCATGACGCCCGTGCCCGAGGTGACCACCGAGCAGCTCGCCAAGGCCACGAGCGATCTCAAGGCCTCGAAGGCCGAAGCCAAGGAGCCCGCGCTCGCCGGCAAGGCCTCCAACGGCAAGAAGACCAGCACCAAGAAGAAGTAAGGCGCTCACGTTTCAGCCCCCAGGCCGATGGCCTGGGGGCTGATTCCGTTTACTCCCCGAGGGAAGCGTAAAGGGTGCTAGAGTTTAGAGGCGCGGGCGCTCAGCAAGGTGGCGATCGCCGCCTGCCACTCCGCCCTCATCCCCAGCAGTTCCTGGTGCCCCTTGAGGCTATGGGCCTTGGGCTGCTCCTGCGCGAGGCGCTCGGAGATCTGCCGGGCGGCCTCGAGCGCCTGAGTCAGCTGCTCGACGCTCAGCGCGTCCAAAGGGGCGCCCAGCCAGGATTCGAGCCAGGGGGGAGTCATTTCCAGGCGCCCTTGGGGACCATGAGGCGCAAGGCCTGGGGGCGGACCTCGATGTTCACCGGGGTGTAGCCCGCGGTGTCCCCGTCGAGCTGGTAGGGCAGGCGGCGCGAGGAGGTGACGTCCACGCTGCGCACGCGCATGGCCTCGATCCGAGCGAAGCGCTTGCCGCGGCCGAAGAAGACCCGGGTCAGGCCGAAGATGACGTGGTACCAGCGCCGCGAGCGGAAGATCGTGAGATCCAGCAGGCCGTCGCGGGTGTCGGCCAGCTCGTTGACGGTCCGGCCCGGACCGCCGTAGAGGCGGGTGTTGCTCACCACCAGGAAGTAGCCCAGGCGGCGCAGCCGGCGGGTCCCGTCGATGCGCAGGCGCATGCGGCTGGCGCGGTGGGTGAAGAAGTTCTGGACGCCCGAGACCACGTACGCGAGCTGGCCCGCGATCTTCTTGAGGGTCGGCCACATGGCGTAGGTGACCATGGCGTCGTAGCCGATGCCGACCATCATGGTGAAGTAGCGGTTGTTGGCGCGTCCCAGGTCGATGCTGACGCAATCCCCGGCGACCGCGATCGCGGCGGCCGCTTGGTAGTCGGCGGGGATGCCGAACTCGTTGGCCAGGACGTTGACGGTGCCGGCGGGGATGAGGCCCAGGGAGGTCTGGGTATGGGCGATCGCCTGGACGACCTCGTTGACGGTGCCGTCGCCTCCCACCACCAGGATGCGGGCCACGCCGGAAGCGGCGGCAGCGGCGGCCAGCTCCTGCGCTTCGCCCGGGGCCTGGGTCATGCGCATCTCGGCCTGGAAGCCCGCCTCGACGAGCATGGCCAGCAGCCAGTCCCAGCCCTCCGCCTTGGGGCGCGTCGGACCGGCGACCGGGTTAACCAGAATCAGGGCCTTGGGTTGCGGCATACGTTCCTCGGACTCGTGCTTGGTTTCTATTCTACCCGGGTCGGGCATGCCGCGTCGAGCGGCGCGAGCAGCCTGGCTCGCCGACCAAGGCGGACCAAGGAGCGCAAGACCCCAGCTTGGAGCCGAATTCCCGGTAGCGACAAGCTGGGAAGTGAGCTATAATGCTCGCGTGAAAGCGAGGCTTCCGTTGTCGACCCCGTCGCGACGCCCATGAGAATCCGCCCCTCACGCGAGGACTACCTCCGGCTCTCGGAGGGTTACGATCTCGTCCCTATTCAAGCCGAGCTCTCCGCGGACCTGGAGACCCCCGTTTCCGCCTACCTCAAGGTCTGCGCGGGCCGCAGCCCCTCCTTCCTGCTCGAGAGCGTCGAACAAGGCGATCAGATCGGCCGTTACTCGTACCTGGGCTGCGAGCCCTCCGAGACCCTGATCTGGAACGGCGAGGGCGATCCCTGGGCGGGCCTGGCCTCCCGGATGAACGCGATCCGGATCGCGCCCGTCCCTGACGTCCCGTTCCCCGGCGGAGCCGTGGGTTTCTGGGGCTATGAGAGCATCCGGCACCTGGAGCCGCGGGTGCCGCTGGCTCCCCACGATGACCTCTCGCTGCCCGAAGCGGCCTTCATGCTGACCCGCGGGGTGATCGCCTTCGACCATGCGCGCCGCACCCTGCGGATCGTCGCGTTCGCCGGCGGCCCCGACGGCTACGAGCGAGCCCAGCAGCTGATCGAGGACTGGTCGGCCCGCTTGCGCGCGCCCCTCGTGGCCGCCCCGCTGGAGTTGGGTCAGCCGGCCACCGAGATTCCGATCAGCTCCAACCGCAGCCGCGAGGACTTCGAGGCGGCCGTCCTGAAGGCCCAGGAGCATATCCTCGCCGGGGACATCTTCCAGCTCGTGCTGTCTCAGCGTCTGAGCGCCTCCTACGAGGGGGACGCGTTCTCCCTTTATCGGGTGCTGCGGGCCATCAATCCGTCTCCTTACATGTTTTACCAAGACTGGGGATCGTTCCAGCTGGTGGGGTCCAGCCCCGAGGTCATGGTCCGGCTGGATGGCCGGAAGGCCACGGTTCGCCCGATCGCGGGCACCCGTCGACGGGGCGCGGTTCCGGACGAAGTGCTGGCCGAGGACCTCTTGCAGGATCCCAAGGAGCGCGCCGAGCACCTCATGCTGGTGGACCTGGGCCGCAACGACCTGGGGCGCGTCTGCGTGCCGGGGACGGTCAAGGTCGACGCGCTGATGCGCATCGAGCGCTATTCGCATGTCCTTCACCTCGTGTCCGACGTACACGGGGAACTCTCTCCGGGTCAGTCGGGTCTGGACCTGTTAGCCGCGTGCTTTCCGGCCGGGACCGTGTCCGGATCTCCCAAGATTCGAGCAATGGAGCTCATTGCCACGCTGGAACCGACTCGCCGCGGGCCCTATTCGGGGGCCGTGGGCTTGCTCGGTTTCGATGGCAGCATCAACACCGGCATCACCATCCGCACCATGGTGGTTGCGGACGGACGGGTCCACGTCCAGGCCGGGGCCGGCATCGTCGCCGACTCCACGCCCGCCGGCGAGTATCAGGAAACCCTCTCCAAGGCGCAAGCGCTACTGCAAGCTTTGCAGAGCGCGCCCCCCGCGGCCCATGCGCCCATAGCCGCATTTGAAGGAGCCTAACTCCCCATGAGACTGATTCCCCGCGAAGAGTCGTTCTTCGACCTCCTGGAGGCCTCCGCTAAGAACGTGCTCGATACCGTTCGCCTGCTTCGCGACATGGTCGAGGACTACCGCGAGCTTCCGGCTCGCTTCCAGAAGATCCGGGATTCCGAGCATGCCGGCGATCGCATCACCCATCAACTGATGGACAAGCTGAATCGCACGTTCGTCACCCCGATCGACCGGGAGGACATCCACGCCCTGGCGTTCGACCTCGACGACATCGTCGATTCGATCGAGCTGGTGGCGGATCGCCTGCTGCTCTACAAGATCGAGAAGCCGACCGCGATGACCCTGAGCCTCGTGCGCATCCTGGTGCGCTGCTGCGAGGAGATCAACACGGCCGTTCCTCTGATGCGCGACACCAAGCGCATGAAGGAGATCCTCGACAACTGCATCGAGATCAACCGCCTGGAGAACGAGGGCGATCAGCTCGGCCGGGCCGCCCTGGAGAAGCTTTTCGACAAGCCGGTCACCGAGGCCCAGGAAGTCCTGGACATCATGAAGTGGCATGACGTGTACGACGTGCTCGAGGACGCCATCGACTTCTGTGAGGACGTGGCCGACCGCCTGCATGGAGTGGTGATCAAGAATGCCTGAGGTCCTGTTCCTGCTGGTCGTCATCGTTCTCTTGGCCTTGGCCTTCGATTACATCAACGGCTTTCACGACACGGCCAACGCCATCGCCGCCTCGGTTTCGACCGGGGTGCTGAGTCCCCGCAACGCCATCATGCTGGCGGCCGTCATGAACCTGGCCGGCGCCATGACCAGCACCAAGGTCGCGGCCACCATCGGCAAGGGGATCATCGACCCGGCGTACGCCACGAGCTGGCTGGTCATCGCGGCCTTGCTCTCGGCGATCGCCTGGAACCTCCTGACCTGGTACTGGGGCTTGCCGTCCAGCTCGTCTCACGCCCTGATCGGCGGGGTGATGGGGGCCGGCTTCGCCGGTCACGGCTTCGGAGTCTTGCAGCTCAAGGGAATCGGCCGGATGATCGAGGCCCTGTTGATGAGCCCGGTCATCGGGTTCGTGCTGGCGTTCACGTTCATGACCGCCCTCTACTGGATCTTCCGGGGCTGGCTGCCGCATAACGTGAAGGCCTTGTTCCGTCCCATGCAGGTGCTCTCGGCGGCGTTCATCGCCTTCACGCACGGGGCGAACGACGCCCAGAAGTCGATGGGCATCATCCTCTTGGCCATGATCGGCGCCGGCGCGCTGAGCGCGGACGCCGGGGTGCCCCTGTGGGTGAAGGTCTCCTGCGCGCTCGCCATGGCGGCGGGCACGGCGTCGGGAGGCTGGAAGATCATCAAGACCATGGGCACGAAGATCGTGAAACTTCAGCCCATCAACGGCTTCGCGTCGGACTTCACCTCGGCGACGGTCATCATGGGAGCCACCCAGCTGGGTCTCCCGGTCTCGACCACGCACGTGGCCTCCTCGGCCATCATGGGCGTGGGCTCCACCAAGCGTTTCAGCGCCGTGCGCTGGGGCGTGGCCGGCAACATGCTGATTGCCTGGGTGGTGACGATTCCGATCACCTTCAGCTTGGCGGCGGTGCTGTACTGGGCGCTCCAGTACGCGTTTCACTTCCGTTAAGCCGCGGGCGCTTCCGTTAAGCCGCGGGCGCTTCCGTTAAGCCGCGGGCGCTTCCGGTAAGCCGCGGACGAACCATGGGCCGGAGGCCGGGCAATGCCCGGCCTCCGGTTTTTTGCGGCACATCGCCGAAAGCAGGCGAGCAGAATTCACCCGGAACCTCCCGTCAGAATCGACGAAACCCCGGGGCTTCTCGCTTGTCGGGTACGCCCAAGGCCCCTGCCTGGCGGTCGTCGGCCCTGACGAAGTTGGCCGGTTTTTCGAAAAAAGAGGCGATGAAGCTTTACATCGGCACCCGAGCGTGATAGGGTGAGTTCACAAAAGTTAACAAGGTTAGCCCAAGGGCAGCCTCGCTAGTCCCTTCATGGCCCAGACCCGACCCACTTAGAAGCCCAATCCTAGAACTGCCGCAGCGTGCCGAGGCCCCCTGGCAGGGAAAGGAGAGTACTGGAATGGTCGGGAACAAACCGGGCCCCGCGAAGGGCGATCCTCGGATGGTAGAAGCCGGTCGTCGGGGTGGCCAGACGGTCAAGGAAGAGCGCGGTCGCGAGTTCTTCCAGCAGATCGGTCAAAAAGGTGGCCAGGCCACCAAGGCCAAGTACGGTCCCGAATTCTTCTCATCGATAGGCAGAAAAGGCGGCGAGGCCGTCAAGAAAGAACGGGGCGTGGAGTTCTACTCCTCGATCGGCCGCAAGGGAGGAGCCACCTCCCGCGCCGGCCGCAAGAAGAGCAACACCCCCGTCAAGTAACCCCGCGCCTTTTAGACCGAAGGGCCCCGCGAAAGCGGGGCCCTTCCCCTATCGCGCCGTAGCCGTTACCATTAAAGCGTCCGATTGACGCCTTCGGCTTGCTCCCGCGGCGGTTTCGCAAGGCCGCAAGGGCTCGTCGTGAGGCGTTCAGGATTGGGGCATGGTGCCTATGCTCGCGGGCCTGAAGAAACGACGTTAGCTACGGGAGGGGAAATGAGCGCGACCATCCGCATTCAACGCTGGCACGGGGCCTTGGCCCTCGTCCTCATCGGCCTGCTGATGCCTCTGCCGGCCGAAGCCGGCATGGGCGCCGAAATCCTCGACTGGAAGGGCCGCCGCATCGCCCTCGTCCGCGGCACCGCCAAGCAAAAAGACCTCCCCCTCCGCGCCATCCCCCTCGTCACGCGCCAGGCCGTCGTCGCCATCGAAGACTCCCGCTTCTACTCCCACTTCGGAGTCGACGTCCGCGGCACCGCCCGCGCCCTCTTCACCAACCTCCAGGAGGGGCGCGCCGCCGAAGGCGGCAGCACCATCACCCAGCAGGTCGCCCGCATCCTCTACCTCAGCCAGGAGAAAACCCTCCAGCGCAAGCTCAACGAGGCCATGTTCGCCCTCAAGCTCGAACGCGAGTACACCAAGGACCAGATCCTCGAGATCTACCTCAACCGCGCCTACTGGGGACACGGCGCCGAAGGCATCGAGGCCGCCTCCCAGACCTACTTCGGCAAGTCCTGCAGCAAGCTCAACCTGCCCGAAAGCGCCCTCCTCGCCGGATTACTGCAACGCCCCGAGGGCCTCACCCCCCTGCGCAATCCCGACGCCGCCAAAAAACGCCAGCACATCGTCCTCGACCGCATGGCCGAACTATCGATCATCACCAAGGCCGACGCCGCAAAAGCCAAGCGCACGAAACTCCGCTTCGCCCCCAACCCGGATCGCTCCCACCAGGCCCCCTACTTCACCGCCCACCTCATCAACCAGCTCACCAACCGCTACGGGGATGACGCCATCTTTCGCGGAGACCTCAAGGTCTGGACCACCCTCGATCTCGACATGCAGACCCACGCCGAGAAGCTGATCGCCAACTTGGTCAAGACCCAAGGCAAGCGCTATCGCTTCGACCAAGCTGCGCTCGTCGCCCTCGACCCCCGCTCCGGCTACGTCCGCGCCATGGTCGGTGGAGCCGATTACCAGAAGAGCCAGTTCAACCGCGCCGTCCAGGCCAAGCGGCAACCTGGCTCGACTTTCAAGCCCTTCGTCTTCCTGACGGCGTTCGCCCAGGGAATCTCGCCGGATGCGACGGCCTCCGATGCGGTCGCCAGCTATCCTCAGGCCAACGGCAAGCGCTGGACCCCTCGCAACTACGACAACGAGTCGCTGGGCGTCACCACCCTGCGCAAGGCCCTCGAACACTCCAACAACGTCATCACCGTCAAGCTGCTCAAGGACGTCGGCACGGGCCCCGTCATCGACCATGCCCATCGCTTCGGCATCTCCACCGACCTCACCCGCGATCTCTCCCTGGGCCTCGGCACCTCGGTCGTCACGCCCCTCGAATTGACGTCGGCCTACGGAGTGCTGGCCGCCGACGGGATGAAAGCCGAGCCCGTGACCTACTTTCGCATCACCGACGCCAAGGGGCGCGTCCTCGAGGAGATCCGTCCCCAGGCCTACCGCGTGATGGATCCGACCCCGGTCCGCACGCTCAACGGCGTCCTGCAAGGAGTCGTCGAGCGGGGAACCGCGAAGCGCGCGGCCATCGGACGCCCCGCGGCAGGCAAGACCGGCACCACCAACGATTACCGGGATGCCTGGTTCGTGGGGTACGTGCCGCAGCTGGTCACGAGCATCTGGATCGGCAATGACGACAACTCGGTCACCAAGCGGGCAACCGGGGGAGCGGTCTGCGCTCCCGTCTGGGCATCCTTCATGAAGACGGCGCTGAAAAGCGAGCCTGCCATGCCCTTCCTCTTGCCGCAGCCGCCCGAACCGGCCCCCATGGCGCCGGAGGGTCAACCTGACGCCTCCGAGTCGGAGCCGCTCGCTCCGATGGACGTGGAGTTCGGTGACGAGGCCTTCCCGGCAAACGCCCCCGCGGACATCGTCCCCCCGCCGTCGGCTCCGATCAGCGAGTAACCTTTGCCGTCGGGCGGGCCTCAGCCATGATCGGCGGTGGCCGGAAGGTTGAGTTCGGGGCGTAGCGAGCGCAGGCGCTCGTAGGCGTTCGGCGATCGCGGGAAAAGCTGTTGCACCAGCTCGGGACGCGCCAGGCGCGGCGTGAGCAAGGCATCGAGGCGCGGGGTCTCGCCGCGCAGGGCTTCCACCAGCTGAACCAGCGGATCCAGCGCTCCCTTGCCGAGATCGCGCTCGGCGAGCGTCTGGGTGCCGGCGCGCAGCCGCCAGCCGAAGACCGGAGCCTCCGGGCCTTGGCTGATCCCCATGTGAGGCAAGAGCAACCCTTCGTAGGCCATCAGCACGCGCAGCAGATGAAGCTCCTGCGCCAGGCGATCCGCGAAGGGAACTGGTTCCAGGTTTTGCCTCAACGAGGGACACAGTGCCAGTTCCAAGCCCAGCTCGAGCTGCAGGCCGCGGCTTTCGGGGGGCTCGGGGAAGGGAGCGAGCTCCTGGGTCCCCAGGATTCGCATGGACGCGAGCATGCGGTCGAAGGAAGGGGCCACCTCGGCGAGGCGCTCATGGGGAATCCGGTAGCCGATTACCCAGGGAAGGCCGCCCACCATGCCGAAGCGATAGCGGCCTCGCTCGGTGCGAGGACGCTCTCCGCTCCAGGCGTCGCCGGAAACCGACGTGCCATCGAAGACGAGCTCGTCCCAGGTGCCCGAGCGCAGGATCAGGCCCGGGCGCTCCAGCAGCGGCACGAAGTTGCGGTAATCCAGGCGGGCGCGCTGGGAGAACTCGCCCAGCGACTGGGGCTGCCCCCAGGCGACCTGGAAGACGCCTCCCTCGGGAAGCGTCACGACGCAGGAGCCGGTGGCTCCGTTGACGTCGGGGACCACGTCCCAGGTCGAGGGGTGATTGAAGGCGAACTCCTGAACGGAGGCCATGTAGCGGTGGTGGCGCCAGGCGGGCTCATGGGCGTCGAGCCCGTTCAGGAAGTGGAAGCGCTTGAGGATGCCCTCGGCGGCGGGGCGGCGGCGCGCGCCGGCGGCGCCGTTGAGGCGGTACGCCACGCGCCAGATGATCCCGGCCCGCTGCGTGAAGCGGGCGCAGAGGCGGTCGGGCTGCGGCGTGCGGGCGTCCTTCCAGCCGTGGTAGACGACCTCCGACCAGGCGATCCCCTCGCTGGTCACGCGCTGCTGCTGCACGACCTCATGGCGCGCATAGCGCGCCGCGGCGTTCTCCAACTCCCCATGCGGAGATAAGCTGGGTCCCCACTCGATCGTGACCGATCCGCCCAGGTCTTCGGTGGAGAGCTCGACGGCCCCCTGGTTGGGCGTGGCATGAGAGGTCTCCAGCAGCCAATCAGAAGGGTATTCGATCGCGAAGCACGGAAGGGTGGAACGGCACTCGTAGCTCAGCAGCGACACGGGCATGGCTCTCCGCAGGAAGGGGCACATGGTCTAATTAACCCCAGTCTGCCTGTTAACAAACCGGGATCCGATGAGCCAAACGTAAAGATTCCGCGGGTTTGCGCCATCCTCCTGGACCCGGGAGTCCGGAATCCGTGACCTCCCTGCGGCGCTCCGTCGAGGCCCGCGAGAAAAGGCGCTAGAATGGGGCTGTCATGGACCTGGAAGGAGCCCCTATGCCCTATCAACCGATTCTCGCCACCCTGGCTTACGTCATGTCTCCAGACGGGGAGCGGGTGCTGCTGATTCACCGCAACGCGCGTCCCGACGATCACCACTACGGCAAGTACAACGGCCTGGGCGGCAAGCTGGATGCGGGAGAGTCCCTCGCGGACGGCGCCCGCCGGGAGCTGCGGGAGGAAGCGGGCATCGAGGCCACGGAGCTCACCTTGCGGGGAACCATCAGCTGGCCCGGCTTCGGCAAGCACGGCGAAGACTGGATGGGCTTCATCTTCCGGGTGGACGCTTTCGAGGGGACGCCCCTGGAAGGCGGTCCCGAGGGGCAACTGGAATGGGTTCCGCTGTCCCGCTTGCTCAACGGGGATCTCAACCTCTGGGAAGGCGATCGCCACTTCCTCCCCCTCGTCTTCGACTCGACTCCCGGCACCTTTCACGGCCTCATGCCCTACCAGGACGGCCGACCGGTTTCCTGGTCCTACTCCCGCGTCCACTAGCAACTGGAGGTATCCATGCGTTCCGGTAATCCCGCCCTTTCCGCCGCCACCTTCCAGGGCCTTCCCTCCGCTCGCGGAGATCGGATGACCCTCTCGGGAACCGTCAACAAATCGCTCATCATGCTCGTCCTGGTGATCGCCGGCGCCTTCTTCAGCTGGAACCAGGCCCTGGTCCAGGACAACAACGCCCTGCTTCCCCTGCTGATGGGTGGGGGCGCCATCGGAGGCCTCGTGGTCGCCCTGGTGACCGTTTTCAAGAAGGATTGGGCTCCGATCACCGCCCCGCTTTACGCCGTCCTCGAAGGCCTCTTCCTGGGAGGGCTCTCCAGCCTGCTTAACCAGGCCTACCCGGGCATCGTGATCCAGGCGGTGAGCTTGACCTTCGGCGTGGCCCTCAGCCTGCTGCTCGTCTACCGCTCGGGGCTGATCAAGGTGACCGAGAACTTCCGGCTGGGCATCACGGCCGCCACCGGGGGGATCTTCCTGGTCTACCTGGTGAATCTCGGCATGAGCTTCTTCGGGATGCGCATCCCGTTCATCCACGAGGGCGGGCTGTTCGGGATCGGCTTCAGCCTCTTCGTGGTGGCGATCGCCGCCCTCAACCTGGTCCTGGACTTCGACTTCATCGAGCAAGGCGCCGAAGCCGGCTCGCCCAAGTACATGGAGTGGTACGGGGCCTTCGGCCTCATGGTCACGCTGATCTGGCTCTACATCGAGATCCTTCACCTGCTCGCCAAGATGCAGAAACGCGACTAGCCCCGATGGCCCGCATGGCGGGTCGCCTCCCGGCGGGCGGTCGCCTCCCGGAAGGGTTTGATGTAGACTAATCCTAGTGCCCCCCTATCAATGGAGACCGCCCGTGGAACGTCAAAAGACCGTACTTTGCCTCGCCTGCGTCAAGGTGGGCCGCCCCTTCATGATCTACGCCAAGCAACTCGGCGCGCGCGTCATCCTGCTGACGGCCGATAACTGCCGCGACGAGGAATGGCCCAAGGAGATCGACCGGATCGTCACCGTCAAGAACATCCTCGACCCCAAGGCCGTCCGCGAGGCCGTCGACAAGCTGATCATCCAGGACGAGGAGATCATCGACCGCGTGGTGGCCCTGGCCGACCAGGACGTCGAGAACGCCGCCATGCTCCGCGATCACCTGCGCCTTCCCGGGCTCAAGGAGTCCGAGGCCCGCTACTTCCGCGACAAGCTCGCCATGCGCATGAAGGCCAAGGAAGCCGGCATCCCCGTGCCCGCCTTCACCCATGCCATCCACCGCGGCCGGGTCTTCGGCTTCATGCAGGAGGTCGAGCCTCCCTACATGCTCAAGGTCCGCGACGGCGTGGCCGCCGTCGGCGTCTCCAAGATCGAGACCCGCGACGCCATGTGGCCCGCCCTCGACAAGCTCGGCGCCAAGGCCTCGAACTACCTGGTCGAGAAGTACACCGCCGGCGACGTCTACCACGTCGACTCGATCGTCGTGAACGGCAAGGTCGTCTTCGCCGTCGCCAACCGCTACGGCGTGCCCATCTTCAACCTCCAGAAGGGCGGCAGCTACATCAGCATGATGCTCGACCGCAAGAGCAAGATGTACAAGCGCCTGCTCGAGCTCAACGAGAAGCTCCTGCCCGCCCTGGGCATGCAGGACGGCGTGACCCACGTCGAGTACATCCACGGCAAGGATGACGACACGATCTACTTCCTCGAGGCCGCCGCCCGCGTCGGAGCCTCCAAGATCCCCGACGTCATCTACCAGGCCACCGGCATCTGCCTCTGGCATGAATGGGCCAAGATCGAGCTGGGCGAGAAGTACACCCTGCCCAAGGCGACCAAGAAGGATTACGCCGGCGCGATTTTCACGGTCTCGAAGTTCCATCACTCCGACCTCTCGGCCTTCACCGCCCCCGAGGTCGTCTGGCGCTCCAACAAGCCGGGCCTTGCCGGGTTGATGGTCCACGCCGATTCGGCGAAGCGCGTCGAGGAACTGCTCACCGAGTACGACCCCGCCTTCGCGAAGTTCCGGTAAGGCCGTGAGAAAGCGCCCCGAGGCGCCCTCCGCGAAGCCCCCCCGGGGACCGAAAGGTTCCCGGGGGGAGGCTTCAAAGCGCGAGGGGCCTGAAGACCTTGCCCCCGTGGAGAAAGCTCCCCGCGAATACCCCCTGATCCAGTGGTTCCCGGGGCATATCGCCAAAGCCCAGCGGGAACTGAAGGAGCGACTGACGGTCGTCGACTTCGTCCTGGAACTGGTGGACGCCCGGATTCCCCAGAGCAGCCGCTTCGAAGAGACGCGCCAGCTCATCTCCCAGAAGCCCTCGATCTTGGTGCTCACCAAGACCGACCTGGCCGAGCCCGCCAAGACCCAGGCCTGGCTCGCGTACTTCAAGGCCCAGGGGGTGAAGGCGATCGCGCTGAACGCCCAGAAGGGCCAGGGCTTCGAGGCCCTGCATGCGGCCATCGCCGAGCGGACCGCCGCCGTGCACGCCAAGATGCGCGCCCGCGGCCGCAACCCGCGAGCCGCCCGCATCATGGTGGTCGGCCTCCCCAACGTGGGAAAGAGCTCGCTGATCAACCGCCTCGCAAAGAAGCGGGCCGCCGTCGCCGGCGACAAGCCCGGCGTCACCCGCGCCCCGAGCTGGATCCGGCTGGGCAAGAACCTCGAATTGCTCGACACCCCCGGCATCATCCCCCCCAAGCTGGAGGATCCAATCGGCGCCCTGCGGCTCGCCATGACCGGCTCGGTCAGCAGCGAGGCCTACGATCCCATCGAGGTCGCCCGCTACGGCATCACCATGCTCAAGCAGGTTTCGCCGGGCGTGCTCGCCAAGTTCGGCGGGGCGGACGCCACCCTCGAATCCTTCGCGCGCTTCCGCAGCCTGATTCGCGAGGGAGACCAGCCCGACCTCGAGCGCGCCTCCCGGACGTTCCTTCACGAACTGCGCGGCGGCAGCCTGGGCCTGGTCACGCTGGATCCGCCCCCGGAAGCCTCGGAGGCAGAGCCCGAGACGATCGAGCTGGTCGAGCTGAACGACGACCTGCCGGAATGAGGCACCGCCACGGCCCTCCTCAGGGAGAATCGGGGTCAAAAGCCCCGTCGCGGGCTACCGTCCCGCGTGGCAGAACGGTATACTGAAGGGAACATCAAGCGAGCAAAACCCGTCGTGCTCGCCCGATAACGAAAAGAGGCTCCCCTTGCGCATCGCGGTAGGCTCCGATCATGCGGGATTCCCGCTCAAAGCCGCCCTGGCGGGCTGGCTCCAGACCCTGGGCCATGAGGTCCTGGATCTCGGCACCCACTCCACCGACTCCGTCGATTACCCGCTCATCGGCTTCGAGGTCGCCGCGCGCGTCGCGCAGGGCGAGGCCGAGCGCGGGGTCCTGGTCTGCGGCTCCGGCATCGGAGTGAGCATCGCCGCCAACCGCGTCGCGGGAGCCCGGGCTGCCCTGGTCCAGGAACCCCTTTCCGCCCGCCTCGCCCGCGAGCATAACGACGCCAACGTCGTCTGCATGGGCTCCCGGCTGATCGGGGAGGAGATGGCCCGCGAGATCGTGAAGGTCTTCCTCGACACCCCGTTCGAAGGGGGCCGCCATCAACGTCGCATCGACCAACTCGACCAGCACGCGCTGGCCGTCCCGTCCGAGGAGAGGTAACGTGAACGAATTTCCGCATTTGCGCCAGGCCGACCCCGAGATCGCCACTCTCATTGACGCGGAGTTGGGCCGCCAGCGCGACCACCTGGAGCTGATCGCCTCCGAGAACTTCACCAGCCGCGCCGTCATGGAAGCCATGGGCACCGTGCCGACCAACAAGTACGCCGAGGGCTACCCCGGAAAGCGCTACTACGGCGGTTGCGAGATTGTCGACGGCCTCGAGCAGCTGGCCATCGACCGCGCCAAGAAGCTCTTCGGCGCCGAGCACGCCAACGTCCAGCCTCACTCGGGCGCCAACGCCAACACGGCCGTCTTCCTGGCCGCGCTCAAGCCCGGCGACACGGTCCTCGGCATGAACCTCGCCCACGGCGGCCACCTCACCCATGGCTCGCCGGTCAACTTCTCGGGCCTCTACTACAACATCATCCCCTACGGGGTCGATGCCCAGACCGAGCGGATCGACTACGACGAGCTGCATAAGCTCGCCGTCGAGCACAAACCCAAGATGATCATCGCGGGCGCCTCGGCCTACAGCCGGGAAATCGACTTCGCGCGCTTCCGGGCGATCGCCGACGAGGTCGGCGCCCTCCTCATGGTCGACATGGCCCATATCGCCGGCCTGGTCGCCGCGGGCCTCCACCCGTCGCCGGTGCCGCACGCCCACTTCGTCACCACCACCACCCACAAGACCCTGCGCGGCCCCCGCGGCGGCATGATCCTCTGCACCGAGGAATGGGCCAAGGCCATCGACAAGGCCGTCTTCCCCGGCTCCCAGGGCGGCCCCCTGATGCACGTCATCGCGGCCAAGGCCGTCTCCTTCAAGGAAGCCCTGGATCCCTCCTTCGTGGAGTACCAGAAGCAGGTGATCGCCAACGCCAGGACGCTGGCCGAGACCCTCGGCAAGGAAGGCCTGCGGATCGTCTCGGGCGGCACCGACAACCACCTGATGCTGGTGGACCTGCGCGCCGTGAACCTCACGGGCAAGGAAGCCAGCGCCCTCTTGGACGAGGTCGGCATCACCGTCAACAAGAACACCATCCCCAACGACCCCACCAGCCCCTTCGTCACCAGCGGCGTCCGGATCGGCACTCCTGCCATGACCACCCGCGGCATGAAGGAGCCCGAGATGCGGAAGATCGGCGAGGCGATCGCCAGCATCCTGCGCGATCCCCAGGCACCGGTCGTCCGCACCCAGGTCGAGCGCACCGTCGCTCAGCTCTGCCGCGACTTCCCCCTCTACGCCGAGGCGGGTGACCGGCAAACCGACGCGGTCGCGGCGAAGAGGTAAGACGTGCCCGAATTCTGGCCGCTCATCATGGCCGTCGCCCTGATGAGCTCCTGGTTGACCGCGGATATCCTCATCCCCTGGGTGGTGCGCTTCGCTCACCGGATCGGCAACGTCGACAAGCCCGACGCCCGAAAGGTGCACAAGGAGCCCATCGCCCGGTTGGGGGGGATCGCCATCTTCGCCGGCTTCCTCGCCTCCCTGGCGGCCCTCGAATGGCTCGTTCCCGGCCCCCTGTTCACGCTCGACAGCCCCCTGGGCGGAGTGCTGGCAGGGGCCTCGGCCATGTTCCTCATCGGGGTGGCCGACGACCTCAAGCCATTGCCTGCCAAGCTCAAGCTCGTGCTGCAGATTGGCGCCGCCGGCCTCGCCTACTGGCTGGGAGTGCGCATCGAGTTCCTCTCGAATCCCCTCGGGGACGGGATCTGGGTGCTGCCGACCGCCCTCTCGGTGGGCCTCACCTTGTTCTGGCTGGTGGGCATCACCAACACCATCAACCTGATCGACGGTCTCGACGGCCTGGCGGGAGGCGTCAGCCTGATCGCCGCCGGCACCATGACCCTGATCGCGCTTCAGACCAACCAGCCGACCGCCGCCCTCATGACCCTGGCCCTCGCCGGCGGCATCATCGGCTTCCTGCGCTACAACTTCAACCCCGCCAAGATCTTCATGGGCGACTCGGGAAGCCTCTTCCTGGGCTTCACCTTGGCCGCCATCTCGATCATGGGCGTCCTCAAGCTCGTCGCCACCGTCGCCCTGGCCCTGCCCCTCCTGATCCTGGGCGTCCCCATCTTCGACACGGCTTTCGCCATCGTGCGGCGCGCCTGGAACCACAAGCCCATCTTCTCGCCCGACCGCGGCCACCTGCACCATCGCCTCCTCAACGCGGGCCTCTCGCAGCGCAAGGCGGTCGTCGTGATCTACGGCTTCAGCCTCCTGCTGGGCGGCGCCTCCCTGACCCTCCTGGGGATGAGCGGCGGCCCCACCATGATCGTCGTGGCCTGCCTCTTCATCGCATGGGGAGGCTGGGGCGTCCTGCGCTCCCGGCTCGCCGCCCGCCCCCCCGAAAGCTAACTCGATTCGATAAAGGAGTCTCGCGTGAACCCCGTCGTGCTCTGCGTCTTCGGCACTCGCCCCGAGGCGGTGAAGATGGCGCCCGTCGTCAAGGCCCTGCAACAGGCCCCGGATCTGGACGTGAAGGTCTGCGTGACCGCGCAGCACCGCCAGATGCTGGACCAGGTGCTCGACCTCTTCGGGATCGAACCCGAGCACGATCTCGACCTCATGCAGCCCGGCCAGACCCTCAGCGATCTCACCAGCCGCGTGCTCACCCAGCTCACCCCGGTGCTTGGCAGCGTGAAGCCCGCCCTCGTGCTCGTGCATGGCGACACCACCACGACCTTCGCCGCCAGCCTCGCCTCCTTCTACCAGCAGATCCCGGTGGGCCACGTCGAAGCGGGGCTCCGCACCGACGACATGTACAACCCCTTCCCCGAGGAGATGAACCGCCGCCTCACCTCGCAACTCTCCTCCCTGCACTTCGCGCCCACCCCCCAGTCGGTCCAAAACCTCCACGAGGACGGCGTGACCGAGGGCATCTTCCTCACCGGCAACACCGTCATCGACGCCCTCCTCGAGACCGCCTCCAAGATCACTCCCGAGCCCCAGGCGGGGCGGACGATCCTCGTCACGGCCCACCGCCGGGAGAACTGGGGAGAGCCGCTGCGCGACATCTGCCTCGCCGTGCGGGATCTCGTCGAGCGCAACCCGGACGTCCGGGCCGTCTTCCCGGTTCACCTCAACCCCCTGGTCCAGAACACCGCCCGCGAGATCCTGGGCGACCTCGACCGGGTCTCCTTGATCGCCCCGCTGGACTACGCTCCCTTCGTCAAGGCGATGAAGGAAGCGACCCTGATCCTCACCGACTCCGGCGGCGTCCAGGAGGAAGGTCCCTCCCTCGGCAAGCCCGTCCTGGTCATGCGGACCACCACCGAGCGGCCCGAGGCCGTCGAGGCGGGCACCGTCCGCCTGGTCGGCGTCAAGCGCGAGGACATCGTCCGCAACGCGCAGGAACTGCTCGACGACGCTGGGGCCTACGGCCGCATGGCAAACGCCGTGAACCCTTACGGGGACGGCCATGCCGCCCGGCGTCACGTCGAGGCGATCCGGTTCTTCCTGGGGCTGCGCGCCGACCGTCCCACCGACGAATTTCAACCGGATCGCACACCCACCGGTCGTGCTTGAGCATCCTGCGCCCGAAACCCGAGCCCTGCCTGGCACACGCGCCTTGATGAAGTAATTTTTCGCTTCACATAACCCTACGCGCCAGATTACGTTTCGTAAACCCGCTAAGCAAGCGGGCTTTTTCGGTTGTCCATGGAGCGGTCGGTTGTTATAATTCCACCTACCAATCGACACGATCACATCATGTAAACACTGATCCATGTGTGCGCCCCGATGAGGGCAAGGAGGACTTCTTTGACTCAGAAGGACACGCCAGGCGCCGCCAACACGCTCGCATTCCTCCAGCGCGTCTCGATCTTCAGCGGGGTGGCCACGGAGAGCCTTCAGCGGATCGCCACCATCACCGGCGAGAAGTCCTACCCCAAGAAGGGCATCATCTTCCACGAGGGCGACGCCGGAGACACCCTTTACATCATCAAGACCGGTCGCGTGAAGATCTCCAAGATCACCGAGGACGGCCGCGAGAAGACCCTCACGATCATGAAGTCCGGGGACTTCTTCGGGGAGATGGCCATCTTCGACGACCTCCCGCGCTCCGCGACCGCCGAGGTGATCGACGACGCCGCCACCGTCTACACGGTCAGCAAGCGCGACTTCGAGCGGATCATCATCGAGCACCCGCCCATCGCCCTCCAGATCATGCGCGACCTCACCCGGCGCATCCGCCACGTCAACCAGCAGGTCGAGGATCTCGCCTTCAAGGACGTGCACGAGCGCGTCGCCAGCACCCTCTGCAACCTCTCCAAGATCGAAGGCCGGCAGATCGGCAGCAAGGTGATGATCAACCTCAAGATGACCCACCAGGACCTGGCCAACATGGTGGGCTCCAGCCGCGAGACCGTCACCCGCGCGCTGAACCGCCTGCAGGACGAAGGCATCATCTCGATCGCCCACCAGCAGATCACCATCAACATGCCGACCGCCCTGGCGATGTGGCACTGATCCCTCTCCGAAAAGACCAAAACCCGGGCCTAACGGCCCGGGTTTTTGCTTGATCCCCTCGCACGTCATTCCCGCGAACGCGGGAATCCAGGCTCAAGGTCCTGGGTGAGGCTCACTGGACTCCCGCTTTCGCGGGAGTGACGGAAAGGGTTAGCTCATGCCCCGCGAGTAGTTGGGGGCTTCGTTGGTGATCATCACGTCGTGGGCATGCGACTCCCGCATCCCCGCGCCGGAGATCCGGATGAAGCGCGCCTGGGTCTTGAGGGCCTCGATGGTCTTGAAGCCGCAGTAGCCCATCCCCTTGCGCAGGCCTCCCACGAGCTGGTGGATGAGATCGTTCGCCGATCCGGTGAGCGGCACCATGCCTTCCACTCCTTCCGGCACCAGCGGCCCCTGGGCGTTCTTCCCGTAGCGATCGTTGGTGTCGTTCTGGAGCGCTCCGATAGAGCCCATGCCGCGGTAGACCTTGTAGGGCCGCCCGCCGAAGATGACCTCCTGGCCGGGGCTCTCCTTGGTGCGGGCGAAGAGGCTGCCGAGCATGACCACGTCCGCGCCGGCGGCGATCGCCTTGGTGATGTCACCCGAGTACTGGATGCCGCCGTCGGCGATCACCGGGACCCCGGCCGCGTGCGCCACCGAAGCTACCGCGCGCAGGGCCGAGATCTGGGGCACGCCCACGCCCGCCACGATGCGAGTCGTGCAGATCGACCCCGGGCCGATGCCCACCTTGAGGGCGTCCGCTCCCGCGGCGATGAGGGCCTCGGCCGCCTCCGCCGTCGCGATGTTGCCGGCGATCACCTGGACGGACGGGTAGGCGCCCTTGATCTCCTTGAGGGCGTCGATGACGTTCTTGGAGTGCCCGTGAGCCGTATCGATCGCGAGCACGTCGGCTCCTGCCTCCAAGAGAGCGGACGCCCGTTCGAGGACCTGGCCGACGCCCACGGCGGCGCCCACCATGAGGCGCCCCTTGGCGTCGAGGGCGGCGTTGGGGTGCAGCTCGCGGCTCACGGTCGATTCGAGCTTGACCTTGCTGACCTCGGCCGCCTGCGCCTCGATGCTCAGGTTGCGGTGAATGATGCCCAGGCCCCCGTGCTGGGCCAGGGTGGTGGCCATTCCGGCCTCCGTCACCGTGTCCATGGCCGCCGAGATCAACGGGATGTTCAGCCAGAGTTCGCGCGTCAGACGGGTCGAGAGCTGGGCTTCCGACGGCAGGAAGTCGGTGTAGCCCGGCAGCAAGAGCACGTCGTCGAAGGTCAAGCCTTCGGGCATCGCCGGGATTTCAAAGGGGTTCATATTTTGGTTACTCCCATTCGATCGTCGCGGGCGGCTTCGAGGTGACCTCGAAGACCACGCGGTTGACTTCCTTCACTTCGTTGGCGATCCGGCTCGCGACCCGGCCCAGGACCTCGTAGGGGATCGGGTGGAAGTCGGCGGTCATCCCATCGACGGAATCCACTGCCCGGAGGGCCACCACGCCGCCGTAGGTCCGGCCGTCGCCCTGCACGCCCACGGCGTTCACCGGCAAGAGCACCGCGAAGGCTTGCCAGATGGCCTCGTAGAGGCCGGCGCGATGCAGCTCGTCGAGGTAGATCCGGTCGGCCTTGCGGAGGACCTCGAGGCGATCGCGGGTGATTTCGCCCAGGATCCGGATGGCGAGGCCCGGCCCCGGGAAGGGGTGGCGCATCACCAGCTCGCGCGAGAGGCCCAGGTGCATGCCCAGCTCGCGGACTTCGTCCTTGAAGATGCCGCCGCAGGGCTCGATGATCTTGCCGGCGGCCCGCTTGGCCTTGACCAGGGGAGTGCCCACGTTGTGGTGGGTCTTGATGGTGGCGGTCTGGGATCCGGTCGCTCCCGACTCGATCAGGTCCGTGTAGAGGGTCCCCTGCGCGAGGAAAGCTGCGTCCTCGTCGATGCCGAGCCGGTCGAGCTCCTCGGACTGGACCTCGATGAAGGTATCCCCGATGATGCGGCGCTTCTCCTCGGGGTCGACGACGCCCGCCAGGCGCGAGAGGAAGCGCTCGGACGCATCCACGAAGTGGAGGTTCGCAAGCCCCATGCCCTTCAGGCTTTCGACCACCTGGGCGGATTCCCCGGCGCGCATCAGGCCAGAATCGATGTGGATGGGATAGACCTGCTCCGGGGGAAGGGCGCGGGCGAGCAGGGCCGCCGTCACCGTCGAGTCCACCCCGCCCGAGACCAGGACGATCACCGGCTTGTCCCCGACCCGCGCGCGGACGTCGCGGATCGACTCCTGGAGGTAGTCCTCGACGGACCAATCACCCTGGCAGCCGCAGACGTCGAAGACGAAGTTCCGGATCAGCTGCTTGCCGTTGGGAGTATGGGTGACCTCCGGGTGGAACTGGAGGCCGTAGCGCTGCGCGGCGGGGGCCTCGATGGCCGCGATCACGCCGTCTCTGGTGCGGGCCGTGACCATGAAGCCCTCGGCCAGGCGGTCAAGCCTGTCGCCGTGGCTCATCCAGACGGTCTCATCGCTGGCGAGTCCTTTGAAGAGGCCCTCGGAAGCGGGGATTGACAGCGTCGCCCGACCGTACTCCCGCTGGGTATGGGAGACGACTTCTCCGCCCGAGAGGCGGTTGAGGAGCTGCATGCCGTAGCAAACGCCCAGGATGGGGACGTTCAGGTCCAGGACTCCGGGGGCCGGCATCGGAGAGCCCGCTTCATGGACGCTCGCCGGGCCGCCGGAGAGGATGATGCCCTTGAGATGCGATCCCTGGAGCGCCTCGACGGGGGTCTGGTGGGGGAGGATGGTGGCGTAAACGCCCATTTCCCGGATCCGCCGGGCGATGAGCGGGGTGTACTGGCTTCCGAAGTCCAGAATGGCGATAGTTTCGTTCATGGGTCCTCGTTCAGGTGGGAAAACCGGTGCCCAGGGCCGCCTCCAGGGATGGAAGGCGCAGAAACGTTCCGCGGAGGGGCGCGCTGGCGTGAGACTCGTATTCCCGAGCGGGGGGGCAAGCTATCGTCACCGGAAAACGCCGCGGCGTCGGAAGGACGAGCCGCGCCGCCCTTCTGGGCAAGGCTTGGCACGCGAGCTATACTGGTAGGGATCGATCGCCGCTATCAACGAGGAGTCACCCGTGTTAGACATCAAGCTGATCCGCACCGAACCCGAGCGCGTCAAGCGCGGCCTGGAGCGCCGTGGCATGGACTTCGACCTCGACCGCCTGATCGCGCTCGACCTGCGCTTCCGCGAGACCCAGACGCGGCTCGATGCCCTGCGTCAGGAGCGCAACACGATCAGCCAGTCCATCCCGCGCCTCAAGAAGGAAGGCCAGGACGTCTCCGAGCTCATCGCGACCTCCGGCAAGATTGCCGCCGAGATCAAGGGCCTCGAGGCCGAGATGACCGAGAACGAAACCGAGCGCCAGGCCTTGATGTACCAGATCCCCAACCTGGTGGACGCCTCGGTGCCGGAAGGCCTCTCCGAGGAGCAGAACGTCGAGGTTCGGCGCTGGGGCACTCCGCGCGAGTTCGCCTACGAGCCCAAGCCCCACTGGGAGCTGGGTGAAGCACTCGGCGTGCTGGACTTCGAGCGGGCTGCCAAGCTTGCGGGCGCGCGCTTCGTCATGATGCGCGGAGCCGGAGCTCAGCTCGAGCGGGCCCTCATCAACTTCATGCTCGACCTGCACACCCGGGATCACGGCTACACCGAGATCCTGCCTCCCTTCGTGGCCAACGAGGAGACGCTGCTGGCCAACGGCAACCTTCCCAAGTTCGCCGATCAGCTCTTCCACCTTTCGGATACCAAGTACTACCTGATCCCGACGGCCGAGGTGCCGCTGACCAACATCTACCGCGACGAGATCATCCCCTCGGACATGCTGCCTCAGTACCTGACCGCCTACACTCCGTGCTTCCGCTCGGAAGCGGGGGCGGCAGGCCGGGACACCAAGGGCCTGATCCGGGTCCACCAGTTCGACAAGGTGGAGATGGTCAAGATCGTCGAGCCCGAGACCTCCTTCGACGAGCTGGAGAAGATGGTCGGCAACGCCGAGCGCATCCTGCAACTGCTGGGATTGCCCCACCGGACGGTGCTGCTTTGCGCGGGCGACACGGGCTTCAACGCGGCCAAGACCTACGACCTCGAGGTCTGGTTCCCGGCGCAGGGCAAGTACCGGGAGATCTCGAGCTGCTCGAACTGCACGGACTTCCAGGCGCGTCGCGGCAACCTCCGCTTCCGCGTCAAGGACGGCAAGGCCCTGGTCAACCCGCATACCCTCAATGGCTCGGGACTCGCCGTCGGCCGCACCGTGGCTGCGCTGCTCGAGAACTACCAGCAGGAGGACGGCTCGGTCGTCATCCCCGAGGCCCTGCGGCCGTACATGGGGGGACGTGAGCGGATCGAGGCGCCCCGTCCGGCGGTTCGCGCCTAACCTGAAACGCGACGCGAGGCCTCCCGAAAGGGGGGCTTCCGTCTTTTTAGCGCCCGCGGCTGTTTCGAAAGGCAGCGAGAGAAAGCCGTGCACCTGGCTATGTCAGGGTGAAAGCTCACTCTCGCTGTCCTGTAGAAACGTTAGCTCTAGGCATCGGCGCGCAAAGGGCTAGAAGCGTTTGACTGAAGGGCAAGCGGGTACAATACTCCCAGGTTTCCAGGATTGACGGTCGTCATGAGCCCGAAACGGGCAAGCAACGGAGAGGTCGCAGAGTGAGCGCAAGCAACCCTATTCCCCATCCTGCCGCGGGCGCGACTCAAGCCCCCCAGGCCCCGGGGCAAGCCGCTGGAGCGCAAGCTCCCATGTTCAACCATCCCCGCCTGCAGGAGTTGCTCAAGAAGGCTTCCGCCGTGCCCGGCGTGGGCGCGATCGTGATGCAAACCATCTACGACCTGGTGCATCCCCAGGATCGCATCCTCGTCTGCTACTACCAGTTCGAGGCCACGGTCCCCAAGACCCCGAATGAAGCCGTCAACAACTTCTACTCCTGCGAAGTGACGCTGGTGACCTCGGCTTACTTCATCAACATCACGATCTTCCCCAAGGCCCATACCTACCGCAAGAAGAAGATCCACACCGTCGGAGAGGTCTCGGTCAAGTACGACCCGCCGTCGATGGAGGAGATCAAGGGGGTTCAGGTCGGCAAGTTCGTGCCCAACAACCTCACGATGACGGTGGTCCTTCACGACGAGAAGGGCAACGTGGTCGATTCCTGGCAGGCCGAGACCACGCATCCGGATGCCGTCCGCAACCTCCTGGAGAGCGCCCGCATGCTCAACAAGTGCGTGGGCTACCCGCTCGGCCAGATCGCCCAGCAGGCCGCCTCGGCAGCGACGAACGCGTAACCCCATGAACATCATCGACTTCCTGCGAACCGCCGTCCAGAAGACCGCCTCCGACATTCACGTGAAGGTGGGCAACCCGCCGATCCTGCGCATCGACGGACGCATCGTGCCGACCGAGTACAAGTCGTTGACCCCGGCGGATACCCGCCAGGCGCTCTACAGCTTGATGAACACCGAACAGCGCCAGATGTTCGAGCAGAACCGCGAGATCGACATCGCGCTGACCATCGACGGGCTCGCGCGCTTCCGCGTGAACGTCTACTTCGAGCAGGGCAACATCGGGGCGGCCTTCCGCGTCGTTCCGCTCAAGCCCCCGCAGATCGACGCCATGACCCTGCCCCCGGTCATCAAGAAGCTCGCCCTCGAGCGGCAAGGCCTGGTGCTGGTCACCGGTCCCACGGGCTCGGGCAAGTCCACCACCCTGGCGGCGATGGTCGAGTTCATCAACACGACCAAGGACGTCCACGTCCTGACCATCGAGGACCCGGTCGAATTCCTCTACACCAACAAGAAGTCGGTCATCACCCAGCGCGAGCTGGGCACCGACACGCTGACCTACCCCAATGCGGTCAAGTACGCCCTGCGGCAGGATCCCGACGTGATCCTGATCGGTGAGATGCGCGACCAGGAGACGATCATCGCGGCGGTGAAGGCCGCCGAAACCGGCCACCTGGTGCTTTCCACCCTCCACACCACCGACTCGGTGCAGACCCTCTCGCGGATCATCAACACCTTCCCGCCCCACGAGCAGGACGGCATCCGGCAGCAGCTGTCGGCCATCCTCCGGGGCTCCGTGGCCCAGCGCCTGATCCCGCATTCCAACGGACGGGGCCGCCGAGCGGCGGTCGAGGTGCTGGTCTCCACGCCCACGGTCTCCGACCTCATCTTCAAGAACGAAATCGACCAGCTCTACCACGTCATCCAGCAAGGCGGGATGGACGGCATGCAGAGCATGAACATGGCGCTCTTCAACCTCTTCCAAGAGGACATCATCACGCTGGACGACGCGCTCTCCTACTCGGAGAACCCCAACGAGCTGCAGCGGATGATGCGCGGGGCCTTCCACGGCTCCGGCTCCATGGTGCAGTAACGTTTTTCTAGTCACGACGGCGCGTAGCTAAGGAGGATCACGGTGAAGCGGCTGCTGGGAATGACTCTCGCGTTGGGCTTATTGGCTCCGTTGTCGGCATGCGGCTGGTACACCAACGTCCCCGCCCAGATCCACGTGAAATCCGTGGCTCCGAGTTCCATCACGGTCACTTACAAGGAGCCGGGATCGGGAGCGAAGGCCATCTACGACGCCACGATTTCGGATGCCGTCCTGACGCTGGCCGGGGATCCGGGGTCCATCGGGGCGACCTTTTATTCGGTGGACGTGAAGTTCACCGATGGCACCGCCGGCAACGGCGAGCCCGTGGAGGCTTCGGGGCTCACCAAGCAAGTGATCGACATGTCGCTGCGGGTCGAACCCTCGGTCTTCCGTGAAGATCCGCGCAAGGACGAGTTGAACGACGCGAAATGGGAAGAGGGCAAGCTCATCATCGGCACCGGTCAAATGTCGCTGGCCGCCGTCGTCAACCGGCAGGTGCTGGATTTCGGTTTCAAGCGCACGAGCAACGTCGTCAACGCGCAGATCACGCTGAGCGGCTATGACGACGCCAAGTTCCCGACGTCCCTGACCGTGAACGTGCCCATCGTCTTCACGGGCTACAGCCAGTAAGCCCCATGATCCGGCGACTCTGGGAAGACGAAGAGGGCCAGGCCATGGTCGAGTACGCCCTGGTCGCCGGGGCCATCTGCATCGGCCTGATGGCCTCGATCAAGATCCTGGATCTCGCCTTCTCGGGCCAGTACGCCAACCAGCACAAGGGCCTGCAGCGCGCCCGCTAGCACCCGCGGCTAACGCCCGCGTCTGGGCAAGGTCTGGGCGAACCAAAGCGGGATGAGCTGCTTGGGCTCGTCCTCGCAGAGGTCCGCCACCTTCTGGTAGAGCGGGCTGAAGCTCGGCAAGCGTAGCTTCGGTCCGCCTCCCTCCGAGAGTTGGGATTCCAGGGCCTCGCGCTGCTGACCGCAGGCGAAGATCTCGGCGTAGCCCTCCCGTTGCAAGTTGAAGAGACCGTACCCCCGGCAGATGGCGGGGCGAACGGGATAGACCGAGCATGAGCCCGAGGCGTCCAGCAGGGGGCATGCGATGGGAAGGTCGGTAGGCGCGGGCTTGGGGCGATCGCCCGCATCCAGTGCCGCCTGGAGCTGCTCCAAGAGCGGCAAGTAAGGCGGGAAGCGCTCCCAGAAATCCCTGACGAGCGCCTCCAGCTCTTCCTCGGTCCGGGTCGCGACCAGATAGTCGTGAACGACGTCCCATTCCGAGCGGTAGACCCGGATGAGGGCGCGGTGCAGATCGCAGCACCGGCCGCAGCCCGCCGCGCAGACCGATCGCGGGAAAGCCGCTTGCACCGAGGCGCTCAACCGATCGATCAAGACGTAAACGTTGTGCTCGTCGGAGCTTCGGCCCAGGTTCGAGGCGGAAGGGAGGGCGTGTCGGACCGTTCGCATCGCTTCCGGCAGCGCAAGCGGGGCGTTCTCGGGATCGACGGGCGAATCGGGTCGGCTCATGCGCTCATGGTAGCAGAAGCAGCGCGTCACATGGGCCGGATCTCGCCGGTTTCGGGCTCGACCTCGATCCGAGGGTTGTCCGCATCGACCTCCACGCGCTCATGGTCGCGCTCGCCGAACTCGCCCATGAACTCCTCGCGTGGGGAAAGCCGATCGTCCTCGTCCGATTCCGGGGGCATGAAGCCACGATCCATCGGTCACCTCCTGACGTCGCGCATGGCGCACCCAGACGTTCTCCGGGATCCTAGGCGCATCGGGCGACGGCCACAAGGCCCGCCTAGCGGGTACTCGGGGCTGCGAGGAATGGATTGACATCCCTCGCCGCGATCAGAAAGACTAAGAGATGTTACGCATCGAAAGGGGGGTTCGCGATGAAAGTCCGTGACCTGATGACCGAGAAGCAGCAACTGGCTCGCGTCACCACGGTGACGATGCTTCCCGAAGTCGCCAAGAAGATGAAGGAAGCCGACACCGGGATCATTCCGGTGGTGGACGAAAAGAACGAGGACAAGCTCATCGGGCTCATCACCGACCGGGACATCGCCGTCCGGGCCGTGGCCGAGGGGATCGACCTCTCGAAAGCCAAGGTTGTCGACTTCATGAGCAAGGACGTCAAGTGCATCTCTCCCGACACCGATACCAAGGAGGCGACCCGGCTGATGTCGGAGCGGCAGGTCCACCGCCTCTGCGTGGTCGACAACGACCGCCTGGTAGGCATCCTGTCGCTGGGCGATCTGGTCGAGGCCGACCGGCGCGCGGGAGCGGAGGCCCTGGAGGGCATCTCGCATGGAGCCAAGGCCGAAAAGAAGCTCGACCAAGAAACCATGCCCGGCCACTAGCCCAAAAGGGGAAGCCCCGGACGGTTCCGGGGCTTCCTGCTAAATTAGCGACTGGTTCAGCAACTCGACGATGCCGGACTTGAAGCGGTCCCACTTGCCCAGCTTCGGGATGGACGCCGCGTTCCGGGTGAAGTCCTCCTCGAAGGCCGCCTGGACGTCATCGCCGACGCCCTTGCCGTAGAAGAGGACTCCGACCTCGTGGTTGTACTCGTAGGCGCCCTTGATGGCGTTCACGGTGCCGCCGATCACGCGGTGGGTCTCCTCGGGCTTGCCGGCATCATGGGTGAAGAGCCAGACCTTGGAGTGAAGCTTGGTGATGCCCTCGGGCGGCACGTAGGCCTTGACCTCGATGTCGAGGGCCTGCAGGCGACGGATGGCGGGAAGGTCGGGGACACCACCGGCGATGGCCTTGGCAATCGCGTCCGTGGGCTTGCCCGAGGTGAACGGAACCTTGAGGTCGAGCAGCACCCGGATCTTGGCGCCGCGATCGTGGGCGGCCTCCAGGGCGTCTAGGACCAGGGGATCGCCAAGATCCATCATCCAGAGGTCGACCGCGTCGCCCTTGCCGACGGCCTTCAGCTCGCTGAGGACCTGGGGGCGGGTGGACTGCTCCTTGGGGCCGGTCTGCGAGACTCCGACCCAGACGTCTCCCTTGGGCGCGATCTTGCTCTTGACGGGCAGGAGCTTGCCACCGGCATGCGTCCAGCCTTCCTCGAAGGTCTTCTGGAGGTCGCGCACCGCGGGCCCCTCGATGCGGGTCATCATGTCGCGGTTGATCTCTTGATCGAAGTTGACGCCGCCCACCCAGGCGAGCTCGTCGTCGACGACCACCAGCTTGGAATGCTCGACGGAGTACGGGGTGTCCAGGGAGGGAGCGTTCATGGACTTGGAGCGGAAGTAGTTGACCTCGATGCCCTCGGCGCGAAGCTTCTTGGCGAGGACCTCGCCGTCGCGCTTCTGCATCGTGCCGTCCAGCAGGACCTGAACCTTGACGCCCTGCTTGTGCTTGGCGATGAGGGCGTTGGCGATCGCCTCGCCATGCTCCCCGTTGAAGAGGAAGTTCTCGAACTGGATCTTGGTCTTGGCCTTGGACAGGTCCGCCAGGACCCCCTTCAGCGCGTCCACGTCATAGAACGTGTTGGAGACCCGGTTTCCGCCCACGGGCTTCGTCGGCTGAGTGTTGATGTCCGACCGCGACTTCACCAGGTTCATACGCACCTCCTCCATGCCTTAAGAGGAGTTATCGAGCTGTTCACGCCCGCCCTTGCCCGCAGGAGGTTAAGCGAGCGGTAAACCTGATTAAAGGTACGGCTAATACCCGAGCGGGAAGGCGGAGCCTCGGCGCATAAGGGTCAGGAGGGCGGGAAGGCCGTTGCGATCGGCGTAGGCCTTGGCGCGGCGGTACCCCCGACCGTAGTGCTCGTCGGGGTCCTCTTGCATGGCTTTGAGGTTGCGCGCGGCGTCGGGAGATCCGGACGCGGAGTGAACGAGCGAGCGGACGTAGTTGCACGCTCCCTCCTCGAGGGCGGGGTGAAGTTTCTTGCTCGCGTTCAGGTTGATCCAGACGTGCGTCAGCTCGTGGGCGACGGTGCCCATGAAGTCCTCGCGGGGCATGCCGTTGAGGACGTAGACGGCGATCTCGCGGCGGGTCAGCTCGCCGCCGCGGGTCTCGCTCAGGACGGACGTGAAGCCCTGGACGTTCTGGCCATGCAGCCCCCCCCGCCGCATGAGGTTCTTCAGCGTGGTCAGGTCGACCAGCTTCAGGGGAGCGGCCGAGGCCGGCACGGAGAGCCCCCATGCCGCCAGCTGGGCGCGGACCTCCTCGATGGCGGCCGTGGCGTCGCGATCCGTGCGGATGACCTGGGGATAGCACATGCCGCAGACACTGCGGCCATCCGCGTACGTATAGCCTCCCTGGGAGGTCTTCGGAGAGACGACCCGGCGGCAATAGGCGCAAAGCGGGATCCGGTGCTCGGAGTGATAGCGGTTGCCCAAAGGATCGATCAGATAGCGGCCGATCATGCCCGCCCCGCAGACGTCGCACTTGGGGGCGACGTTGGCCTGGAAGCAGGCCGGGTGATAGGCCTGCCCCTCATGCTTGACGAACTTCCCCGTGACCGGGCGCGAGCAGGTCCCGCAGCGCTCTCCGAACTGCTCGGCGTAACAGTTGGCGTGGTAGGGCTTGCCCTGATGCGGGACGTAATTGCCGGAGATGGGGCGCTCGCAGGCCGCGCAGGCGAAGTGCTGAGGATGGAAGGCCTCGCGCCCCATGCGCACGAAGGTCCCGCTGATAGGTTGTCGGCAATCGGAACAGACCATCTCCGCGCGGGCTCCCTCCAGCGTCAGGCTCCAGACCATGAGCATTGCCAGCAGGAAGGGAACGACCTTCAAACCATCCCCTCCTTTTCAAAACGACAGCTAGGTAGATTCTACCCAGCGCCGCATGGGCTCAATCGAGCGGGAAATCCTTCCAGAGCCACATCGGGAGGAGCTTGGTCTTGTTCGACAGGAAGCGGACCAGCGCCAGCCGGATGGGATTGACGCTGGGCGGCATGATCTGCGGCCCCTCTTCCGAGAGGGCGGTATTCAGCGCCGTGGCTTGCTTCTCGCAGGCATAGAGATGCGATTCCTTGCGTCCCGAGCGAATCACGCTGAAGAGGCCGAAGGTCCGGCAGACGATGGGGCGAGCCGGATAGATCGTGCAGCGATCGTTGACGAGAAAGGGGCAGGCCAGGGGAAGGCCCTCGGGCCGGGAGGTCACCGGCAGGGGGAAGGTCATCAGGAGATCGAGGATCCAGAGCTTGAGGCGGTAGGGCCCGAAGCGCTCAAGGAAGCGCGCGTGGAAGGCCCTGCGCTCTTGGCGGGTCCAGGTCGTCTGGAGGTGGCGGCGGATCACGTCCCACTCGGCCCGGTCGATGTCGAAGAGGCCCACCGGGTAGTGGCAGCAGGCCGAGCACCCGGCCCCGCAGAGAGATTCGGGGTAGGCCTGCTGGACGGCGGCCGCGAGCCGATCGGTCACGGCGAAGAGGTCGCGTTCATCCCCGGTGACGCCCATGTTGGAGACCCGCGGGAGATCGTGCCTGGCCGCCTCCATGGCGGCGCTCAAGGGGTGCTCCTCCTGGGTGAGGCTCGCCAGGACCCCCTCGAACGGGATCGGCTCCGCCGCGGGCAGGGGGGGAGGTTTCAGGCGATCATGGCGCTTGAGGCGGCCGAACATGGGGCGAATCACGACTCCGTCCGAGGCAAGGGATCCGACGCAGTGTAGCATGGGATCGCCGGGGACTCGCCAAACGCTTCATAGAACGTTACAATCATGGCCGTGAGCCATGATCGCTTCGAGGAGGTGCCCGCATGTCCCAGGGATTCGACGTCAACCAAGGCATCTACACGCTGACCACGCCGGACGAGGACGAGTTCATCATCGCGCGCGACACCGAGGGGGTGCCGGTGGCCCTCTTCTTCACCAGCCAGGACAAGGCCGAGAAGTACCTGCAGGCGATGAAGAAGACCCAGGCCAAGGTCCTGCACCTGGAAGGTCGCGACGGCGTCCTGGAGCTCACCGAGGATCTGCTCGACGGGGGAGTGAAGGAAGCCTTTCTCGATCAGGCCCCGCGCACCCGGAAGCCGACCGTGCTCGACCTCGAGGACTGGCTGTCGAAGCAGCCCGAATACCAGGAGAGCGTCTAGCGCCTGCGGCTAACGCCGGGAAAGGGGTTCAGACCAGGAGCCGATCGGCCTCCAGGCGGCCCGAGCGCGGGGCGGGAGCGCTCTCTCCCAGGCGGAACAAGCAAGACACCTGAAGGTCTCCCTCCACGCCGAGCCGCTCGCTCACGAGCCGGCGGCCTTCCGGGGTGTGCAGGGCGGAGGGAACCGGATGGGTCATCAGGCCGTGGCGGGCCGCATGCAGCCAGACCCGGCTCAGGGCCCGCCCCGCCTGGATCCAGCCCTTCCACTCCCGGGAATTGGTCGCCAGCATGCAGATGGCCGGCGCGCTCTGGACCAGGGAGCGCTGCTGCACGGCCAGGGCCCGCTGCGCCAGCTTCATGCGGATCATGCGACTAGGCGGCAAGACCCGCTGCCAGAGCCCTCCCCAGGTGCCCCCGAGATCCAGCGACGGCACGTCCAGGCCGTCCTCAGCCGGTGCCGAGCGCAGCCAGCGATGGAACTCCGCATAGCGCTCGGGTTCGTCGAATTGAACGAGGGTTCCGCGGGCGGCTTCGGCGGCGATGCCGGCGATCGCCCCGCGATCCGTCGTGTGAAACAGCCAGCATCCGGCAGAAGCGGCAGCGGCCTGCAACTCGTCCAGCACTCCCGCGGGCAACTGCGCGTTGCGATAGGGCTTGCGGCTCGTCTGCCGGGTCTGCAAGTAAGGGACGAGCGGGCTCGGCCCGCCCGTGCGCGGGAAGAAGCGGATCTGACCGGCGATGAAGCCCAGGTTGGGCTGCGTCCCCTTGAACTCGGGAGGCACGAACTGGAGATCCAGGCCATGCGCGCTGGCCGCGATGGCCAGGTATTCGATCACGGCCCCCAGGTTCATCATGAGGGCCACGCGCTGGGGATCCGCCACCGGCAGCTCGGAAGCCGGGTCCCAGCGGACCTCCCAGGCATCCGGCAACGGGCGGAACCGCCACGGCTGGGTGTTGTAGAGACTGGGAGCCCAGCGGGCAGCTTCGAGCAGGGCGTCGGTGGGTATCGTTACAGGCATGACTGCTTGATACCCGACCGAGCGTTATTAAAACGCTACCTGCGACGCTGGATCCGCTCCGCTTCCTCGCGGGCCATGGTGACGCGCAGCCCCGCGCCTTCCGCCGCGCCGCGCTCCTCGACCCCGAGGCGGTGCCGGTAGACCAGTTCGCCCCCCAGCCAGCCGGAATACAACAAGGCCAGGTTCGCGACGATGGTCAGGGTCAACGAGAGCCACCAGTTCGCTCCGGTCGTGGCGGTGGTGTAGAGCCTCACGAGCAGGTTGATGGCGAAGAGGGTCACGATGCCGAGGTTGAGCACCATGTGGGTGGTCGCCTGGCGCTTGGCCTCCCCCTCCGGAACCACCTTGAGGTAATCCATCAACCCTGGAGCGGCGGCCAGCAGGCCCCCGATGATGCCGATTCCCATGGTCCAGGTCGAGAACGAGTACCAGAACGTGTTGTTGGTGCCGGTATAGGCCAGGTCACCAATCAGCGTCAACAGGAAACACGCGATCGGAATCGGAACCAGCATGGGGTGCAGGGGGTGCTTCGCGATTTCGACGGAACTCTTCATCGACTGACCCTCCCTGTAAGCGCGACGCGCACGGGCGCGGGACGCGCGAGCGTGGAACCACGCGAGCGTGAGGCCCCCGCGGGCCTGGGGCCCATCCTAGGAGAACATGACGCGCTTCACAACGCATGCTCTCGCGCCCGTCCGCCGATAAGGGATTTGCTGTAGGATGAAGTGCCCCCCCCAGAGGAGTCCCATGGACCAGAGCCGCCGCAAGAAGCCCCCTGCCCAGCCCCCCGCCGACGCCGTCGAGCGCGCCGTGGAGTTCGTGCGCCGCGAGGAGCGCCGCCGCTGCGCCGAGCAAGTTCGCGAGATGGAAAAGCACTCCTACTTCGAAGGCAAGGAAGAGGGCTACCACGAAGGCTACCGGGCCGGCTACCGCAAGGGCTGGTCCGAAGCCTCCGGAGACCCCCGCCTCGCCGAGTTCTACGGCCAAGGCCCCAACGAGCGCGCCTGGGCCCTCGGAGTGCTGCACCTCCCCAGCAACGCGAGTGCCGACGAGATCCAGAAGGCCTACAAGGATCTCGCCCGCTGGCTGCACCCGGACATCAACCCCAAGCTCGGAGACCGCTACTTCCAGGACCTCTCGCGCGCCAAGGCCCTCCTGCTCGGTGAAGCTTAAGCCATGCCGAACCCGACCCTCACGCTCCCCGAACCCCGGAGCTACTTCCCCCTCGCGACCGGCCGCTACCTCGTCGAGGCCGGCCTCAAGATCCTCGGCCAGCAACCCGTCGAAGGCCAGATCGAAAGCGCGTTCTTCCCCATCGATCGGCTCTACGGGCACTACCTGAGCGAGAAACGCCTCTCGCGCCGGAACCTGGGCCAACACTACGTCACGCACCGGCTGGATCCCGAGACGGCCCGCGACGTCGCCGTTTGGTTAATGGACCGGCTGGTGCTTGAGTCCCCGGCCTACTTCCAGCGCGAAGGCCTCCGCTTCCGGAACTTGCTCGCCGGCTTCGAGGCCGAAATCGATCCGGACGGGCTACGGGTGGCGGAGTTCCGTCGCCTGCCGCCGCTCCTCGAAGCGGGCCTCGCCCTCGAACCGGAGGTGGACTTCAAAGGAGCCGACCTGCTGGATTTCCTCGCCTCCCAGCTCTCGGAGGATCTCGCCCTCACCGCGTTCGACCCGGCGACCCGCGAGAACTGGCTGAGCTTCCTGCACGTGAGCTTTCCCAATCACTGGGCTCCCGAGAGCAAGATCGGCAAGGACTTCATGGCCGTGCACGAGCCGGTCGCGGACTTCGAGCGGGTGGCGCGGGCCAGCGACAAGCTGATCGAGGCGATGATAGCCAAGGGACCGTTCATCCGGTTCGCCTGGGGCATCGCGACCGATACCCGGCTCAACCACCACCCCGACGCGCCTCCCGGCCGGAAGCTCACGCGCGACGATTCGGAGTCGCTCGGCGCGAACGTGTTCATGCGCATCGAACGGCAGACGGTCAAGGGCTTCCCCGAGCGCAATGCGGCCCTCTTCACCATCCGGACCACCTTCCGGCCCTTGCAGGACGTGGCCAGCGATCCGGAGCAGCGGGTTCGCTTGAGGGAGGCGATCGCCACCATGAGCCCCGAAGCCCTGATCTACAAGGGCCTCACCGAGCTTCAAGCGCCTCTCCTTCGCTACCTGTCATGAGAAAAGGCCGGCCCCGCGCGGGCCGGCCTCTTGGTAGGTCTTCCTAGTGCAAGGTGAAGACGTACTCTCTTCCGGCCATGTCTTCGGGCGTATCTCCGAAGGTGTTCCCATTGAGCATGATGTCGTCCATGGTCGGGATGGAGGACGCCGTGCCAATGGCCTTGATGGCATGCTTCCCTTCGGGGGCCTCGCGGAACCTGACGTTCTTGATCAGGGGCTTCGCGTAATAGAGGTAAAGCAGGGCCTCGTCATTGCCGCCACCGCACTCGATGAGCGCGTCCTGGATCACGGTCGTGCCCGTGTTGCCGTCGACGCCGTCTTTGGTGCCGTCCCCCATGTAGAGGCCGATCCACGAGCCGGGGGTCTGGCCGATGCCCGTGAAGGTGATGGGCGCAGCTTCCGTGCCCACCGCGTAGAGGGCCCCTTGGGTATCCGTGGTATACGCCACATTCAACTCCGCGCCTTGCGCGAATTCCAGGGTGGTGCCGGCTTGAATGGTCAACACGGGCACGCTGGTCGCGCTCTCGACGAAGGTGCGCCCCTGCATGAAGTAGCCTACTTCGAAGTTACGCCAGGTCGCGCTCGTGTCGACGGTCTCTCCCTCGACGAAGATCGTCGGCTTGGCATTTTCCTCGAACGTGTTGCCGATGCCGAGCGAGCCGACCTCGTTGGCGCCGAGGCGGAGGGGATTCTCCGTGGACGTCTTGATGGTGTTGTTCTCGAAGGCCTTGAAGGAAGCATCGCTCCAGAGGCGGACGCCATAGCCCGCGCTCTCCGAGATCGTGCAGTTTTGGATGGTGGGCTTGTTGTTCTTGCCGTAGACGGTCAAGGCCGCCTCTTCCAAGCCCCCACCCCCCCCGTAGGAGATCTTGCAGTAGGTCATGACCGAGGATGCCGCCCCGTTGTTGAGGTAGATCGTTCCCCAGTCGCCCTTGGTCGGACTCGAAGCGGCGGAAGTGAAGATGATGGGGAGGGCGTCAGTGCCCTGGGCCAGCAGAACCCCGCGACTGCCTTCGCTGTAGCCGAAGTTGAGCGAGGCATCCTGCTCGAAGCGCACTTCCGTGCCGGGCTCGATGGTCAGGGTGACGCCCTGTTCGGACTCCACGTATACCGTTCCCCGGATGATATGCGGGCCATCGGCCTTCTTCCAGGTCTCGTCCTTGCTGATGGTTCCCTGGTGGACGTTGCTGGCGGTCTGGTCCTGCTGATCGCCCCCGTTTTGCTGCTGATCTTGCTGTTGCTGCTTGTCACCCCCAACCGAACCGGGGAGTTCGCAGCCCGCGACCCCCAGCACCAGCATGGTGGCGGCAAACGTGGAAGTCAGGAGTCGTAGGTTCCGTTTCATCGAATCCTCCAAGTTGATAGGAATCCGCTCGCTTGTTTATAACACGTCCCCCGGGATCGCGGGTATCCTGCGGGAGTACGGAGAGGCGTACGATCCCCGGCCAAAGCAGCCTAGCGAGCGGATTGCATCCCGGCCTCCGGGGCAGTAGGATGAGGCCGAAGGCGCGAGGCGCGAAGCGTGATCCGGTTGATTGCCCGGAGAGGGGGGATGAGCGCATGAAAGCATCCACGAAGGCAATTTTGGGCCTCGGAGGGGCGATCGCGATCCAGCAAGCCCTGCACCGGAGGACCTGGAAAGCGGTGAATCCGCTGGTCAACCAACTGGGGGGAAGCGAATCCTGGCATGAAACTCCCTACGGCAGCCTGTTCTACACGGTCCGCGGGGAAGGCCCCAGCCTCCTGCTCGTGCATGGGGTCTACGCGGGGGCCAGTTCCTACGAGTGGAGGTCCAACTTCCAAGCGCTCTCCGAGCGCTTTCGGGTCTATGCGGTGGATCTCTTGGGATTCGGGAAATCTGAGAAACCGGAGGGCCCCTACTCGCCCGAGCTGATGGAGGCCGCGATCGAGGACTTCGTCCGGCATGTGCCGGGCTGCGGGACGCTGGCGATCGCCGATTCGCTGAGCGCCGCGTACTGCGTCCACCTGGCGGCCCATCACCCGGAGCTCTTCGGGGGGCTCATCCTGGTCAACCCCACGGGCGTGGTCACGCTGGCCGAGCCTGCGGGACCGCGCGAGAAAAGGCGCTACCAGTTGCTATCCCTTCCGGTGGTTCGCGAGGCCTTCTACGACACGCTCGCCTCGCGCGCGTCCATCCGGTACTACCTCGAGGAGAAGACTTACTTCAATCCTCGAAAGGTCGATGACGCAATGATCCGGCACTACTGGACGAGCGCCCACCAACCCGGAGCCGACCTCGCGGCCCGGGCGTTCGTCTCGGGCCTGCTCAACCGATCGATCGTCGACGCCCTGCCCCGCATCCGGACCTCCACGGGCATCATCTGGGGGGAGCATAACGCGTACCAGCAACTTCTCCGGGAGGCCGAGGCCTTCGCCAAGCTGGCCCCGCGCGCCCTCAGCCGGGTCCTTCCCGATACCGGCTCCCTGCCTCAGGACGAGGACGGCGCGACGTTCAACCGCTTCGCGCTCGACTTCTTCGAGGCCATTCCGGCGATCGCCCTGACCGAGGTCGAAGCCTGGGAAGAGGGAGGACTTTAATTTCAGGTTAAATTCCTAGCAAGTTCACGTAAAAATCCGCGACAATCGCAGAGGTCATCCAGAAAGGAGCCTCGATGCGATTCGTCCGCCTACTGCCTCTCTCCCTCGCCGCGCTCATGCTGGCCGGTTGCGGCCTCCCGATCCCCGGCCTTCAGCAGGACGGTTCGCGTCAGATCGCGGCCCGCTCCAGCGACATGCCGCGCGTTCGGCTCTTTTACCGGAACAAAGCCCAGCTGGATCGGCTGGTGGGGTTGGGTATGGACATCCATACCGTCCAGCCCGGGTACGTGGAGGGCTTCCTGGACGAGCAATCCCGGATCTACGCGGCGGGTCAGGGCCTTCGCGCCGTCACCTTGCCCGGCACCCTGGTGGATAGCCTTCCTGCCGGCTACCAGAGCTACGAAGCGCTCACCGAGAACCTGAAGGGACTCGCGGCGACGTACCCCAAGCTCGCCACGCTGGAGGATGCCGGGGACTCGTGGGAGACGCAGCAGGGCAAGGCGCGGCGTGACGTCTGGGCGCTGAAGATCACGGCGCGCCCGGATCAGGAGCTGCCGGCGGCGCTCTTCAGCGGCGGGCACCACTCGCGCGAGCTGGCGCCGGTGGAGATCTCGTATCGCCTGGCGAAGCTCTTGCTGGAAGGCTACGGGAAGGATCCCCAGATCACCCGCATGCTGGAGAGCCGCGAGGTCTGGATCGTGCCCATGGTGAACCCGGACGGGCGTTCGCGGGTCGAGGGCGGGGACATGTTCTGGCGCAAGAACGTGCATCCGTTCAGCGCGGGCGTGGGAGTGGATCTCAACCGCAACTACGACGCCTACTGGGAGCAGGGGGACGCGTCCCCGCGCAAGGAGACGTTCCGGGGCGAAGCAGCCTTCTCGGAGCCCGAGACCCAGGCCATCCGGAACCTCTTCTCCAAGCGGAAGTTCGGCACCTGGATGGATTACCATGCGTACGGCAACGCGACCATCTGGCCGCCCGGCTACTCCCGCGATCTCAGCCCCGATGACGCCGTCTTCCGGGATCTGGGCAAGAAGATGACCGCCACGAACGGCTACAGCGCCGACACCATCGCCCGCACGTTCTACCTCTCCTACGGCTCCGGGCTGGACTGGGCCTACACCCGCTTCGGCACGCTGGGTTTCTGCACCGAGATGGGCACGAGCTTCCACCCCAGCTTCAAGGAGGTCGATCGCCTCTTCGAGGAGCAGAAAGCGGGAGCGTTCCTGCTGATCGAGGCGGCCAACCGGCGCCTGAAGTAAGTATTAAACCGAAGAATCGGCCCCCGAGTCTGACTCGGGGGCCTTTTTCAGTTGCAAGGCGGGTATCGGGGCGATCGCGCCGCGTGGGAGGGAGCGCAATTGTAACGATTGTCCGCTTTTCATGGTGATCCCCGGGCAAAAGTGCTAAAGTTAATGATGATTTAATCCCCCTCGCACGCGTTGAACGCCGCCAGTATTCTGAAAGGAGACTTGTCGAGCTCGATGGGCATCCTGACGCGCAACTACTTCCTCTTGCGGAAGTTACACCAACTGACAGGGGTCATTCCCCTGGGGGCCTACCTGATCGTCCACCTCTTGGTCAACTCCTATGCCATGCAGGGGCAAGAAGCCTTCATGGCGAAGGTGGAGCTGCTCGAGACCATGCCGTTCCTGCCCGTGGTCGAGTTCACCTTGATCTGGGCGCCCCTGATCTATCACTCGCTCTTCGGCATCTGGGTGGGCTGGATTGCCAAGAACAACCCCCTGAAGTATCCCTACGCCCGGAACTGGAACTTCGCCCTGCAGCGCTGGACCGGCTTCTTCATGCTGTTCTTCGTGTTCTGGCACGGGCTCACCCAGCGCTTCCTGATGGGCGATCCGCGTCACGAAGCCTTCTTCAACGTCGTGGAAGTGGTCCAGAACCCGGTCCTCTACGCCTTCATGCTGGTGGGCCTGGTGGCCACCGTCTACCACTTCGCCAACGGCCTCTGGGAGTTCTGCATCGACTGGGGCTTCACGGTCTCCATGCGCTCGCAGTACATCATGGGTTTCGTTTCGATCGTGGTCTTCATCGCCCTGACGGCTGTCGGCTACTTTGCCCTCAACGCGTTCCGGATCGATGAGGTGGCCACCAACCACCAGGTTTCTCAGGTGCTTGCAGAGCCGATGGCCGCGCAGGCACCTCTCGTTCTAGTCACGGAAGGGATCACGCATGGACGCTAACCGGATCATCGTCGTCGGCGGTGGCCTCGCGGGCCTCATGACGGTCATCAAGGCCGCCGAGGCCGGGGTCAACGTCGATCTTTTCTCCGTCGTTCCCGTCAAGCGCTCGCACTCGGTTTGCGCGCAGGGCGGCATCAACGGCGCCGTCAACACCCGCGGCGAGGGAGACTCCACGTGGGAGCACTTCGACGACTCCATCTACGGAGGCGACTTCCTCGCTAACCAGCCGCCCGTCAAGGCCATGTGCGACGCCGCCCCCGGCATCATCTACCTCTTCGATCGCATGGGCGTGCCCTTCAACCGCACCCCCGAAGGCCTCCTGGACTTCCGTCGCTTCGGCGGCACCAAGCACCACCGGACCGCCTTCGCCGGCGCCACCACCGGCCAGCAGCTCCTCTACGCGCTGGACGAGCAGGTCCGCCGCTGGGAAGTCGCCGGCAAGGTCACCAAATACGAAGGCTGGGAGTTCCTCGAGGCCATCATCGACGACGACGGCATCTGCCGCGGCATGGTCGCCCAGAACATGCGCACGATGGAGATCAAGCCCTTCACGGCCGGAGCCACCGTGCTCGCGACCGGCGGCATCGGCATGGTCTACGGCAAGTCCACCAACTCGCTGATCAACACGGGCTCCGCGCAGGCGGCGGTCTACCAGCAGGGCGCCAAGTACGCCAACGGCGAGATGATCCAGGTCCACCCGACCTCGATTCCCGCCGCCGACAAGCTCCGCTTGATGTCCGAGTCCATCCGCGGCGAGGGCGGGCGCGTCTGGGTGCCCAAGGACGGCAAGCCCTGGTACTTCCTCGAGGAGTGGTACCCCGCCTACGGCAACCTCGTGCCCCGCGACATCGCCACCCGCGCGATCTTCAAGGTCTGCGTCGAGCTGAAGATGGGCGTCGGCGGCGAGAACGTCGTCTACCTCGACGTCAGCCACCTCGATCCCAAGATGCTCGAGCGCAAGCTCGGCGGCGTCCTCGAGATCTACGAGGAGTTCGTGGGCGACGACCCCAAGAAGGTCCCCATGAAGATCTTCCCGGGCATGCACTACACCATGGGCGGCCTCTGGGTCGACTACGACCAGATGACCAACATCCCCGGCCTGTTCGCGGTCGGCGAGTGCGAGTACCAGTACCACGGCGCCAACCGCCTGGGCGCAAACTCGCTCTTGTCCACCGTCTACGCCGGCATGGTCGCGGGCCCCAAGGCCTCCGAGTACATGAAGAAGCAAGCCAAGGTCGAGGTCAAGTCCTCGATCGTCGAGGCCGCCCGCAAGCGCGCCCAGGAGCGCTACGATAGCCTGCTGGCCATGCGCGGCACCGAGAACCCCTACGTCATCCACAAGGAACTCGGCGAGCTGATGACCAACAACGTCACGGTCGTCCGCTACAACAAGAACCTCGAGGAGACCCTGGTCAAGCTCGACGATCTCACCGAGCGCTGGAAGCGCATCAACATCGATGATTCCGCCGGCTACTCCAACCAGGCCGTGCCTTTCACCCGGCACCTCTGGAACATGCTCGTGCTCGCCAAGATCATCACCAAGGGCGCGCTTCTGCGCAACGAGTCCCGCGGCTCCCACTACAAGCCCGAGTTCCCCGAGCGCGACGATGCGAACTTCCTCAAGACCACCATCGCCGAGTGGACCCCCGACGGCCCCCGGATCTCCTACGAGCCGGTCGACACCAGCTTGATCAAGCCCCGTCCCCGCAAGTACGACGTGGACAAGCAGGCGGCGGCCTCTGCTCCGGCTCCGGGCTCGCTTGACGCGAAGCTCGCCGCCGAATCCGCGGAGTCCGAGGATAAGAAGACCAAGGAGGAGTGCCAGTAATGTCCAAGACCGTCACCCTCCGCATCCGGAGACAGGATGGCCCCAGCCAGTCCCCCCGCTGGGAGGAGTTCAAGATTCCCCATCAGCCCGGCCTGAACATCATCGCCGCCCTGATGGAGATCCAGCGCAACCCCGTCAACGCCCAGGGCGAGAAGGTCTCCCCCGTCGTCTGGGAAGCCTCCTGCCTCGAGAAGGTCTGCGGCGCCTGCTCCATGGTCATCAACGGCCAGGCCATGCAGGCCTGCGCCACGCTCGTGGACAAGATCGCCCCCAACGGCGAGACCATCACCCTCGAGCCCATGAGCAAGGCCTTCCCGATGGTCCGCGACCTCGTCGTCGACCGTCAGAAGCACTTCGAGCAGCTCAAGGAGATCCACGGCTGGATCGACATCGACGGCTCCCATGACCTCGGCCCCGGGCCGCGCATGAGCCCCGAGGACGCCGAAGTCATGTACGAGCTCTCCAAGTGCATGAGCTGCGGCGTCTGCTACGAAGCCTGCCCCAACGTCAACGAGCGCTCGCCCTTCATGGGGCCGGCCATCATGAGCTGGGTTCGGCGCTTCAACATGCACCCGTCCGGCAAGCACTTCTCGACCGAGCGCCTCGAAGCCCTCATGGGAACCGGCGGAGTCAACGATTGCGGCAACTCGCAGAACTGCGTGAAGGCCTGCCCCAAGGGCATTCCCCTCACCACCTCGATCGCCGCGATGAAGCGCGACACCACCATGCACGGCCTGCTGGGCTTCCTCCAGAAGCCTTAGCACCCGCCGCTGTTTCGAAAGTCGGGGCGCGCCAATTGGCGCGCCCCTTCTGGTATCATGAACCCATGAACGCTAAAGCCATCCTGCCTAACGCCCTCATGCTGGTGGGCATCGCCCACATGCCTTACGCCTTCTACCTCGGCATGACCCAGGGGATGGGGCCCGAGATGAAGTTCTTCACCATCGGCTTCTTCCTCTTCTGGTCCGGCTACTTCCTCAAGAAGATCCTCAAAGCCTAAAAGGAGACCCCGTGGCCAGCCTCATCACCGCCCAGCGCGGGACCCGCGACGTCCTGCCTCCCGAATCCGCCCTCTGGCAACGCATCGAAGATGCGGCCCGCCGCTTCTTCGATTGCTACCACGTCCAGGAGATCCGCACTCCGATCTTCGAGGCCACGGAGCTCTTCACCCGCGGAGTCGGCGAGGCCACGGACATCGTCTCCAAGGAGATGTACACCTTCACCGATCGCGGCGATCGCTCCGTCACCCTCCGCCCGGAAGGCACCGCCGGCGTCGTCCGCGCCTACCTTCAAGGCAAGCTCGGCGCCACCCAGCCCCTGCCCGTGAAGCTCTGGTACGGCGGAGCGATGTTCCGCTACGAGCGCCCGCAAGCCGGCCGCCAGCGCCAGTTCCACCAGATCGGGGTCGAGGCCCTGGGCTCCGCGGAGCCCAAGCTCGACGCCGAGGTCATCACCCTCGCCATCGACCTCTTCGACTCCCTCGGGGTCAAGGGCCTCGAGGTCCAGCTCAACAGCCTCGGCTGCGCCGAGTGCCGCCCCCGCTACCGCGAGACCCTGGTGACGTTCTTCGAGAGCCGGAAGGCCGACTACTGCGAGACCTGCCTCGATCGCATGGATACCAATCCCCTGCGCGTGCTCGATTGCAAGGTGCCCGCCTGCCGGGAGATCAATGCCGCCGCGCCCAGCCTGCAGGACGTCCTCTGCGAGGCGTGCCGCGAGCACCAGGGCGCCGTTCTGGGCTACCTGGACGCCGTCGGCATCCGTTACGCGCTGAACCCACGCCTCGTCCGGGGGCTCGACTACTACACCCGCACCGTCTTCGAGATCGTCGCCACCGAGAAGCTCGGCTCTCAGAACACCGTCTGCGCCGGCGGCCGCTATGACGGCCTCGTCGAAGAGCTCGGAGGCCCTCCCACCCCCGCCGTCGGCTGGGCTTTCGGCATGGAGCGGCTGGCAATCCTGCTGGAGGACACGCTCGAAGAGGTGGGCATCGACCTTTACCTCGTGGCGATGGGCCCAGAGGCCGAGAAGGCCGCGTTCACGCTCGCGCATGGCCTGCGTTCGGGCGGCGCGAAGGTCGAGCTCAACTACGCCAAGCGCAAGCTCGACAAGCAGTTCGCCCAGGCCGAAAAGCTAGGGGCGCGCTACATCGGCATCCTCGGCGATGCGGAGCTGGCCGAGGGGCAGATCCGGATCAAGGACCTGGCCACCCGCGAGGAAAGCCTGGTGCCGCTGAACCCGGAGGAGGTGCGACGCCGCCTGGCGGCCGCCGCGCCTCTGAAAGCCCCGCTGAACAGCTAGCAACCCTCAGCCCGCCGCGACTGCCGTGGCGGGCTTTTGTGTGTCAATCACTGCCAAGCGCCAAAGCAGTGCTATAATAGGCGCACCTGGACATCGGCTCCAGGACGCGATTTGAGCCTTCCCCCTGCGAGGAGCGTCATGCCGCTGCTGGAACGCGAAACCCATCCGCGACTCCCCATCCCCGAGCCCTGGACGCTTGCGGGCCGCTCCTTCGTCTGGGGCGCGCGGACCTACGTGATGGGCATCGTGAACGTCACTCCCGACTCGTTTTCGGATGGAGGACGCATGGATCCCGAGGCGGCGATCGCCCATGCCGAGCGCCTGCTCGCGGAAGGCGCGGATATCCTCGACCTGGGCGGCGAGTCCACCCGGCCCGGCAGCCAGCCGGTCTCCGCGGAGGTCGAACTCGCGCGACTCCTCCCCGTGATCCGCGCGCTGGCCGAACGCGGCGCCGTGATCTCGGTCGATACCTTCAAGCCGGAGGTCGCCGACCGCGCGCTGGAGGCGGGCGCGGCGATCATCAACGACATCAGCGGGCTGCGCGATCCCGCCATGCTCGACGTGGCCGTCCGCCACCGGGCCCCGGTGATCGCCATGCACATGCAGGGCACGCCCCAGACCATGCAGGACGATCCGCGCTACGCGGACGTCGTGGCCGAGGTGCATGCCGAACTGGCCGCGGCCGTCCGTCAGGCGCGCGCGCGCGGCGTGGCGGTCATGGTCGATCCCGGCATCGGCTTCGGCAAGACCCAGGAGCATAACCTCACGCTCCTGCGCCATCTCGACCGGCTGCACGTGGAGGGCTGTCCGATGCTGCTGGGCACCTCGCGCAAGGGCTTCCTCGGGAAGATCCTGGACCTGCCGGTCCATGAGCGCGTCGAGGGCACCATGGCGACCGTCGCCCTGGGCGTGAGCCAAGGCGTCGACGTGGTAAGGGTTCACGACGTGAAGGAAGCCGTGCGCACCGTCCGGGTGGCCGACGCCATCGTGCGGGGACGGCCATGACGGATCGGATTCACGTCGAAGGCATCGAAGCCTACGGCTACCACGGCGTCTTCCCCGAGGAGCGCACGCTGGGTCAGACGTTGATCGTGGACCTTTCGGTGGATTGCGACCTGCGCCCCGCGGGGCTCAGCGATCGCATGGAAGACAGCCTCAGCTACGTCGATCTGGAGGCGATCGCCCGAGACGTGGTGGAGCACACGCCCTACCAGCTGATCGAGGCGGTGGCCGAGGCGATCGCGGAGAGAATCTTGAAGCTGCCGCTGGCCCAGGGGGTCAGGGTGAAAGTGGCGAAGCCGCGGGTGCCGCACCCGGGAGTTCGCGGGCGGGTCTCGGTCGAGATCATGCGAAAGAAAGGATGAGGAGAATGCCAACCGTCTACCTGGGACTCGGCTCGAATGTCGGCGATCGCGAGGACTACCTGAAGCGGGCCGTCGAACTCCTCGACAAGCACCCGCTGATCGAGGTGAAAAAGATTTCGAGCTTCTACGAGACCGAGCCGCTGGAATACCCGGACCAGGGCTGGTTCGTGAACGCGGTCGTCGAGGCGGAGACGGGGCTGCTGCCGATGCCCCTCCTGGATGCCCTGCAAGGGATGGAGACGAAGCTGCAGCGCGAGTGCACCATTCGTTGGGGTCCCCGGACGATCGACCTGGACATCTTGCTCTACGACGACGAGCTGCTCTCGGAGCCGCGCCTGCAGATCCCGCATATCCGCATGCACGACCGGACCTTCGTGCTGGTGCCCCTGGCGGAGATCGCCCCGGACCTCGTGCATCCGGTCCTCGGGCAGACCATGGCGGAGCTGCTGGAGAGCCAGCCCAACAAGACCGGCTACCGGCCCTTGGTCCCCGAGACCCAAGCCTAACTGTGAAAAGCCCCCCGGCGTTTGCCGGGGGGCTTTTTCATGCGAGGGCTTGCCGGGAACTGGTCGCCGCGTTCTCGGGTGGAAGGTAGCGCCCCACGACCTCCAGGAGTTCCCTCCGGGTGAAGGGCTTCGAGAGGTAGCCGTCGCAACCGACGGCAAGGGCCTCCTGGCGATCGGACGCAAAGGCCAAGGCCGTCAAGGCGACGATCGGGATCTCCTGGGTTCGCGCGTCGGCCTTGAGCAAGCGGGTGGCCTCATGTCCGTTCATGATCGGCATGAGGACGTCCATGAGAATGAGGTCAGGAGTCGACTCGAACGCCTTGGCGACGGCCTCGCGCCCGTTCTCCGCGAACAGCAGCGAATAGCCCTGGCTCAAGAGCATCAGTTCGATGATCTTGCGAGAATTCGGGTCGTCGTCGACCACTAAGATCCGCAGCATAAGCGATCCTCCTGTCACCCAAGGAACGCGGGGGCTATCCCCCTCTCGCTCCCTATGTGAAAGTATAAGATTTATGAACAATCTTGTCAATTTCCTTTGCAAACTTTTGTTTGCTTGAAAGGAATCGGTTGGCGCTCCTCCTTGTCAACAAGGAGGAAAAGCCGCGCATCAACATAACTGCAAGTCGCTTTATGCGCCGAGGAGACCAACAGGGGCGGAACTCCGCCTCCTGTTGATAACCTACCCCTGGCTACACGAATCGTAACAATATTTCGTCTTGAAGCTTGAAGCTTTGTGAGGCCGATCACCGACCGATGGGCCGCTCGATCAGGCGTCAGGGCGCGGGCTGCCGAGGATCAAGCCCGCGTGAAGCTCGCGCCACCCGCGGGCGGCTTCGGCCGCCGGCTGCGGCTTCTTGCCGGGAACCTGGACTCCCGTGACCAGGAGAATGCCCTCACCGGTCGCCACGCGCCAGCCCTCCGGGGTCAAGGCCAGGAGCGTGCCGGGCTCCGCTCCCTCGGCGGATTCATGGGTCAAGCGGGCGCTGCCGATCTTGATCGGCTGGCCGGCGAGGGTGGTGCTGGTTCCGGGCCAGGGCTGAAGGGCGCGGATGCGGTTGTGAAGGGAGCGTGCATCCTGGGTCCAGTCCAGGATGCCCATGTCCTTCTTGATCATCGGGGCGTAGACGGCCCCCTCTCCTTGCACGCGGGGCTGGATCCGGCCTTCGGTCCAGAGGGGAAGGGTTTCGAGCAGGAGGCTGGCCCCCATCTCGGAGAGACGTTTGGAGAGGGATTCGCTGGTCTCGTCCTCGGCGATGGGGGTCTTGGCTTCCAGGAGGATGGGGCCGGTATCGAGGCCTTCTTCCATGAGCATGGTATCGACCCCGGTCTCGGCGTCTCCGTGGAGGAGGGCCCACTGGATCGGGGCGGCTCCCCGGAAGCGGGGCAGGAGCGAGGCGTGAACGTTGATGGCTCCGAAGCGGGGGATCTCCAGGACCTCGCGGGGCAGGATCTGGCCGAAGGCGACCACGACGATGAGATCGGGGGCGAGATCGCGCAGGGTCTGGATCATCGCGGCGTCTCCGCGCAGGCGCTCCGGCTGCAGGACCGGGATAGCGTGCTCCAGGGCCAGGGCCTTCACGGGGGGCATGGCGAGCTTCTGGCCGCGTCCGACGGGGCGGTCGGGCTGGGTGAAGACGGCGGCGATCGGGTAGCCGGCCGTGATCAAGGCCTGGAGGGTGGGGACCGCGAAGGCGGGGGTTCCCATGAAGACGATGCGGGGTTTGGACATGCAGCGGATTCCTTACTACAGCCGCGGGCGCGACCACGTGGCCGAGGGTCTACGACGATGGGGCGAGCCTCCATGGTACCAAAAGCGAAGGCCCGGAGCCGTGCTCCAGGCCATGTTTTGGATAAGCGCGCCTCGAACGAGTCTCCGAGCGCCGCCATGACGGCGCTCGGCGCGGGTCTTCCCGATTTTGCGGGGGGGGGTGTTTAGGGCTTCGCCTTTCGAATCAGTTCCTTGAGGCGCTCGAGGGGATCCGTGGTGGGAGCGATCTCGTCGAGTTCGGACTCGGTGATCTTGGGAGGGCGACGCTCATCGAGCATGCGGTCCACCAGACCCGGGAGTTCGCCAGTACCGACATGAACACGTTTGGGCAGAGAACTCTGCATTTTACACCGCCATCTGAAGCGCCGCCCACTCTTCGTCGAGGGCGCATTCCACACATTGCTTATATTCGATCAGCAGACCACGAGCCTGGGGGGAATCGGCATGGTCGATTGCCGTGTCGATCAATTGAAGGTAAGCAACAAGGCTCATAAGTTGGAAAAACCTCCTGAGATTCGGGGCCTCCAAGAGTATTTTAGTCGCATGAGCACGAGGCTTGCCTGATTTTTACATTAGTTTAGAGCGTCCAACGTAATCTGCCCTTGCGACGCACGCGTCGCCAAAGGCTTTCATCCGGAGATGAGGGGGAGTTAAGGCATGAATGGGCGGGCCGGAGTTGCGCGCGGGACGCGTGCGCCTTACCATGGCCCCAGGAGGTGCCGATGTCGCCCTGGATTGTCGATTTCTTCGCCCCGGTCTATGACCGCGTCAACCACCCCTGGATCGTGGATCCCGCACGGGTGCTGGCGCTCCTGGGGCTGGAAGGCTCCGAGCGGGTGCTGGATGTGGCGGGAGGCACCGGGGCGGTGGCCCAGGCGCTGGTCCAGGCCACGCGGGCGCACGTGACGGTGCTGGACTCCTCGAGCAAGATGCTCGCGCAGGTGCCTGCGCACAAGCGCATCCAGACGGTGCATGGCCTCGCCACCAGCCTGCCCTTCCAGGCCGAGACCTTCGACGTGGTCCTCTGCACGTCGGCCCTGCACCAGCTCGACCCTCAAAACATCGCGCTTGCGGCCATGCGCCGAGTGCTCAAGCCCGGAGGCCGGCTGCTGATCGTGGACTTCGATCCCCAGGGGCTCGCAGGCCCTTTCCTCTCATGGGGGGAAAGCCTGCTCAAGCAAGGTCATCAGTACCTGGCCCCTTCCGAGCTGGAAGGCCTGCTCAAGGAGGCGGGGTTCGTCGGCCGATTCGCCCCGTTCTCCCTCATCCAGTACGCCTTCCTAGGCAGCAAGGCCCTCTAGCCTGCGCTAGGCGCTAGCCGCCGTACAGGCGGCGGTGGGCCTGGCTGTAGACCACGTAGTTCTCGGCGGTCACGCCGATGATGCGGGAGAGACCTTCCGGCACCTGCTTGAGCACCTTGGCGGGAATCCCCACCACCAGCGAGTTCGGCGGCACGATCATCTTCTCGGGGACGACCGCTCCGGCTCCGACCACCGAGCCCTTGCCGATGATGGCGCCGTTGAGGATGGTGGCCCGCATCCCGATCAGGCAATCATCCTCGACCGTGGCGCCGTGCACGATGGCGCCATGCCCCAGGCTGACGCGATCCCCCAGGATGCAGGGGTCCTCCGAGCCGACGTGAAGGATGCAGCCGTCCTGGACGTTGGTGTCGGCGCCGATGCGGATGGGCGCGATGTCCCCGCGGACGACGGCCTGATAATAGACCGAGGAGCGGGGTCCCATGGTCACGGCCCCGATCACGGTGGCGTTGGGAGCGATCCACGCGCTGGGATCGATCTGAAGATCGTCGAGTAGCGTGAAGGTTTCGGGGTCGACGCGTTCCATGCAGTCCTCCTGGGGGTCGGTCGTGGGGAAGGGGGCGGCGAGCATCGCCTCGGGGAAACTCGGCTTTTTTGGTCAAAGCCAACCCGGTCGGTATGGGTATAATAGCCCAAAGCCTTGCCTTCAGGGGGGAAAACGCCATGAAACGCCCTGAGTTCGAAAGCAAATCCCTGCCCAAGACGCCGCTCACGGGCCTGGCATGCGAAGCACTGGCCCAATTTGACGTCCAGTCCCTCTACGAGCCCTTGATGGGTACGGGAAGCTCCCTTTACGAATTCAAGCGCCAGGGCCTCCGCGTCCTGGGCTCGGAATGGCTGGAGGGACCGTACCGGGGGGCCAAGGCCCTCAATGACAACAACTCCGTCCGCCTCAGCGATGACCTGATCGCCCTTTTCACGCCGGGAGAAGCCCCGAACCTGGCCCATCACGCCCGGTTCGCCGCCTGGGTCGAGCGGGGCTTCTTCGATTCGAAGCAAGCCGCCTGGCTCGGTTACTGGCGCGATCAGCTCGACACGCTCGACCCTGCGGGCGCCGGCCTCGTCCTGGTCGCCGTGAGCTGGGTGATGAACAACTGGCTGGACCGCGCCGAGATCGGCCAGCCCCCCCTGCCGGGTGGCACCGCCATGGGGTTCTACATGAAGCGCGTCAACCAGTGGGTCTGGGATAACGGCCAGTCGAACGAGACGATGCTGGGCGACTCGATCAAGCTCGCGCAGGAGGTCTCGGCGGACGCCTGTTACCTTTACCTGCCTCCCCCCCGGGTCGCCATCGACATGCGCGACTGGCTGCTGGAAGCCTGGTGGCAAGGAGCCTCGGTTCCCGATCTGAAGGCCTTCTACGATGGGAACCCCTTCTACGGCACCCTCGAGGACTACCAGGAAGCCGTCAACGTCCTCTTCGACCACCTCGAGCAAATCCCGCTCTGGGTCGTGCAATACCGCAGCGACGAGCTCGACCCGCTCTGGGGCGATCTCTCCGCCTGGCTGGAGCGCCGCGATCGGCTCGTCCAGCCGCATGCAGGCCTGAACGGCGACGAGGCCGGAGAGCGCCTCCTGCTCGCTCAGCGTAAATCCAGCTAAAGACCCGGTTAAGAACGATCCATGGGATTAATTGTCTGTTAAAAGAGGCAACCCTCCATTAACGGCCTGCGATAACTCCCTTAACCGGACGAAAGTCCGCGTTAAATCGGAGCATTCCGTGTGCCCAGGCGCCATCCCGACGATAACCCCGCCCAATCGCAGGGCATAAGATCGTCAGCAACGCCGTCGATTAGGAGGTCCCTCATGGCCGATATGAACGTGAACACCCCGCGCCCGATGACCGGGCCGCTGCGCCAGACGGCACCGCTGGGCACCTCTCCGCTCAATGCGGCTGCGGTCAACCTGCCGGTCGACGGTCCGCGCGGCACGCGGGATCTCATGGAAGCCAACCTCCCGACGGCCCTCCCCCCCGGAGCCTCGGCCCTCAGCGATCGCGCGGCAAGCAAGCTCTCCGGCCTCTCGTCGGGCGTGCGGCAGATGGTCCTCTCGGAAGGCATCACCGACGTCATGCCCACCCAGGCCAAGCAAGAGCAGATCCGGGCGAACCTCAAGCGCGAGATCAGCTCCCTGGTGCCCGGCGGCGTGACCATCGCCGACGCCGGCGCCAAGTGGTCGGCCTCCGACCTCGCCGCCCTCCACGACGTCATCAAGGCCATGCCCGCCGCCGATCGCTCGGCCCTCTCGGGGATGGTCTTCGAGCGGGACGGGGCGATCGCCATGAAGAGCGGAGACTACCATTCCAACGTTAAGAGCCTCTTCAAGGGCGAGGATCTGACCTCCGGATCCCTCGGCGGCGGCGCCTACTTCGGCCCCCAGTCCACCGGCGCCTCCGAGGAGAAGCCGGGCGGCGTCCGCGGCATGTTCACCAAGATCCGCGACTTCTTCCGCAACCTCGGCATCAAGCTCTTCAAGCCGCTGATGAACGAGCAGCAAATTGCCCAGTTCAAGAGCCAGGCGGCCGAAGGCAAGATCGTCCTCACCCACTCGGGCTCCATGGTCGCCAAGGACATGCTCGCCCACGAGATCGGGCACATGGTCCAGATGAACGGCGGCCGCTGGGATCCCGCCAAGATCAAGGAGTTCTCGCAGCTCTCGGGCTGGACCGAGCAGTACCAGGACGGCACCCGCGAGACGGCGGACGGCATCGACAACCGCACGGGCGAGATGCTCAAGTACGAGTCGGGCATCGTCAAGCCTACCCGCGACGACAACTTCGTCTCGCAGTACGCCAAGGCCGACCCCATCGACGACTTCGCCGAGAGCTACCGGGCTTACCTCAACGACCCCGCGAGCCTGATGAAGGCCGCCCCCGAGAAGGCGCTCTTCCTGAACGCCCAGTCGGGCAAGTACACCCGCGCCGAGGTGGCCGAGTTCGCCAAGGCCGCCGGCGTCGACCTCCAGGACGTCTTCACCAACCTGGTGCTCGACGGCAAGCTCAAGCAGGAGACCCTCAACGCGATCGCCGACATGAACGGGGTGCAGGCCGACAAGCGCCGGATCTCGTCGGGCGCCGAAGCGCCCGCGGGAGACGCCCTGGCCGAGGCGACCTCCAAGATCACGGCCAAGGCCATCGTGGGCGACTCCGCCTTCGTCAACCAGCTCCTGACCAACCCTCAGCAGGCCCTGGGCGCCGAGCTCTGGGACAAGCTCTCCGCCGACGAGCAGGACATGCTCAAGGATCGCGACTTCGTCCGCGGCATCGTCTCGGACCTGGGAGCGGGGCGGGCCTCGGCGGCCTCGGCGGGCCTCAGCATCAAGATCGAGATTGCCCGCGAAGGCGTCCGGGACACCTTCGGCCTCCTGGGAGGCACCGATGGCAAGTCCCAGCAGTTCCGCACGGCGCTGGCCGCCGACCCCGAAGCCGCGCTCAAGGGTGCCGGACTCTGGGACAAGCTTCCCGAGGAGCTTCGCAAACCCTTCGTCGATCCCGCCAACCGCTCGGCCGTCCAGCAGCTCGCCCAGGCCATCTCGGCCAGCCAGCCGTCCGGCAAGATGGGCTGGCTGATCAAGGTGGGCAACCAGTCGGTCTCCCCCGAGGTGGCCGCAGCGAACCTCGAAAGCTACGTGAAGCAGCTTCAGCCCGAGCACTTCAAGGCGTTCGCCGAGCGGCTCAACGATCCGGAGTTCGCCGGCAAGGGCGCTCAGGTCCTGCAGTCCGTCATCAAGACGGGCCGAGCCCCTGCGATGGCGGCTGACGGTCCTGGCGGAGCCGTCTAGCGCGTGATCTCCTTCGAGTCCATCCTCGCAAGCGCGGAGGCCCTCATCGAGGGCCTCCGCGCTCCCGCCTCGCTGCCCGAGCTGCTCGCCTACCCCGTGCGTAAGGCCCGCGCCCAGGCCGAGCGCAACCCGGAATGGCCGGTGCTTCGGCTACCCCTGCTATTGAGCGAAGCCTTCGGAAGCGATCCGACCGTCGCACGGGGCCTGGCGCTGGCGTCCCTGTTGCTCTACGGCTTCGCCGACCTGACGGATGACGCTCAGGACGGCGATCTCCAGGGAGACTGGGGCTGGCAGCGTGCCGTCAACGCGGGCAACGCCCTGCTCTTCTTGGCCCATCGCACCCTGCTGGAATTGCCGCTCGCGCCCGAGCGCTGCAACATCCTGACGACGGCCCTGTCCCAGGCGGGCCTCGCGATGACCCTGGGTCAAGAGCGTGATTTGCTGGCTCGCTACCCCCAGGTGCCCAGCGTGGAGACCTACTTGGAGACCATCCGGGACAAGTCGGGGGCCTCCGCAGCCTTCTTCGCGGCCGCCCCGGCGATCGCCACCGGCCAGGATCCGGCCATCCGCACGGCGCTGCACGCCTACGGCGAATGCCTCGGCAGCTATCTCCAGATCCTCAGCGACGCCGACGCCTTCGCTCACCCGGATAGCTCCGATCTGCGCAACCGGACCGTCACGCTTCCCCTGATCATCGCGCTCCAGGCCGGCTCGCCCGGGCATCAGGAACTCGCCGAGCGGCTGGAGCAGGGTGCGCCGGGTACGGAAATCGGCCGACTGGTCTCGGAGAGCGGTGGCTTGATGTACGCGCAAGTGAAGGCACGCATGCTACAGCGCAAAGCCATGGCTCACCTGGCGGATCTGCCACTCGATACGGCCACTCAGACCGCGCTTGAGGGGCAATTCCGCGTGCCGTCACGCTCTACAGCCTACGCCCTGTAATCAAAGGTCCACGCCCCGGGTAAAGGGAAACTATGAAGCAAGCAAAAACACGCAGCGCCTCTTCCGGGGTGCTCCTCCTCAAAATCCTCAGCCTGATCGGGTTCATCGCCTCGCTGGTCGTGGCCTTCGGCACCTTCCGGCTCATCGGCGAGCCCTTCGCCGGCTTCCGCGCCGAGCCGACCCTGACGATCTCCGCACAGAACGATACCGCCTGGAATGGTCCCAAGCAGGGCCTGGCCACCTATGATCGCCTGCTCAAGGCCGACGGCGCGCCGCTAAAGACCCTCGCAGATCTCGAGGCAGTGGTGGCCAAGGCGCCGATCGGCACCCCGATCACTTACGACTTCCTTCGCGACAACAAGCCCATGACGGCCAAGGTCGCGACCATGACCTTCACGGGCGGGGACTTCGTCCGGAACTTCCTGCCCATGCTCGCCATCGGACTGTTGCACATCCTGATCGGCATGGTGGCCTTCTGGCTCAAGCCCCGCAACGCAGCCGCCCAAGCCCACCTGCTCATGACCCTGTCGCTGGGCCTGCTCTGCACCCTGGGCCTGGACTTCGATACCCATGGCTGGTTCTCGCGACTCTACCTGGCTGCGCTCTGCTTCATCGGCAGCAGCTTCATCCACCTGGCGCTGGTCTTCCCGGAGCCCAAGGCCTTCGTGATGAAGCGCCCGTGGCTGGCCTGGGTCCCCTACGGGATCGGCGGGCTGCTGGCTGCCGCCTGGCTGGTCGCCTTCAAGCCGGTCGGCCAGATTGTCGATCCCGACGCCGTCGCCTCCTACCTGGGTGTCCTGGACCTCTGGGGCCTCTGGACCATGGTGGGGCTCGTCTGGCTACTGGTCAGCATCGTGTACGCGGCCTTCAAGGCCCGCACCGCGCTCAGCCGGGTACAGGCCAAGGTGGCCTTGTTCGGCGCCACGCTGGCGTACTTGCCCGGCATTTTGGTCTACATCGTCCCCATGGTGCTCGGCCTGAGCGCGTCGACCTCCAACCTGCTCATCAACCTCTCGCTGCTGGGCTTCTTGATCTTCCCGCTGACGATGGCCTACTCGATCGTCAAACACAAGATGTTCGATATCGACCTGGTCATCAAGCGGACGATGGTCTACGCGTCCGTCGTGGCCTCCCTGGCCGGAGTGTACTTCCTTACCATCGCGCTGGTCCGCGGGGGGATCGAGCTGCTCTTCGGGGCCTCGGGCTCGACCGCCGGAAACATCCTCGCGACGGTGGTGGTCGCCATGGCCTTCGTCCCGGTCCGCAACCGGATCCAGGTCGTCATCGACCGGCTCTTCTTCCGCAACCGCTATGACTTCCGCTCGGTGCTTAGCGCCTACACCCAGTACACCAAGGAGAACCCCGAGCTGGAGACGGTGGTCTCGAAGTACCTTGAGCTGGCCGACCAGACCATGCACCCGCGGCACATGTCGGTCATGATCCGGGATCCCCGGACCCGGGCCCTTGCCGTTTACCAGACGAGCGGCATCAACCTCTTCCCGGACGGGTTCGCCATCCCCGCCGACACTCCCGAGATCGGTGAGCTCTTCCAGGCCCGCCGGACCGGCATGCGCCCCTCCAAGGCCACCACGCGCCAGCTCTCCCACATGGACGCCCTGGGGATCGCCTTCTGCGTGCCGCTGGAGATCAAGGGCGAGATCCTGGGGATGATCAACTTCGGCCCCAAGCTCTCGGAACTGGACTACGCCACCGAGGACCAGCAGTTGCTCGTCAACATGGGCCAGCAACTCGCGAGCGTCATTCGGATCGCCGAGATGACCAAAGCGGAAGTCAACCGGGCCCGGCTCGACGCCGAGCTGGAGACCGCCCGGAACATCCAGGCCTCGCTGCTGCCGACCGCGGCCCCCGCGCCCGACGGCCTCGAGGTCATCGGATCCTCGGTCTCGGCCTACGAGTTCGGGGGCGATTACTACGACCTGGTCACCCTGCATGACGGCCTCTTGCGCGTCGTGGTGGGCGACGTCGCCGGCAAGGGCGTGCAGGCCGCCATGGTCATGGCCATGGCCAAGAGCTGCTTCTTCAACCAGGTGCGCAGCAACCCCGACCTCCCCACGGTCATGACGGCCATCAACCGGATGATCGTCGAGACCATCGACGACAAGAAGCACCGCAAGACCACCTTGATCTACGGGGTGATCGATCCCGTGTCGAAGGTCCTGCGCTACTCCTGCGCCGGCCACCAGGCGCCTCATTACTTCAACGCGGCGACCGGCCGCGTCGAGGACCTGCCCATCCCGGGGTCGTTCCCCTTCGGCGCCTCCAAGCTCGCCAAGTACCAGGAGATCGAGGTCTCCCTGAATTCGGGCGACGTGCTGGTCTTCTACACGGACGGCGTGACCGAAGCCGCCAACCCCGAGGGCGAAATGTTCTACGAGCTCTCCGAGGCCCCCGACGGGACCGAGATCGTGAGCGATCGCCTGAAGGACGTCATCGAGGCGAACCACGGACGGAGCGCCCAGGAGATCCACCGCGAGATCGTGAAGGCCGTGGAGCGCTGGGTGGATGGAGGCCCGCAGGGCGACGACATCACCCTGGTGGTGGTCAAGATCCAGTAAGGCTTCACCGAAGCTTTCCCGACGGTTAACGTCACCTTCGGGCCGCACGCCCGATAACTCCGGCAGGAGGACGTCATGCGCTTGGGAAGACTGATTGGATTGGTGATGATGCTGGGCCTCGTGACCGGATGCGACGTCGTCCGGGGCGGCCTCTTCGTCGCGACCGTCTCCCATTACCATGGGAAGGAAAATCCGTCTCGGGAGGCGCCGTCCCAGGAAGTTCCGGCGCGGCAGGACGTCCCGTTGCCACCCCGCGTGGCACAGTAGGATTCTGATCGAAACGAGGGGGGTAGGCGAGTGCCTACCCCCCTCGTTGCGGTGAGCCTACTTATTGGTTTCCCGCTTGCCCTTCTCGATCAGGTCCTTGACCTTCTGGCCACCCTTGTGGCCGATCTCGGAGTAGAACTCGGGGCCGTATTTCTCCTTGACCTTGTTGCCGCCAATCTCACCGCCCTTGTGGCCGATCTCGGAGTAGAACTCGGGACCGTACTTCTCCTTGACGGTCTCGCCTCCCTTGTGGCCGATTTCCGAGTAGAACTCGGGTCCGTACTCTTCCTTGACCTTCTCGCCGCCGAGATGTCCGGCTTCGCGAACGGTCATGTCTCGTTTCTCACGCTCCGCCATGGTTGCCTCCTCCTACGACGTTTCCAGGAAACTCCCTCGCCTGCGGCGCGGGGCCGGGCTAGGCGTAAGCCGGAACGACATGTAACGCTTTGTAACGCTGACCCTACTCTCCGCGGGAAGCCGCGTCAAGTCTCGCTCGCGAGGGGCCCCGGAGGCGCGAATCCAGCCAAGCAGAAGCCCCGGTCCATTCGGAGCCGGGGCGGTGTCGCGGAGGTGCGGCTAGTGGAACTGGCGGATGACGCCGATGACCTTGCCCTGGATCAGGAGCTGGTCGGGGCGGACGTAGATGGGCTCCATCTCGGCGTTGGCGGGCTGCAGGCGCACGCGATCCGCCTCGCGGTACAGGCGCTTGAGGGTCGCTTCCTGGCCCTCGATCAAGGCCACCACGATCTCGCCGTCGTGGGCGCTGGGCTGAGGCCTCACCACCACCAGGTCTCCGGGGGCGATGTGGTCTTCGATCATGCTCTGCCCCTTCACTTCCAGGAGGTAGTTCCCCCCCTGGGCCCAGAGCCCCGCAAGATCGAGGGTTTCTTGGCCGTCTCCCAGGGCCTCGATGGGGGATCCGGCGGCGATCCGCCCGAGGATGGGCAACTCGCCCGGGGCCGCGGCGGGCTCGTCGAGGAGCTGGATGGCGCGATTCTTGCCCTTTTCCCAGCGGATCAGGCCGCGCTCGGCCAGGCCCGTGAGGTGATGGTGGATGGTCGAGGTGGACTGCAGGCCGAGGGCCGAGGCGATCTCACGGATCGAGGGGACATAGCCCTGCTCGCGCAAGGACATGCGCAGGAAATCGAGGACTTCGAGTTGGCGGGCCGGAAGCTTTGGCGTCATCGGGCGAATCCAATCGGTTGGAAGCTCGCATCAGGGGTGCGGGCGAGCGCTTGCTCACCTCCGCGCGACGCGACCGAAACTCGGCCGCGGCAGGCCCCGATGCCGGGATAAAACATGTGTTCGATTCTACTGCGATCAAGCATCGCGGGTCAAGCATGATCCGGCGCGCCGCGCCGGCTCGTTCGAGGCGGGGCCATGCGGGTCGCGGCGGGCGCTCGCAGGGGGCGGCGCGGCGAATTTTCCGGGGCTGATTTTTTCCCTCAGGCTCTTGCCAAGGGCGAGGGCATGTTTTAGGATGACGGTTGTTAGCACTCAACCTAGACGAGTGCTAACAGAGTCGTATCTCACATCTTGAGGAGGTTTTCAAAGCATGAGTACCGCTAGCGCAACGCGGATCCGTCCCCTCGGCGATCGGGTCGTCGTGAAGGTCGTGAAGCAGGAAAAGACGGCTGGTGGCATCGTGCTGCCCGACACGGCGCAGGAGAAGCCCCAGATGGGCGAAGTCGTCGCCGTGGGTCCCGGCCGCATCCTTGATAACGGTGAGCGCTCCAAGATGGACGTCGCCGCCGGCAACAAGATTCTCTTCGCGAAGTACGCCGGCACCGAGGTCAAGCTCGAGGGCGACGAGTACTTGCTCATCAACGAGAAGGACATCCTCGGCATCGTCGAGTAGTCGTTCCACCCCGCTTTGAAGTCCACGCATTAGGAGGAATACCCCCCAATGGCCAAGCAGATTCTGTTCGACGAAGCCGCCCGCCGCGCCCTCGAGAAGGGCGTCAACGCGGTTGCCGACGCCGTCAAGGTCACCCTCGGACCCAAGGGCCGCAACGTCGTGCTCGAGAAGAAGTTCGGCGCTCCCCAGATCATCAACGACGGCGTGACCATCGCCAAGGAGATCGAGCTGGAGGATCCCGTCGAGAACACCGGCGCGCAGCTCGTCAAGGAAGTCGCTTCCAAGACCAACGACCTGGCCGGTGACGGCACCACCACCTCGACGGTTCTCGCCCAGGCGATGATCCGCGAGGGCCTCAAGAACGTGGCCGCCGGCGCCAACGGCATCCTGATCCGCAACGGCATGAACAAGGCCGTCGAGGTCGCCGTCGCCGAGATCAAGAAGATGTCCAAGCCCGTCGAGAGCAAGTCGGCGATCGCCCAGGTCGCGACCATCTCCGCCCAGGACGCCGAGATCGGCAGCCTGATCGCCGAGGCGATGGAGAAGGTCGGCAAGGACGGCGTCATCACCGTCGAAGAGTCCAAGACCATGG
>JAKFCT010000102.1:0-33909 GCA_036676495.1 Candidatus Sericytochromatia bacterium
CCGGGGGGCCGTCTAGTCCGGAGGGAGGTGAAAAGAATGCTTCGGGCCTATGAAACTATGTACATCCTGCGCCCCACGATCGAAGAAGAGGCCGTGGATGCAGTGGTTACCAAGTTCGCGGACCACGTCACCACTAACGGTGGCAAGGTCGAGAAGACCGAGAAGCGCGGCCGCAAGCGCCTCGCTTACGAAGTCAAGGATTTCCGTGACGGCTACTACGTGCTCATGAACTTCGAGGCGGCTCCTGAGTCGCTGACCGAACTTGAGCGGGCTTTCAAGCTGAACGAGGATGTGATCCGTCATATCGTCGTGCGTCAGCCTGGCGCCAACGCCTAACGAGCACTTGACGCAATTCTTCGCTTCGAGCCGCAGGCGCTCCCTGGCGCCGCCCCGCGGCGCGAGTGGCTCTGATACGAAGGATTGCGGAAAGTCGCGAGAAAAAGAGGACGCGTATGGGAATCAACCACATCACCCTCGTCGGGGAGGTCGTTCGCAAGCCTGAGCTGCGCTTCACCCCCAACGGGATCCCCACCGCCAGTTTTCAGGTCGCCGTCAAGCGTCCGCCGCGCCAGGAGGGTCAAACCTACGACGTGACGGATACCTTCAAGGTCGTCACCTGGCGCAAGCTGGCCGAAACGATCGGCGAGACCCTGGAGAAGGGCGACCTGATCTCGGTGGAAGGCCGTCTTCATACCCGCTCGATCGAGACCCCTGAAGGTCAGCGTAAAAAGCTGATCGAGGTCGACGCCTTGAGCGTGGAGCCCATCCGGACGGGAGCGCCCCGCGCGACCGAAACGGCGGAGCCGGAGTATGAGGAAGCCGAGCCCGCGTTCGGCGATGCGGACGAGATTCCCTTCTAGGAGGTAACCACATGGCCGCACCGGCTAAGCGTGGTGGCCGCATGAAGCGTCGGAAGGTTTGCTCCTTCTGCGTGGATAAGGTCACCCTCATCGATTACAAGGACGTGATGCGTCTGCGCAAGTTCCTGACCGAACGGGGCAAGATTCTTCCCCGCCGCGTCACGGGCGCGTGCGCCAAGCACCAGCGGGCGCTCACGGATGCGATCAAGGTGTCGCGCGAGATCGCGCTGCTGCCTTTCTCGATCGACTAAAGGGATTTTCCCTGACCCGTACGGTCCGTCGGCTCTTGCCGCCGGACCGTTTTTTCCATCGACGAGGCCAACGATGAACACGACCCAGCTCGATTCCACCCTGAACGACGCCAAGCGCCTGCTCGCAGAGGTCCAGACCCTCGCGGAACTGGAAGACTGGTACCTGCGCTACTTCTCGCGCGAACGCGGAGAACTCAACCAGCTCACCCGCGAGATCCCCAAGCTGCCCCCCGAGGAGCGCAAGCCCTTCGGACAGGAAGTCAACCGGATCAAGGGCGTGCTCCAGGAGCACTTCGACGCGCGGAAGCGCGAGCTGGAGTCCGCCGAACTCACCCAGAAGCTCGGACGCGAGCGCATCGACGTCACCCTCCCGGGGCGTGCGATCGCCCTCGGACACCCGCACCCCCTGACCCGCGTCCTCGATGAGATCATCGGCGTCTTCTCCAAGCTCGGCTACCACGTCGCCGAGGGCCCCGAGGTCGAGGACGACTGGCACAACTTCACTGCCCTCAACACCCCCGAGGACCATCCCGCCCGCGAGATGCAGGACACCTTCTACGTGGAAGGTGCCGCCGGCGCCATGGCAGGCGACGGCAAGGCCGCCGGAACTCCGGGCGCCCGCCTGCTGCGCACCCATACCTCCCCGGTCCAAATTCGGGTCATGGAGTCGCAGAAGCCCCCCATCCGCATCATCGCCCCCGGCCGCGTCTACCGGCGCGACACCGTGACCAACCGCCACTACCCGATCTTCCACCAGATCGAGGGCCTGGTCATCGACCAGGAGACCACCTTCGCCGACCTCAAGGGCACCTTGACCCTGGCGATGCAGGAGGTCTTCGGCAAGGACCGCAAGGTGCGCTTCCGCCCCTCCTTCTTCCCCTTCACCGAGCCTTCCGCCGAGTACGACATCCAGTGCATCTGCCAAGGTGAGGGCTGCCGCCTCTGCTCGCATACGGGCTGGCTCGAAATCGGCGGCTGCGGCATGGTGGATCCCAGCGTCCTGCAGGGAGTCGGCCTCGACCCCGATGTCTACCAGGGCTTCGCCTTCGGCCTGGGCGCCGAGCGGATCGCCCTGCTCAAGTACGACATCCCGGACATCCGGCTCATCTGGGAGAACGACCTGCGCTTCCTGCGGCAGTTCTAAGAGAGGTATCATTCGACATGCGCATCCCCCTCAACTGGTTGAACGACTACCTGACTCCCCCGCTGGCCGACACCGGGGCGATCGCCGTCGCCCTCACCAACGCCGGCCTCGAGGTCGAAGGCGTCTCGCGGGTCGCGCCGGGCCTGGAAACCGTGGTCACCGGCAAGATCCTCTCCACCGACCGCCACCCCAACGCCGATCGCCTCCGCATCTGCCAAACCGACGTCGGCCAGGCCGAGCCCCTCCAGATCGTCACCGGCGCCTCCAACGTCGAGGCCGGCGACGTCATCCCGGTCGCCCTCGTCGGCTCCAACCTGCCCGGCGGCCTGGAAATCAAGGCTTCGAAGCTTCGTGGCGTCGACTCCTTCGGCATGTACTGCTCCAAGAAGGAGCTGGGCCTGCCCCCGGACATCGACGGCGTCCACGTCTTCCCCTCCGACACGCCGATCGGCATCCCCGCCGCCGATGTCCTGGGCATCGGGGACGTCGTCCTGGAAGTGGCCGTCACGGCCAACCGCCCAGACGCCCTCTCGATCGTGGGAGTCGCCCGCGAGCTGGCCGCCGCCGGCCTCGCCAAGCTGAAGCACCCCGAAACCGCCACGCTGCCTCAGGCTCCGGAGAGCGCGGCCAAGGTGACCCTCGCCGATCCCGAGCTCTGCCCCCGCTACGCGGGCCAGATCCTCGAAGGCCTCACGATCGGCCCATCGCCCGACTGGCTCGCCAAGCGCCTCGAACTGGCCGGCATCCGGAGCATCTCCAACGTCGTGGACGTCACCAACTACGTCCTGCTCGAGCTGGGCCAGCCCCTCCACGCCTTCGACCTCTCGAAGATCGACGCCGCCTCGGTGACGGCCCGCCGCGCCCAGCCTGGTGAGCGCATCCAGACGCTGGACGGCGAGGAGCGCACGCTCGATGCCGACATGCTCGTGATCGCCGATCGCCACGCCGCGCACGCCGTGGCCGGCGTCATGGGCGGCGCGGCTTCCCAGGTCACCGACGCCACCACGGCCATTTTGCTCGAGTCCGCCTACTTCCTCCCCAAGTCGGTCCGCCGCACGGGCAAGAAGCTCGGCCTCTCCAGCGAATCCTCCTACCGCTTCGAGCGCGGAGTCGATCCCGAAGGCACCCTCCGGGCGCTGGCCCGTGCGACCGCCTTGCTTGCCCAAGTGGCCGGGGCTGTGCCGGTGGGAGCGCCGGCAGAAGCCCTGAAGGAGCCGAACTGGCCGGGAGAGTTGACCGTAACCCTCCGTCCCGAGCGCATCACCCGGATCCTGGGCATCACCCTGCCCGTCTCCGAGATCCGGGACCTGCTCGAGGGGCTGGGCTTCAAGACCGCGGGCGAGGCCCCGATCACGGTGACCGTGCCGGGCTGGCGTCGGCATGACGTGACCCGCGAGGCGGACCTCATCGAGGAAGTCGCACGCCGCTATGGCTACGACCGGATTCCCGCCACCTTGCCTCGGCTCGACCGGGTCGGCGGCAGCTCGCCGCGCTACGAGCTGGAGCAGCGGATTCGCACGCTCCTGGTGGGAGCGGGCTTCGACGAGGTCATCTTGCCCTCGCTGGTGAATCTGGCGGAGCGCCAGGATGCCGAAGGGAAGCCCGTGGTCCTCGCCAACCCCCTGGCGGATATGACCGGCCTGCGGCAGTCGTTGCTGCCCGGCCTGCTGGAGGTGGCGCGCCATAACCATTACCAGGGCAACTCGGACCTGGCGATCTTCGAGATCGGCCGGACGTACGTCGAGCCCGAGGTCGGTCCGACGCAGGAGTCGCAGAAGCTCGCGCTCTTCGCGATGGGAGAGATGGGCCGCGGCGTCTGGCGCCGGGCCCCGGAAGCCCTGATCGCGGACTTCTTCTGGCTGAAGGGCGCCCTGGAGAACCTCTTCGAGCGCCTGGGCGTCTCGGGGGTTCGTTACGTGCAGGCGGAAGCCCCGGCCTCGCTGCACCCGGGACGCGCCGCGACGCTCGAGCTGGACGGCGAGACGATCGGCTACCTGGGGGAGCTTCACCCGCAGCGCTACGTCGATACCGACCTTCCGGCCGGCGGCCGAGCGGCCGTGGGCTGGGTCGATCTCGACCGGATCCTGGCGCGCGGCGCGCATGAGCCGCGTTTCGTCCCCTTCGCCCGCTACCCGGCGATCGCCCGGGATCTGGCGCTGGTGGTCGCCGAGGACCTGGCCGCCGCTGAGCTGGTGGCGGAGGTCCAGAGCCTCGGAGGCGCGCTGCTCGAATCGGTGGAGGTCTTCGACCGCTACCAGGGCCCCCAGGTCCCGCAGGGCCGGGTGAGCCTCGGCCTGCGCCTGCGCTACCGCGAGGCGGGTCGAACCCTCTCGGACGCGGACGTGGAGCCGATTCACCAGCGGATCGTCGAGCGGATGGCCGAGCGCTACGGGGCCGCGCTGCGCGACTAGCGTGCCGGCTCCGCCCCCCTTCCCCTTGATTCTTTCAGGGGGATTCGGGGTAAACTGGTTTGGATGCGCGCGGCGCGGGGGCTTTTCCCGGCGAGACTCGTCCGGGGAAGCGCTCGCGACGCGCGATAGGTCAGTATTCGAAAAGGAGCGCTCGTAGCGGATGGGCACCCGAAAGCCAAAGAAACCGGAGAAGAAGGGGTTCCTGGCGGGCCTCTTGGCAGGCTTCGGCGGCGGCAACAAGAAGGCCGCCGGCAAGAAGAAGCCTGCAGGCAAAGGCGGAAAGGGCGCTCCTGCCAGGAAGGGTGCCGTTCCGGCCAAGAAGCCCAAGCCCGCGCCTCCTCCGCCGCCTGACGACTTCGATATCGATCTCGGAGACTCCCTCCAGCCTTCCGCTCCCATGGCGGGCGGCTTCGGAGACATGGACGACGAGCTCTTCGCGGGCCTCGAGTTCGGCAACAACCCTCCGGACATGAGCGGGATGCTCCCGCCCCAGCCTCCCGTCGCGCCGCCGGCTTATCAGGCCGAGCAGCGGGTTCCTCCTGCCGCTCCCGCGCCGCAGCCGAGCGCCCCGGCGCCCGCAGCGTCCAGCGCCGCGATGGACAACAGCAAGCTCTTCCCGGAAGGCGTGGACTCCTCGCTGGATGCCCTCTTCGACAGCTTCGAGCTGGGCGGCGCTCCGCCGACCCCGCCGCCGTCGATGCCGGCCGCTCCTGCTGCCGCGCCGCAACCCGCGCCCCCGGCCGCCGCGGCGCCGCCCCCGGCACAGCCCGCGCCTCCTCCGGCGCCGCCTGCAGCTCCTCCTCCGGGAGCGCCGACGCAGCCTTTCCAGGGACAAGCCCCCGCCGCTCCGGCGCGCCCTCAGCCTCCGGCGCCGGCCCAGCCGCCTGCGGGCGACGGCCTGGTCTCCATCGGCAAGCTGCTGGTGGATCAGAACACCCTCAAGCGGATCATCGACAACGCGGAGAAGCGGGGGGCTGGGCTCTACACGACCACCAAGGTCATCTCGGAGTCGCGCGGTCAGGACCTCGACGCCATCCTGCATGCCATCGATCGCTGCCAGGGCGTGGCGGGCTCGATGATCGTGGGCCGCGACGGCCTGGTCATCTCCAGCACGCTGCCGTCGGAGTACGAGAAGGAGATGATCGGAGCCATCGCGAGCTCCATGCAGACCAACCTCGACGTCCAGTGCAAGAAGATGAAGCTCGGGCCCGCCCGGCAGATCATCGTGGATACCGAGGGCGGCGTGCTGCTTCTGATGGCCCTGGAAGTCGGAGTGCTCGTCGTGCTCTCGCAGAGCTTGATGCAGCTGGACCTCGCGGGAGTGCTGCAGGCGATCGCCTCCGTATCTGAAAAAGCCTAAGGCTTTCCGGGTACAATATAGCAGGCAAGCCAGTCATCGGAGGGCGACCTCCGCGCCCCTCCGGGCGTGGATCGAGGCGCCGCGACCAGCGGAAGGAGTACCGAATTGGCCATCGTCAAGATGAAGTTGGGCGAGATCCTCCTCAACGCCAACCTCATCACCGAGGGTCAGCTGAAGTCGGCGGTCGACATCCAGAAACAGACCAAGGAAAGCCTCGGGATGATCCTGATCAAGCAGGGTTACATCACCGAGGCCTCCATCAAGGATGCACTCGAGCTTCAGTACGGCCTTCGTTACATCAACCTTCGCAAGACCAAGGTCCCGCCCGAGGTCCTCAAGCTGATCCCCGAGAACCTGATCCGCCAGCACCAGATCATCCCGGTCAGCCTCGCCAACAACCGCCTCACCCTCGCGATGGTCGATCCGACCAACCTGATCGCCATCGACGACGTCCGCTTCACCGTCAAGGGCGTCACCGTCCAGCCGGTCGTCATCACCGAGGACGAGTTCTTCTGGTTCCTCGAGAACAACTCCAAGCAGGAGCCCGAGGTCTCGGCCCACGACGGCGCCCCCACCATGGACATCTCCTCGGTCCTCGGAGAGATTGCCACCGACGACGAACTCGAGGTCGTCGAGGAGAAGGAGGACAAGTCCTCCGTCCTCGAGCTCGAGCGCGTGGCCGAGGAATCCCCGATCGTCCGCCTGGTCAACTCCATCCTCACCCAGGCCATCGGCGGCACCAAGAAGGTCTCCGACATCCACGTCGAGCCCTGGGAGCACGAGATCGTCGTCCGCTACCGGATCGACGGCATCCTCCACAAGCAATCCACCATCCCCAAGAAGTTCCTGCCGGCCATCGTCAGCCGCTTCAAGATCATGGCCAACTGCGACATCGCCGAGAAGCGCCTGCCCCAGGACGGCCGCATCCGGGTCCGCTTCCGCGGCCGCGACTGGGACTTCCGCTTCTCGAGCTTGCCCGGTAAGCACGGCGAGAAGCTCTGCATGCGCATCCTGGACAAGTCCGGCACCACCCTCGGCCTCGAGAAGCTCTTCATCTTCCCGGAGGATCTCGAGCAGGTCCGGGAGATGGCCAATCGCCCCTTCGGCATCATCTTCGTCACCGGCCCCACCGGCTCCGGCAAGTCGACCTCGCTCTACGCGATCCTCAACGAGCGCAACACCCCCGACGTCAACATCACCACCGCCGAGGACCCCATCGAGTACGACGCCCCGGGCATCAACCAGGTGCAGGCCAAGCCAGAGATCGGCTTCACCTTCGCCCGCATCCTCAAGGCCTTCCTGCGCCAGGACCCCGACATCATGCTGATCGGCGAGACCCGCGACAAGGAAGTGGCCAAGATCGCCATCGAGTCGGCCCTCACCGGCCACCTGGTCTTCACCTCGCTGCACACCAACGACGCTCCGGGCGCCATCATGCGCCTCTCGGAGATGGGGGTCGAGGGCTTCCTGGTCTCGGCCGCGACCATCGGCATCATCGCGCAGCGCCTCGTACGTCGGCTCTGCCCGAAGTGCAAGACCGCCTACACTCCCGAGATCGCCGAGCTCGACTACGTGGGCTACCGCTACGACACCGAGAACATGCCGACCTTCTACAAGGCGGTGGGCTGCTCGGACTGCTCGAAGGGCTACTCGGGCCGCATGGGCGTCTACGAGATCATGAAGATCAACGACGAGCTGCGCGACCTGATCGCCCGTGGCGTCTCCACCTCGCTCATCCGCTATGCGGCCAAGCAGAGCGGCATGACCACCCTCAAGGACTACTCCCTCAAGCTGGTTCGCGACGGCCACACGTCCCTCGAAGAGGTCATCCGCGTGACCTTCTCGGGAGAGGGCGAGGAGAAGCTCTGCCCGTGCTGCCGCAACCCCATCGGCGACGAGTTCATGAAGTGCCCCTTCTGCCAGACCGACCTCAAGAAGGTCTGCCCCAAGTGTCACCAGCGCGTGGAGGATGGCTGGAAGGGCTGTCCCTCCTGCGGAACCCTGCTCACCGTCTAGTTCCCGAGCTGAAAGGAAGATACGCCTATGTACATGGAGGAGCTCCTGCAACTGGTCTTCGACCGTGACGGCTCGGACCTTCACATCTCCCCCGGCGTGCCGCCGATCGTCCGCATCAACGGCAAGCTGGTACGCACCGACTACGAACCGCTCACCAACGAAGACACGCAGCGCCTGATTTTCTCGATCCTCTCGAACGATCAGCGCAAGACCCTCGAGCAGACCATGGAGCTCGACTGCTCCTACGGCGTGGTCGGCCTCGGCCGCTTCCGCGTCAACGCCTTCCGCTCGAAGGGCGGCTACGCGGCCGTTCTGCGTACCATCACCACCAAGATCCCCCGCTTCGAGGATCTGGGCCTGCCTCCGCTGGTCCGCGAGCTCTGCCACAAGCCTCGCGGCCTCATCCTGGTCACCGGTCCCACCGGCTCCGGCAAGTCGACCACGCTGGCGGCGATGATCGACAACATCAACGCCACCCGTGCCGAGCACATCCTCACCATCGAGGACCCCATCGAGTACGTCCACCCGCCCAAGATGAGCCTGGTCAACCAGCGCGAGCTGGGAGCGGACACCAAGTCGTTCGACAACGCCCTGAAGGCCGCCCTGCGTGAAGACCCCGACGTCATCCTGGTGGGTGAGCTTCGTGACCTCGAAACCATCCGCCTGGCGATGTCGGCCGCCGAGACCGGTCACTTGGTCTTCGGCACCCTTCACACCTCGAGCGCCATGCAGACGGTCGACCGTATCGTCGACGTCTTCCCGCCTCACCAGCAGCAGCAAATCCGCGTCCAGATCTCCAACTCGCTGGTGGCGGTCCTCTCGCAGACCCTGCTGCCCAAGATCTCCAGCGACGCCAAGGGCAAGGGCCGCGTGATGGCGCTCGAAGTCTTGATCAACACCCCGGCGATCGCCAACCTGATCCGGGAAGGCAAGACCGCCCAGATCTACTCGGCCATTCAGACCGGCCAGAAGTTCGGCATGCAGACCCTCGAAACCTGCCTGAAGGACCTCTACTTCAACAAGCTGGTCTCCTACGAGGATGCCATCTCCAAGACCTCGCGCCCCGAGGACCTGATCCGGATGATCGGTGCGGCTCCCAGCGGCTCGATGGCCCAGGCGATGGCCCGCTAATCAGTCCGTCGACTAGGAGCGCCTCATGCCTACCTTCACCTGTAAGGTCCGTGACCATCGCGGAGAAGCCTTCATCAAGACGATGAACGGCGAGTCCGCCGTCGAGGTCCGGAACCGCCTGCGGGAGATGGGCTACATGGTGGTCACGCCGGTCACTGAGAAGCGCGAGAACAAGATCGCGGGACAGCTCAACCAGGCGTCGAGTCTCAAGTTCCTCGATCAGATCAACGCCAAGCTCGCGATGTCGGGCAAGGTGAAGCTCTCGGACATCACGGTCTTCACCCGCCAGTTCGCCACCATGATCAACTCCGGGGTGGCCATGGTGCGCTCCCTTCACATCCTCTCGGAGCAAACCAAGAACCCCAAGCTCAAGCGCATCGTCGATGACCTCAAGGCCCGCGTGGAAGCCGGTAACTCGCTCTCCGAATCGATGGCCAAGCACCCGAGCGTCTTCGACAAGCTCTACGTGGGCATGGTTCGCGCCGGCGAGGCGGGCGGTGTGCTCGACGAAGTCCTCCTGCGGGTCGCGACCTTCCTGGAGGCCTCCAACAAGCTCCAGCAGCAGGTCAAGTCCGCGATGACCTACCCCATCGTGGTCTGCGTGATGGCCATCGGCATCTTCGTGGCGATGCTGGTCTTCATCCTCCCGGTCTTCGCCGACATGTTCGCCCAGATGGGGGCGAAGCTGCCGGCCTATACCCAGTTCCTGATCGACCTCAGCCACATCGTCGCCGGCCCCATCGGCCTCGGGATCGCGGCGGGCACCGCCGGCATCGTCTTCCTGTTCCGCCGCTGGGCCAAGACCGACCACGGGAAGCATTTCCTCGACAAGCACATCCTGGAGGTCCCCGTCATCGGCGCCCTGACCCAGAAGGTCGCCGTCGCCCGCTTCACGCGGACCCTCGGGACCCTCCTTCGCTCGGGAGTCCCCCTCCTCAGCGCCCTCGAGATCGTCCGTGACTCGGCCGGCAACATGATCGTCTCCGGCGCCGTCGAGGACGTGCGCCAGGCCGTCCGAGAGGGCGAGGGCATCACCCGTCCCCTCGAGAAGGCCGACATCTTCCCCCCGATGGTCACTCAGATGATCTCGATCGGCGAGGAGACGGGCGCCATCGACGCCATGCTCGAGAAGGTCGCCGACTTTTACGACGAGGAAGTCGAGGCCGCGGTCAAGTCGCTGACCTCGCTGCTCGAACCCCTGATGATGGCCGGCATCGGCATTCTGGTCGGTTCGATCGTCGTCGGCATGTACCTGCCCATCTTCACCATCATCAACCAGGTCGGCCAGTAGCCGTCGCAAGGTTCCCCCCGTCGCGTTCCGCTCGGAACAGTTGCTCGCTTCCGGAACCGGAAGTCAGGATATCGAAGCCATCCGATGGCTCGAGGGAGGCGCCCATGTCCGTGTCCATCGCCAGCCCCGATGCGATTGAAGGCATGATTGCCCGCTACCATGCCTCGCGGGATCCCAAGCTCCGCGACCGGATCGTCCGGCAGACCCTGAAGCTCGTCCGGCCGATCGCCAGGCGCTTCCGCGATCGCATGCCGGGTGGGGTCGAGGATCTCGAGCAGGTCGGCGCCATCGGGCTCCTGAATGCGATCGAGCGCTTCGATCCCCGCCGCGGGCGCCCCTTCGAAGCGTACGCCGGAACCTTGATCTCCGGGGAGATGCGCCATTACCTGCGGGATCTCGGCGCGCTCGTCCGCCCTCCCCGCGAGCTTGTCGAACTGAGGGCCCGGGTCTTCGCTGCCTCGTCCCGCCTGGAGCAAGAGCTCGGCCGGGATCCCACCGCCGAGGAGCTGGCTTCCTCCCTTCACCTGGACGTCTCCAAGGTGCTGGAGGTCCTGGGCCTCGAGGCCGGAACGCGCCCGCTTTCGCTCGACGTGGTCGGGGACGAGGACGAGAGCCGTCCCCGACCTCAGCTGGTCGATAACCGCTACCGTTCTTTCCAGCTGGCCGCCGAGGATCGCATGATGCTCGCGGCCGCCCTATCGAAGCTGCGGCACGTCTCGCGAGAGGTGATCGAGTTCGCCTTCTACCAGGACCTCTCCCAGACGGAGATTGCCCAGCGGCTGGGCATCTCCCAGATGCAGGTCTCGCGTCGCCTGTCGACCGCCACCCAGGAACTCTGGAAGCTCCTCAACACGAAGCTCTGGTAGTCTTGAGGACTGCTACTCGAGAATCGGGGCCTCGTAGACCTCGCGGGCGAGCCCGCGCGTGATCACGATGGGGAGGACCCACTCGCCGTTGAGTCCCTGGCGCGCCCGCTCCAGACGGACGGTGATCTTCTGGGGAGTGTGCTCCCACATGTTGCTGGTCAGGGCGTCCACGCCCATGCCAATCGGGAAGAGCGGCAGCAGGAGGAAGTTGCCCCAGAAGGCGCCCCGGATGCTGCGGCCGATCCGGATCTCCTGGGTCTGATAAAGCGGGCTGCGCACCGTGACCTTGTAGTCCGAGCCGCGGCTCAAGGGAACCGTGAACTCGGGAACCCGCTGGATGATCATCTCGCCGTTTTGAATCCCTTCGAGCCGGACCTCCAGGTCCTGGCGGGGCTCTTCGACGTTCACGCCGAACTCGGAGGGGCCCCCTCCGAGGATCGTGGCGCAGCCGCTCGTCAGTGCGGCGGCGATGAGGGCGGCAGGTAGAAGGCGCTTCGACATGGGACCTCCTGTTCGTTTTGCTCCTCAGATCGGCTTGCGGTCGCTTTCGCGATCGGGGTTGGGAGCCATGGTAGCAAAAAGCCGGGACCCCATGGGGTCCCGGCTGCCGCTTGGAATTCTCCGTTACTGGAGAATGGGGGCCTCGAGAAGCACCCGCTCATGATCATGATCGTCGCTCAAGAGGATGGGCAGGACCGAGTAACGTCCCGTCGAGCTCTGGCGCTCCTTCTGGAGGCGGATCTTGACGTTGTTCTTGTCATGCTCCCACATGTTGTTGGTGACGAAGTCGATGCCCAGGCCGACGATCGACGAGGTGCAGCAGAAGTTGGCCCAGAAAATCGGGCGGATGTTGCGGCGGACCAGCACTTCTTCGGTGGAGTACCGGGGGCTGTGGACCGTGATCTTGTAGTCCGAGTTCCGGTTGAGGGAGACCGAGAAGTTGGTCGCGCGGCGGGTGATCGTCTCACCGTTCGCAAGCCCGACGATGCGGACCTCGACGTCCTGGCGAGGATCCTCGACGGCCACGTCGAGCCGGGAGTTGCCTCCTCCAATCAGGGTCGCGCATCCGGCCGACGAGACGACCGCGGTCAGCGCCAAAAGGAAGGGGATCTTCGACATGTTGCCTCCATGGGGTGCGATGGGGATGCAAAAGGCTTGATTGCTTGGAATATTATACATCAGTCTGCGGGAATGCGGCGCTACATCATTGCTTCAGGGGCAGGAGATCGGCAAATTCCTGATCTAACTTGTCGAGGAAGGCCAGGTCCTCCCGCAATCGCTCCTTGGAGACCAGGCTTCCGGCTTTCTGGATGCCGCCAAGGTAGTAGCGAGGGCCGTAGTTGACGACAAGAAGGCCTCCGAGCCAATCCCGCTCGGTGACCGCGTAGGCCAAGAGCCCGATCCAGGCGGCGTTCAGGGTGAATGACGCGAGTCCTGACCCCCAGTCTCCGGCATAGACCTGGCCGGACCCGGGAAGCCAAGCGGAGAGCCGTTGGGCATGATCCTCGGAACGGATCGGCCGATCGTTCCAGGTGCGTAGGGCCGCTTCCAGCGCCTGCATGCGCGCATCCGCAGGAAAGCGCCGCGTGGTCTGGGCGGCTGTCTCCCAGTTCCGCTGCCGGATCTCCAGCCAGAGCAGATGCCTCAGGGCCGCGCTTCCGACTTCCGGATCGCTGGAGAGGCGCTCGTACTCGATGCGGGCCAGTTCGGGCCGGCCTGCGAGTTCCTCGAGGCTTGCCAACTGCAGGCTCCAGCGTGCCTTTTGGCTAGCGGGAGCTTGCTCCTGGAGGAGGCGAAGGTGGCGACGGGCCCTGAACACGTCCTTTTGGCCAAGGTAGAGCTTTATCAAGCGCTCCCGGGCCATTCCGGAAAGCGGGTGCTGGGGATTCAAGTCCAGGAAGCGCTCGACTTCCATCACGGCAAGGGCAGGCTCGATCGGGCTGATGTGCTCGGCGAAGTCCAGCGCGGCGACCCCGGTGGCGGCGAAGGCCGGCGGGGAGAGCATCAGAAGGGCGAGCAGGGCGGCGAGCAGGCGCAAGCGTTACTCCGGGTTCGAGGTCGAACCCGTCTCGGGCTCGACTGCTTCGCTTTCGACCGTTTCGGTCACGCGCTGGAGAAACGCCTTCTCGGTTTGCTGGTTGAGGTGTCTGGCTTCCACGGCCGCCCCGTAGATGCCGCCGCCCCAAAAGGAAAGCGACAGCGCCGCTGCGGTCGTCCCGAGGATCGGGTTCTCGCGGTTGAAGTAGTAGTAGGAGGCCAGGCCCGTGACCACGGTGAACAGGACGGCGTTCAGGGCGTTGCTTCGACGGCCGAGGTAGAGTTGCCCGCCGCCGGGGACCAGCGAGAAGGCGGCAGCGAGCGCCGGGGAACGATCGGGAGTTTCGAGCCGTTGCGTGGCGAGGGTCGCGACCGTCTTGGACCCGCCGGCCTCGAAGTGCTGCCGCGCTTTTTGCCAGTCTCCGCCGCGCGCGGCCAGCAAGCCCAGCTGCGCCGTGGCGGGCTCTCCGAGGGAGGGGATGAGTTCGGTGAGCAGGCGTTTCGCCTCGGCCTCCCGGCCCAGGCCCATGGATGCCTTGGCGAGGGAGAGACGAGCCAGAGGCCCCCACTCGGAAGCCTCGGGAACCTGCCGCAAGGTGGCTTCGGCCTCGGTGTAGCGCTGGCCCTTGAGGTAGGCCTTCCCGAGCCCGTAGAGCGCGCGGGGCCGCTCTGAGCCCGAGGGGTTCTCGAAGAGCCAGCGATGGTACTCGCCGGCGGCCCGGTAGACCTCACCCTGGCGGTACAAGGAATCGGCGTAGCTCAGCGAGCTGGATTGCGTCAGAACGGCCAGGGCCAAGAGGGTTACCATAGGTGTCGCTCCGTCGGGGGATCGAGGGAAAGGAGGCGATCGCCGATCGCGATGATCGGGTAGTGGGCGTGGGCCTCTTCGTTTTCACGAATGAAGCGATCGGTGGTCATCAAGAGGCCCTGGATCGGGCCGTAGCGCGCGAAGGCCTCCATCGAGAAGCGGGAGCACGACGGGTACATCGGGCAGGCGGCGGCGTCCTGATTGGAGAGCACGAGCTGATAGCCCCGGATCAGGCCCATGAAGGCGAGGCTCATGCCCGAGGGAGCCTCGGGCTGATTGGCCGGAGCGGCGACGGGCTGGTCCCAGGGGCCCCAGGGAGCGGCAAGCGCAGGGCTCGCGATCAGGAGCCCGAGCAGCGAGAGGAGACGGATCATCGTTCGTCTGCGAGAACCTGGACCTGGTTGCGTCCGTTGGCCTTGGAGACGTAGAGGGCGCGGTCCGCGCGCTCGATCAGCTCGGCGATGCGGTCGTCCTCGGGGCGCAGCGACGAGACTCCCAGGGAGACCGTGATCTGGCGCAGGGGATTGCCCTCGGGGTCGGTGAGCTGGATCTCGCTGACGTTCTCGCGGATGCGCTCGGCGACCGTGACGGCGCCTTCCAGGTCGGTGTCGGGCAGGGCGACGATAAACTCCTCCCCTCCCCAGCGGGCCGTGAGATCCGAGAGGCGGACGGCTTGCTCGAGCACCCGCGCCACGGAGACGATGACCTCGTCTCCGAGCATGTGGCCGAAGGTGTCGTTGAAGCTCTTGAAGTGGTCGATATCCAGCATGATGACCGAAAGGTGCCGGTGGTGGCGCCGGGACTGGGCGAAGTCGCGCGAGAGCTGATCCTGGAAGAAGCGACGGTTGTGCAGGCCGGTCAAGGGGTCGATCGAGGCGCGCATGTTGGCTTCCTCGTAGAGTTCGACCAGGTGCTCCAGTTCGTTGGCGCGCTGGGTGAGCTGGGTGTAGAGGTGGGCGTTCTCGATGGCGATCGCCGCGTGGTGCGCGATCGACTCCAAGAGGGCCAGCTCCCGCTCCGTGAAGTGGTTGACGATGGCCTGCGAGTCCACGTAGAGCACGCCCAGAACGGTCTGCTTGGCCAAGAGGGGCACGCACATGACCGTCCGCAGGTTCAGGGCCATGACTGAGGCCTGCATCTGGAACTCCTGGTCGCTCAAGGCGTCGTCCACGCACAAGGGCTCGGCCGAGTCGAGCACCCGCTGGCAGATGCTCCGGCTGATCGGATCGTCCTCCAGCGTCAGGGCCGCTCCCAGGTGATTGAGGGCCGAGCGGCAGACCAATTGCTCGTTCTCCCAGAGGAGGATGTAGCCGCGCTCGGCCTGGGTGAGGTCCAGGGTGGATTGCAGGACCAATTGCAAGACTTCTTCCATGACCAGGGTGGTGGTGATGGTGCGGGCGAGCCCGTTGAGCATCTCCAGCTTGCGGCTCTTGTCCTCCCACTCGGCGTGCATGCTCGCGTTCTCGAGGGCGTTGGCCAGGACGGCCGCGAGGCTCATCACGACGTCCAGGGCTTGCTCGTCGAAGGGAGCCTCTTCCGTCAACCGGTCGACGTAGATGGCTCCGACCATGCGGTTGCGAATCTTGACCGGGGCGGAGAGCACGGTGCGGCTCGCGATGGCGGCATCCTTGGGGGTGAAGCGCGCCTCGCTGCGCGTATCGCGCAGGCACAAGGGCTGCTCGGTGCGGAAGACCTCATCCGCGATGCTGCGGCTGATGCGCCAGTCCTCGGCGGGAACGCTCTTCGGGAACTCGCGGATCTGGACCGGAAGGACCTCGCTGCCCTGGAGCTTGAGGATGAAGCCGCGCTTGCCGCCGGTGATTTCCAGGATCAGGTCCATGGCCATCTCCAGCACCAGCGCGACGTCCTGGATCTGGCTGACCTTCAGGGAGAAGTCGATGAGCTGGGTGAGCTTGTGGTTGGCATGCTGCAGATCGTCGATCTGCTCCTGCTGGCCCCTGGCATGCCGGGCGAAGGCCTTGAGGTCCTCCTGGATCCGCTCGATGTGGCCTTCAAGGGAATCGGCCGACTGCGTGGAGGCTTCGGTCTTCGGGAGGTAGGTCTGGCTCCATGCCTCCCGGAACGCGTCCTGCCGTTCGGCGGGGAGGGTCTGGGCGAGGCGATCGCAGATGTTCTGGGCGAGCCGGCGGTGGTCGTCCCCGCGCAGGGTGTCGACGTCGGCCAGGAGGCTCAAGGCGCGGCCGTCGAGATCGGCCTGGCCCATCTCCTCGGCGAGGTGGATGGCCTTGCGCAGGTGCTCGGTGGCCAGCGAACGGCGGTCGTTGCGGAGGTGCAGCTCGCCGAGGAAGAGGTGAATCCGGCCGATCAGGTTCCGGGCTCCCACCTCTTCGGCCAAATGCAGGCTTTCAAAGGCCATCCGCTGGGCTGCCATGGCATCCTTGGCCAGGGCCAAGAGGTCGGCCTGGACGAAGAGCAGCTTGGCGGCCAATCCGCGGGCCTCGGCTTCATTGGCCTGCGTGATCGCATGGTTGAGCAGCGAGCGGACCTCTTCGCGCTCTCCGCTCCGCAGGAGCAAAAGGGCCAGCACGGGGCGCATGGAGCTCGCGATGTCCTCGTGGCCGGTCTCTTCGGCGTCCTTCACCGTGGAACGGGCCAGTTCCAGGGCCTCCGGGGTGGCGCCCAGCATCATGAGCAGCTCGGCGCGGTAGACGTTGAGGGTCATCTCCAGGTAGCGGTTCCGGGTGTCGAGGGCGATCTGGAGGCCCGCGTCGACCTGCGTCAGCGCGTCTCCGAGCCGGCCGAGGTGCATCGCGGCCATGCCTTCCATGGCGAGCGCCATGCCTTCGGCCATCCGGCTTCCCAGCTCCTGGGCGCCGGCGAGCGCCTGCTTGGCCACGGCTTCGGCGTCCCGGAACTCGCCGAGCTCCAGGGCGGTGGCCGCCAGGTTCAACTGGCTGAAGACCAGCTCGTCGCGCTGGTCGATCAGGGTGTTGAGCCGGCGGGTCTCTTCGAAGGCCTGGTAGGCTTCCGTGTAGCGTCCGAGGGAGAGGTAGGCGTTCCCGAGCATCATGTTGGCCTCGTTGAGGCCGAGGAGGTCGTTGAAGCTCTCCTTGATGGCGAGGGCTTCCTTGAGCAGACCCAGTCCCTGCTCGGTCTGGCCTTTTCCGCTGGACGAGAAGAGGAAGCCGAGGAAGGCGAGGCTCTCGCTGAGGGTGAGCATCTCGCCGTGCGTCCGGGAGAGGCTGGCGGCCTCTTCGAGCATGGGAGCGGTCTTGGCGGCGTTGCCGGTGAAGTAGAAGATGCGGCCCAGGGTCATGAGCGCGCGGATCTTGGCCTTGACGTTGCCGCTGGCCTCGGCGACCTCCATGGCGCGGGTCAGGGAGGCGCGGGCGTCCTCGTACTTGCCCTGGCTCTGGAGGGATTTGCCGAGGCTGACCAGGATGCTGGCCAGCTCCGCGGGCTTGCCCAGGGTCTCCGCCAGGGTGACAGCCTCGAGATATGCCTCGGAGGCGGCCGTCGAGTCGCCCAGCATGCGCTTGACGTCGCCGAGAGCGGCGAGCAGGTCGAAGCGGGTCGCGGTCGGTTCCGCGGAGACCAGGGCGAGCGCGCCTTCGAGGAAAGTGCAGGCGGTTTGGTTGGCGTGGAGGGCGTAGTTGCGAAGACCGGCGTCCAGGCAGTACGGGATGGCGCGTTCCGGGTGATCCGAGCGCAGGGCATGCGTGCTCAGTTGGTTTAGCAGGCCCAGGTTGCCAGAATCCTCGGCGAAGGCGCCTTCGAGGGCGTCCGTCAAGCGGGAATGCCAGGCGCGGAGGGCCTCGGGGGTGAGGTCTTCGAGGACGAGGGTGGTGAGTGCGCGCTGCACGAAGTCGAGTTCGGGTTGGCCCCGGAGGATGCCGGCTTGCTCCAGCTCGTCGATCGCCTGGTAGAGGGGCTCTTCGTGGGGGATGCCGGGGATGCGCTCCAGCAGGGCGAGGCTGGTGGGGCCTCCGAGCATGGCGATCGCCTCGGCGATCCGGAGGGCTTCCGGGCTGAGGGCGGCCAGGTTCTGCCGCAGCAGGTCGTGCCAGTCGCGGGGCAGCGCGCCCTCGGGCAGCTCGGCGGGAAGGACCCAGCGGCCGCGCTCGGCATGGATCACGCCCGTGTCCACGAGGTGCTGCAGCAAGTTGGCGATGGACTGCGGGTTGCCGGCGGCCGCCTCGAAGGCCGCGGCCGTGAAGGTCTCGGGCACCTGCGTGTGGCCGACCGTGCCCTCGATCAGGGTGTGGACGTCCGCCAGCGAGAGGGGGTCGAGCCAGAGGACCTTCTCCTGCTCCAGCCCCGTTCCCTCGGAGGTCCGGGTGGTGAGGAGCGTGAGTTCGCGTTCGGAGGTGAGGCGGGAGAGCTGTTCGAGGACCTCGCGGCTGGAGGAGTCGAGCGTATTGATGTCCTCGATGGCCAGGACGAGACCCTTGGCGTCGGCGACGGCGCGGACGAGGTCGGCGATCGCCGCATGCAGGCGGCTCTTCTCCTGCTGGGGCTCCATGTCGAAGGCGGGGTCCTCGGGGCGGGCGAGCTCGGGCAGGAGGCGCGTGAGGCTCATGCGGGCCCCTTGCAGGGTTTCCGGGGCGTGCTGGCTCGCGAGGGGGAGCAGCTGGCGCACGAGGTCGCTGATGGGCGCGTAGGGCGCGCCGGCCTGAGGCGGGCAAGCGGCAAGCAGAAACGGCCGGTCGCTCAGTTGAGCCCGGAACCGGAACTCTTTGATCAGGCGGCTCTTGCCCATGCCCATGGGCGCCGCGATGGCCCAGGTGCCGCTAGTGAGCTCGCCGGAGTCGAAGCGCGCGAGGGCTTCGTCCCTTCCCACCAGCGGGGGGCTGAAGAGGTAGGCGGGGCCTTGGGACCCTTCCTCGCCGAGCGCGAGCAAGACTTCGGAGGCGTTTCCGGGGCGGCCGAAGGGATCCTTGGCGAGGAGCTGGGGCAGCAGCTCGCGCAGGTCCTCGGGCAGGGCGGCATCGAGCGCGGGCGCTTCCTGGCTGAGGTGGGCGCGCAGCATCTCGGCGGGGGTCTCCGCCTGGAACGGCAGCTGGCCGCTGGCGAGCTGGTAGAGCATGATGCCGAGCGAGTAGAGATCGCTGCGGGCGTCGACCGTGGCTCCCTTGGCGACTTCCGGCGCCAGATAGGAAAGCGAGCCGCGGATCGGTCCCCCGACCCGGCCGGTCCGCTCCATGAGGCCGAAGTCCATCAGCTTCACCCGGCCGTCCGGCATCAGGCGGATGTTCTCCGGCTTGATGTCGCAATGCACGAAGCCCTGGGCGTGAATGTAGCCGAGGGCGCGGGCGGTCTGGATGGCGACGTCGCGGACTTTCTCAGGGGAGAGGGGGAGGTGCTCGTCGAGCGCCTGGCCTTCGACCACCTCCATCGTGAGGTAGGGCGAGCCGTCCTCGAGCCGGCCGTAGTCGTAGGCCTCCACCAGGTTGGGGTGGTGGAGGCGGGTCATCAGCCAGAACTCGTGCTTGAGGTGCTCGAAGCGCTCCGGCGAGAGCGGGTCGCGGGCGATCTTGACGGCGACCTTTCGATCGACGGCCTTGTCCTGGGCCAGGTAGACACGCCCCATCCCGCCTTCCCCGAGAAGGCTGATGACGTCGTAGCGGTTGGCGATATGGTTCATGGCTGCTCTCCCGCCAGGCTCAATCGATCGGGCGCCACTGGAGCCCCAGTCTGAGCGAGTCTTCTCCGGTGTTCAATCCGCGAATCCACTGACCCGTCAGGCCGTACTTGTCCCCTAGCCAATCAGGGTACCACATGCCACCCAACCTGACGTTCGGATCGAGCGGATTGAAGACCTCTCCCTGCAGGACGACCTTGGGGCTGGCCTCCCAGTCGAGTCCGGCACCGATCTTGGAGCGGACCATGCCCAGGTGGAAGCCGATCTGGGGGGTGAAGAAGCCGGGCTTGCCCCAGGAGAGGTTCCAGAGGTTGCGCTCGCCGATCTCCTCGACGCCGAGCAGGAACTCGTCGCGGCCGGTTCTCAGGGCGAAGTTGAAGTTGCCGTTGAGGTAGGCGCTCGCGCGGTTGGAATCCTGGACCAGGGCCGCGTCGAAGCGCGGGCTCAGCTTCGGGGGGCTGAAGCTGGGGCCGCCGATGGAGTTGAGCATGGCGCGGGAGCTGGAGACGATCTCCTTGAGGTCCTGCTGCAGCTTGGGATCCGAGACCACGGTCTCGGTCTGATAGGCGATGTGGTTGACCCGCTCGGTCAGGAGGCGGATGTTGGCGATGACGGCCGAGGTGTCCTCGATCAGGCGGCCGTCGTTGACGACGGCCTGGTAGGTCTGGCGCAGGCCATGCGACATGGCCTTGAGGTCCTTGACCATGGCCGCGAGGTCCTCGCCCTGGATGGCGCCGGCGACGGTCCGGGCGTCCTGGATGAGGAGGGCGGTCTCGACGGCGACCTTGTCCGTGTTCTTGACCAGGCCGCGCAGCTCGGCGAAGGCGCTCTCGAAGTTCTTCATGCCGGTGCGCAGGGCCTCGGTGGTCTCGGGCGATTCGGCGAGCTGGCGCAGGGAGGTCAGGGCGGCCTGCGCCTGATCGATGGCGTTCTCGAGGCGAGCGGGGTCCTGCCCGTAGACCGTGGCATCCGCCGCGAGGAAGGTGCTGATGAGCGCATCCTCGGGGGGGAAGATCTCGAGGGTCTTCTCTCCGACCAGGCCCTTGGAGAGGATCCGGAAGCGCGACTCCTCGAGGATCCGGGTCTTGGGGTTCGCGATCTCGAGCTCGACGACCACCCGGCGGTCTTCCGGGGTGAGGGTGATGACGCGGCCGACCTTGACGCCCATGAGGTAGACGCCGGCGCCCGGCACCAGGCCGTTCACGTCCCCGAAGACGGCCTTCAGGCGGTAGCCCTGGGGCTTGAACGAGAACTGTGTCAGCCAGCTCATCCCAAGCGAGAGCACGATCGCCGAGACGAGGGTCACCACGCCAACTCGGGCGGCAGGGGTCAGCTTCAAGGTCGATCCTCCCTTTGGGCACGCGGGCTCTCCGCGGATTCCGCATGGGGTATCCCGGCAAGGAACCCCGAAACCAGCGGATTTCGGCTGGCCTTCATCTCCGTGGGCGTTCCGGATTCCATCACGCGGCCCGCGTGGAGCATGGTGATCCGGTCGGCGGTTCGGAAGATGGTCGACAGTTGGTGGGTGACGACCACCGAGGTGGCTCCGGATTCCTTGGCGACCCTCACGATCAGGTCCTCGATGATCGTGCTGGTGACGGGGTCCAGGCCGGTGGTGGGCTCGTCGTAGAGGATGAGAGCGGGGTTGCGGACGATGGCGCGGGCGATCGCCACCCGCTTCTGCATGCCTCCCGAAAGCTCGGTGGGATAAAGGTTCTCGGTGCCCGCGAGCCCGACGACCTCCAGCTTCTCGCTGACGATCCGCGCCCGCTCTTCCGGGCTCATGCGGGTATGCTCGCGCAGGACGAAGGCGACGTTCTCTCCCACGGTCATCGAATCGAAGAGGGCGGCGGACTGGAAGACCATGCCCACCGATTCGCGCATGCGCTCCCATTCGGGAGTCTTGTAGCGGGTGATGTCCTCTCCCCCCACGAAGATGGAGCCGTCGTCCGGGCGGATGAGCCCCAGCAGCAGCCGCAGGATGGTCGACTTGCCGCAACCCGAGGGCCCGATGATCACGGAGATCTGAGCGGGCGGGAAGTCCATCGAGACCCCCTTGAGGACCTGCTTGGAGCCGAAGGCCTTGGTGATGCGATCCAGGGTCACGTGCTTCACAGCCCGCCTCCCGGGAAGAGCCAGGACGAGAGGAAGTAGTTGGTGATGAAGATGGTGATGAGCGAGAAAACGACGGCGTCCGTCGTCGCCTTGCCCACTCCCTGGGCTCCGTTCGAGGTGTTGAGGCCCTGGTAGCAGCCGATGACGCCCACGACCAGGCCGAAGATCATCGCCTTGACTAGGCCCTTGTAGATGTCGGCAGGCTGAAGCAGCTGTTGCAGCGAGCTGAGGAAGACCTCGGAGCTGATGCCCTTGACCCCGGTGGCGATGCCGTAGCCGCCGGCGATGCCCACGAAGTCGGCCAGGAAGGCCAGGAGCGGGAGCATCAGGACGCAGGCGATGACGCGGGGGACGACGAGGAAGCGGATGGGGTCGGCGGCCATGGCGACGAGGGCGTCGATTTGCTCGGTGACCTTCATGGAGCCGAGCTCGGCGGCGATGGCGGCCCCGACGCGGCCGGCGACGACCACTCCGGTGAGGGTGGGGCCGAGCTCGCGGACGAGGGCGATCGCCGAGACTCCGCCGATGACCGAGGTGGCCCCGAAGCGGATGAACTCGTTGGCGATCTGCAAGGTGAAGACCATGCCGACGCTGAGCCCGGTCAACAGCGCGATGGGCAGGGACTCGACCCCGATGAAGGCCATCTGGGCGAAGGTGTTGCGCCAGTGGATGCGGCCGCTCAGGATCTGCCGGGCGGTCTCCCCGGCCAGCATGACGATGGCCCCGAGGGCTTCGAGGGCGCCGAGTGTTTGTTTTCCGACACGGTCGAGGGCCGTGGAAAGCAACGCGTGAGACCTTTCCTGCTGGCACGTCGCCAAACGGTCCGGCAACCGGACATGGTGCCGGACTGCGTGGGGCGTGGGCGCGTATGAAGGACGGAAGACAGGGCGTTAACGCTCAGGCTTCAATTGTACCACGGTGAAGCGACGGTCAATCCAGGCGCCATCAAGGCGCTTAGGCCTTCACGCCCAGCACCAGGTCGTGGAAGGCTTCGGGGACGTAGCTGAGGTGGCTCTCGGGGAAGGTCCCGGCGAAGATCGACGCGCGGATGCTCTCCATGAGCCGGATGAGGTAGCGGATGTTGTGGAGGCTGATGAGGGTGTTTGCGAGCATCTCTTCGGCCCGGAAGAGGTGGCAGAGGTAGCGCCGGCTGAAGCCGCTCTTGCAGGTATAGCAGTCGCAGTCCTCTTGCAAGGGGGCGGGATCCTCGCGGAAGCGGGTGTTCTTGATGTTGAGGCGGCCTTCGGGGTGGAAGAAGGCTCCGTGGCGCGCGAGGCGGGTGGGCAGGACGCAGTCGAACATGTCGATGCCGAGGGCGACTCCGACGACGAGGTCGTCGGGCATGCCGACGCCCATGAGGTAGCGGGGTTTGCCTTCGGGCAAGAGCGGTGTGGTGTGGGAGAGGGTGGGATACATCTTCTCCTTGGGCTCTCCCACGGAGAGGCCGCCCACGGCGTAGCCCGGGAAGTCCATTGGGACCAGGGCGGCTGCGGAGCGCTCCCGGAGATCCGGGTAGACGTTGCCCTGGACGATGCCGAAGAGGGCTTGAGTGTCGGGGCGCTGGTGCGCGGCCAGGCAACGCTCTGCCCAGCGCGTGGTGCGGTCCACGGCGTCGAGCGCGGCCTCATGCGAGCTCATGCCGGGCACGCACTCGTCAAACGCCATCATGATGTCGGCGCCCAGGGCGTTTTGAATGGCCATGGAGACTTCCGGCGAGATGAAGTGGGTGCTTCCGTCGATGGGGTTGCGGAACTTGACGCCTTCTTCGGTGATCTTGCGCAGTTCCGAGAGGCTGAAGACCTGGAAGCCGCCGGAGTCGGTCAGCATGGAGCCCTTCCAGTTGCTGAACTGGTGGAGGCCTCCGGCGCGTTCGACGAGCTCGTGGCCGGGGCGCAGGTAGAGGTGGTAGGCGTTTCCGAGGATGATGGAGGCGCCTTCGGCGGCGACTTGCTCCGGCGTGCAGGCCTTGACGGTGGCCTGGGTTCCGACCGGCATGAAGACCGGGGTCTGAACGGTGCCGTGGGGGGTGGTGAGGGTGGCGGCGCGGGCGCGGCCGGATTTGGCTTCGAGGTCAAAGGTGATGGCGGGCATGAGGTTCCTTAGAGCCGCTGGCGCTAGATCCAGGTGGGGAGCCAAAGGTGCATCCGGTAGAAGGCCTGCTCGATGGGCAGACCCGACCAGAGGGGGTACCAGAAGATGAACATGCCGACGGCGGCGGCGAGGTAGGCGAAGGCCAGCACCTGGAAGTCGCGGTGGCGCCAGAGGCGGTCGACGAAGTACGCGATGGCGATGCAGGCGAAGGGGATCGTCTCGAACATGTAGTGCATGAAGACCAGCGAGCGCGGTTGCACGGCCCAGAGCAGGTAGAGTCCGAGGCCCATGGTGGAGAGGACCAGACCGGCCCAGAGCTTGCGGCGCCCGGCGAGCACGAGCATCCCGAAGAGGGCGGGGATGCTGGCCCACCAGATGGCGGGGTTGCCGATGGCGAGGATTCCGGCGATCTTGCCGCCGCCGACGTCCTGGAAGAAGTACCAGGTGGGCCGGTACATGAAGGGCCACTGGTACCAGGGCGAGGAGTAGTTGTGCGAGGCGTTCAGGTTGGCGTGATAGCCCCACATGGCTTTTTGCAGCGTGAGGACCTCGCCGATGCCGTGTCCCTGCAGCATGTAGGGGATGTAGCTGAGGAGGTAGATGGCGGCCGGAATGCCCACGAAGTAGACGGCGCAGCGCCCCAGGAAGCCCGCCAGTTGCCACGGGGTCATGCGGGGAGTCGATAGGGGCTTCCACATGTGCCAGAAGAGGTGGTGCAGAAGCAGCAGGCCGACGAGCCCCCAGCCGTAGAGGGCGGTCCAGCGGGTTGCGAGCGCGCAGCCGAGCCCGAGGCCGGCCAGGACGAGCCAGCGCTCCTTGGTGGTCCGGGAGAATTCCCAGAGGCCGAGAGCGGCGACCACGAGGAAGCCGACGACGTAGATGTTGGTCATGGCGACGCGGCTCTGAACGAAGAAGACGCCGTCGAGCGCGAGCAGGGTGGTGGCGATGGCCGCGATCCGGGTGCTGCCGAAGACGCGCCGCGAGAAGAGGTAGAAGACGCCCAGGGTGGCGGTGCCGGCCAGCAGGCTCACGATGCGCCAGCCGAAGGCGTCCATGCCGAACGCGGCGATGCCGAGGGCGGCCAGCAGCTTGGCCAGGGGCGGGTGGGTCCACTCGTAGGGGTTGATTCCCTTGAGGTACTCTTCGGCGGTGCGGGCGTGGTAGACCTCGTCGAAGATCTGCTCGGGCGGATAGCCGAGCCGGTAGAGGCCCAGCGCGAGGAAGGCGATGGCGATGCCGACGAGCCAGGCCCAATCGGCCCGGGACCATGCGGGCGCCGCCGGGATCGGGGCGGCACCTTCGGGAGCCGGGAGTGCGGTGACGGGCTGGCTTTCCGACAGGGCGGCGGCCTCCGCGGGGGTCGCGGAGTCGGAGGGGGTCTCCGGCTTGGGGGGAGTGTCCTCCGCTTCCGCCGACGGGGGGCCGAAGAGCACGCGACGCCAGCCGAGGCTGGGTTGTTGCATGGTTTCGCTGCGGCGGCCGAAGGTGTAGCCGAGGAGGTCTCCGAACATCCACATGTTGGCGAGGACGATGCCGACGATGAGGGCCTGCATGACCCCGGGGGCGATCGCGTCGAAGAGGGGTTTGTGGTTATAGAGGATGAAGGCGTAGAGGACGTTGAGCAGGGCCGTGACGGTGAAGCCCCAGTAGGCGGTCGTCAGGTAGCGGTTGAAGCCGGACGCGAGGGCGAGGAAGGCGATCGCCGGGAAGATGTACCGTTCGTGCATGCGGGTGGGCAGCAGGAACATGCCGACCAGGAGGATGGCGGCGGCCAGGAAGATCGGCGCGGATCCCGCGTGGCGCTTCCGATAAAGGAACAGGCCGATCCACCCCGACATCATCGCCACGAAGCTGATGCCCAGGACTTTATGGGGAATGCCCAGGATGGTGCGCGAGTCGGGGAGCCACATTCCCGTGGGAGCCCAGATGTTGAACGCGTTGATCGAGGAGTGGGGGTAGCCTTCCGCGGTGGCGATCATGCGCTCGTAGAGGAACTGGAAGGGGCCGACGAGGAGCTCGCCGAGTCCGAAGACCTCCTGGTGCGGGAAGAAGAAGGGCGCGACCATGGCCCAGACCACGGCGAGGCCGACGGGGATGGTGAGCGCCCAGCGGAGGGGCTTGTGGCGGAACCACTGGCTCAGGACGAAGAAGGGCGCGAGGAAGAGTCCCTGGGGCTTGAGCATGACGCCGGCGACGGCGAGGGCGGTGGCGCGCAGGAGGTTGCCCTTGAGCAGCAGCCAGGTCACCGTCAGCATCATGAGGGTGAGGACGCCGTCAATCTGGCCCCAGATGGCGGAGACGAAGAGGGCGAGCGGATTGAAGGCGTAGACCATGGCGGCGCGATAGGCCGAGCGCATGGAGGTGCGGGTCTTGAGGATGAGCCAGATGAGCCAGGCGCAGGCGACGTCGGCGAGGGCGGCCGGCAGTTTCATCAGCCAGGTGAAGCCCATGCCTCCGGTTTGGGTCAGGCCAGGATCGACGACTTGCTGGAGCTTTCCCAGCCCCCAGAGCACGTAGAGGTAGCCTGGCGGGTAGTCGCACCACATGTTGGGGGCGGCATAGAAATTGCCGATGCCGTGCTGGACCAGCCCGACGCTCCAGGCCTTGAAGGTGTTGAGATCGGTCCAGAAGGCCATGGGGAGGGCCATCAGGACGAATCTCAGGATCAAGGCCGCAAGCAACCCGAGCAGGAGCCGGTTGCGATACTTGGCAAATAGCGGTGGATGGGCGGTTTCAGGGCTCATGGCTGCCAGTTTAACGTAAGGGGCTGGGGGAGACAAGTTGGAGGCCTCCTCGGGGGACGCGGGCGTCACTGGGGGGTGTTGAGGTCGGGGCGGAGGCGGACGGCGTCGCGCAGGTAGACATGCTGGATGCCGTCGGCCGGTAGGTCCGTGTAGGTATGCAGCAAGAGGCGGACGCAGCGGGGCAACGAGCCGGGGACGGGGATTTCGCGGGCGTTGAGCAGGGGGACCTGGTTCCAGCCCATCTCGCGGGCGGCCTCCGCGGGGAAGACGGCGTCGAGGTCGGCGGTCATCGTGAAGATGGCGCTGACCATGTCGTCGAGGCTCAGGGAGTTGCGCTCGACGACGGCCTGGACGAGTTCGCGGGTGGCGGAGAGGATGCTCTCGCGGGTATTGGCCTCGACGGTGACGGCCCCGCGGATCGCCCGAACCCTCATGATCCCTTCACCGCCTGAGCCTGGGCCTGGATCAGCTGGGCGATTCCCGCATCGGCCAGGTCGAGCAGCCGGGTGAGCATGGCGCGATCGAAGGGAGCGCCTTCGGCCGTGCCCTGGATCTCGACGTAGCGGCCGTTGCCGAGCCCGACGACGTTCATGTCGGTTTCGGCCTTGCAGTCCTCCTCGTACTCGAGGTCGAGGCGGGCTTCCCCGTCGATGATGCCGACGGAGATGGCGGCGAGGGGATCCAGCTGGGGCATGCGGTTGAGCTTGCCCTGAGCGACCAGGCTGGTGAGCGCGTCATGGACGGCGACCCAGGCGCCGGTGATGGCGGCGGTGCGGGTGCCGCCGTCGGCCTGGAGCACGTCGCAGTCGACGGTGATCTGGCGCTCTCCGAGGGCGGAGGTGTCGAGCACGCCGCGCAGCGAGCGGCCGATCAGGCGCTGGATCTCATGGGTCCGGCCGCCGACCTTGCCGAGGCTGGATTCGCGGGCCGAGCGGGTATGGGTCGAGCGCGGCAGCAGCATGTACTCGGCGGTGAGCCAGCCCTTGCCCTGGCCCTTGAGGAAGGGGGGGACGCGCTCCTCGACGGAGGCGTTGCAGAGCACCTTGGTATGGCCGAAGCTGACGAGGACGGATCCCTCCGCGTAGCGGGTGAAGCCCCGCTCGAAGGTGACGGGGCGGAGCAAATCGGGGGTACGGCCATCAGGGCGCGACATGGAGACCTCCTTATAGACTGGGCAGCGCCATTGTCGCATAAGACCGTCGATCGGTCGACGGGCGCGGTTCCCGGCGGCTAGATGATAGCGCCTGCGGCTAAATGATCAGCAGTTCGTAGTCGCGCTGGCCGAGCCCGAGGCTCTCGGCGTAAGCCAGAAGGTGCGTGGGATCCGCGCCGGGGGCGAGCTGGGCGAGCTTGTCGGGGGCGTTCGGATCGTTGAGGCGGGTGCCGGGCAGGCCGGGCTGCATGGTGAAGAAGTCGAGGGTGGCCTGGTCGAGCGCGACGGGGTCGCGCGAGGCGAGCACCCCGACGTCGGCGATCACGGGGGCGTCCGAGAAGGGGGAGTCGTCTCCGTCGGGGGTGACGTCGAGCATGAGGTTGAAGAAGCAGGCCTTCTGGGCCTTGCCCTGCAGCGCGGCCAGGCAGGCCTCGGCGATCCGCTCCTGGCGTTCGGCGGCGGGGAGGAGGGCTCCCAGGCGGGTCTCGTCCTCGCAGCACGTCAGGCAGGCCTGTGAGGGAGCCTCGAGGAGCAGCTGGGAGGAGGCGTCGGCCATGGGGGCGCGGGGGGTGACCAGGCAGGAACCGCAGGAGGCGCAGTGCTCGGTGAGGGCGGCATGCGTCAGGAACGGGCGTCCCGCGCGGGTCACGGAGAGGTGGCCCAGGTGGTGAAGGGCGCCGGAGAGGGCGGTATGGGGGTTGACGGTGACGTGGTTGACCACGATCAGGGCCTGCGAGCTCCAGAGGGCGCTGGCGACGGGCACGGTGTCGAGGTGTCGGCCGGCGATACGGACCGGGACGTGGTCGTGGCCCATGAGGCCGTCGGCGATGATGACGGGAGCTCCGAGGGTGGCTTCGGTGAAGCCGTGCTCGGTGGCGGTCATGAGGTGGGTGGTGGCATTCGAGCGGGGTCCGAGTCCGAGGGCGCCGGTGTCGGTGACGAAGGGGATGCTGCGGCGCTGGCGGACCTTGCGGATGATGCGCTTGAGGATTTCGGGGCGAACATGGGTGGTGTTGCCGCGTTCGCCGAAGCAGGTCTTGACGGCGACGAGGTCTCCTTCGGCGATCGCCTGTCCGAAGCCGGCCGTCTCGAAGAGCTGCTCAATCTTGTCGAGCAGGCCTCCGCCGCTGGTGGCCCGGCGCTGAGCGAAGTAGACCTCTGCAGTCATTGGCTTCCCCTTCTACGGTGTGCGGGCGGCTTCGCCTGCGGCGGTTGAGCACGGCAGCGAGCGTTGGTCTCGCCGGCTCCATGAAACGAGGCCTCGGGAGCCGGGCGTCACCAATCTTAACACGTTGACGGGGTTTCGGCAGCCAGGTCCTGGGCATAAGGCCCAATAGCGCAGCGTAGGGCTAGGTCCTGCGGTCGTGGGGCCGGTCTTCGCCCCGTGGCGCCGGGAATGCTCGGAAACGCGCGCACAGGGGAAGGCGCCCCATGCGGGGTCGGGCTTCGGCTTGACAGGCCTCCCCCATTCTGTTACTTAACGGTTAGTGACCACTCACTAACGATTGGTCCGGCGCCGCAGATGGCCCGAGGGGCCGTCGTCAAAACGAAGCGAGGAAAAGGAGCCCATGGCGGGAGACGCGAAGGAGCGGCTTACGGCGGAGGAGCGGCGCGCCCAGATCCTTCGGTGCGCGACGGCTGTCTTCGCTCGCTCGAACTACCGGGTGGCCGGCATGGCCGAGATCGCCAAGGAAGCCGGCATCTCCGAGCCCACGGTCTACAAGCACTTCGACTCCAAGAAGCACCTCTTCCTGACCATCCTCGACAAGGTCGGCGCCAGCACCTTGCGCCACTGGGAAGAATTGGCCGAGCGCACGCCGGATGCCCTCGCCCTCTTGCGCCAGATCGGCCTTTCCCATTACGACGTCGTCCAGGCGCATCCCGACAGCCTCAAAATCCAGTTCCAGGCCCTCTCGGAGACGGAGGACCAGGAGATTCGCGACACGCTCAAGCGCAACTTCGCCTCCTATGTCGACTTCATCGCCCGGGTGCTCTCGGAAGGCAAGGATCGCGGGCAGATCCATGTCCAGGTGGACGTGCGAGCGGCGGCTTGGCAGATCCTTTCCATCGGCTTCACCCTCAACCTCACGTCGCTCTTGGGCTTCAACTCCGAGATGTCGCGCGAGACCCTCGAGGTGATGGGCGATACCCTCCTTTTGACGTTCGGGGCGGACGCCCCCTCGCTGGAAGCGCCTTCCCGGAAGGCCGGAATCCCGCTCGCGCCTGCGGCTGAACCGCAAGCAAGCGCAGCTGTCCTGAAGCAGAAACCCGCACGAAAGGAACTTGATTAATGAAGGAAGTCGTCCTGATTGACGGGGTACGGACCCCGTTCGGTAACTTCGGCGGAGCCCTCAAGGATCTGACCGCCCAAGAATTGGGCCGGCTGGTCATCGCCGAGCTGCTGAGCCGCAACCTCGTCTCGGCCGATCAGATCGAAGAGGTCATCATGGGCTGCTGCGGCCAGGCCTCCGACGCGACCAACATCGCCCGCGTCGCGGCGCTCAACGCCGGCGTGCCCAAGGAGGTCCCCGGCTACACCGTCCACCGCAACTGCGCCTCGGGCATGCAGGCCATCATCAACGGCTTCCAGAACATCGTCTCGGGAGATGCCGACATCCAGATCGTCGGCGGCATGGAGTCCATGAGCTCCTATCCCTTCGTCAACCGCGACATGCGCTTCGGCAAGCGCATGCGCAACTCCGAGATGATCGACGCCCTCTGGGAAGGCCTCACCGATCCCGTTTGCAACCTGCTTATGGGCCAGACCGCCGAGAACCTGGTCGACGAGTACGGCATCAGCCGTGAGGAGCAGGATCAGTTCGCGGTCAACTCCCACAAGAAGGCCTTCAAGGCGGCCCGCTCGGGCGTCTTCAAGGACGAGCTGATGACCGTCAACGTCCCCAAGAAGGCCGCCGGCAAGGACGTCGCCCCCGAGCCCGTCTCGGCGGACGAAGGCCCCAACCCCGCCTTGTCGATGCAGATGCTCAGCATGTACCCGACCATCTTCAAGAAGGGCGGAACCGTCACTCCCGGTAACGCCTGCGGCACCAACGACGGCGCGGCGGCCATCCTGACCATGAGCGCGGACAAGGCTTCCGAGCTCAGCCTCAAGCCGCTGGCCATCGTCCGCTCCTTTGCCCTTGCCGGCGTCGAGCCCGAGCGCATGGGCATCGCCCCGGCCCTCGCCATCCCCAAGGCCCTGAAGAAGGCCGGCCTCACCCTCGACCAGATGGACATCATCGAGATCAACGAGGCCTTCGCGGCCCAGGTGCTTTCCGTCGCGAAGGTGCTGGAGCTCGACATGGACAAACTGAACCCGAACGGCGGCGCGATCGCCCTCGGCCACCCCGTGGGCACCTCCGGCGCCCGCCTCGCGCTCACCATGGCCAAGGAGCTGGCCCGTCGCGGGACCAAGTACGGCGTGGCCTCGCTCTGCATCGGCGGCGGTCAGGGGATCGCCATGGTCCTTGAGAACCCGAACGCGTAGAGGAGAGAATCGAATGGCATTGGAAACTCAGAACCGCCCCGCCATCACCGCCAAGCCCCTGCCGATCTTCAAGGTCGGCGTGGTGGGCGGCGGCGCGATGGGCGGCGGGATCGCCCAGGTGGTCTCGAATGCGGGCTTGCCGGTGGTGATCAAGGACATCAACCAGGACGCCGTGGACAAGGGCATCGCCTCCGCCCGCAAGACCTACGAGAGCCGCGTCAAGAAGGGCAAGATGTCCGCTTCCGAGATGGAGCAGAAGATGGCGCTCGTCTCCGGGACCACCTCCTGGGACGGCTTCGATGACTGCGACCTCGTGATCGAGGCCGTCACCGAGAAGATGGACGTCAAGAAGGCCGTCTTCAAGGAGCTGGACCAGGTCGTCCAGAAGTCGGCCATCCTGGCCACCAACACCTCGGCCCTTTCGGTCTCCGAGCTTGCCGCCGTCACCTCGCGTCCCGACAAGGTCGCCGGCCTTCACTTCTTCAACCCCGCTCCGGTCATGAAGCTGGTCGAGGTCATCCGCGCCGAGCAAAGCTCGGACGAGACCATCGCCACCCTGCTCTCCTTCTGCCAGGACGCTCGGAAGTACCCGGTGCTGGTCAAGGACGGCGCCGGCTTCCTGGTCAACCGCCTGCTCTTGGCGTCCTTCAACGAGGCCGTCAAGGCCCTCGAGGAGGGCGCGGCTCCGGCCGAGCAGATCGACATGATCGTGCCCTCCAACGGCTTCCCGATGGGCCCCTTCGTCCTCGCGGACATGCTCGGCGTCGAGGTCTGCTCGGAGGTCGTCCACACCCTGAACGCCGCCTTCGGCGATCGCTTCAAGCCCACCGAGCTCTTGGACTGGCTCGTCGCCGAGGGCCGCTGGGGCCAGAAGCGCGGTGCGGGCTTCTACTCGTACGGCGAGGGCGATGACTCGGTCGTCAAGGCCAAGATCGCGGAGATCTCGGGCAAGTACCAGGGCGAGAAGCTTCCCTTCGAGGTCGACCGCTTCATCCTGCCGATGATCAACGAGGCCGCCATCATCCTGGAGGAGGGCGGCGCCAGCCTCGAGGACGTCGACCCCGCCATGCAGATGGGCACCGGCATGGGCCGCGGCCCGCTCGCCGTGGCCGACCAGATGGGCATCGACACGGTCGTGGAGCGCCTCGAGTTCTACGCCTCCAAGCTGGGCGATCGCTTCACTCCGGCCCCCCTGCTCAAGCGCATGGTCGCCGAAGGCAAGCTGGGCGTGAAGTCCGGCCAGGGCTTCCACAAGCACGAGGCCCAGGCCGAAGGCGCCAAGGTGCGGCAGTTCATCAAGGTCGACCGTGACGAGGCCGTCGCCATCCTCACCGTCGACAACCCGCCCGCCAACGCCCTCAACTCCAAGGTGATCATGGAGCTCAACGACGTGATCGAAGAGCTCGACGCCGACGACACCGTCAAGGCGCTCGTCCTCACCGGCGGCGGCACCATGGCCTTCATCGCCGGCGCGGACATCAAGGAGATCGCGGAAATCGCCCCCGGGAAGGAAGCCGAGGAACTCGCGAGCCGTGGTCAGGTCGTCTTCAGCCGCATGGAGGCGATGAAGAAGCCCGTGATCGCCGCCATCAACGGCTTCTGCCTGGGCGGCGGCAACGAGCTCGCCATGGCCTGCCATATCCGCATTGCCTCGGACAAGGCGAAGTTCGGCCAGCCCGAGATCAACCTGGGCTTGATCCCCGGGTTCGGCGGCACGCAGCGGCTTCCGCGGATCATCGGGTACGCGAATGCCACCGAGTGGCTGCTGACGGGGGATATGTACACCGCTCAGCAGGCGCTGCGCGTGGGCCTGGTCCAGAAGGTGGTCCCGGCGGGAGATGAACTGAATCAAGCGGTGGCGCTCGCCAAGAAGATTGCCACCAAGGGCCGCCTCGCCATCCAGTACACCATGGAGGCCGTCTACGAGGGTCTCAACAAGGACATCAAGGACGCCCTCAAGGTCGAAGCCAAGTACTTCGGCAAGGTCTCGGGGACCGAGGACAAGAAGATCGGAGTCTCCGCCTTCATCACCAAGCAGCAACCCAAGTTCGTCGATCGGTAAGGGAACTCGGCGCGGAGCCCTTGCTCCGCGCCCCAACAAAGGAGAGAAACCATGGAGTTGTTCTTCAGCGAAGAGCAGAAAATGCTTCGCCAGATGGCCCGCGAGTTCGTCGACCGCGAGGTTCGTCCCCTTGCCGATAAGCACGACAAGGAAGAGCATATCGACCGTGACATCATGGTCAAGATGGCCGAGCAGGGCTTCCTGGGCGGCACCATCCCCGAAGAGTACGGCGGCTCGAACCTTGGCAAGGTCGGGTTCTGCATGATCGGCGAGGAAGTCGGCCGCGTCGATTCGAGCCTCGGCGTCACCATGGGCGCCCACTCGGGCATCGGCACCTACGGCATCGTCCTCGACGGTACCGAGGAGCAGAAGGCCAAGTACCTGCCCAAGATCGCCTCGGGTGAGATGATCGCCGCCTTCGCCCTCACCGAGCCCGGCGCCGGCTCCGACGCCGCCGCCATCAAGACCCGCGCCGAGCGC
>JAKFCT010000103.1:0-21611 GCA_036676495.1 Candidatus Sericytochromatia bacterium
GCCAAGGCCGTCGCCGATGGCTCGCTCGAGGCCGCCAAGGAGGTTGTGAATACCATTTCGGAAGAGGGTAAGAAGACCGATTTCTTCGGGATGGCGACCCGCATGACGATGGATTCGCTCTCGTCCCTGCGCAATCAGGTGGACCTCACGCTCGAGACCACCAAGTCGGTTTCCAACCGGCTGATGCCCCTGGCGACCACCACTAAGCCGGTGGCCACCCGGGCGCCGCAGGTGACTCGCGTCGAGATCGAGCAGGAGAAGCCCTCCAAGGCTTCGAAGTCCTAGCCAAGCCGCGCCGACCGCGAGACTCCACCCGGAGCCGCGCGGGAGGCGCGATGGGGTGGGGCCGGTCCCTTCGGGGACCGGCCCTTTTCGCATGCACGTTTTCCGTTTCTACGTTGCGGGGATCGGCTCCAGATGCGGTTTTTACGTGGGATCATTTCCGTGGACCGGCTCTAGGAGCGACGTTTCGGGATTGAGTAGGGCGTAAATGCAGTAATAATCCGTATTTAGGCGGCCGCGATTCGGGGTATATGGTCAGCGAGGCCCTGGCCATCTGTAACCCGAGCCAGGCAACTTTGGTGGAGACCCATGCAAGCAACCTATTCTTCGGCGGCCGGCGCCAATCCCGCCCCTTCCACGCCCGGCTTGACCGACATGATCCGCGTCTACGAGACCTGCCTGCGCATCCGCGCCGTCTCCAAGCAACAGCTCGCCCTTTCGGAGGACATGGCCCTCATCGCCATCAACGCCGAAATCGCGGCGGCCAAGTCCACGACCAACCAGGAAGCGTTCATGATCCTGGCGAACGAGACCGGCAAGATCACCCAGCACATGAGCGATCACGTCTCCACGGTCCTGGATCACTCCGAGAAGCTCGCGCGCCAGGCGCTGCTGGGGGTGGTCAACGCCCGGCGTCTCGCCAAGATCGCGTTGGGACTGGCAGGCATTCGCCGCGCGGAGCACGCCCGCCCCGTCGAGCGGCTGGCGAAGCAACTCGATGAACACCTCGCAACCCTCATGCGGGAGATCGTCGGCAATCAGACGGATATCGAGACCGTCCGGCAGGCGCTGAGCAAGCAGAACCAGCGGGTCTCCCGCATCATCACCTACTTCCGCATCGAGGCCAGCCGCGACGCCGATCATGGCAGCTACTTCCGCAACATCGCGGAGGACCTCAACGCCCTGATCACCGAGGCCCAGACCGTTTCCAAGGAGTTGCAGGACGTCCTGAATGGCACCGGCTCGGCGCGCCGCGCCGATGCCGCCTAGCGTAAACGTCGCGAGAAAGAAGGAACCCAATGATTGGCAAGGTGCTATTCGATGATGGGCAGCATAAGTGGATGGTTCTGGCTCGTGACCCGGATAAACCGGGCGCCGTCATCGATACCAACGAGTACATCGTGGTCAGCCACGGCGACGCGTTGATCCTGGATCCGGGCGGCACGGAGATCTTCCCCCCGGTCCTGGCCGCCGCCTCGGACCTGCTCGACCTGTCCCAGATCACGACCTTCTTTGCTAGCCACCAGGACCCCGACGTCTTCTCCTCGCTGCCCTTGTGGCTTGGCATCTGCCCGAAGGCCAAGGCCTACGTGCCGAAAGTCTGGACCGGGTTCATCGCCCATTACGGCGTCGAGTACGTGGAGACCTTCGTTCCGATTCCCGATGAGGGCGGGCCGCTGCCCATCGGCACGCGGGGCCGGACCCTGGAGATGGTGCCGGCGCATTATTGCCATGCCTCCGGTAACTACAGCGTCTACGACCCGCACGCCAAGATCCTCTTCTCGGGGGATATCGGGGCCGCCCTCCTGCCCGAGGACGCTCAGGATCTCTTCGTGCAGGACTTCGAGCGCCATACCCAGTTCATGGAGGGCTTCCACCAGCGCTGGATGCCCTCGAACGAGGCCAAGAACGCCTGGGTCCGCCGGGTGCGCCAGCTCGACGTCGAGCAGCTCTGCCCCCAGCACGGCGCCATTTTCCGCGGAGAGCAGGTCAAGCTCTTCCTCGATTGGTTGGAAGCCCTGGAGGTCGGTGTGGCCATCCGGCACGTGGAGCCTCAAGCCGAGGCGGCGAAAGCGGGAAGCTAACTCCGGCGGTGGTGCAGGCAGGGAAGCTGTTCGCGGACCTGCCGCAGTCGCTCAGGGTCGATCGTGGCGATCGCCAAGCCCGCCACGTCCCCCGTATCCGCCAGCACGTGCCCCCAGGGGTCGATTGCCAGCGCGTGCCCATAGGACACGCGCTTTGCGTTGTGCCGCCCCCCCTGGGCCGGTGCCAGCAGGTAACAGGTGTTCTCGATGGCCCGCGCCCGCAGCAGGACATGCCAGTGGTCCTGGCCGGTCTTGGTGAGAAAGGCCGCCGGCACCGTGAGCAGCTCCGCTCCCTGGTCCACCAGGGCCCGGTAATGCTCGGGAAACCGCACATCGTAGCAGATGGATAGCCCCAGCTTGCCGAGCTCTCCGAGATCGGCCACCACCGGGTCGTCTCCGGGCTCGACGGTCTCGGACTCGACGAAGGTATTGCCCTCCCCGAAGTAGACGTCGAACATGTGGCGCTTCTGATAGCGCGCGATCTCTTGCCCGTCGCGCCCCATGACCACCAGCACGTTGCGGACCCGCCGGGAGCCGGGGGCCGGCGGCGCGACGAGGCCCGCGTACAGCACGATCCCGTGCCGGCGGGCCTGAGCGCTCAGCCAGTCGAGCGCGAGGGGATAGGTCACGTCGGCCTGCTCGGCGACCTCGCGGCCGGTCTCGGCGATCTGGGGCAGGTTCTCGGGAAGCCCGACCAGCTCGGCTCCCCGGCGGACGGCCTCCGCGATCAGGCCCTCGGCCTGGCGCAAGTTGGCCTCGACGTCCGGCGTGCTCGTCATCGAGACGGCGGCCGCCAGGTAGGGGCGCGTGATCATCGCCGTGCCGGAAGCCGGCCGAGCAAGGGCTCGAGCACGGACCAGATCTGCTCGCTGACCTCGGGAATCGTGCGCGTGGCGTCGATACGCGTGAGGCCGACGGACTGGATGCCCTCGTAGACGGCTTCCACCTGCTTGAGGAAGTCCAGCTTCTCGTAGCCCAGGTTGGTTCCGCCTTCGCGCCCTTCGGAAATGCGCCGGGTGCTGGCTTCCGGGTCGATGACGAAGAGCAGGGTGAGGTCGGGAGTGGGGAAGCGCTCCTCGTTCACCCGCTGGATGAGTGCGGAGTCGAGGCCCAGGGCGCCCTGGTAGGCGATGTTGGAGAAGTAGTAGCGGTCCATGAGCACGATGCCGCCGCGCGAGAGCACCGGGACGATCGTCTCGGTCACGTCGAGCTCGCGGTCCTTGAGGAAGAGGTCGAGTTCCTCCTCGGCGGTGATGCCGATCCGGCCCTCGCGGGCGATCTGCCGGATGCGCCGGCCGTACTCGGAGTCGGTGGGTTCCTTGGTCAGGATGGCCTCGAAGCCCATGGCCCGGAGGCGATCCTGCAAGAGGGTCGCCTGGGTGGTCTTACCGGCTCCGTCCACACCCTCGAAGGCCACCAGGAGGCCTGGATAGGAATGCTGCATGCGTTTCCTCGTCTAGTCGAATAGGTCCACGGGGTAGACGCAGACCCGGCGGTTCGGCTCCTCGCCGACCGACTGGCTCTTGAGTTGATAGCGCTCCACCAGCTCGTGTTGGAGGCGCCGGATGGGGGCCGTGCGGGGCTTGAGCTCGATGGTGCCCGCGCCCTCCAGGGCCTTGTCGATGGCGACGCGCGTCTCCTTGAGGGCGTCGTCCTCGTCGGAGACGTACTGGACATCCAGGTGCATGACCTCGCGAAGGCTCTTCTGGATCTGGGGGATGGTGTTGGCCTTGACGATGTAGACCGGCGTCTGCCGGTCCTCGGCGTCCTGAAGCAGGCGGCCCGCGCTCTTGACGTAGGCCTTCAGGATCAGCATGGCGTCCGCGTCCGTGAGGTTCTTGGTGATCTCGGCGGGCATCCTCAGGCTGCGGATCACCCGTTCGAGCTGCGAGCGCGAGACCGCGTACGGGAAGATCCGGATCTTGGCGCCGGCGGTCTTCACGATGTTGGTCACGTGATGGGACGCGTCCGCGATCGGTTCCTTGAGGTACTCGATCTCGCCTTCGTCGTTGAGCTGACGGATCTCGGGGGTCGGCATGACGCCCCGCAGCATCTGGTCGACGGTGTCGGCCACGTCGCTGTGGACGGCCAGGCGATCGCGATCCTGGATCTCGATGGCGATGTCGAAGGTCGGCGGAGCCTTGCGCTCCAGGATGCTCTTCTGGGTGCCGCGCCGGCGCGCCTCCTCGTCCGAGAGGGTCACCGACTGGATGCCCCCGACGAGATCCGAGAGGGTGGGGTTCATCAGGAGGTTTTCCAGGGAGTTGCCGTGGGCGGTCCCGATCAGCTGCACGCCGCGCTCCGCGATGGTCCGAGCGGCCAGCGCCTCCTGCTCGGTGCCGATCTCGTCGATCACGATCACCTCGGGCATGTGGTTCTCGACCGCCTCGATCATGACGGCGTGTTGAAGCGCGGGGGTCGGCACCTGCATCCGCCGGGCCCGCCCGATGGCGGGGTGCGGGATGTCGCCGTCTCCGGCAATCTCGTTGGAGGTGTCGATGACCACCACCCGCTTCTTGAAGTCCGTGGACAGGACTCGGGCGATCTCGCGGAGCTTGGTGGTCTTGCCGATGCCCGGCCGGCCCAGCATCAGGAGGCTGCGGCCCGATTCGACCAGGTCGCGGATCATGTCGATGGTGCCGCCGACGGCCCGGCCCACCCGGCAGGTGAGCCCGATGATCTCGCCCTGGCGGTTGCGGATGCAGGAGATGCGGTGAAGGGTGGCTTCGATCCCGGCCCGGTTGTCCCCGGAGAATGCGCCCACCTGGCCGACGGCATGGGCCAGGTCTTCGCGGGTGACGGGCGAGGAGCCGATATCCTCGGAGCCGTCCGGGAAGCGTGCCTCAGGAAGCCGTCCCAGGTCCATGACCACTTCCACCAGGTCCTCGAGGTGGGGCTTGCGCCGGATGGCGTCGGCCACCTCCAGGGGCAGGATATCCAGCAGCTGAGTGAGGTTGTCCGTGGTGTTCAGGTCGGGCATGCTAGACCTCCGATTCGGACTCAACCGTCGAAACCAGGCGGCGGGCGCGCTGGACGTCGTCGAACACTGCTTCGTCGCTCGGTGGGGTCTCGATTTTGGCCTTCATTATACTACGCGCGAAACTTCCCATCCCGACTCCCGCCAGGGGAATTCGGGCTTCGCGCGCCAGCGGCCCGGTCCAGTCGTTGGCACCCCCGGCCGCCTGAATGGCCGCGGGGATCCGGGCGGCCATGAGCGCCTGGGCAAAGCGCAGGGCGGGTTCGGTCGAGGCCTTCCCCTTGGCGCCACTGATGGGCCGGCCATCCGCCTGCACGATGATCCGCACCTCGGGGAACCAATCGGCCACCTCGCGGGCCATCTCGGCGGCCTGCTCGACTCCGAGTTGCTCCCCGTTGACGCTCAGGGCGAAGAGGCCTCCGCGCTTCACCCACTCCTGGCAGGGCTCCTTCCAGGCGAGCAGCTCCTGGCGATCGCCCCCTCCGGTATGCAACTCCAGCGCGCGCGCGCCTTCCTGCCAGAGCGCGTCCAGGGACGGGGCGAAGGGCCGGTGCTCCATGGCGATCGCCTCATGCGGACACGCCGGAACGCAGAGCGTGCAGCCCACGCAGCGATCCTCCAGGATCACGAGATCCAGGCCGATGGCCTCGTGCGGGCACGCCTCTAGGCAGTACGGGCAGGTCCAGGTGCAGCGCTCGGCATCCTTGACGGCGATCCCGCAGTGCGGATCGTCGGAGGCCGTCACCGAGGTCATGACGACCGGAAACGGCTCGGCAGGCAAGGTCCACGGCCCCTCCGCCCGCTGGGCGCGCGCACGCGCCGCCTGGATGCCCTCGCGGGCCGCCCGGATGGCCTCAGGAGTGGCCGCCACGTCGATCAGGCGCGCGCCGGCCAGGGTGTAAACCTCGCTCAGGTAGGCGAGTTGGCGGTAGTCGGTGAAGTTCGCTCCACAAATCAACTTGAAGTAGGGTTTGTCGGAGGCTAACAGAGGATGTAAGGTCGGGTTCACGCCATGATCCGAATCGTCTCAAGCTGGGGATCCGCTGGGCCCGCGATCTGGGCGCCGAGCGCACGCATGCTATCCAGGTATTCTACCACTTCCCGGGTGATCCGCTCGCCAGGAACGAGGGCAGGAGTGCCCGGAGGGTAGGGGCAGACGAGCTCGGCGGCGATCGCGCCCACGGCGTCTTCCCAGGCGATCGGCCGGCTCTCGGCGAAGAAGGCGTCGCGCGGGAGAAGCTCCATCGGCGGGAGGGGCGGCATGGGGGGATCGGTGCGGAGAGCGGAGGCCTCGCGGGCGCCCGCTTCCGGGGCCAGCTGTCGGCACGCCTCTATCAGCGCCTGCACGTCCGCCTCGCAAGTGCCCGGCCCCAGGAAGGCCACGACCTGGCCATGGGTGGCATGTTCGATCACGACGCCCCTTTCGGCCAGTCGGTCGGCGGCTTCGTAGCCGTCGAGGCCGGCTGCCGTGACGGTGATGCCGATCTTGAGGGGATCCCCCGGCTCGAGGACGCTCAGGCCAGGCATGGCGGCAACCTGCGCGCGGGCCTCGGCGGCCCAGCGGAGGGGACGATCCCAGCGTTCGGACGGGGCCGTGGCTTCGTGGCGGCGGGCGGCGTCCAGGCTCGCGAGGACGAGGTAGGAGGGGCTGGTGGTTTGCAGGAGGCTGAGGGCCTTTTGAACCCGGCTGGGGTGGAGACGTGGGCCCTTGAGGTGGAGCATGGCGCCCGGCGTCAGGGCGCCGAGCATCTTGTGGGTGGATTGCACGGCGGCGTCGGCGCCCATGGCGAGCGCTGACGGGGGCAGGGCCGGGTGAAGCCCGAGATGCGCGCCGTGGGCCTCGTCGACGAGGAGGACGGCTCCGGCGGCGTGAATCCGCTCGACGTAAGGGGTGAGGTCGAAGACGTCTCCGGCGTAGCTGGGACGGGTCAAGAGGACGGCCTTGGGGGAGTGGCGGGCGATCGCCTCCGAGAGGGCGTCGAGGTCCGGGGGGCCCCCTGTTCCGTTGCCGATGGGGGCGGGCTGTGCATATACCGGGCGTACGCCCGCCAGGATCAGGCCGCCCAGGGCGCTCATGTGGGCGTCACGCGGTAGGATCACCGTGTCTCCGGGGTGGCAGGAGGCCAGGATCATGGCGTGAAGGCCGACGGTCGAGCCCCCGACGAGGAAGAAGGTCCGGTCGGCTCCCCAGAAGTCGGCCGCGAGGGTCTGGGCTTCGGCGAGGGGGCCATGGGGAGCGTGCAGGGAGTCGAGCCCGTCGAGCTCGGTCAGGTCGAGCCGGGCGGCTGTCCGGAGCCAGGGGGCGATCTCGGCATCGAGCCCGCGGCCTCCTTTGTGGCCGGGGACGTGGAGGGGGACGGCCGCTTGGTCGAGGTGCTCCAGCAGGGCCGAGAGCAAGGGGGCCGCGTGCTGGGGGATCAGTATTGAATCTCTCCCTCGACGAAGGAGAAGGTCTTGCCGTAAAGGCTGCGCTCGAGGCGCAGGACCTTGCGATTGAGCATCATGACCACGCCCGCGTGGCTCTCGCCCTTGACGACGATCCTGGGGGACGGCAGCTCTTCGTGCTCGGACTCCAGCTCGATGATTTGCTGGCGAATCTGGGCGAGCCGCAAGCTCATGTTGACCTTCTGGGGCATGAGGCGCTGCAGGTTGAAGGGGCCGTCTTGCGGGGGATTGGCCATGACCGTCTTGATCAGGCTGGTGATCTCCTCGAGGTCGATGACCAGCTGGGCCTCCTCGGCATGGAGCTGGTCGAGCAGGTCGTCCGGCGGGTCCTGGTTGATCTCGATGCGGGTCGGGGTCTCGTGAGGGGTGCCGAGGGACCCGACCTGAACCAGCTCACCGGCCTTGGAGAGGCCTCCGATCAGGTGGCCTCCGATCATCATGCGCTTGCCCGCCGAGAGGGTGGAGTGCAGGGCGTCGCTTTGGATGGTGATGTCGCGGCGGGCCGAGATGCTGGATTCCGAGTCCACGAAGCGGGCGGTGACGTCGCCTTGGGCCTCGATGATCGCGTGGTTGCGGACCCCGCCCTTGATCATGACCGAGCCGCCCGCCTGGATCAGGCCGCCCTCGACGTAGCCCCGGACCTCGACGTCCTCGGTGGCGCGGATGGTGAAGCCGGCGTTGACGCCGCCCTTGACGACCACGCTGCCCTGGAAGTTGATGTTTCCGACCGAGAAGTCGACCTCGTCGACGGTGAAGACCGGACGCACGGAGATGCGGTTGCGCTCGACCATCGGAACGCCGGTCACGGTCGCGACGACCTCGAGCTTGTCCGGGCTCAGTTCGACGTTCTTGCCGGCCAGGAGGTGGATTTCCTTGATGGGAGCCGGAGGGATGGGCTGTCCGGTGACCGCCGAGCCCGGGGTTCCGGGGATGCCCGGAATCTTGCGGGCCAGGACCTGGCCTTCGACCACGTTCTGGATGACGCGCCCCTCGCGGTAGTCGACCCGGCCGCCGTCCGCTTCCACGGGGCCCACGTTGATCGGATCCGCGGAGAAGTAGTACTCGACCCGGGCCGGGGTCCCGGCGCTGGGAGGGGTTCCCCGGGCCACCAGCATCCCGTCTCCCACCGGATGGGTCGCGAGACTCACCAGCGCTTGCTCATCGATGCCGAAGACCACCCCGTTCTGGTGCAGGGCGGCCAAGAGCTGCTCCACCGGAACCGGCATGGGCGGTACGACCCGCATCCAGGCCTCGAGGCCTTTTTGCAGGATCTGAACCTTGATGGCTGCTTTGAAGGATTGGGTCGTCTCCACCGTCAACGTTCCCTCGTTCTTGCCTGGGCTGGGGGCTTGGCGCCGTCTCGATCAAGGCCCGCATGCGGGCCCCGCGAACTTGGACCTCCGTGTCGCAGAGGTTCGACACCCTCATTATACCCTCAGGACGACATTTGGAGGCAAGCCAGCGTTACTATTTCAAGGTGAGACCTTGCTCACATCCGCTCGGGGGCCCGGACGCCGAGGATGCCTTCCAGCGCATTGGCAAGCACCGTGCGGCTCGCCACCGCCAAAGCCAGCCGCGCGCGGGTCAAGGCGGCGTCCTCCGGGTTGAGCACCCGGCAATTCGTATAGAACGCATGGAAGTCCGCCGCCAGGTCCTGGGCGAAGCGCGCGATGCGATGCGGCTCGCGGGCGAAGGCTGCCCCGGAGAGCTCGTCGGTGAAGCTCGCGAGCTTGAGCATCAACACGCGCTCGTCCTCATGCCCCAGGGGCGAGAGATCGGCCGCGTCGAGGCCGTCCAGGGAATGTCCTTGCTCTTCGGCCAGGCGCAGGATCGAGCAGATGCGCGCATGCGCGTACTGCACGTAGAAGACCGGGTTGTCGGCGGTCTCCTTCTTGGCCAGCTCGAGATCGAAGTCCAAAGGGGTGTCCGACGAGCGCATGACCAGGAAGTAGCGGGCGGCGTCGGGGCCGACCTCGTCGATCACCTCGTCGAGGGTCACCATCTCACCGGTGCGCTTGGACATGCGGACGGGCTCGCCCTCGCGGTAGAGGCTCACGAGCTGCCCGATGATGATCTCCAGCTTGTCGGCGGGGTAGCCGAGCGCCTGGACGGCCGCCTTCATGCGGGCGACGTAGCCGTGGTGGTCGGCGCCGAAGATGTTGATCAGCTTGTCATAGCCGCGCACCAGCTTGTTCCAGTGGTACGCGATGTCGGCGGCGAGGTAGGTCGGCAAGCCGTTCTCGCGGATGACGACGCGGTCCTTGTCGTCCCCGAAGTCGGTGGACTTCAGCCACCAGGCGCCGTCCTTCTCGTAGAGGTAGCCCTTCTCCTTGAGGACGTCGACGGCCTTCTGGATGGCGCCTTCCTGGTGCAGCCGGGTCTCCGAGAAGTACTCGTCGAAGTGGCAGCGGATGCGCCCGAGGGTCTCTTGCTGCTTGCCCAGGAGGAGGTCGCGCGCGAACTGGGTCAGGCGCTTCACCTTGGCGTCCTCGTCGAGGCCGTCGAGCTCGGAGCCGAGGGCCTCGCGGGCGGCAGCGGCCACGTCATGGATGTACGCCCCGCCGTAGAACTCCTTGCCGGCGTCGCCTTCGGGGATCGCGCGGCCTTCCATGCGGTACATGACCGAGCGGCCGAGGTTGAGCATCTGGTTGCCGGCGTCGTTGATGTAGAACTCCTGGTGCACCTGGAAGCCCGCGGCGTTCATGACGTTGGCGAGGGTGCTGCCGATGGCGGCCCAGCGGCCGTGGCCGACGTGCAGGGGGCCGGTCGGGTTGGCGGAGACGAACTCGAGCAGGACCTTCTCGCCCTTGCCGGCGTCCGAGCGGCCGTAGGCGTCCTTTTCCTTGAGGACGGCGTGCACGTTCTCGCGCAGCCAGTCCATGCTCAGCGTCAGGTTGATGAAGCCGGGGCCCGCCATGGAGACCTTGGCGATCAGGCCGTCGGTGGGGATGCGGTCGATCAGGATCTTGGCGATCTGCGGGGGGGCCATCTTGGCCGGCTTCGCGAGGGCCATGGCCAGGTTGGTCGCGTAGTCGCCGTGCTGGGGATCGCGGGGCTTCTCGACCGAAGGACGAACGGAGAGGCCCGCGGGCAGTTGCCCCTGCTCGATGGCCGCGTTCAGGGCGCCTGCGAGGTGATCGGCGATGAGTTGTCTAAGCATGGGCGGGTTCTTCTCCGATGATCGTCAAGTGGATGATGAGGGTGAAGTGGCCGAGCAAGGCGTCGTCGGAGTACAGGTCGTACTCCAGCTGCAGCTCGGCGCCTTGCGGGGTGGGAGTCTTCTCGAAACGCTTGGTGTAGGTCATGAGCGGAAGGACCGAGCCCATCAGGGTGAGTTCGGTCGGGACGGACTGGCCTTTCCGGAAGACCTGCCAGGACTCGATCTCGGCGCTGCGGCGGAAGAGGCGCCACTCGTCGTCGCTCATCTTGAGGGTGGTCTGGGTCCCGTCCGCCTCCTGGAAGATCAGGTACTCCTGATGATCCTGGCGGTACCAGGAGCCTTCGTACTCGCCGAAGGTGGACTGGGCTTGGTTTTCGCTGTCGAGCTGGCGGCTCTCCAGTTTGACGTGAACGTTCTGCTTCATGCTCATGCTTTATGGTAGGGCTCTCCCCGGCGGAGGGTCTCGCAGCGGTAGAGCTGTTCGAGCAGCACCAGGCGGGCCAGCTGATACGGGAGGGTCAACGCGGAAAGGCCCATTTTCCAGCGGGCCTCGCGCTCGAAGTCGGGATCCAGGCCTTGAGGGCCTCCGAGCACGAAGGCCAGAGCCCCCATGCCTTGGGCCTCGAAGCCTTCCAGTTTCTGGGCGAGGTGCATGGTGTCGAGCTGGGTTCCGCGCTCGGTGAGGGCGATGATCTCGGCGCCCTTGCAGGCGGCTCGCAGGCGCTCCGCCTCGGCGCGCATGACCTGGGCTTCGCGGCCGGGAATCAGGCGCTCCTCCGGGACCTCGACGAGCTCGATGGGCCGGTAGCGCTTGAGGCGTCCCGCGTACTCGGCGATCGCCTCGCGGTAGAACGACTCCTTGATGCGCCCGACGGCCACGATGGACCACTTCACGGCTTTCCCCCAGCTTCCGGAAAACCTCACTTTACCGTTCTTGACGAGCCCGCGTCAAGCAAGCCATGGCGCCCCTCTCCCCCGGTCGATGTGGTACAATGACCCCAGCCTGCCTGCCCCTCAAAATGGCGTGGCGCGCCTGATCGCGGCCCGATGGCCGCGAAGGGCTGGCGCGTCCCGGCAGGTATGACAGATCAGCGGGAGTTTAGCAGCAATGTCCAAAGACGCTTCGTTCGACATCGTCTCCAAGGTCGACATGGCCGAGGTGACCAACGCCGTCCATCAAACCAACAAGGAAATCGAGCAGCGCTTCGACCTCAAGGGGACCGGAGCCGAGATCCGCCAGGAGAAAGAGACCCTCACCGCGGTCGCGCCCGACGATCTCAAGCTGCGCAACATCATCGACATCCTCGAGAACAAGTTCATCAAGCGGAACCTCTCCCTGAAGGCCCTGGACAAGGGGAACGTCGAGTCCGCCCTGGGCGGTACGGTCAAGCAGGTCATCACCCTCAAGCAGGGCATCGACCGCGACCACGCCAAGAAGATCAACGACCTGATCAAGAGCAGCAAGCTCAAGGTCCAGTCGCAGATCCAAGAGGATCAGATCCGGGTCTCCGGCAAGTCCCGTGACGACCTTCAGGCCGTCATCCAGACCCTCAGGAACGCGGACCTGGACATCGACCTCCAGTTCGAGAATTACCGCTAAGCGGACGCGCCCCGCGACCTCGCGGGGCCCCGTCCCGTCATCGAAGCACCAGAGGAGAGCGTGATGAAGGTCATTTTCACCCAGGACGTCAAGGGCACGGCCAAGGCGGGCGAGATCAAGGACGTTTCCGAGGGACACGCCCGCAACTACCTGATCCCCCGCGGCATCGCCATGGAAGCCAGCGCCGCCAACCTCAAGATCCTCGAGGACAAGAAGAAGTCCGAGGAGAAGAAGGCCGCCAAGATCAAGGCCGAAGCCCAAGAGCTGGCCACGCGCCTGGAGGCCAAGACCGTCACCCTGAAGGCCAAGTCCGGCGAGGGGGGCAAGCTCTACGGAGCGATCACCTCCAAGGAGATCGCCCAGGAGACCAAGAAGCAGACCCAGCTTGAAATCGACAAGCGAAAGATCGAGATGGAGCCCATCCGGTCCTTGGGCACCTACAACCTCACGGTCAAGATGCACCCCGAGGTGACGGCCAAGCTCAAGGTCCACGTGATCGAGGAGTAGTCTACCCCCCCATGAGCGAGCTCATCGAACGGATTCCCCCGCAGGACGTCGAGGCCGAGCAGTCCGTGCTCGGCGCCCTCCTGGTCTCTCCGGAGGCCATTGGAAAGGTCGCCGAGCTTCTCCGGCCCGAGCACTTCTACCGCCAGGCCCATGCCACCATCTTCCAGGCGGTCTGCGACCTGGCGGAGCGGGGGGAACCGATCGACCTCATCACCGTCTCCTCGCTGCTGCGCAGCAAGGAGGAGCTCGATGCGGTCGGCGGCTACGGCTACCTCATGGACCTCGCGTCCTCCATCCCGACCGCGGCCAACGTCGAGTACTACGCCAAGATCGTCGAGGAGAAGGGGACCCTTCGCTCGCTCATCGCCGGCGGCACCAAGATCGTCGAGCTGGCCTTCGACCAGGAGCGCAAGATCGAGGATACGCTCGACCAGGCCGAGCAGATCATCTTCGAGGTCTCCCAGCAGCGCCGCCAGTCCCAGGACCTCACCCACATCAAGGACGTCCTGCAATCGACCTTCGAGACCATCGAGTACCGCTACGAGAACCAAGACAACGTCATGGGCTCGGCCACCGGCTTCTACGACCTCGACTACATGACCTCGGGCCTCAACCCCAGCGATCTCATCATCCTGGCGGCCCGTCCGGCGATGGGAAAAACCTCGTTCGCCCTCAACCTCCTGCAAGCCGTCGCCAAGCTCAACGACAAGCCCTCGATCATCTTCAGCCTGGAAATGGGCAAGGACCAGTTGGTCCAGCGCATGATCTGCTCGGAAGCCAAGATCGACGCCCACCGGATCAAGACGGGCTACCTCTCCGAAGGCGACTGGCCTCGCTTGACGGAAGCCATCGGCTCGTTGGCCGAGGCTCCGGTCTACATCGACGACACGCCGGCCATCACGGTCATGGAGGTGCGCGGCAAGGCGCGCCGCCTCAAGGCCCTCACCAAGAAAGAGCTGGGCCTGATCGTCATCGACTACCTCCAGCTGATGAGCGGGGGCGGCAGCTCCAACGACGGCAACCGCCAGCAGGAGATCTCGACCATCTCGCGCTCGCTGAAAGCGCTCGCGCGCGAGCTGCACGTGCCGATCATCGCGCTTTCCCAGCTCTCGCGCGCGGTGGAATCCCGTACCGACAAGCGCCCCATGCTCAGCGACCTGCGCGAATCGGGCGCCATCGAGCAGGACGCCGACATCGTCATGTTCATCTACCGCGATGACTACTACAATATGGAGTCTCCCGAGAAGAACATCGCGGAGATCATCATCGCCAAGCACCGTAACGGACCGGTCGGGAAGGTGAAGCTGTACTTCGAGAAGGAGCACACGCGCTTCGAGAACCTCACCACCGCCCCCGCCGTCTAGTTTCAAGAAAGAAGGCAGAACCGTGGCCAACGTCGCCGTCGTCGGAGCCCAGTGGGGCGACGAAGGGAAGGGCAAGATCACCGATTTGCTGTCCGAAGCCGCGGACGTCGTCGTCCGCTTCTCGGGTGGCAACAACGCGGGCCACACGGTCACGGTCGGCGAGAAGGTCTACAAGCTTCACCTGGTTCCCTCGGGGATCCTCTACCCCGGCACGCTCTGCATCGTGGGCAACGGGACGGTCATCGACCCGGTCTCCTTCGTCGCCGAGTTGGACAAGCTCGAAGAGCAAGGGATCGACCTCTCGAACCTCAAGATCAGCGAGCTCGCGCACCTGATCATGCCCTACCACAAAGCCCTGGACCGGGCGGAGGAAGCGCGCCGCACGCATAAGATCGGCACCACCGGCCGCGGGATCGGTCCCGCGTACGGCGACAAGGCCCTGCGCTACGGCTTCCGCCTGCTGGACCTGCGCGACGAGGCCGCCTTCCGCGATCGCCTCGCCGACAACCTCGCGCGCCAGAACGCCATCCTCACCCAGGTCTACGGAGCCGAGCCCCTGGACCTCGACGCCGTCGCCGCCGAGGTGCTGGGCGCCTACAAGCGCCTGGAGCCCTTCATCGCGGATACCAGCCTGATGCTTCACCTGGCCGTCAAGGCCGGCAAGAAGATCCTCTTCGAGGGCGCGCAGGGCACCTTGCTCGACCTCGACATGGGCACCTACCCGTACGTGACGTCTTCCTTCCCCGTGGCGGGCGGAGCGGCCATCGGCTCGGGAGTCGGGCCGTCGGCCATCGACCGGGTGCTGGGAATCACCAAGGCCTACACCACCCGCGTGGGCGAGGGGCCTTTCCCCAGCGAGCTGCATGACGCGACCGGCGACCGGATTCGCGAGATCGGCAAGGAGTTCGGGACCACCACGGGGCGCCCGCGGCGCTGCGGCTGGTTCGACGCCGTGGCGGCCAAGCTGGCGGCGCGCGCCAACAGCCTGGACGCGCTCGCCATCATGAAGCTCGACGTGCTCGACTCCTTCACGGAGATTCCGGTGGTGATCGGCTACAAGGCGGGCGATCGCCTGCTCGACGAGTTCCCGCACGATCCCAACCTCCTGGCCCTCTGCGAGCCGATTTACGAGACGCTCCCCGGCTGGAACTGCCCCACCACGGGAGCCCGCCGCTGGGAGGACCTTCCCTTGGCGGCGCAGGGTTACCTGCGCCGGATCTCGGAGCTGGTGGACGTGCCGATCGCCATCGTCTCGGTCGGCCCCGAGCGCGACGCCACCATCGTGACCGAGAATCTGCTCGCGGGGCCCCGGAGGGTCCAGCCCGTCCGACTCTAGGGCCCGCGGGCCCATCGCAAGAGGTTAGCCGGAATGATCTACCTGGATTACGCTGCCACCACGCCGGTTCGCCCCGAGGTCATCCAGGCGATGACCGAGGCCCTCACCGAGGCCTGGGGAAACCCTTCGAGCAACCACCTGGCCGGCCACACGGCCCGCAAGGGCATGGATCGCGCCCGCCGTCAGGTGGCCGAACTGGTCGGGGCCTCCCCCGATTCGGTGATCTTCACCTCAGGCGGCACCGAGGCCGATAACCTCGCCATCCGCGGGGTGGCCCATGCCCTGAAGGCCAAGGGCCGGCACCTCGTCATCAGCAACATCGAGCATTCCGCGGTGCGCGTCACCTGCAAGATGCTGGCCGACGAGGGTTTCGAGACCACCGAGGTCCCCGTCGGGCCCAACGGCGTCCTCGATCCCGAGGCGGTCGCCCAGGCGCTGCGCCCGGATACGATTTTGGTCTCGGTGATGCACGTCAACAATGAGATTGGGACGATCCAGCCGATCGCGGAGATTGCCGAGCGGGCGCATGCGCGGGGCATCCTGGTGCATACAGACGCCGTGCAGTCCGCCGGCAAGATTCCGGTCTCCATGGAGGCCCTGGGAGTGGATCTCATGGCGATTTCCGCCCATAAGATCTACGGCCCCAAGGGGGTCGGCGCGCTGATCCGGCGCCAAGGGGTGCCGTTGGCGCCGGTGCTCACGGGGGGCGGTCATGAGCGGGGCTTCCGGGCGGGCACCGAGAACGTGCCGGGGATCGTGGGCTTCGGAGTGGCGGCCGAGCTGGCCGTGCGCGAGCTGAGCGCCCGGATGCAGCATGATGCCGAGCTGGGGCGGTTCCTCGAGGAGGCCCTCTTGGAGGCGATTCCGGGCTCCATGGTCAACGGGGATCCGCAGCGCCGCTGGGCGGGCTGCGTGAGCCTGCGGGTGCCCGGGGTGGACGGCGCGGACCTGCTGGCGAAGCTGGACGAGGCCGGCGTGGCCATCTCCGCGGGCTCGGCCTGCAAGGCCTTCAAGCAGGAGACTTCGCACGTGATCGCGGCCCTGAATCTCCCCAATGCCGAGGATTCCGGAACCCTGCGGATGACGGTGGGTTCGCCGACCACGCGGGCCGAGGTTGAAGCCGCCGTGGGCATCCTGGCGAAGACTATCGCAGGGTTAAGGGGCAAGGTCGCGCGCTAGGCTGCTTTACAGCTTCTTGACTTGACCCTTATAATCGATTCGGGGCCGGTCTAGCCATCGGCCGAAGTTTGCATGACAACGAGGAGGTTGGTTCATGGAGCGCAGAACGTCGGGTCTCGAGGTGCTGGGAGGGCTGGTCATCGGCGCGGCCTTCGGCTTCGTCGCCGGGATGATCCTCGCGCCGCAGTCGGGCGGCAGGACCCGGGATCAGCTCAACGAGAACCTCTCGGATATCCGGCTTCGGACCAACGAGATGATGGACAACCTCAAGGGCAACACCGAGAGCCTGATCACGTCGACTCGTAGCACCATCGAAGAGAAGCTGACCCTCCTCAACGACGCCGTGGAAGCCGGACGCAAGGCGGCCGCTTACAAGCGCGATGAACTGATTGAGGGCGAAGACAACGCCCCGTCGGTTTAGTGCCCACGGCCCAGACGTAAGGAGGCTCTCATGAGCGTGCGCCGTAATCTCACCTTCTATGCCACCGCCCTCCTCGGGACCGCCCTGGGCACGGCGGCCGGCATGTTGCTGGCCCCCAAGTCCGGAGAAGCCACCCGCAAGCAAATCCGCCGCATGGCCGGAGAGCTCAGCGAGCAGCTCCCCGTGACCCTCAGCGAGATCCAGCTGCGCGGTCGCCAGGTGCTCGAGCGCGCCCCGCGCCGGATCACCCTCGGCCGCCGCAAGGGCGAGAAGATCATCCAGCTCTACCGCGAAAACGAACGCGAAGGCTAATTTTTCTCCGCTTCCGAGCGCTCTGGGGTTTGCCCCGGGGCGCTTTTTCGCTAGCGCCCGCGGCTGTTTCGAAAGGCAGCGTAGCTGACCTGTAGAAACGACAGGCTTAGAATCGCGGCTGTTTCGAAAGGCCGCGAGAGATAGCCGTGAACCTGACCGTATCAGGGTGAAACTCAACTCTCGCGGTCCTGAAGAAACGACGTTAGCTCTAAAGCGTTGTAAAATAGACGAGACCCGGTCGCCCTGATCCAGAAAGGAACCCTGCCGTGACGCTCAGCGGTCATGAGATTCGAAACCAGTTCATCCAGTTCTTCAAGGACAAGCAGCACGCTCACCTGCCCAGCTCCAGCCTGGTTCCCAAGAAGGACCCGACCGTCCTGCTCACCACGGCCGGCATGCTCCAGTTCAAGCCCATCTTCATGGGCCTGGAAAAACCCGCGACCTCCCGCGCCGTCACCGTCCAGAAGTGCTTCCGCACCACCGACCTCGACAACGTCGGCCGGACCGCCCGCCATCACACCTTCTTCGAGATGCTCGGCAACTTCTCCTTCGGAGACTACTTCAAGACCGACGTCATTCCCTGGGCCTGGGAGTTCCTGACCGGAGTCTTGGCCCTTCCCAAGGACAAGCTCTGGGTCTCCGTCTTCACCACCGACGAGGAAGCCGCCACCATCTGGAAGGAAAAAGTTGGCGTCAGCGCGGATCGGATCGTCTACCTCGGTGAGGACTCCAACTTCTGGGCCGCCGGCCCCACGGGCCCCTGCGGCCCCTGCTCCGAGATCTACATCGACCTCGGCGTCGAGCGCGGCTGCGGCCAGGCGGACTGCGCCGTCGGCTGCGACTGCGATCGCTTCCTCGAAATCTGGAACCTGGTCTTCATGGAGTTCAACCGCGACGAGGAAGGCCGCCTGACCCCGCTGCCCGCCAAGAACATCGACACCGGCATGGGCCTGGAGCGGATCGCGTCGGTCATCCAGGGCGTGCCCTCGAATTTCGAGACCGACCTTCTCAAGCCCCTGCTCGATGCCGCCGCCACGATGGCCGGCATCACCTACGGCAAGGGCGGCGAAACCGACGTCTCGCTCAAGCTGATCGCCGACCACCTGCGCGGCACGGTCTTCCTGATCGGGGACGGCGTGGTGCCCTCCAACGAGGGCCGCGGCTACGTCCTGCGCCGGATCATGCGCCGGGCCGTCCGCCACGGCAAGCTGATCGGCATCGACCGCCCCTTCCTCGCGGAACTGGGCGCCCAGGTGATCACGCAGTACGGGGATTACCCCGAGCTTCCGGCGCAGCGGGAGTTCATCCTGCAGGTCATGGCCGAGGAGGAGCGCCGCTTCAACCAGACGATCGACCGCGGCCAGCAGCTGCTCTCGCAGGCGATCGCCACCCTCTCGCCCAGCGCCGCCGAGCGGGTGATCCCTGGCGAGACCGCCTTCGAGCTTTACGACACCTACGGCTTCCCGCTCGAATTGACCGTGGAGCTTTGCCGCGAGCAGGGAGTCCGGGTCGATGAGACCGGCTTCCACGCCGCGATGGAAGCCCAGCGCGAGCGCGCTCGCTCGGCTCGCGAGGCGGCCGGCGTGACCTTCGCCGCGACCGAGCTCTCCACCAAGGGCGCCACGCCCTTCACGGGCTATGAGCGCACCGAGGAGGAGGCCACGGTCCTCGAGGTCTTCCAGGACAAGTCCGGCCGGGTCGGCGTCATCCTGGACAGCACCCCCTTCTACGCCGAATCGGGCGGTCAGGTGGGCGACGTCGGCATGCTCGGCTCGGCCCGGGTGGCCGACACCCAGAAGCAGGGCGATACCATCATCCACCTGCTGGCCGAGGGCGAGACCGCTCCTCAGGTCGGAGCGAAGGTCCATGCCGGGGTGGACGAGGCGCATCGCCTCAACACGATGCGTCACCATACGGCGACCCACCTCCTGCACGCGGCCCTCAAGCAGGTCCTGGGTCCCAACGTCAACCAGGCGGGCTCGCTGGTCGGCCCCACGGAGCTGCGCTTCGACTTCACCTACCCCCGTCCGATGACCCCCGAGGAGGTCACCCGGGTGGAGGATCTCGTCAACGCGCAGATCCTGGCCAACCAGTCGGTCGCTCATCTTCAGATGTCGATGGCCGAGGCCCAGGAAACGGGCGCCATGGCCTTGTTCGGCGAGAAGTACGGCGACACGGTTCGCGTGATCGACGTGCCGGGCTTCTCCAAGGAGCTCTGCGGCGGCACGCACGTCCGGGCGACGGGCACCATCGGTCTCTTCAAGGTTCTCCGCGAGGAAGGCATCGCTGCGGGCATCCGCCGCATCACCGCCGTTTCGGGCCTGGCGGCGCTGTCGTTGCTGCGCAAGCAGGCTGAGGTGCTCGCCGAGACGGGTCAGCTGCTCAAGGCGGCTCCCGAGGAGCTTCCCGAGCGGATCGAGCGGCTGCAGGCGCGCGTCAAGGCCGAGGAGGCCGAGGTCGCCGCGCTGCGCGGGCGTCTGGCGGTGAGCGCCACCGAGTCCCTGCTCGCCAAGGCTCAGACGGTTGCGGGCACGCAGCTGATCGCCGAGCTGGCTCCGGGGCTGTCGGCGGGTGAGCTCAAGAGCGCGGTCGAGCATCTCCGCGACAAGCTGAAGCGCGGCGTGGTCGTGCTCGGCTCGGTCGAAGAGGGCAAGGTCGCGGTGGTGGCGGCGGCCAGCGACGACGTGGTCAAGGACGGCGCCAATGCCGGCAAGCTGATCCAGGCCGTCATGGCGGCCATCGGCGGCAAGGGTGGCGGCAAGCCGCAGATGGCCCAGGGCGGCGGCGGCGAGCCCTCCAAGCTGCAGGAGGCGATCGCTCAGGTCGCCGAGACCCTGAGCCAGCAGCTTCCCATCAAGGCGTAAGCAGCCTTCCCGGGGGGACCTCTGATGAGGTCCCCTTTTTTCATGCGGCGCGCTTGCCGCATGTCTATCCGTAGCCCCTACGGAGCTTGCCTCGCTCGGATCGCCGCTGCGCCTCAACCCTCGACGATGAGCGGCTTTTGGCCGGAGCAGCAAGGGGGCCCAAAATGATTCCAGCTTGCTCCCTTCTCCGGACGCCCGATTGTCACTTTCACTGGTAACAGAACGGGAGGGTTTTCGGAGAGGGGAGCGCATGGTCAGACGAGTTCTCGGCGCCGCGCTCATGGCCGTACTGCTCGGCTGTGCGTCGACGCCTCCCGTTTTCGAGCCCCCCCTCCCGTTGCCATGGCATGAGGGAGCGAAAGAGGGACGCTCCGCAAGCGCTTCGGTCGACTCCGAGCGCCAAGAGACCTGGCGCTACCTCGGTTTCGAGGTGCGGGACGCCGGCGCAATCGGGCTTTTCCTCTGGGACGCACGCCAAGGGGAGGTCAGGGCCTTGAATGAGGCCCTGACGGGACTGAGCGCTCTTCCGGCCTATGGGCTTCGGCCGCGGGTCTTCGCCGACGGCAAGAAGATCCTCTTCACCGTGGGGGCGAAATCGTTCTTCTGGGACTTCAAGACCGAGGAGCGCACGACGCCGGTGACGGATGGGCGCCTGGCGCTCGCCGGGGGGCCGCAGTCGGTGGTGACGCCGGACGGCAAGTGGATAGCGTACCTGTCACATCGCGAAACCGTGGTGCTCAAGCGCGCCGACGGGCCCCTCATCGCGAAGGCCGTCGAGCTGAGCTCACCCCTGGGAGAACCGGTCTGGGATCTCGACATGACGGCCGATGCCGCCCGAATGGTCCTCAATATCGCGGGGCGCGCGTACTTCTACGATGTGAGGAACGCGCGGCTCTCGCTTTACGGTCCGCTGGACGGCGAGAGCCTGGCAGGAGCCCGGAACGGGCTGGAAGAGGTGGCCGTGTCGCCGACGGGAAAGGTCGTGGCGGCGACGCTCAAGAACGGGAGGGTGCTCCTCGTCGAGCCCCAGGGAAGGTTGGTCGAGTTGCTGCCGGCCGTCAATCTCGCCGTCGAGCGCATCGTCGATCTCTACTTCGTCTCGGATGATGAGGCGATGCTGGTGACCGAGCAGGAGGGACGCATGGGCATCTGGGCGTTCGAGCGCCGGACCGGGTGGCTGCGGCGCATGGTCATGGCCAACGGGATCCCCTATTAAAGGTAAGACCTTGGAAGCGACCGTAGGTCTGATTGCTCAAGCAATAATTGACTTCAAAGGAGGGGCTCGGTCCGGGCGGTACGGTCCAACGCTTCCCTCGAGCGCTTCCCCTGGCTGGAACTTGGATTCTGGTGGGGGCCAGG
>JAKFCT010000104.1:0-21871 GCA_036676495.1 Candidatus Sericytochromatia bacterium
CCAGTGCTCGAACCACTTGTCGGATTCCTGGGGCGGGCAGAAGTACTCGATTTCCATCTGCTCGAACTCGCGGGTCCGGAAGGTGAAGTTGCCCGGGGTGATCTCGTTGCGGAAGCTCTTGCCAATCTGGGCGATGCCGAAGGGTGGGCGCTTGCGCGAGGCGATCTGGACGTTCTTGAAGTTCACGAAGATGCCCTGGGCGGTCTCGGGGCGCAGGAAGACGGTGTTGGCCGAGTCTTCCACGGGGCCCATGAACGTCTTGAACATCAGGTTGAAGTTGCGGGGCTCGGTGAGATCCCCACCGCAGCTCGGGCAGCCCAGGTGCGAGAAGGCCTCGTTGGACTTGGTCTTGTCCTTGAGCAGCTCTTCGATGCTGCCGGCCTTGACGGTGCCGTCGAGCCCGGCGAGGAAGCCCTCGTGGCCCTTCTTGACGAGCTTGGAGGTCTTGCCGCCTTCGCGGTGGGTGTCCAGGACCTGCTCGAGGAGGTGATCGGCGCGGAAGCGCTGACGGCACTCCTTGCAGTCGACCAGCGGGTCGTTGAAGGTCTCGAGGTGACCGGAAGCCTTCCAGGTCTCCGGGTGCATGAGGATGGCGGCGTCGAGGCCGACCATGTCATCGCGCTTCTGGACGACGGCCTGCCACCAGGCCTGCTTGACGTTGTTCTTGAAGAGGACGCCCAGGGGACCGTAGTCCCAGGTGCTGCCGAGACCTCCGTAGATCTCCGAGCTTTGGAAGATGAAGCCGCGCCGTTTGGAGAGCGAAACGATCTTCTCCATCACGTCGGTCTGGGTCATTTGCGCCATGTCCGATTCCTTTCTCCTGGCGCCCCTGGCTGGGGCGTGGGCTTGCTGTGAGCAGAGGGTCATGATACCGGGAAACCCGCGCCGCCGCCATGGGCGGCTCCGCGGGTCCCATGAGGAACGCCCCGGGTTCGTGGCTCCCTTCCGGTGCCATGGACCCGGGGCGGCGAGGTTAGTGGCGGATGGTCACCGAGTAGCCCTTGGTGTTCACGTCGTCGGCGACGGCCAGCGCGCGTTCCCGCGAGCCGTAGGCGCCGATCTGGGCATGGTACTTCCCTTCGTCCTCGACCACCATGGCGTCGATGCCGGCGACGGCCAGCTCTTCGACCATGGCTTGGGCTTCGTCCCGGGACGAGTAGGATCCCACCTGGACCCGGTAGACTCCCTGAGCGGCGGCACCCACGGCCTTGGTCACGTCTTGGGCGGGAGCCGCGGAGGCTGCCTTGGGCGTGACGGTCGGGGCCGGGGTCGGGACCTGGCCGAGGTCGGAGGCTGCCACTCCGAGCGAATTCTCCTCGGGCTCTTCCTCGGGAGTGTCGGGCCCCGGGGTGACGAGCGCTTGATTGGGCAGCGGAGTGGCCATGGGCACCTCGTTGGCGCCGGGATCCTTGACGGAGACCTGGCTGGTCACCTGATAGGTGTACCAGAAGCCTCCGCCGAAGGAGAGCAGGGCGCAAACGGCGAAGAGGGTCCAGTAGGCGCCCCCGCGGGCGTTCTTGCGGCGCTTGCTAGGGGGAACGGGCTTGTTTGTCGGCTTGGACAAAGGGGACGGGCCTCCGTATTAGACGTCGAGGTTCTTGACTTCCCGGGCGTGGGCCTGGATGAACTCGCGGCGCGGTTCCACCTTTTCGCCCATCAGGATCGTGAAGAGGCGGTCGGCTTCTGCGGCGTCCTCGATGTCCACCTGCAACATGGTCCGGTTGGCGGGATCCATGGTGGTGTCCCAGAGCTGCTGGGGCATCATCTCGCCGAGGCCCTTGAACCGGCTGATGGTCAGGTTGTCCGAGCCGATCCGGGCGCGCAGGGCATCGAGCTCGCGGTCCGTGTAGCAGTAATGAACCTGCTTGCCCTTCTCCACCTTGTAGAGTGGGGGCTGCGCGATGTAGACGAAGCCACCCTCCACGAGGGGCTTGGCGAAGCGGTAGAAGAAGGTCAGCAGCAGGGTCCGAATATGGGCGCCGTCCACGTCCGCGTCCGTCATGATGACGATCTTGTGGTAGCGGAGCTTGGCGACGTCGAAGTCGTCCGCGACGCCGGAGCCCATGGCGACGATCAGGTTCTGGATCTCCTCGTTGCCGTAGATCTTGTCCAGGCGGGCCCGCTCGGTGTTGAGGATCTTGCCGCGCAGGGGCAGGATGGCCTGGAAGCCGCGGTCACGGCCCTGCTTGGCCGAGCCGCCGGCCGAGTCTCCCTCGACGATGTACAGCTCGCAGCGCTCCGGGTTGCGGTCCGAGCAGTCGGCCAGCTTGCCGGGAAGGGTGGAGGATTCGAGGACGCTCTTGCGGCGGGTCAGCTCGCGGGCCTTGCGGGCCGCTTCGCGGGCGCGCAGGGCTTCGATGGCCTTCGAGATGATCTGCTTGCCGACGTTGGGGTTGGACTCGAGGAAGTGCCCGAAGGTATCCCCGAAGAGGCTGCTGACGATGCTCGTCACCTCGGGGTTGCCCAGCTTGGTCTTGGTCTGGCCCTCGAACTGGGGCTCGGGGATCTTGACCGAGAGGACGGCGGTGAGGCCTTCGCGGACGTCCTCACCGGTCAGGTTCTGGTCCTGGTCCTTGAGGACTCCGGTCTTGCGGCCGTGGTCGTTGAGCATGCGGGTCAGCTGGTTGCGGAAGCCCGTGAGGTGGGTACCGCCCTCGTGGGTGTTGATGTTGTTGGCGAAGGCCAGGACCGTCTCGGAGTAGCCGGTGGTGTACTGGAGGGCCACCTCGACCACGACGTCGTCCTTCTGGCCGGAGACGTAGATGACCGTGGGGTGAAGCGAATCCTTGTTTTCGTTGAGGTACTCGACCATCTGGATGATGCCGCCCTCGTAGAGGTAGAGCTCATCCCGGTCGGCGCCCTCCACTCCCTGGCCTTCGCCGATGAAGCGGATCTTCACGCCCTTGTTGAGGTAGGCGAGCTCGCGGAAGCGGGCCGAGAGGGTGTCGTAGGAGAACTCGACGGTCTCGAAGATGGTGGCGTCCGGCTTGAAGACGATCTCGGTGCCGGTGTCGGTGGCATCCTCGATGGCCGCGATGGGCTTGACCGGGTTGCCGCGCTCGAAGCGCTGGTAATGCACCTTGCCGTCGCGGCGCACGTAGGCCTCGAAGTACTCGGAGAGGGCGTTGACGACGGAGACGCCGACGCCGTGGAGGCCGCCGGAGACCTTGTAGCCGCCCGCGCCGAACTTGCCGCCGGCGTGCAGGACGGTCAGGACCGTTTCGAGCGTGCTCACGCCGGTCTTGGGGTGAGGCTCGACGGGGATGCCGCGGCCGTTGTCCCAGACCGAGACCGAGCCGTTACGGCGCAGGGTGACGCGAATGTCGTCACAGTGGCCCGCGAGCGCTTCGTCGATCGAGTTGTCGATGACTTCGTAGACGAGGTGGTGAAGGCCGCGCTCGCCGGTGGAGCCGATGTACATGCCGGGACGCTTGCGCACCGGCTCGAGCCCTTCGAGCACCTGAATCTGCGCCGCGCCGTATTCCTGCGTCACCACCGTGGACGGCATGGTGAGCGCCTCGGTTCCCCCGTCGGTATTGGTTGCCATTAGATCCTCCAAGAGCCTAGCCTCTCCTTCTTTGCTACGTCAGAGAAGACGATCCCATCAAGTATACCATTTCTAGGCGGCTCTCGCAGGCCCTTGAGGCTGTTAGACCTTGCCGCACCCGTCGTTGGGGGCGCTTGCGCCCCGCTGAACCCCTGCGTCGCCGGCTTTGAGGGGCGCTCGGCGAGCAAGCGCAATCCCTGCCGTCTCGTCGCGGGAAAAGGTGCTACAATTGGGCCATGCTGCACGCTGACGCCTTGATTTCGGAAGCTTTCCCCGCGGCGATCGCCCCCGTCCGCCAGCTCCCCATCTCCCCGACCCGGGTGGTCAACGGAGTCGGAGCCCTGGACGACCTCGGATCGCTGGTCCGCGATCACGGCTCCAGGGCCCTCGTGCTGACCGGACGCCATGGCGTCGCGTCCTGCCGCGACGCCGTCGCCGCCTCGCTCGATCGCGCCGAAGTCACCTGGCAGGTCGTCTCGCTCGCCCATGACTGCTGCGAAGAGGACCTGGCCGTTCTCGACGCCGGCTTTCCGGACGCGGACGTCGTCGTCGGCATCGGGGGAGGCAAGGTCATGGACGCCGCCAAGCTGCTGGCGCATCGCCGCGGCCTCCCGGCCGTCACCGTGCCCACCGCCGCGGCCACCTGCGCCGCTTGGACGGCCTTGTCCAACGTCTACACCCCGCTCGGCCAGTGGCGCTTCGGAGTGCCCTTGCCCACCGGGCCTTCGGCGGTGCTGGTCGACTATGCCCTGATCGCCCGCGCTCCGGCGCGCTTGCTCGCCTCGGGCATCGCCGACACCCTCGCCAAGTGGATCGAGTCCTCCGCCTCCGTGGATCCGGCCCAGGCCGACGCCATGACCCTGGCGGCCCTCCAGATGGCCCGCTTCCTCTACGATCGCCTCCGCGAAATCGGCCCCGCGGCCATGGCCCAGGCCCATGCCGGGACGCTCGGCCCCGAGCTGATGCAGGCCATCGACCTCAACGTCCAGCTCGCCGGCACGGTGGGCGGACTGGGAGGCGCGCGCTGCCGCTCGGTGGCGGCCCACGCGGTCTGCAACGGCCTGACCCAGATCGAGACCCGGCGCGCCTCCTGGCATGGCGAGAAGGTCGCCTTCGGGATCGTCGTCCAGCTGATCCTGCAAGGCCGCCCTTTCCCCGAGATCCAGGAGTTGCTGGCCTTCTACCGGGAGATCGGCCTGCCGATGACGCTTTCCGAGCTGGGCATCCCGGCCGAACCGGAGGCGCTGCTCACCGCGGCGCGCTTCGCCTGTGACCCGCGCTCCAGCATTCACCTTTTGCCGACCCCGGTCACCCCCGAGGTGGTCGTGGCGGCGATCGCCGAGGCCGACCGCCTGGCCCGGACGCCCTGAGCCCCCCCTTCATGACGAGGAAGCAAGTAGGATGAGCAAGACTGCCGCCAAGACGATGTTCCAGGAAGCTGATCGCCTCAAAGCCATCCCCCCCTACGCCACCGCCCAGCTCGAAGTCCTGCGCCAGCAGGCCGAGGCCAAGGGCATGCAAGTCATCGACCTGGGCATCGGGTCCCCGGACCTCCCGACCCCCGCGCCGGTCGTGGAAGCGGGCGTCGAGGCCCTGCGCAACCCCGCCAACCACGGCTACCCCACCTTCAAGGGCAAGAAGGCCTTCCGTGAGGCGATCGCCCGCTGGTACGCCCGCCACTACGGCGTCGAGCTCGACCCCGAGACCGAGATCCTGCCCCTGATCGGCTCCAAGGAAGGCCTCGCCAAGATCGCCCTGGCCTTCATCAACCCCGGCGACAAGACCATCGTCCCCCAGCCCGCCTACCCGGTCCACACCCGCGGTACCGTCCTGGCCGGCGGAGAGGTCGTCGAGGTCCCTTGCCTGCCGCATCATGAGTTCCGGCCCGACTGGAACACCGTGCACCCGGAGGATGCCGACGCCGCCAAGCTCCTCTTCTTCAACTTCCCGTCCAACCCCACCTCCGCGGTGGCTCCCCGCTCCTTCTACGAGGACACGGTCGAGTTCGCCAAGCGCCACGACATCATGCTGGTCCATGACCTGGCCTACTCCGAGATCGCCTTCGACGGCTACAAGCCCACCTCGCTGCTCGAGATCCCCGGCGCCAAGGACATCGGCGTCGAGTTCCACACCATGAGCAAGACCTACAGCATGGCCGGCTGGCGCTGCGGCTTCGTGGTCGGCAACGCCAAGATGATCCACGCCCTCTACCGGATCAAGACCAACATGGACTACGGCGTGCCCAACCACGTCCAGGACGCGGCGATCGCCGCCCTCGACCTGCCCCAGAGCTACATCGACGAGGTCGTGGAGATCTACCGCGAGCGCCGCGACGTCATGGTCGAGGGCCTGAACTCGCTCGGCTGGAACGTGGAGAAGCCGAAGGCCGCCATGTACGTCTGGGCCCCGGTTCCCAAGGGCATGGCCGCTTACGACTGGGTCGCCGAGGTGATCGACCGCGCCGGCGTCGTCTTCACCCCGGGCACCGGCTTCGGCGCCATGGGCCAGGGCTACTTCCGCATCTCGCTCGTCCGCCCCGTCGAGGTCCTCAAGGAAGTCGTCGAGCGCCTGCGCGCGGCGGGCATCCGCTACGAGGCCTAGCAGTTAGTCGAGGCACGGGCACAGCGGCCCGCGCCACGGATCCATTCAAGAGGGCCTGGCAACGCCAGGCCCTCGCTGCTTTTCCGGGGCAGAGGGGCGGTTCTTCCCCGTGTTGGGGCCAATGGGGCGGGCCTCCGCGCCCGCCAGATGATAGAATGATCTCTTGGCACCGCCGGACTCGCCGGACGTAAGGCTTGCGGGCGGTCCACATAAGGAGGAATCATGGCTGTCGAATCCCTTATCGCCATTGAAATGCCCGATGGGTCCAAGCGTGAGGTCCCGTCCGGCACGACGCTCGCCGAACTCGCCGCCCAGATCAGCCGGAGCCTGGCCAAGAAGGCCGTGGCCGCCCGCCTCGACGGAAAGCTGGTCGACCTCTCGACCCGCCTCGAGGCTCCTGCCAAGGTGGAGATCGTGACCGCGGACGATCCCGCGGCCCTCGAGGTCCTGCGCCACTCGACCGCGCACCTCATGGCCCACGCCGTCACGTCGCTCTACCCGGGCGCTAAGATCACCATCGGCCCGGTCACCGCGGACGGTTTCTACTACGACTTCGACTACGATCGCGGCTTCACCATGGAGGATCTTCCCAAGATCGAGGCGGAAATGAAGCGCCTCTCGCAGGAGAACCTCGACGTGACGCGCGCGGTTTACGCGGCGGATCGCGTTCCCGGGCTCATCCGGAAGTTCGAGGAGGAAGGCGAGCCCTACAAGGCCGAGATCCTCACCGACATCATGAACGCCGACGCGACCTCCGAGATCACCGTCTACACCCAGGGCGACTTCTCGGACCTCTGCCGCGGGCCGCACGTGCCGGCCACCGGCCTCATCAAGAACTTCAAGCTGCTGAGCGTCGCCGGTGCCTACTGGCGTGGCTCTGAAAAGAACAAGATGCTGCAGCGCATCTACGGCACCAGCTACTTCACCGAGGCCGACCTCAAGGCCCACTTGACCCGTCTCGAAGAAGCCGCCAAGCGCGACCACCGCAAGCTCGGCCGCGAGCTCGACCTGTTCTCGGTCCCCGAGGTCACGGGCCCCGGCTTGATTTTCTGGCACCCCCGCGGCGCCCTGATCCGCTCGGTCATCGAGGATTGGCTGCGCGCGGAACTGAAGAAGCGCGGCTACCAGCCGGTCTACACCCCGCACGTGGTCAAGGAGACCCTCTTCGAGGTCTCGGGTCACCTCGGGAACTACGCGGAGAACATGTTCCCCGCCATGGTCATCGAGGAGGAGAACTACCGGGTCAAGCCCATGAACTGCCCGGGCCACTCGATGATCTACAAGTCGCGTCCGCGCTCCTACCGCGACCTGCCGGTGCGCCTGCAGGAGATCGCGAACGTCTACCGCTACGAGCGCTCGGGGACCCTGCACGGTCTGGCGCGCGTCCGCGGCCTGACCATGGACGACGCCCACATCTTCTGCACCCATGAGCAGCTGGCCGATGAGATTGCGGGCTGCGTGAGCTTTATCCAGCACGCCATGAGCATCTTCGGCCTGGAGGCGAAGGTCTACCTCTCGACCCGTCCCGAGAAGGCCATCGGGTCCGAGGAGGTTTGGGCGAATGCCGAGGCGGCCCTTCGTCAGGCGCTCAACCGCCTGGAGATGGAGTTCGACATCGACGAGGGCGGCGGCGCGTTCTACGGCCCCAAGATCGACTTCAAGTTCTACGACGCCATCGGCCGCGAGTGGCAGGGTCCCACGGTCCAGTGCGACTTCAACCTGCCCGAGCGCTTCGAGCTGACCTACCACGGCTCGGACGGCAAGGAGCACCGGCCCGTCATGGTCCACCGGGCCATCCTGGGCACCATGGAGCGCTTCATGGCCCTCATCATCGAGCACTATGCAGGCGCCTTCCCGCTCTGGCTCGCGCCCACCCAGGCGGTCATCATCCCCATCAACTCGGAGAACGACGACTACTGCTACGACGTCGCCGAAAAGATGAAGGAAGCCGGCATGCGCGTCGAGGTCGACAACCGCAACGAGTCCCTCAACTACCGCATCCGCGAAGCCCAGGTGCAGAAGGTCCCCTACATGCTCGTCGTGGGCAAGAAGGAGGTCGAGGAAGGCACCCTTGCGGTCCGTCGTCGGACCGGCGGCCAGGAGGTCCTCCCGGTGGCCGACGTGCTCGCCCGCTTGCAGCAGGAGATCGACACCAAGGCCTTGCCTCCGTCGATGCAGCCTCAGGAAGCCAAGTAAGCCAAGTAAGCGAAAGGGCGGACCGAAAGGTCCGCCCTTTTCTGATGGGGGGCTGCTGCTGATCAGGCCAGCATGCCGAGTTGCGTGCCACCCTCGGGGATCCCCAGGGCGGTGCGCAGCTTGCGGAAGCCCTCCGCGCTGGGCGCGAGGCCGGCCGCTTCCATGAGGACGGCGACATCGGTCCGCAGCTCTCCGAAGCGCTCCGCGGGCTTGGAGAAATGCTTGCGGGTGATGAGCTCTCCGAGCGCGATCTCCGCGGCCTGGGCGAGCTCCTTGGCCATGGAAGGCCGCTTCCCGGCGCTGCGCGGCGGCAGCTCCCCGAAGGCCTCCAGGTCGACCCCGTAAAGCAGCGCGATCTCCTGGTCGAGCTGCTCCATGCGCTCGGCGGTCCTGCGACGCAGCACGCGGGCCTCGGCCTGGAAGGCCTCGAACGCCTCGGTGAGAGCCTCCAACGACGGCCAGGTCTGGGCGAGGATTTGCTCGGCGAAGGCGTCGAGTCCGGCCAGTTGCTGCCAGTGCAGGCAATCGAAGGTCATTTGCCCCAGCGTCGATTGGGTCGCCGCGTCCGGGATCACGATGGGCAGCGAGCCCAGAGTCGGCGTGTCGAGGTGCAGCGTCAGCTGGGCGCGGTTGGTGATGACCAGCTGGAAGTAGGCCTCCAGCAGGCGGGAGTTGAGGAGACCCACCAAAAACAGCGGGTCGACGGGAATCCGGGGCTCCAGGACGTTCACCGTGTCCAGGGGCAGGGCGCCCTCCGGGATCAGGGTCGCCACCACGGAGCTGGCGATGTTCTGGTAGCCCACCTTGGGCTGGGTGACGACGTCCAAGCGGAAGCGATCGCGCAGGGCGAAGCCCTCGGGCAGCCGCATGAGCGAGCCGGGAGCCAGGGGGCCGAAGCGGCGGATATCGCGGCCCCGGACGACGGGCACTCCGTTGCCATGCTTGGAGAGAATCGGATCGCGCGCGGAGATGTTGGCGCCGCGCCGGATCTGGGCGATCGCCTCGAGGGGCTGTCCCGCCGCTTCCATCCGCTCGATCAAGGGGCCAATCTGCCGATCCGCGTAGATGGGCATGGTGGGCCGACCCACGAAGAAGCCGGGCACTTGCTCACCGAGGTGGCGGAACGTGCCGTCGCGATAGCTGTCGAGCCGAACGGCCGCCTCGCGGCGCGGAATCTCGAGCAGCATCAACGGGTTGGTGGCGGGTTTCTTGCCCTTCGCGACCACGAAGGCGATGGTTTCCAGGTTCACCCCCGGGAAGCATGCGCCGAGATCCGCCAGGGCGACGGGACGCGCCACCTCGGTCAGGAGGCGGCGGCACTCCGCGTAGGCGCCGGTGCGCGTCACGCCATGCGGTACGACGAAGCCGAGCCGCCCGCCGTCCTTGAGCAGGCGCAGCGAGCGCTCGATGAAGAGCGCGGTGGTATCCTGCCGGCCCTTGCCGACCTGGTAGTGCCGCTGGAACAAGGCCTTCTGAGCCGAGGGGATCTCGGCCCCGTAGGGAGGATTCCCCACCACGGCATCGAAGCCGGCTTCCAGCAGCCACGGGTGCTCGGTCAAGGTATTGGCGCTCAGCAAACGCGGGGTGAAGGGGGTCTTCAGCTCGGGGCAAAGCTTCAGCTGCACGAAGGCCAGCCGGATGCCCGCGAGACGGATGGCCCAGGGGTCGAGGTCGACTCCGACGAGGTGACGCTCGATGACCCGCTTCAGGCGCAGGATGCGGCCCTCGGCTCCGGTCTGAGGGACCCAGACCCGCTCGAAGAGGGCTTCGACGGCCGGAGCCAGGAAGTTGCCCGCTCCGCAGGACGGGTCGATCAGGCGGAAGTGCTTGCTCAGCGGTTGATCCGCCGGCGGCAAGGAATGCGTGAGCACGTAATCGACGACTTCCTGCGGCGTGTAGAAGACGCCATTGGATTTCTTGTGGTCGTGGGAGAGGTGGCGCTCGAAAAGCGGGCCGAGCCATTCGCCGTCCGAGGCTTCCCAGGCATGCGCGGCGAGCTGGTCGGAAAGGCTGCGGACCAGCGCGTCGATGGTGACGCCATGGCGCAGGGGCAGCGGGGCCTCGGAGGCGAAGAGCGGCGCGCGCTCGCGTCCCAGCGAGGAGAGGGTGCCGTGAAGGGCTTCGGCCAGGAGGGCGCGCTCGCCTTCGTGGCGAATCCAGGTCCAGAGGGCTTGAGCCAGGACGTAACAGGCTTCAGGGCCGCCGTTGGCCACGGCCAAGGCAGCGGTGAGTTCCCGGACGCAGTGATCGAGCGTCGCGGCTTTGAGTTGGGTAGTCACTTAGGCTTCCGCGGTGATGGTATCGACCCGATAGTTCTGAGGCTCCTGAACCGCCGGATGGTTCAGGACTCCCGTGAGATCGGTGGGGGTTCGGATGGCGTCGAGGACCTGGGCCGTCGCCTCGGGGGCCAGCTTCAGGTGGACGACGGGTTGCTCCTTGGGGCTGAGCTGGCGAAGCTGCTCGACGGGAACGGGCCAGTCGGCTTGCTTGGCAAGCCGCTCGATCGCCCCACGGAACGCCACCAGGGACGGCCGGAGGACCAGTTCGAGGCCGAGCAGGGCTCCGGTCTTGCTCGCGGTAACGCGGACCTGGCCCGGGGCCAAGCCGACCGGGGTGCTGATGGGGACCGGGTTCAACTCGAACGCGTAGGTCTGCTGACCGCTGACCAGATCGGTCTCGGTCGTGACGGTGGTTTTCACTCGACGCTCTCCCTGTGTATTCCTAGAGCTGGTGCTTCCATTCTACCCCAGGGCGCAACGCTATTTTGTGAGCACCGTCTCTTGCTCATGCGCGAGGGTCACGCCGCCCCGGGCGCCCAGCTCGGCCCCGAGGCTGAGGGTGAAGCCCGCCTTGAACTCCGCGGCGGTCCGCTTGATGGCCAGCACGGAACGATCCTTGAGCTCGACGGTGTCCTTGGAGATCGGCCGGGTCGTCGCGTAGCCGAGGCCTTCCACCACGCCCTTCTCCTCCATCTGCTTCGCGACCTTGGCCACTTCCTCCGGCTTCAGCTCGTAGCTCACCCGCACCGTGTCCGTGGTGCTGATCTGCGCGATGACGCCGTTGTCGATCGGCCGGCCGAAGATGTCCTCGACGGTGGTCCGGATGCCCTCGAACTTCTCCTTGCTCATTTCTTCGTGCAGCTTCACGCTCTTCAGGTTGCCGTCCTCGCCGTAGGTGAGGGCCACGGTCCGGTTGCCGGAGACGCCTTCGCCCTTGCCCCAGCCGAGGACTCCCACGGAGGCCTTGGCCTTGCCGTCAAGCTGCACCGAGAGGGTGCGCTCGCCGGTCCGGAAGTTGACGTTGCCGCCGACGGAGGCCGAGCCGCCGAGCGCCCCCGAGACGCTGCCAATCTGGAGCTGGAGCTTGTCGAGGATCGAGCCTTCGACCTCGTCGACCTTCTCCTGGACCTTGCCCTTTACATAGTCCGTGCCGGCCTTCGTGATCTTCTGCCCGAAGGACTTGGGCCCTTCGGACTCGCTCGCCTCCTCGCTTTCCGAGGCGCCCTCGCCCTTGAAGATGCCTACCTGAGCGCTCGCGCTCGCGGTCGCCTGGGCGTAGAGACCTCCCTCGCCGTCCACGGAGTAGAGATGCTTGCCGAACTCGGCGATGAGCTCCCGGCCTTCCAGCGCCGTCTTGCCGGCGAGGGCCGTGCCGACGCCCGGGATGGCGCTCTCGGCGCTCGCGGAACCGGCCATCTTCATCATGCCGGTGAGCACGCCCATGTCCTTGCCATCATTGGGATCGAAGGCGAACGCGAAGGCCACCCGGCCGGTGACGCCGCCTCCGGCTTCCGCGTTGGCGGAGGCCTTGATGCCCGCCTCGTAGCCGGCCGCCTTCACGGTGGCATCGAAGCCGACGTTCGCCGAGTAGCTGGCGCCGGCCCGGCCTTCCAGCTCCATGGTCACCTTCAACTCGGTGGGAGGGTTGCCGTTGGCATCCTTCGGCTCGAGGAGGATCTTCCCCTCGGCGTCGCGCTTCGGCATCCGGGCGATCGAGAGGGTGCCTCCCGCATCGACCTTCGCGTTGGGAATCCCGAATTCTTCCAGCGGAATGGTGGCGCCGGCTTCGATCTTGATGGAAACCGACTCGCCGACGCTCAGTCGATTGGTCAGCACGGGGCCCAGGGCTCCGACGGCCTGGTCCTGGAACTCGTCGTCCGCGCCGAGCACGGAGCGATCCAGGCGGGGGTCGATCACGTCGTCGTAGACCTTCTTGCCGGAAACCTCCGCGGCATCCTTGATCGAGCCCAAGAGGCTCTGGCCCTCGGCCCGGGATTCGCGGTATTCCTGGACGCCCGCGCTCAGGATGTCGCTGCCGGTCTGGACGGCCTCGTCGATTTCCTTTTCGAGCTTGGCGATCTGCTCGCCGAGTTCGTTGACCTCCTCCTTGGCCTTTGCCAGGAGGCTCTGCACGCCGTCTCCCACGAAGTCGGCCACTCCATTGAGCGCGCGCTTCCAGAGGGGTTGTTTCTCGGCTTCGGCCTTCTTCTTCTCGCTGTCGGCCTGCGCGGAGTTCATCTCCAGCTGCAGTTGCGTCAGCTTCAACTTCTTGTCGGAAAGCTCCTGGCGCTTGCTGTCGATCGCCGAATCCGGCTTCGGCAACTCCAGCTTTCGCCCCGTCACGGCCTTTTCATCGGCGGGAGGCGCGGCCTTGGGCGCTTTGGGCGGCTCGGGAGGCTGCGGGAGCGGTTGCGAGATGCTCCGGGAGAGCGGCTGCGTTCCCCCAACCGGATAGCCGTTATCGATCCTGCGGTTCGTCATCAGTATCCTCCCTGGTCGCGTCGCCCTTCCATGGCTATACCCGCAGACAGGAGGCGGCTTGCAGGGTTTAATGGAGGTTTGATGGCGAGGAATCCAATCTCAGCGAAGATTTGACGCAGACTTAATACGAGGAGGTCCGGATGGGCAAGGGGCTTGAAATCGAGGTGAAGTATCGCCTCAAGCCGGGGCAGCGGCAAGCGATCGAGGACGCGCTCGCAGGCACGGCTTGCGAGCACTGGGAGCAGGAAGACCAATACTTCGACGTCGGCGATCGCGTCCTGCGGATCCGCCAGGAGAACGGCGCCTGGCTGCTCACCCGCAAGGGCCAGTTTCAGCTCACGGCCGAGGGCACCAAGATTCGCCCCGAAGTCGAGGTGCCCATCCCGGCCCCCTTCGTCGCCGATCTCGAGGCCCTGATCCTCTGGTTGGGTCATGCGAAGCTCACGCGCGTTCGCAAGTCCCGCGACTCCTACCAGGTGGACGGAGTGACGGTGGCGCTGGATCGGATCGAGGGTCTGGGGGAGGACTTCGCGGAGTTCGAGGTGCTCAGCGATCGCCCCGATGCCGCTTCCCGCCTGGCGGGGCTGCGGGCGCGCTTCGGGCTCGGTGACGATCAGGTCGAGCTGAAAAGTTACGCCCGGCTCGTGGCGGAGTCCCAGGGGACCCGCGCCGACGGCCGGGAGTAATCGAAAGGTTGAGGGGGCGCTTGGCGCCCCCTCTGAATTTTGGTGTCAGCCGCGCTAGGGGTTGGGCTTGCGGCCGCCCAGGACGCTCGTGAGGCCCTGGAGGAGGTCGATGGGCACCGGGAAGATGATCGTGGAGTTCTTCTCGCTGGAGATGTCGGTGAGGGTTTGCAGGTAGCGCAGCTGCAGCGAGGTGGGCTCGGAGGCGATCACCGCCGCGGCGGCCGCGAGCTGCTGGGAGGCCTGGAACTCGCCTTCGGCGTGGATGATCTTGGCCCGCTTCTCGCGCTCGGCCTCGGCCTGCCGCGCCATGGCGCGCTGCATGCTCTGGGGCAACTCGACGTCCTTGATCTCGACCACGCTGACCTTGATGCCCCAGGGCTCGGTCTGCTCGTCGATGATCTGCTGAAGGCGCTTGTTGATCTCCTCGCGCTCCGAGAGGATCTCGTCGAGGGCGGACTGGCCGAGCACGTTGCGCAGCGTGGTCTGGGCGATCTGGAGGGTGGCGACGCCGTAGTCGTAGACCTTGGTCACGGCGTTGGCGGGATCCACCACGCGGAAGTAGACGACCGCGTTCACCTTGATGGTGACGTTGTCGCGGGTGATGACCTCCTGGACGGGCAGGTCCAGGGTGAGCGTGCGCAGGTCCATGCGCACCATGCGCTCGAGCACCGGGATCAGCAGGATGAGGCCGGGGCCGCGGACGCCGACCAGTCGGCCGAGGAAGAAGACGACTCCCCGCTCGTACTCCTGGGTGACCTTGATCGCGGAGGCCAAGAGGGCGATGACGAGGACGATGAGAAACCCGAAGGTCGAAAGGAAGCTAATCATGGAGTCTCCTGTATCTGCGGGGACGCTAACGGTTCGACGGTGAGGGTGAGGCCGTTCATGGCGACGACCGTGACATGGGACGGGGGATCGACCCGGCCGGAGCGCGAGACGGCCGACCAAAGCTCACCGTCCAGGAAGACGAAGCCCTTGGGGTCGAGCGGGCTGCGGACCTCGGCGATCGCCCCGATCAGCTCCTCGCGGCCGGTCGTGACCTTCCGGCGCCGGGTCCGGATGGCCATGATCATGGCTCCCGTCATCAGGCCGGCGGTGGCGAGGGTCATGGTCAGGATCACCGGCAAGCTCACGGCGATGCCCGGCGTGGACGGATCGATCAGCATGGACGCGCCGAAGATCAAGGCGATCAGCCCCCCGATGGTCAGGGCCCCGGCCGAGACCACGAAGAGCTCCAGCACGAACATGATGAAGGCCAGGACGATCAGGGCGACTCCCACGTAGTTCACGGGCAGCATGCCGAGGGCGAAGAAGGCCATGAGCAGGCAGATGCCGCCCAGGATACCGGGGAAGATGGCCCCGGGGTTGGAGAGTTCGAAGAAGATGCCGAGCATGCCGAGGTTCAAGAGGATGAAGGCGATGCTGGGATCGCTGATGGTGTAGAGGAAGCGCTCCAGGCCCGTCATCTCCAGGGGCAGGGTGGCGGCTCCCTGGGTCTTCAGGGTGACCTTTCGATCGCCGATCGTGACCTGGCGGCCGTCGATCTGGGTCAGGAGGGTGGGAAGGTCCGGGGCCACCAGGTCGATGACGCCCAGGCGCTTGGCCTCGTCGGCGGTGGCCGAGACGCTCTTGCGGACGGCCTTTTCGGCCCAGTCGGCGTTGCGGCCACGCTCCTTGGCGAGACCCTTGATGTAGGCGGCGGCGTCGTTGGTGACCTTGTCGGCCATCGCTCCCTTGATTTCCTCGCCGCCTCCGGCGACCGGATGGGCCGCCCCGATGGCGGTGTTGGGGGCCATGGCGGCCACGTGGGCGGCCAAGGTAATGAAGGCTCCGGCCGAGGCCGCGCGGCCTCCCTGCGGGGAGACGTAGACGATCACGGGAACGGGCGAGCTGATCATGTCCTGGATGATGTCGCGCATCGCGGTATCCAGCCCGCCCGGGGTGTCCAGCTGGATCACCACGGCCCCGGCCTTCTGCTCCGCGGCGACCTTCAGGCCGCGATCGACGTAACTTGCGACCATGGGGTTGATGGGCCCCTTGATTTCCAGGACGGCCACGGACGGCGCTTGGGCCCATGCGCCTGAAACGAGCGCCACGACGGCGAATCCGACCAAGAGAAACCAGCTGAGTAGGCGATTCATGATGTTCCTCCCTGCGTGCCGCCTTCATTATACAGTAGCGGAGCGGGGCTTCGGAGAAAGGGACGCCCCCCGCCAGTGGCGAGGGGCGTGACCGGGATTGGAACCGACTTCAGGGCTCCACGCTGACGGGGGCCAGTTTCGAGAGCGCCTCCAGCAGCGTCTTGGTTTTGATGGCCTTAACGGTCAAATGTAAATCAAAAGCTCAGCTCAAGGCCACTCAGCAGCGTCGCTCGCTGGACCCGGTGAACCTTGAATGGCATGCGCTTCGCCCACTTCTTGATGAGGACCTTTTCGCCGGTGGCCACCATGACCAATTCGGAGAACGTGCTGCGAACCAGGTCGTTCAGCCGCGGGTCGTCGATGTCCAGCTCCTCGAGGATGACCTCGGCCTGGGGGATCGCGAAGGCCTTCGGCCGCTTTCGTTTCTGGAGGGCCTGCAGCTCGCGCTCGAACTCGTCGCGGCGGTTGAGCAGCATCTGATTGTAGCGCCGGAACTGGTCCTCTCTGATGCCTCCCTCCTCGACGGGCTTGTTGAGGCGGGAGAGCAGATCCATCTCCTCTTGATCGAGTTGCATGAGCTTTGCCTTCAGGTCGAGCTGCGCGCTTGCGCTCCCCACGTCAGGGGCGTCGTCCTCAATTGGTAGGCCCTGGGAGACGATCTTCAGCGCCTCGATTGCTGCCAAGTGGGCCATCTCGTAGCGGATGACTTGGGGGTTCGGGCATGGCGTGATCCGCTTGAGGTGCTGAAAGCAGGCGTACTGATGAATCGGAAGTTTGCTGCCGTCTGCTCGGTAGCTGTAATCGCGGCGAATCACCATGCTTCCGCCGCAGCCCTGGCACCGGAGAACACCTGCCAGCGGATGGCGCCGGGGATTGTTCTGCTGCCTGTACTTGGGCTTCGCGTCGCGAATGGCCTGCACGCGCTCCCAGAGGTCCAGGGAGATGATCGGGGGGTAGGCCTTCGAAGTGGTGATGACCTGGGGGAGCTTCGTGGCATGGTGGCGCTTGGTGTAGTCGCGCCGGCGCACGGCAAGGCCTGCATAGCTCGGATTACGGAGAATGTAGTAGGACGCCTGCCAGTTAAAGACGACGCCCTTGTGGTAGCGGTAGCCCATGGCGTTCAGCTCGTCTGCAACGTCGAAGTAGCTCTTGACCCCGGTGGCGTAGAGCTCAAAGGCAAGGCGCACGGCTTCGGCATGCTCGGGCACGATCTCGATCACGACCCTGGGCTTTTTCCCGTCGCGAGTCTCGGGATAGTAGGAGTGGTAGCCGTACGGGACACGGCCGCCCGTGTTCTTGCCCTCGGCCGCGGTGACCTCTAGGCCGCGAATGATGCGCTTGCGGATCATTTGCCGCTCGCGCTTGGCGACCACGGCCTGGATATCGGTCTGGAACTCCTGGTCCTCGTCCTCGACGTCGTAGACGGTTCCGTTGATGACGATCTTGCAGTCGCCGTCGCGGAGGATGTCTTTGATTTCTTCCCACTCGCCGAGGCCCTTGCGGGTGGAACGGTCGAAGTCGAGGACGCAGAGCCGCTGGTAGCGGCCCCGTTTGATTTCCTCGAGGAGGGCGTCCAAGGTCTCGCGGTTCTCTCGCCCCTTCGCCCCGGAAATTACCTCGACGTAGAGATCTTCCTCAAGAGAGACCCAGCCGCTCTTCTGGCAGATCTCGGTCAGGGCCTTTCGCTGATAGGGGAGGGAGGTCCTGTCGTCCTTGGCTTGCTTGCCAGAGGAGACGCGGACGAGACGGGCGGCACGGATCATGGTGAGGTGGCCTTCCTTGAATGCTCGCGAAGCCGTTCCATCGGGACAGGAATACCTGCATTGGCGCAATCCTTGAGCCAACCAGGGATCGGCGACTCTCCTTTGTGCCACGGCTCCCAGGATGAAAACCGCTCAAGCAAGAATTCAGCGAGCTCAACGCCTGCATCGCGGCCCCAGACCTTCCAGGCATAGGCGATCTTCCACTGCCGGCGATCGGTCAGCCAGGAAAGGTCAACCCACCACCCGAGCCGCTCGCTCCTGACGGTGATCTTCATCCGCGGTGCACGCAGCTCGAGGTCGACGCCTTCGAGGTGGGCCTGAGTAATGGGGCGGGCTTGGCGAGAGAACTTCATGGCCAATTAATAGCGGGAGTAGCTACTTGATTTGCTTTGTTGCTGCGTTACCAAAAATGCTACAAGCAGAACACCGCTGGCTACCGCCAAAAAACTTACCGCCAAATTTTGAACAAACTTCGCCTGCTCAGTTGGCTCCGATGTTTCGGGCAAAATTTCCGGCTCAAGGCCTAAGAGTTCGTTGTCAGGGGCTGCGTTGTCGTTGCTAAGCTCAATCAGGCGGGTATCTCGGGAAATCCTCACAGGATAATTCCAATTGAGGTAAGAGAATGAGTCCTGGTAATTGCCGACGACATACCAGTTACCTTCGGGTATCTCGACAGTAGCACTGCCGCCGAGATCAGTTTGAAAAATGATCGGCTTACGCCCTATCAGGGCTTGAGCCTCATCGACTTTTTCCTTCACCCTTTGATGCCATGCCTGGTAATCGCGCAAGAACGCTTCATCCGTGTAAGTGATGATCTTGTTATTGTCAGGAGAAATCCTGGTTTTGCGATAGGCATCCTGTTGTGGGGGCTGGCCTAGCCCATGTTTTTTCGCAGTCGCTTCATACAGCTCACGTTGATTTCCCGTCCAGGGCTGCAGGATGAACTGACGTCTGGCAACTGGGATGATCGAGCCGTCGCCCTTGATTACCCCTGTGCGAACCGATACTTCAACAGCGAACGCAGGCTTACTTGCGGATACAAAGCCGAACACCCCGATGAGCCCTGCTGCCACCAATGCCACCAAGGACTGCTTCATTTTTCAGGCTCCTCCCTTCAGATTTTGAAAATCTGCTACAAATCTGCCCAGGATTCTGGACTCCTACCCGTAAAAAAAGAGTAGGCCTCATCTTGATTTTCGGGCTCACGGTCCAACCTGCTGGACTCTTCGCCTACCAGGTGGTTAACGAGCCACCCGTCCATCCGGATTCCGGCAAGTCGCTCCGTCACGCCTGCCTCTTCGGCGAGCTGCCACAACTCCCATTCCTCGCGCTCGGCCTTCGCCATAACTTCGTCGGGAATCAGGGTCTTGGCTGCCCAGCGGAGAGCCTGGGTCCATTCCCGGCGATCCTGGCGTGCGTCCAACCAGCGCCACCGACGTCCCTCATGGCCGAGCACCAGGCGGGCGATTTGGACGGCGATCGCCTCGTCGAGTTCAGGACCCTCGAGGCCGCGGCGTGCGGATAGGACGAAGAACCCATTGAACTGGGAGAGGCAGCTATCACTCTTCAAGTGGCCTTGGCCTAGGCGGAGGTCGATATCGAATCGCCTAACCAAGAAATCGAGTTGCTCTAGCACGATGCGGACTACCTCTGGACTGCGGTGTTACTTGATGCTGTGGCGGCGTTTGAAACGTCTGGCCTCGTCGATCAGGCCTTCGAGATATCGGAACGTGGAACGACGATCCTCTGGCGGGTCGTCCCAGAAGCCTGGCTGCGAGAGGATGCCAAACCAGACGTCCTCTTCCTCGGCCTGCTGAATGATCTTCAGCTCATCCTCGGTCGGTTCGTATCGGCCGTCGATCCCTCCATCCAAGAGCTTGAGCTTTGGGCGCTCGATGATGGGGCTCAGCTTTGGCGCTTCATTTTTTTGCTCGGGGACCTGCTCCTCTGGAGCCGCCTTCCCGGCCGCGACCCTCAGCTCTTGAAAGACCTGGGCGGGCGTCTTGGTGAGGGGCTGTCCCTCCTTCTCGGCGTACTCGACCATGCGGCGGGAGAGAATTTCCAACGTGTTCTCGCGCGGATTGATCGGCAACTTGGTCTTTACGTCGACGCCGGATTCATAGGACTGGAGCGTCGAATAGCCGATCCCCAGCACCTTGGCGGCGTCCCTCTGTGTAAGCCGAAAGGTCCACCGGTAGTCGCGAAGCATGCGACCAAGCGGCGTTCCTGGTGATGGCTCGTCTTGAACAGTTGTTCGAATTCGCATGCCTTGACCGTAACAAAACATTGGTTCCAATGTAACCGCATTGAATTACTTGTAATTAGTTGACAAAACTTGGTTCCGTGTTTATCCTAAAACCAAGTTCTAAAACTTGGTTGAGAGGAGGTGATACCGAATGCCCGATTATTTGAGCCCCGCCAGTATAGCCGAGCGCCTCGATGTGACTCGCCAGGCCGTTTACCAGTGGGTCGAGAACGGCACCATTCCCACAGATTACGTTGTCCGGATCGGCCGCTCCGTCCGCATTCGAGCCGACTTCATCGAGCGGATGAAGGAAGCTCAGCAGTCCCAGGAGGCCCCTGATGGCGACCCCGCAGCCTAGCCATCCGATCCGCTTCGATCTTTCGACGCCCGAGGGCCGTGAAGCCTTCTACCGCCACCGAGACAACGACCCGGCCACCTTCTGGGGGCTGAGGCAGGCCCTCAAGAAGATAGCGTTCGAAAAAGCGGAAACCCAAACCCAAAACCCAGCGTAAGCCCAACAACCGACCACGCGTTTGCAGGTTAAGACGAAATTTACACGCAGGAGGGACCATGCCCGCGACAGCGCAAGCCAAGCTGCCGGATCCCCCGAGCAGGAAGCCCCAGAGGCTCAGGGATCGGCACACCACCGAATCAGACCTACTCATCGAAAAGCGCATCCAGGACACGGAGATTCTGACCTTGGCCCACCAGATCCAGACCGAACGCTACACCGCTCAGAAGGCTCTCGAGCAGGGCGACCTCGAAGGCGTGAAGGCCGCGCTCGATCGCATCGGGCAGCTCGCGGACGAGATCATCACCGTCGAGAAGCGGGACGTGCGGCTCAACCAGCAGACCGGCGACATCCTCACCATCCGGCAAAAGGAATGGGGGGACGAAGCATGAGCCAGTTCCCCATCATCACCAGGTCCGCCAGCAGCCGGACGGGCCAGCTCCAGCGCATCGAGCAATCCAACGCCATCTTCGCCCGGCCGCGCACCGTCAAGGAGACCCGTCGCGAGCAGATCACCCGATTTGTCTGGACGGTAGCCATCGCGCTCAGCATCGGCTACCTCGCCTACGGCATCTTCTCGGGCCTGCCCTACGTCCTCTCGCAATACGGGGCGCGCTAGTGCGCTCGTGGCGCGACGAGAAGCCCGTCAAGGGCGACTACCGCAAGGAGCTCGCGAGAGGGAATCGGTACGCCGCGGCCCTCGCGGAAGCCGAGCGTGATCGCGCCGGGCGAGACCTGGAGCACTCGGTATCCGGCATCAAGGTATTCCCGGCCCCCAAGACCAAGGTCATCCCCCAGGCGCCCCAGCAGGCGCCGCAGAGTAAGAAAGGAGCCCCCGATGTCCAACCTGACCCTCGCCACTGACGCCGGCATGCACGTCGCGGAGATCGTCGAGATCAACCACGCCGCCGGCTACGCCCTCGTCCAGCTCACCACCGACGGTACCCCTGTCCGGATCCGGATGAGCGAACTGTCGATCGGGAAGGCGGCCTAGCATGCGCGAGATTCCTGCACCGAGCTTCAAGCTTCAGGCCGACACCATCCTGAATCGAATCGACGCCATGGAGCTGTCGGAGACCGAGCGCCGCAACCTCAACGATTACTTGCGCGAGAAGCACCGCTTGCTCCAGGAGGAGGCGCGTTTCCTGACCAAGCTCACCGCGTGGGCGGATTTGGTCGATGCCAGCGTCAAAAAGCGGAAGGCGACGGAAGAGGCGCAGGCGGCCCATGACGCCTACATCCGCACGATGCAGGAGTTGACTGCCAGCATCTCCGTCCAGGTCACCGAGATTCTCGCAGCGGAGCCGGCGGATCCCCAGATCGAGGAGGCGGCGTGACGGCCTCCCAAAGGAAAACCACCAGCCTGGTCCTGGCAGACAAGCGGCTGGCGGTCGAGAGAGGCGCGAAGTGGCCCCTGCAGA
>JAKFCT010000105.1:0-1526 GCA_036676495.1 Candidatus Sericytochromatia bacterium
TTCACGGTGGGGGCGAGGACGGCGATCATGCCCTTGGAGTGGGCGAGGATGCCGGCGATGAAGTGGCGGGCGAGCTCGCTGAGGCCGTAGGGGTCGTTCGCGTCGTAGAAGGCGTTCTCGCCGCCCTTGAAGAGGGACATGTGCGTGTGCATGCCCGAGCCCGCGGCGCCGAAGATCGGCTTGGGCATGAACGTGCAGTGCAGGCCGTGCCGCTGGGCCACCGCCTTGAGGGTGTAGCGGAAGGTGACGGCGTTGTCGGCCGTGCTGACGGCGTCGGCGTACTTGAAGTCGATCTCGTGCTGGCCGGCGGCGTTCTCGTGGTGGGAGGTCTCGACCTCGATGCCCATGGCCTCGAGGGCGTTGGTCATGTCGGCGCGGACGTCCATGGCCAGATCGGTGGAGAGGTCGAAGTAGCCGCCCTGATCGTTGGGCAGGGGTTCGACCTTGCCGGGCTCGTTGGAGCGGAAGAGGAAGAACTCCAGCTCGGGGCCGGTGTTGAACTCGAAGCCGAGCGCACGGGCCTTGTTGACCATGCGCTGGAGGTTGCCGCGGGGATCTCCGACGAAGGGGGTGCCATCCGGCAGGAAGATGTTGCAGATTACGCGGGCATGCTGCTTGCCGGGGGAGACGTCCCAGGGGATCACCCGGAAGGTGCTGAGGTCGGGCAGCAGGAACATGTCGGACTCGGCGATCCGGGCGAAGCCCTCGATGCTCGAGCCGTCGAACCACTTTCCGAAATCGATGGCGTCCTCGAACTGGGAAAGGGGGATGGTGACGCTCTTCACGACGCCGAGCATGTCGCAGAACTGGAGGTTGATGAACGACACGCCCTCTTCGCGGGCATGGGCCAGGATCGACTCCTTGTCGGTGGAATTCATCGTGAGCACGCGTTGGTCCTCTAATAGCGGGGGAGCACGGATCTAGCCTACCACATGCGCCTGGCTCCCGAGGGGCGGCATGGGGGGAATTTTCGCCCTCCAAATCGGAGGGCGGCAGCCGTGCGGATCGGCCGCTAGAAGATCGACAGGTAGCGCTGGTGCTCCCACTCGCTGACCTGCATGCGGTACTCGTCCCATTCCTGGGTCTTGGCCTGGATGAAGCGGTTGAAGAGGTGCTCTCCCAGGGCTTCCTTGACCACCTCGTCCTGCTGCATGTAGGCGAGGGCTTCGCCCAGCGAGCCGGGCAGGGAGTCGACTTGGCGCTGCATGCGCTCTTCGAGCCCCATGTGGTAGAGGTCCTCCTCGACGGGAGCGGCCAAGGGGAGCTTGCGTTCGATGCCATCGAGGCCGGCCGCGAGCATGACGGCGAAGGCGAGGTAGGGGTTGGTGGTGGGGTCGGGGCAGCGCAGCTCGACGCGGGTGGCTTTAGTCTGGCGGGGGTTGATCCGGGGGATCCGCACCAGTGCCGAGCGGTTGTTGCGGGCCCAGGAGATGTAGACGGGGGCTTCGTAGCCGGGTACCAGGCGCTTGTAGGAGTTCACGGTGGGGGCGAGGACGGCGATCATGCCCTTGGAGTGGGCGAGGATG
>JAKFCT010000106.1:0-4150 GCA_036676495.1 Candidatus Sericytochromatia bacterium
GCTCCCGACCGACGCGAGACGGCGGTCCGTGACGTAGGAGACCACCCGCACGTTGGCGGCGGGCTCGCCCGAGGCCGTCCGGACCTCACCCGTCACCAGCGGAGTCGTCTGGGTCACGCCGTCATGCAAGGGCGTGGTCTGGGCGATGCCGTCCTGGAGCTTCGACATGCCGAGGCGATCCCAGGGGCCGCAACCCAGGAGCAGGGATACCAAGAGCAGCGATATAAAGACTAGCAACGGGCCCGCAAGCCCAAACCGCCGAATCACGCGCGTCCTTTCCAGGGTTTCGCCCGCTTGCTCGTCCGGGGGACGCCTTGCCGTTCGACGTGACTGCGACCAGCTGCCTCAGATCAGAGCAGGAAGCGCCTCACCCGGTTGTTGTTCGAATCCGAGACGTAAAGGTAGCCCTTGCTGATGACCACGCTGACCGGCGCGGCGAAGGTCGCGGACAAGGCGGGATCGCCGTCTCCCAGGTTATTCGGATCCTTGGCGGTGGCCGTCCCGGTTCCCGCGAACGTCGTGATCACGCGATCGGGGGACATGAGCCGGATCCGGTGGTTGCCGGTATCGGCGATGAAGAGGTTTCCTCCCGCATCCAGGGCCAATCCCCGCGGGGTGGTCAGGATGGCCTGGAGGGCGTCGCCACCGTCTCCGACGGGGCTGGTTTCCGAAGGAGCCGTTCCTCCTCCCGCAACCGTGTAGACGCTGCCCGACGCCATGGCGATCCCGAAGTGATTTCCCGGCTCGCGACAAAGCATGCGGACGCGATGATTTCCCCGATCCGTGAACAGCAGGTTGCCAACAGGATCGACCAGCAAGCCATCCGGCAGATTGAGCCGCGATGCCAGCGCCGGCCCGTCGTCCCCCACTCCGAAGTCGATGGCGCTCAAACCGGCCACCGGAACACGCTCCCCATCGGGGGTCAGCATGACGATGCGGTGACGCTCGGCCACGAAGACGTTGCCCGCCGGGTCCACCGCCAGGCTGATGAGGACGGGGCCGGGGATGGACGCCTGCAGAACGGTCTCGATGAGGCCTGACGTGAGGGTCTTTCCGTAGCGGACGCCGTCCACCGCGGGGAGGATGCGGATCCGGCCGTTCTGCGTGTCGGCAATCAGCAAATCCCCGTTCGGCGCCATGGCGACGGCGCTCGGAGCACGCAAGGTGGCGTCAGCCGCTGGCCCGCCGTCTCCCAGCGGGGCCGTGGACGAGGTGGGCACACCGTTGCCCGCAACCGTGTCGATGATCCCCGTGGCATCCACCCTCCGGATCGCATGGTGGCCAAAATCCGCGATGTAGAGGTCGCCCTGGGGAGACGCCGCCATGCCCAGGGGAGTGAAGAGCTGCGCCAGGGCAGCGGGGCTGCCATCGCCCGTGTAACTCGTCACCCCGTTGCCGACGACCGTCGAGGCGATCGGCGAGACCGTCAGGCCGACCGTCACGGTTCGCTGGCGTTCGATTCCGAAAGGTAGGCTGGTTCCCTTGGCAACCAGGTGGTCTTTCTCGTCATAGAAGGTGGCCGTGGCCGTGTAGCCCGTTCCCGGAGACAAATGGAAGCTGGCGTTCGCGCCGGACGCGTCCGCCCGCGAGAGGGCCAGCAATGCCACCTCTTCACCGGTGGATTTTCGGACCGAGAGGACTGCGCGCGTGGCGACGGTCGGAATGTACTGGATTCGCCAGGGTTGGTTCGCGGGCCAGTTCAAGCTAACGCGAAGGCAGCCCTGATCGTCCTCGAGGGTCCCTCGAGGTTCCAGGAGGTCCCGGGGAGGCGAGAGGACAGGCGAGAGGGCCGTCGGTTGGCATCCCGCCACGAGCGTCCACATCAGCAAGCCCAGAAAAAGCCGTCTCATGGCGGATTACCTCACATCCACGGCCGCATGGCCCACATCAAGGACGGTCACGGAGGCGGTCGCCCGTAGCGAGGGCCTTGCCGCCGCATGGATGATCAGCATGACGCTGCCGGAGGCCACGGACGTCATGCGCCCGGATGCATCCACCTTGGCGATCGCCTCATCCGAGGAGGTCGCGACCAGGACCCCGGCCTCTCCGTCGAGCACCCTGCCCTGGGCGTTCAGCACCCGGGCCACGAAGCTCAGGGAAGAGGGGAAGCGCTCCTCGTCTCCGCCGTCGGCTCCCACGTACAACGTGGCCCGAACCGGCGCCAGGAGGATCCGATCCGGCTGCTCGGCACTCGATAGCGGCCGCTCCGCGTGGGGCTGGATGATGCAACCAGCCAGCAAGCAAGCCACAAATGGGATCAGCAATCGGCGAATCAGTTGTCCCAGCAGCAAGGTGGTCCTCCAGGGCCTCTTGTCGGCCTTCCAGACAAAACAACCCAGTCACAGATGTTTATCAAGGATTTATCAGGCCGCTAATCAACTTCTCATCAGGTTTACACGCACAGCAAACCCATGCTTGCTAGTATACATGCCAGGTTAAGGCCCGACAACCCGCGATAATTGGCTCCGCATGCCCGTTTCGACCCGTACGAGTGTCCGCTCTCCCGGGCGGGTACCCCCACATAACAAAGGAGGCAGCCATGGCAATCCTGATCGTGGACAAGACGTACTGCGGTAAGAGCGGCGAATGCGTGCGCATCTGCCCCTCCGTCTTCGAGTTCGGAGCGGACGGGTATGCCCGCATCAAGGACGGAGCCGACACCCAGAATCCGCTGGTCGAGACGGCCATCGCGTCATGCTCGTACGGAGCCATCTACTGGGGATAATCCGCGCCGGCCAGGCGCCAGAATAGATCGTGGAACCGGAGACCCAACCCGTCTCCCACCACGAGCGACCCATCGGCACGAATTCCAAGGCAATTGGGAGCGAGTTTCATGGAGGTGGCGGGTTCCCCTTCCGTGAAACTCGTCGTGCTCCGGAAATCCGTTGGCAGCATCACCCCCCCGACCCATCGAACGTTTCCATCCGCGCGCAGGACCCGGATGCCTCCCGTACCGTCCTCCAGGAAGTACACGTTCCCTGCACGGTCGAAGACCATGTTTCGCGGACTCCACAAGCGAACGGCGAGCCCCGAGCCGTCCCCATCGAAACCCGTGATCGTCTTCCCGGCGACGGGGTAAATCCGTCCGGCGGTCATCGCGCGTCCGAAGTACGTCCCCGCCACCCGGCAATGGAAGAGCAGCTGGCTGTAGTTGGAAAAGACCAGGTTTCCCGCCTCATCCCGGCCTAACCAGCTTCCCACGTCCCCCCCGTAGGCCTGGGCGACGACTCCCTCCGATGAGATGGGCTGACCGCCCCCACCGACCACGGTGGCGATCGTGCCGTCGCTCGCCACTTCCCGAATGCGGCGGTTCTGGGAATCCATGATCAGCAGGCTTCCCCCGAGTAGAAGCCCTCCGTTCGCCCCCAGTTCAAGCGCAGCCGGCGCGTTGAGGCTCGCCTCCCAAGCCGGTCCGCCATCTCCCTGGGAGCCCGCCGTGCCGGTGCCGGCCAGCGTATAGAGCTTGCCGGCCTTCAGGTCCCGTCCGGCAAACGTCGTGTCGACGCGGGGAATCACGCGAACGAGATGATTCCCCTTCTCCGAGAAGTAGAGATTTCCCTGGGAGTCCAGCGCAAGGCCATCCGGGAAGTAAAGCTTCGCTTCCAAGGCCGGGGTGCCGTCCGGGCTGGAGCCTCGCTCACCGGTCCCCGCCAGGACGCGCTGAATCCCCGCCGAATCCCGAAATGAAATCCGATTGCCCGTCACCTGAGTGAAGTAAAGCCCCTCCGGGCGGGTGAGGAGTTGACCGATGACTCCGGTGAGGGCTTCACCCTGGGCACGCGTGGGGGCAATCGCAAAAGGCGTGACCCCGACGGCCGCGAGGCCCTGGACGTTGCCGCTCGCCGCGCGGATCTTAGACCAGCCCTCCTCGCGGGCGGTCAATTCACCTTGCTCGGTGAACGTGCCCAGGAAAGGCGAGCCCAACTCCCAGGCAAAAAAAGGGTCGGGGACGACCGCCCCGAGGCCGTCCCAGGCCTCGACGTCGAACTTGCGGCGATCGCCCACGAACAGCCCCGCGTAGTAGGGCTTCACGCTCAGGCTCGCGATCACCTGGAAGTCCAGGGCGTTGCTCGCCACTCCGTTCGAACGAACCACGACCGGGCCGCTCAGCGCCCCTTCCGGCACCTTCACCCGGATCTCGGTATCGCTC